>CAZQDY010000006.1:0-71852 GCA_964592075.1 uncultured Gaiellales bacterium
CCAGACGCTTCACAGCGGCGGCGTAGGCCCTGTCCAGGTCGGGCTCCTCGTCACAGAAGATGTTGGTGAGCAGGGTGATGGTGTGGCGCAGATGATCGAACACCACGATCACGTCCGTGAGCAGGAAAGCCATGTCGGGAAGGCCCATGTCGTCGTCCGGGGCGCCGGACAGGCGCTCCACATGGCGTATGCAGTCGTAACCGAAGTACCCCACGGCCCCGCCCACGAAGGGCGGCATTCCCTCGAGAGACGGTCCCCGATACTTCTCCAGGTGCTTTGCCATGAAGGCGAACGGGTCGAGCCCGAGCTCCGTCAAGTCCTGGTCGGTGTCCACCCCGCCGCGGCGTATGGTCACGGTGACGCCGTTCAGGCGCACACTTTCCCACGCCTTGATGCCCAGGAACGAGTAGCGGCCGAGCTGCAGACCCTGCTCGGCGCTCTCCAAGAGGAAGCAGCCGGCCGCCTGCCGGAGCTTCAGGAACGCTGAGACCGGGGTCTCGGTGTCGTCGAAGAAGTGATGCGCGACCGGGATGACGTTGTAGCCAGCGCTGAACTCTCGCGCCTCTTCCAGGGAGGGCGCGGTGGCGATGATGCCGGATGTCATGGCCGCCTACCTTTCTCGGACGGGAGGCCGCTGCGAAGCCGGGCCTCCAGTAAGAAACGGGGGGCGTTCTCCGGTAGGGGAGCTGAGCCATCGGCCGTCGAAACAGGTGAAGTCGCCGGTGTGACAGGCGGCACCGGCCTGCTCCACGATAGCGAGCAGGGTGTCGCCGTCGCAGTCGTAGCGCAGTTCACGGACCTTCTGGAAGTGGCCCGACGTGGCGCCCTTGTTCCAGTACTCGTTGCGGGAACGGCTGAAGAACCAGGTGGTGCCGGTCTCGAGGGTGCGACGGACCGACTCGGCGTTCATATAGGCGAGCATGAGGACCTCGCCGGTGGTCCATTCTTGGACCACGCACGGCACGAGCCCTCGGGAGTCGTACTTGACGCAGGAAGGATCTGAAGCCACGGCTTGGC
Source organism: uncultured Gaiellales bacterium (assembly GCA_964592075.1). Taxonomy (GTDB): domain Bacteria; phylum Actinomycetota; class Thermoleophilia; order RBG-16-64-13; family RBG-16-64-13; genus RBG-16-64-13. The sequence continues at coordinate 1,018 of CAZQDY010000006.1, forward strand.
CCGATGCGGCGGTCGTATCTGCTGGATTGTCGGCTTGACTCTGCATTTCATTCCCTTTCGTGATCACTCACCAACCAGATGGCACATCACTGCGCCGGAACCGCCCGGGATGACGCCAGGTTTGCGATCAACACCGCTCACGCCTGCCGTCACGCGGTCGCTGGAGGCGCCCCTCGCACAGCGCGAGGGGCTAGATCCACGAAGGATGCCAGCCGTGGAAAGAACCGTCGTGCTGATGATGCCACCAATGACCGGTCCCGGAAGGGATCAGGGCGTCAGTACGCCGCTCGGTCGCATATGTGGCTTGTCCCTTCATCTCCCCCACTCCATCAGCAGTACGGTAGTGAACGGGTATGATACACGTTTGGGCGGTCTTTTGTGAAGAACCGAAGGGAGCGGACCACAAGTGGGCGATTCGGCCGAGATGATCTTCAGCGGTGACGAGCTCCTGCGGGGCGATACGGCCAATACCAACCAGCTGTATCTGGGAGAACGGCTGCTCGGCCTGGGCATCTTCGCCACCCATGCCCTATGTGTGACCGACGATCTGGCGGCCATGGTCGCCGCCGTCGAGGACAGCCTCGCCCGCCGTCCCGTGCTACTGGTGCTTTCCGGCGGCCTGGGACCGACCGAGGATGACCTGACACGCGAGGCGGTCGCAGAGGCCCTGGGGCGCCCGCTCGAGCACCACGAGGACCTCCTGGAGCAGATCCGGGCCCGCTTCGCCTCGCGGGGCTTCGTCATGGGCGACAGCAACCGCAAGCAGGCTCTTATCCCGCAAGGCGCCTCGGCCATCCCGCTCACCGGGACGGCGCCCGGTTTCCACGTGCAGCACGGTGGGTCTCTGGTGGTCGCCCTTCCGGGCGTACCCTGGGAGCTCAGGCAGATGTGGGAGGACACGGTGGAGCCGCTTTTGCGTGCCCGCGGCGCGGCGCAGACGACAGGAAGTCCCTCCGACGCCCAGGCTATCAGGCGCATACGCACGTTCGGCATCGGAGAGTCGACTTTGGCGGAGATGCTCGCAGATCTCGACTGGCACGATGCTGAGGCAACCATCGGCACCAGGGCCCACCTCGATGGGGTCACCATCATCCTGCGGGGTCCTGCCTCGCCCGAGGGGGAACTGAAGCTCGACTCGGTGCAGCGGCATGTGCTCGCCGCCCTGGGCGACCGAGTGTATGGGGGTGACCATGACGAGCTGCCGGAGGTCGCCGGGGGGCTGCTGCGCGCGGCCGGCCTGACCGTTGCCGTGGCGGAATCGTGCACGGGGGGCCTCTTGGGGAAGAAGCTCACCGACATCGCTGGCAGCAGCGACTACTTCCTCGGAGGAGTCACGGCCTACGACAACCGGGTGAAGACCCAGGTGCTCGGCGTACCCACCGACCTTCTAGCCGCGAAAGGCGCCGTCAGCGAGGAGGTAGCGGCGGCCATGGCCGAAGGAGTGTGCCGTCTGCTCGGGGCCGATTGTGCCCTGTCCACCACCGGCGTGGCCGGACCGGCCGGCGGCACCGAGTCCAAGCCCGTGGGGCTGGTCTACATCGGCAGCGTGGTGAAAGGCGTGACCCTGGTGGAGCAGATACGGCTGCCCGGGCAGCGCGACCAGGTGAGAGAGCGCGCCGCCTACGCCGCGCTCGACCTGCTGCGACGCCGGCTGCGACGGGAGGTCCCGGCTCGATGACGCCGGAGCGCCCTACTCGACCTCGAAGTCCTCGGACTTGAGGCCGCTGTAGTATCTCCCGTCCTGTGCGGCGGGTCAGCCCTCCGGCTCGAACACCTCCAGCTCGGGATGCCTCTTCGCTTCCTCCACTATCGGTCCTTGAACGATGAAGCTGATCGCCAAACCGCTCCCCCGTATGACCGCCAGCAGGTCGCCTCTCCGGACCCCGAACCGCTCCAGGGTAGCGGGTGGAACGTTGATGGCGCCACCGCGCAACCAGGCCCACGTATAGGGCTTGCCCTTGTACTCCGTGACCTCTCCTTCCGAGGTCAGGAACCTTCCCAATTCGGGGCGGTCCTTCAAGACGATGCCGAGCACCGTCCCTTCGAGCGAGCGCGGAGACCCGAGCACGAAGCCCTTCGAGGACCGACTGCTCGGCCTCAGGACCAGCCTCTCGCCCTCTTCCAACCGGTACTCCGCCAGCGCCTCCGGAGGTACGATGACCCCCCCGCCGCCGCCCACTCGGGACCACGCGAACATGTACTTGCCACCCTTGACGAGTTGCGGCATCAGGAGTCTCCAGGCTGTCGCGCGGCCGATGCCGCGTCAATCGGGTGAGGGGTCCTCGCCGGTCAGAAGCGCCTCCGCCGCCCTATAGAGATCGGCCCAGCCGAAGCCGAACACATGCCCGGTATCGAGTTCCCGCCGAACGTCCGGCAGGGCCTCCTCGAGGAAGGGATGCTCCGCTATCAGCCCGCGGATGGCCTCACACGAGTCCTCGCGCATGCTGGCCGCGGCTTCGCCGTAGCCGTGGTCCTCAGCGTCGTTGGCGCTCCCGATGGCCGAGAGCAGACTCTGCAGATGCGCAAGAACAAGGCGGCGCTCGTCTCCCACCGGCTCTCCTGTCCGTTCGTGCTCCGCCATGCCGGCGTCACCCACCGACGAGCCCTCTGACAGGGCCGGAGGGTTCGGCGAGCCGGCGCCTAACGACGACCACATCGCCGACCTCCCGGCAGGCCTCGAATCCGGCGTGCAGATACAAGATGAGCGGCCCGTGGTAGTCGTGGGCGTCGTGGTCGAAGAAGGCCAGCCAGTCGTCCAGCAGCGCAGGAGCCAGGCGTCGGATAGAGATCTCGGGCATCGTCGTCCCCTATGTGGGCCGGTCGCGTGCGAGTCAGGCCGCGCTACGACGGCGCTCGCGGCGTATTGACCCTATGACTCCCGCCAGACTATGTCGACGCCCTCGGAGTCACCGAGAGCCTGCTTCAGAAGCCCGATCAGCCGGGAGCTGGCCCCGTTCTGTTCGAGCAGGTCGATGGTCAAGGCGTTGACGTAGTAGTCGGTGTCTTCCTCGGTCTCCTCGACGAGCTGGTCGATCAGCATTCGCAGATCGGCTTCGTCGATCTTTCCAAGCGGCTCGGCGCTACCCTTCAAGGACAAAGTGATCATCTGGCTCCTCCCGTTTCACGTCGGCCCTTCGGAAGTACCCGGATCGCCGCCGAATACCACCTCGAAGCGCTCGCATACCACCGGCATATCCGACTCGAACTTCCTTCCGATCTCGGGAAGTCTCCGGCTGAACACCGCTTCGTGGATCTCCCGCCAGTACCCCAGCGACCCGTCACCCTCCCCCTCGGCTGCGGCGAAATCCTTGGTGACCTCATCGAACGGCACCACCTCGACCGAGGTCGTGCGGATCACGCACACGGCGTTCCCCGCCCAACCGGTGACGATGTTCAGGTCGCCCACCTCGGGAAGCGGCTCCTGCTCCAGTTCGTATGACCAGAGGTCCCCGGTCGTCGCACACTTGCGCCCGCGGCGCGCCAGCTCGGCCAGCTCGTCGGCGTCGGCCTGATTGTCGCAGAAATACCAGGTTTCATACGTTGTGTCCGGACCGGCGAGATCGGGGCGCGCCGCGATGAACGCAGCCCACATGCGCTCCACCGAACCGGTCTCACCCCGCATCGCACCCACCTACACCACTTCGATGGTCGACGGCGGCTTGGTGGCGATGTTGTAGGTCACGCTGACGACGCCCGGCACGGCGGCAATGATGTCCTGGGCCATCTTCTCCAGAACTTCGAACGGCACACGGGTGGGCGAGGCCGTGCGCGCGTCCAGGCTGTCCCAGCAGCGCACCTCGATCTGCATGCCGAAGTCGCGCCTGCCGTCGCGCATGCCCGTCACCCGGTCCTCGTGCAGCACGGCCAGATATTGAAAGGCCCCAAAGCCCTCCAGATACGGCTCCACCACTTTCGTAGCCTCGCGCACAACCTCGATGCGCTCCGGAGTGGCCTCACCTATCACGCGGGCGGCAAGCGCCGGCCCCGGGAAGGGGATGCGGTCGAACAGCTCCTTCGGCAGCCCCACCGCTTCGCCCACTTTCCTCACGCCGTCCTTGCGGAGCTGGATGAGCGGCTCGAGGATCTTGTAGCCGAAGGCCTCCTGCGGATCGATGCCCAACTGCTCGAAGACGTTGTGCTGCCGCTTGATGCCGGCGACGGTCTCGTCCACGTCGGTGAGGATGGTCCCCTGGAGAAGGTACTTCGCCCCGCTCTCCCGGACCAGGCGTCCGAAGACCTCGCGGTAGAAGGTCTGGGTGATGGCCTCGCGCTTCGCCTCGGGGTCGGTTACCCCCTTGAGAGCCGCGAAGAACTCGTCGCGCGCGTCGACGACGTCCACGGCAACGCCCAGGTCGTCGAAGAATCCTGTCACCTGCTCGGCTTCGCCTGCCCGCATGAGGCCGTTCTGGACGAAGACGGTCTTCAGTTTGTCGCCCAAGGCCAGATGGCCCAGCATCGTGACCACGGACGAATCGACCCCGCCGGACAGGGCGTTGATGGCGCACCCGTCGCCCACCATGGAGCGGATCTCGGCCACCTTCTCCGCGACGAAGCTCGTAGTGTCCAGGTCCTGCGCGGCGATCTCCTTGATCATGCCAGCCTCTCTTTGCAGCCCCTCAGTGGTCATTGGTGTGCGAAGACAATATCGGAGCCGCGCGGATATGTGTAGAGGCGCGGAAGAAGAAACCCTCAGGCCGACGGTACTCCGCCGGGCGACGGTGACCTAGGTCGACGGCACCCGACCGAGTGTTGCGCTGATGAAAGCGGCCTTGGCTTCGGTGTGGGCCGCACGGTCGTGTCCGAGTTCGCACGCCAGTCGTCGCTTGAGAGCGGCGTACTCCTCGGCCGGCGCGGGATTCGCTCTCAGCGCGTCGCGGAACGCGCGATGGCGTGCCGGCTCCCGGCCGTCGCCGCGGACCACGTAGAGATGGTGCGCCGCTCGGAGCCGACTCTGCCCTTCCAGTGACTCCGGCGCCGGCGTTCGGAAAGCCTCGCGGCCGGGCACGCCCAGTTCACCAAGATGCTCGTATCCCAGTCCCCTCAGACGGTCGATAACGTCCGCAAGATGCCGCGACGACTCGACTACAACGTCGACATCGATGACGGGCTTGGCGGCCAGCCCTGGGATCGCCGTACTCCCCACATGCTCCACAGTCACCGACAGGCCATCGAGGGCCACGATCAGGGCGTCACGTAACTCGGCGAAACGCCTCGGCCATTCCGGGTCGTAGTCGTGGATGACGACCGGCTCCGCCACCCCGGTACAAGGATCGACGTCCGAGCTAGGCACGACCGCCTGCGCGCGGCGGTAGCCAGACCTCGGCGTCCGGAGATGGATGCGCTTCATCGCCTCACTCAGCCCGGTCGTTGTTGAGCTTGTCCCACAACTCCTGGTCGAACGGAGCCCTGCGGTTGGGGCAGCGTTCCCGGTGGCAGACCTGGCAGCTCTGGAAGTCGGTCTCGGTGGGGAACATGACGCCGGAGACCGACATCTCCGGTATCAGCAGGGACGAATCCGTCAACCTCACCCCGATCTCCACCTCGACGTCGCCCAGGAGCGAGAACAGCTCTTTCTGCTGCGACAACGGCCACACCGTGGCGTCGCCCGAGCCCGGGTTCATGAAGGAGAGCTTCGAGATCTGGTAGTGCCTCGCTATGTGCTCCTCGACCTGAGCCATGGCCACGCCGACCAGTTCCTGTTTGAGAACGTAGAGCCAGGCCTTGTGCCGGATGTCGCCTTGCGGGCCTTCGATCGAGTCGACCTCAGCACCACACGTGGCCGCGAAGGGGAAGAGGCGTTCGGCCTGATCGAGGTTCTGTCTGAGGGCCCGGCTGGTGAACCTCACCCCGCCCACGGAGACCCAGCCGTCGCCCTTCTCGTCGATGTAGGCTTCCGTGTAGACCGCTTTGGGCCTGCCAACCTGTTGCACGCGCGCAACCAGGCCCGCGAACACCTGTGCGTGCTCTGTGCCCGGCTTGACCCGGTGCCGCTCCATGAGGAGGCCGGCGTCCAGCTCGAAGGGTATGTGATCGAGTGTGGCCATCTGCAGTTCCTTCCGCGGCCCATGTCATTTCTGCGAGGAAGGAGCATACCGCTTCACAGTCGCTTCATCATGGGGACGAACTTGATCCCGTTGATTTCGGAGACCGGACTAACCGCGGTGAACCCCAACCGCTCGTAGACAGGAACGGCCCACAGCGATGAGTTGACGGACATCTCGAACGGCGCCGTCGCACCGTCCCCGGCACCGTGCTGCTCTGCCGATTCCAGCAGCGCCCGCCCCACGCCCCGCCCGCGGCCCTCGGACTCGACGAAGAAGAGGCACACGTGCGACGCGTTCCTCACGTCGATCATGCCGAGCAGTCGGCCGTCCTTCTCAGCGACGGTGACACGATGGCCCAGCTGACGTTCCATGACGAAGGCGCGTACGGCGCGCGTGAACTCCGCGGCGCCGGCCTCCGTGCAGTCGACGCGCACAAGTTCGTCGAACCCGCGCATGACAAGCGCGAACACCTCGGGCTCCTCGCCCATCGCCATGTCGCGGATCCTCAAGCCATCGTCCGTCATATCCTCCTCGCCGCCACGAAGTACTCCGGGACGCTGTGATCCAGCTCGTCGATCTCGACGGTGACCAGACCCGCGGCATCCATGCACTCTACCAGTCGCTCACGGTCGCACCGCCACAAACGGGGGATCAGCCGGGTTGCGCTCGCTATCCGCGCCAGCACCTTCAGGGCGCCGACAAGCGGCGTCCCCCGTTCGCCGAGGCACGGCATCACTGAGATGAGGAGCCCTCCCGGCTTGAGCAGCTTGGCTATTCTGCGTTGCCGGCGCCACGCGCCTCGGCCGCCTCCTGCGCTCCGGCGATCATCCGGGACGAGATATCGATGCCGTGGATGGTCTTGACGCTGCCGGCGAGCCTGAGATCCACACTGCCCATGGCGCAGCCGAAATCGAGCACCGTATCGGTTGGCTTGAGATAGGGCCGAGTCTTGGTGAGAGGTTTGGTATCGGTCTGCTCGGGGCTCATGGCCGCTCCTCGCTGTTCTCGGAGCATTTCTCCGAGCCGGGCGGGCTCACTCTGACCACGACTTTGCCGCTCACATGCCCCTGCGCGGCGTAGCCCATGGCCGCGGGGATCTCGTGGAACGGGTACGTGGAGTCGATCACCGGGGCGACCTTCCCCGACTCGATGAGCCCCGTGAGGAACACCAGGTCGTCGGTGTGCGGCGTCCCGGAGAACATCCGTCCCACCTGGCGGTCGCGCATCGAAAGCATATAGGACCTCACCACGTAGCCCATACCGGCGTGGCCGGTGTTGGGGATGACCTTGCCCTGGGGCGTGAGCGCACGTTTGTAGTCGGAGAACGAGTGGGTGCCGATGTTGTCGAGGATGAGGTCGTAGTGCAGCCCGCTCTTCGTGAAGTCCTCCTTGGTGTAGTCGAAGACATGGTCCGCCCCGATCGAGCGGACCATCGCCACGTTCTTGGCGCTGCAGACGCCGGTGACCCCGGCTCCCATAGTCTTCGCAATCTGGACGGCGAACGTCCCCACACCACCGGAGGCGTTGTTGATGAGGACCTTCTGGCCCGCGCGCAGCTTGCCCGCATCGCGGAGACCGTGCAGGGCGGTGACGGCGGCCACGGGAACCGCCGCCGCCTGCTCGAAGGTGAGGTTGGCCGGCTTCGCGGCCAACGACCCCTCCGGTATGCATGCATACTCGGCGAAGGCTCCGCCGCTCATCCCGGTAGCGCCGTAGACCTCATCGCCCGGCACAAACGCGGTCACACCGCCGCCGACGGCTTCAACGAGTCCTGACAGATCCCATCCGGCGATGCGCCCGTTTCTCGGTCTCATCAGCCCCAGCACCGGCCGTATCAGGAACGGCTTCCCCTTCATGGTGAAGTAGTCGCCCGCGTTGATGGAGGTCGCCCGCACCCGCACCAGCACCTCTCCGTCCCCGGGCACCGGCTTCTCGACGTCCTTGAGTTTCAGTACGTCCGGCGATCCGTAACCTACCTGCACGACGGCTTTCATGAGCCTCCCCCCCTTGCGGGCGGCCTGACGGCCTCCGCATGGCCACAACCGCACGCTGTCAGCGTCTCGATGATCTCGGCGCATCCTCCGTCGCGGATGAAGGCCGCGTGGTCGGCGACTCCGTCGAACCTACGCCCGGTGATGGCGGCGCAGTCGAACTCCCCTCCGGTGCAGCATACAAACCGCTCGACCATCTCCTGGGCTTTCTCGGGCTTGTAGGAGATCTTCTTCGCCCCCTTCTTCAGAGTCTCCAGGCCCAGGAGCCAGATGGCGGCCCCCAGTGCTCCGCAGCCGCTTCCGCTCAGACCAATCCCGCCGGCGAGACCGGCCGCGGTGACCGTGCGCGCGTCCGACGCCCCCATCTTGTGCGCCACCAGTGCGGCGCAGCCCACCGGAGCCGGCAGGGCTTCGTCATGGTCGTCAGACAGCACTGCTTCGATCTCGCCGAAGGCCTCCGAGGGATATCTTCCGGCCATTCGAAAACAGCGGACCGGGCCTCCGGTCAAGAGGAAGCCGGCCGTCTGCAACGCCGACTCCCTCCCCCACTCGAACTTGGTGATCTGAGAGCACTCGATGGTCTGGTTGAGAGAGAAGAAGGACTGCAGGACCCTTTGAGCGCCAACGATCGCCTTGGCCTGAGCCCGCGCCCCGGAACCAAGACGGCGGTACGCCTCAGCCCCGGCGCCCAGCGCTGCCCCCCATACCATGCCGCACTGGTGACCGTGCCCCATGATCCCGCCCGCCAACGGCACGGTCGCACGCTCCTCTGGATCCAAGGGATCGTCGAAGGCACGGTTGAGAGTCCGAAACAGGGCTTGAGAACAGTAGCCCGTTCTGAGGAACGCACCTATCCCCCGCCGGAGTGGGATCTCGACGCTTGGTCCGCCATCGCGCGGCGACGCGACCTCGCCGTCAGCAACCTCTACCACCTCTTGCCCCCTTGCTGGTCTGCCCCGCCCGGGTACTGGAACACTTCATCCAGCGGGACTCCGAACACGCGCGCGATCTGGAACGCCATCTCGAGAGTGGGCGAGTACTTGCCCTGCTCTATCGCGATGATGGTCTGCCGGGTCACGCCGACGCGATCGGCCAGCTCGGCCTGGGTCATCTCCCCGTGCGCGAACCGCAGAGCCCGGATGGAGTTGGTGACGCGGGTCGGCCTGGTCATCGCTGGAAGCCTATGCGGTAGACAACGATCCTCACCAGAGACCCCAGGAATCCGGAGATGAAGCAGCCGAGGAAGATGGTGTTGGCTATCCAGAAGTGAGTCGCCCCCGTCATGGTCAGGATGAGCGCGGCCAACATGGCAAAGGTCCCAAACGCCTGGCCGGAGTAGTTGCCGTACCGCTCGATCTCGCGGTCCCGCTGGTCCGCTTTGCGTCCGGCCCGAGGAGACGCGAGGTATATCGCGAGGCTGCCCACGATCATCGCCACCAGACACCCGATCATGCACCAGACCATCGGCCACACCCATTCCACCTCCGCCGCCGGCACCCCGCGCGCACGCGCCCCCACAATCGCGAAGTAGGTGACACCCGTGACCACCGAGACCACGCCATACAGCCACGTGGTCTTCTCCTGGAATGTCGCGTCGGACACAGCCATCTCGCTCTCCCATGTAAAACATTGCTGACATCAGAACTGTACAAGAAGCTTGACATCGTGTCAAGTTTGTTTGACGCCCTGTGATGAGCCGCGCTCCCGCGTCTTCCTCGGGCGGTGCGGGCCTGGCCGGAGCAGCGTGGCGGGCCGAACAGTGCCGGATCGGACCGCGTCAGGCTACCTCGATGGCCACGTTGCCCCTCTTGTGGCCGGTATCGACGTAGCGATGAGCCTCGACGATCTGCTCCAGGGGATACGAACGGTCGATGACGGGGCGGATCTTGCCCGCCTCCGCGAGTTCCTTGAGGGCAAGGAACTCGCTCATCCTCTCGGCGCTGCCGGAGTCCTTCAACACGTTGAGGTAGACGCCCGTCTTCGTCAGGACCTTCCTGCCCCGGGAGAGATCGAGCTTGCCCACGGCGTCGAAGACCACGTCGTGGACCCCCGCTCCGATATCGAACCCGGCTGCGCTGTAGTCGAGAACCCGGCCGGCGCCAAGGGATCTCACCAGTTCAAGGTTGGCGGCGCTGCACACGCCCGTGACCTCGGCCCCGAAGTGGTGCGTGGCGAGTTGGACGGCAGAGGTCCCCACCGCACCCGAGGCGCCGTAGACCAGCACCTTCTGCCCGGGCCGGATATCCGCCCTCCGCAGGCAGCGCAGTGCGGTCATCCCCCCGCCGACCAGGGCGGCCGCCTCGGCGTAGCTGAGGCCGGCCGGCTTCGGAGCGATCGTCGCCTCCTCGGGGAAACACTTGTATTCGGCGTATCCACCGAAACCCAGGTCGAAGGTCGAGGCGAACACCTGATCGCCTTCCTTGAACCTCGTCACGCCTTTGCCCACCGCCTCGACGTCCCCCGCGAGTTCCATCCCCAAGATGCTCCTCTTCGGGGCCCGGATCCCCAGGTACACCCGCGCGACGAGACGTTGCCAGCCGGGCACGGGGATCTTGAGGCTCCGCATGATCGTGTCGCCGATGGTGACCGTGGTCGCACGGACCTTGACCAACACCTCGCCGTCCTTGGGCGCCGGCTTCGGCAGGTCGACGAGCTGGAGCACCTCCGGGTCTCCGTAGGCCGTGTAGACGACGGCCTTCATGAGCGCTCCTCCAGTCCCGATTGCCGACCCTCAGGGCCGACCCGAGGCAGCCACTCCAGCCAGCGGGGCAGATACCAGTTCCGGCGGCCGAGCAGCGTCATCTGGGCCGGCATGACCATGGTGCGCACCACGGTCGCGTCGAGTGCTATGGCCACGGCCAGACCGAACCCTATCTGCTGGAACATGACCAACTCCCCGCTCGCCATCCCTGCGAAGACGGCCACCATGATGAGCGCAGCGCCGGTGATGATGCCCGCAGTCGAGGAGACGCCGAACACCACCGCACCCCGGGTATCCCCGGTCTGGTCGTAGCGCTCGCGGATGCGGCTTATCAGGAACACCTGATAGTCCATGGAGAGCCCGAACAGCATGCAGAACTGCAAGATCGGCACCCAGGCGGTGATCTGCGGGGTCCGCTGGAAGCCGAACAGCTCCGCCCCCACCCCATACTGGAACACCAGCACCATGAGGCCGTAGGCGGCGCCCACGCTGAGCAAGTTCATGGCCACGGCACAGATGGCCACCACCAACGATCGGAAGGCGATGAGCAGCAGCATGAACGACAGGCTGAGCACCACGGCGAACACGATGGGGGTCATGCGATCCACGGTGGCCAGCAGGTCGGCGTAGTAGCCGGGGATGCCTCCCACCAGCACCTTGAGCGAAGTGCCGTCCACGGCGTCGGGAGCGATCTTCTTCCTGAGATCCACAACCGCCTGGTTCTCAGCCGCGCTGTCGGTGACGGCGCTGGTGAGCGCCAGCTTGAGCAGCCCGAAGTCCTGGGTCTCGTTCGTCTCGTAGCCCACCACCTCGTAGCGGCCGTCGGCCGTGGCGGCCTGCGTGAGACGGCCCACCGCCTCCTGCACATCAGAACTCTGCTGGTCGCCGTCGAGGGTGACGAGCAGGGGCGAGGTCAGTCCGGGTGAGAAGTCCTCGGCCAGGATCTCGTAGGCCTGACGTGTCAGGAGGCGGGGAGGCAGGTCGGCCGTGCCGGACTCGCCCCGCTCCAAGCCGAAGCCGGGCACCGTGAGCGCGATCAGTATGGCGGCCCCGATCACGAACGTCACGACCGGATGCCGCATGAGCGTCCGGGCCGCACGGCCCCAAGCCCCCTCTGTGGGCGACGCGGTCTGAGGCCGCCTGAAGGGGATGCGCAGGGCGTTCACCCGATCGCCCAAAAGGGAGAGCAAAGCGGGGAGCAGCGTCAACGCGGCCACGACCGACACGAACACCACCAGTATCATCCCGAGTCCCATGGCTATGGAGATCGAGAGCGGAGCTATCAGCAGACCGGTCAGGGCTACGATCACGGTGAAGCCGCTGAACAGCACGGCCCGGCTCGCGGTGGCTCCCGACCGTCCCACGGCGTTGACCACACTGAGCCCGGCCGCCCGCTCCTCGCGGAAGCGAGAAAGGGTGAAAAGAGCGTAATCGATACCCACGGCTAGTCCCATCAACACGATGACGTTGGTCACGAACACCGACAGGTCGAATGCCTGAGCGAGCAGGTAGATCACCGCCAGCGTCACTACTATGGAGGCCAGGGCCAGGACGAACGGCACTCCGGCGGCCACGACGGCCCCGAACACGACCAGGAGGATGACCACAGCGATGGGGATGCCGATGAGCTCGCCGCGGGTGAGGTCGCTACCCGCCAGGGCGGTGATCTCGTGCCCCAGAGTCCAGCCCCCGATCACGGCCACGGTGTACCCCTGCGGCGCCAACCGCTCGTTCGCCTCCTGGATGAGTTCGTGAAGCGCCTGGGCGTGCTCCATGGTCTCGCCGCCGGAGCTCAGAGTGACCGGTATGAGCGTGGTGCGCCGGTCGGACGAGAGCAAGGCGCCCGCCTCCTCGCCGCCACCAGCGTTCGCGACATCGTAGTAGCTCATCGCCCACGCGACGTGCCGGGAACCGAGCTTGGCGATGGCGCTCCGCAGATCCTGCACCACGGTCTGCATGGCCGGATCGTCCACCGTGCCGTTGGAACTCCGCACGATGACCATCTCGGGCTGGATGTCTCCGCTCGGCATGCGCTCGTCGATGAGCGCCTGGGCCTGGTCGCTCTCCGGGTTGTTGGTGAAGGAGTCTTCAGTGGAGAGGCTTCCCGAGAGCAGGATGACCGCGGCGATGGAGCATGCGACCACGACGGCCCAGATCGCCACCGTGAGCCAGGGCCGGCGCGCGCAGAGTCTCGCTATCCGTTCGGTGAGTGACACACGAGCCACGGTCTCCCCCCGGGACTCTCACTGCCAAGGTCCGCAAACTAGCACACGCATCCGGTCTTGTTGAAGCCCTTGATTATCAGCCACACAGCCAGCACCATCTCCTGCACGCCGATGGGGGCGTTCAGCACCGAGTTCAGGGTGGTGAGACCGAAGTCCTGGGTGAAAGCAGAGTAGACGGTCGCCGCCAGGGACACCACGACGCCCACGAGACCCCATCCCGAGAGCCACCGGGGAACCACTCTCCACCTGTACATCAGGTAGTAGTACGTCAGAGCGCCCATGAGGAACGGGATCAGGCTCACGTAGCCGTGACACCAGTCGCGCAGGCCCACGAGCAGCTCCCCCGAGGCAGAGAACGCCGATGGATCGGCGGACCCGGCAGCCTTCTGGCCCAGGGTGAGAAGCGTGAGCAGGCCGAGCGTGCCCACGACGACGACCACGCCTTCGGCCACGCGGCAACACGCCGCCCCCAAGGCCGACCCCCGGTTGTGTCTCCTGAGGACCGGGTAGAGGGCGACGGCAATGGCGGCGCCGGTGATCGCCCAGATGAGCTCGATGATGGAGCCGACGATCACCCTGCCGTCATGCGCCGCCAGCTGATTGAGGTAGTCGGAAGCGTCAAGGAGCGAGCCGGTGGGGAGCGCACTCAGGATGGCCGCGGCCGAGCAGGCGATGAAGAGTATCCCGACGGCGACGGCGGTCTTGCGGTGCAGGGAAGCCGAGGACGGCAGAGCCGGCGAGGGTTGTGAGGGCTGCAAGGGTGACGGGTTCATCCTATTCTCCATTCTTGGTGGGTTGTGGCGTCTTGCCGGGTTCTACGCGCTCTACCGAGACCAGCGGCAGGCCCAGGTCGCGTACCTTCTTCAATAGCCCGTGCAGTGCGGCCTGATCGACGACGGGGCCGCCCAGGAGGGTGCAGCCGTCGTCCTCCAAGGTGACGTCCAGGCCGCAGAACCAGTCCCCCCAGGCGCTGTCGAGATGGCCCTCGACCCTGATCCGCTCAGCGTGGTCCGTCGTACTTCCGCGGTGGCTTGACACCGTTACCAGCCCTCATCGTCGCTGTAGCCGTTCGTCGCGCTTCCTTGAGGAGCATAGGAGCACTGGGCGAGGGCGTCATCGTTCGGAAGAACTAATCGAGGGAACTATTCGAACCGATCGATCGACTCAGTCGACCGCCGAGACCGGTCGTTGGCCGGAGCGAGAGCCCAGTCGGCAGGGACGATGGTGCGAAGCGCCATACCTGAGCGCGGCCGGCAGGTCCCCAAGCCCACCGCCGCTTCATTGCAGCGTCGCCGCCCGGAAGAGGCAGGAGGTCCTCCGCACGACCGTGATCATACTCACGGCGCCCCGACACGCCAACGTGGTCAGAGACGAGGCAGGATGCCCAGTTCCCTCGCTCTCGCGACAGCCCCCGTGCGGTTTTGGGCGTCGAGCTTGCCGTAGATGGTGCGGGCGTGCGCCTTGACCGTGTAAGGCGAGAGATACAGCCGGGTAGCGATCTCCTGGTTCGTGAGGCCCGCGGCGATGAGTCCCAGCACCTCCACCTCGCGCCGGCTCAGACGTCCGGCATCCACGGGCGGAGCGCCCTCGGGGCCGGCGCCTTCGGGCGCGGCCACGAAGAATGCCGCCAGCACGCGCCTCGCGCTCTCCGGTGCGACGTGGCCCGTGGAGGCTTTCTCGAGAAGCACGGCCATGGGCGGCCCCTCATCCACGAACACCCGCACATGACCCTCCGGTTCCGCCAGCAGGAGGGCGCGCTCCAGCGAGGCGAGCGCCGCCTCAGTATCGCCGGCCGCTTCGAGGGCGAGCGCCTGCAGCGCCAGTATCTCGATGACGCTCGCCACCCTCCCTCCATTCTCGGCGGCCTGCAGGAGTCTCTCCAAGAGTCCCTCTGCCTCGTTGGCACTCGACTCGCTCGTCCCACGGCGGCGGACGGTGCTCAGCACGCGGGCCAGCGTGATGTGCTCGAATTCACTCAGGAAGCTCGGCGGGGCATCAACGGGCAGGCCCCGCTCGCGCACCCACTCCAGAGCCTCGGCGACTCTCCCCTGCGCGACGTGGATCCGCGCCTTCTTGGCCGCTACGGGATCAAGGTCGGGCCGGGCGGTGGTGATGAACGCCCGCTGCGCTTCGTCCAGATGGCCGAGGGCGGCCTCCAGATCACCGCGTGCCTGGCTGAGCCGAGCCTGGGCGATGTGCCACCGGTTGCGCCAGACCGGCAGCATCGCCTGCTCGCCCAACTCCCGACTCGTCTGGAAGTGTCTCACGGCGCCGGCCAGATCACCCCGCTCGAGGCAGATCTCCCCGAGACCCCGGTACAGGTCGGCCGCGTCCGAAGGTAGCGGGCTTCCCTGGACAGTCACCG
The DNA here is from genome assembly GCA_964592075.1 of uncultured Gaiellales bacterium. Lineage (GTDB taxonomy): Bacteria > Actinomycetota > Thermoleophilia > RBG-16-64-13 > RBG-16-64-13 > RBG-16-64-13. The sequence goes on from CAZQDY010000006.1 coordinate 16,344, forward strand.
ACCGCAGCATCTCTTGAAGGACCCTCTCGGCGCCGCCGAGGCGGCCCCGCGCAACCCGGATATCGACCACCACCATCAGGGCGCTGATCGCGCCGGCGAAATCGCCGGCCGACCGCAGCCTCCGCACGACATCCATGAAGGTCCGGTCGGCTACCTCCAGATCTCCGTTGACCCAGGACGCCATGGCGAGGAGCGCGGTGGCCTCAGTGCGCCGGATATGGTCCCCCTCAGGCAGGAAGTCGAGCACCTGCTGCGCGTGCTCCACCGTCCCGATCGCGTCGCCCCGCGCCTGGGCGACGTAGGACCGAGCTATGCCTATGGAAGCCGGCAGTAGCCGGAACTGCTCTTCATCGACCACCACCATGCCGGGGCTATGTCGCGGCTCGACCGGAGTTTCCGAACGGTCGACCCGTCTTCTCGCGGCCTCCGCCGGCTCCAACCAGCGCTCGGCATCCGCCAGTCGGGTCTCGGCCCCCTCCAGATCGCCGCTTCCCAGAAGCGCATGGGCATACCAGACGCTGAGCACGGGTCTGACTTGCACCGATTCCTCCGGCAAGCCCCGAGCCCAACGCAACCAGGCCGCGATCTCGCCGCCCTCGTTCGCGGGAGGTCCTGTCAGCTCGAGCAGGTCGGCGGCGCGATCATAGTCCTTGGCCAACAGGGAGTGGCGGATCGCGGCGGGCCGCATACCCTCCCGTTCATACCACTCGCTCGCGCGTCGGTGCAGGACGGACACCTGATCCAGCCGTTCGTCCAGCAGGCGCACCCGCAGGACGTCTGCAAACAGATGGTGGTAGCGATACCAGCGGCGCTCGTCATCCAGCGGGAGGACGAACAGGTTGCCCCTTTCCAGCTCCTCGACCATGCCCCTGCCGCCCTTCCGTCCGGTGACCGCATCGCAGAGTGGACCGCACAGACTCTCGAGCACGGACGTTTGTAGCAGGAAGTCGCGAACGCGCTCTGACTGACTCTTCAGTATCTCCTCGACGAGGTAGTCCAACACAAAACGGTGGCTTCCGGTGAAGGAACGGATGAAAGCGGCCGTATCCGGGCGATGCCCTGCGTCGGCCGCGCCCTGCAAGGCGAGCGCGGCCATATGCAGGCCGGCGATCCAGCCCTCGGTGCGGGTTTCCAGCGCCCTGACATCTGCTTCGGAGAAGTCCAAGCCCATCGTGTGATTGAGGAACTCAGCGGCTTCAGCCGAGCTGAAGCGCAGCTCGGCCGCGCGCAGGCGGGCCAGCGGCAGGTCGGGGTCCTCACGGGTGGCGACGATCACGTGCATCTGCCGCGGCAGGTGCTCTAACATGTAGCGAAGCACTTGGTCAACCTCGACGGAGTCGACTAGGTGGTAGTCATCGAGGACCAGCACGAGCCTGCCCGTGACCGCAGCGACGTCGTTCAGCAAGAACGTCAGCACCGACTCGAGGGGCGTGGTTGGGGAGGATTCCAGGGCGCGCAACGCCCCTTGCCCTGTACCCGCCGCGACCCTCTGCAGAGCGGCGATCATATAGGTGAGGAATCGCACAGGCTCACCGTCCCCCTCGTCGAGCGAGAGCCAAGCGACGCGCACATCCGGCTCCGACCCTGCGCGCTGAGCCACCCACTCGCCGACTGCAGTGGTCTTCCCGAACCCTGCCGGGGCGGAGACGAGAGTGATTCTTCCCTTCAGGCCCTCATCCAACCAGGCCAGCAATCGGGGACGCGGCACCAGACCTTGGCGAGGTGACGGGACGAACAACTTGGTGGCAAGGATGGGCGTGGACATGAGGCCATTGTAGAACACGCCCACCGGCGCGCCTGCGCAGCCGCCTCTCTCAATCCCAGCGGAAAAGCCAGACGGTCAGGGCGAAGGCCCCGGCGATGACGCCTCCAAGGTCACTTCGAGCCAGTTCACTCCCAGGCCGTCATGCGTCCTGCAGGGCCACCGCCGCGCAGTACAGCGGCAGCGCGCGTGTCACTCCCGGTCATTGTGTTCCTCTCACCCTAAGACCGCATCGCGGGCGTCCCATCCTTGGGCCGGCCGTTCAGTCCCGGGGTCTTCCGCAGTACACGCACTCCGTCCTGTGCACGCAGATCACGCCGCCACAACCCGGGCACGTCCACCGGACCCTCTCCCGCGAAACGAACTCGTCGAGCCCCAGCTCTCGGATGGCGGCCAGGTTCTCCAGCATGCTCATGCCGTACTTGGTGCGGTAGCGCTTGTCGAGCTGCTTCATCCGGGTGCAGGGGTACTTGGCGCACACGAAGCAAAACGCCTGCTCGGCCGGCGCTGCCCCGGCGCCCGCAGGCTTCGCGCCTGCGAACTCCAGGCAGTTCTTGACCCGGCAGGCCCTACACGACTGGGGCTTGCCGGCATCACCCCCGCCACAGCCCGGGCACACGTTCTTCTCCTTGGCGTCTCTGAGGAAACCCATGCAGATGGCGCAGTTCATGCCGCAGGGCGCGATCATGGTCGGGTCGATGACTTCTGGGCTCCTCTTCTCCCCGAACCTCATCGCGGCACCAGTTCCTCCCCTAGTCGACAGTGCTCGTTCATCACCCACTCGAGGCCGCGGCTGCACCAACGTGGGACCCGGGACGTGGCCCCAGGAACTCCGCCACGGCTTGCCCGAACGCTTGAGGCTCCTCCACGAACGGGCTGTGCCCGCTGTTGTCGAAGACGACAAGGCGCGCCTCCGGCAGCAGATCGCGGAGCTGTTCGGCCATCTGCAGCGGTGTCTGCGGGTCGTGGCGCCCGTAGAGGAGCAACACGGGTATCTCGATGCCGGGCAGCCCTGGCACCAGGTCATAGTGACGCACGTTGCGCTGCCACTCTACCCGGGATGGGGCCGGACGTCCGCGGTCGCCCGGCGCGATGCTCCATTGTGGCGCGAGTGTGGTGTCTACGTATGAGGCCTTCTCGACCGCGTTCGAGAGCTCTTTGTGGACGGCCAGATCATCCCATCCTAGGACGGTCCTGGTCCCGTACCAGCCAACCTCCCACCATTCGCGGTCGCGCCACCAGCGCCAGTTGTGGGGCATACCCCAGCGCTTCACTGCCGGGAAGCCCGAGAGTGCGCCCACGAGAACGAGCCGGCGCACCATGCTGGGCACATCAACAGCGAGCGCGAGGGCGCAGAAGGCACCCATGCTATGGCCGGCCACGTCCAAGGGCTCGTCCACACCTAGATGCCCCACCGTCTCTCGCGCACACGCCACCATCTCGTCGAGGGTGGAGAGGCCCGGACGCTCGGAAGCATAGGCGCCCGGCGGATCGAAGGTGATCACGCTCCGTCCACACCGCAGAAGCACCTCGACGAGCGAGCCTTCGGCCATGCTGGAGACCGTCATCGCATGCGGGTAGGGGAACACCAGCAGGGGCTCGCCCTCCCCCACGCGGTACATGGCCAGTCCGTCGCGGATGGTCGTCGGTAGCACGTGACTCTACCTCTGGCAGCGGGGCAGAGCGCCCTTGCGACCATGATACGCCGTGCACAGAAGGCACTCGCCGTGAAGCGTGCACTTCTTGGGGCAGGGGCACTCGTCGAAGCCACGCTCACCGGGGGTGATGAGGGTGCCGTGCGGTACCTTGTCCAGGTTCGCGAGGGCGATGGCGCGCTTCTTGTCCCCGGCTATGACGCACCCTCCGCCGCCGGCTCGCGCCCAGGCGCGAGACACCTGTCCATGACGTCCTCCAGCCTGCCGACCTCGCCCCGTTCCATGACTCCCCCGGCCGGTGTCTGCGAGACCATCAGTACGGGTGCAGCCCGTACCGCGTGAGCCCCGTCTTCTCGTCGAGCCCGAACAGCAGGTTCAGGTTCTGCACGCCGGCGTGTGCGCCGCCCTTCCCGACACTATCCAGAACGCTGAACACCACGATACGGCCGCGCCTCTCGTCCACCTCGAGACCGATGTGGCAGAAGTTGGTCCCCGACACCGCCGACACCCAGGGGTAAGGAGCGTACTGCCAGCTCGCGCCCGGCTCGCGCGGCATGTCGAAGACCCGCACGAAGAATTCGTCCTGGTAGAACTCCCGGTAGACGCCCAGTACCTCCTCGCGTGCGACCGGCCGCACGGGGAAGCAGTGGCAGATGGCCAGGATGCCCCGAGTGATGGGCACGTACGATGAGGTGAAGTGCACCGTGACACCTGCCGCCGCTGCGGTCGCGGCGCCGCCCGAGGCCGCCCCGGCCGCAGACCCAGCAGCCGCGCCCGTCCCCGCCGCGGCGCCGGTCGCCACTAGGCCCAGCTCCTGCTCCATCTCGTAGGTATGGCGATGATCGACCACGTTGTAGGGCACCACGTTGTTGCCGATCTCTGGATGGTGCAGCGGCGTGTCGAGTTCGGCGCCCGCGCCGGCTGTGCCTGACAGGCCGTCGACGATGATGCGGCCGTTGTCCACCAGCCCCGCCTTCACCAGCGGCGCCATCCCCAGGATGGCCGCCGACGCGAAACACCCAGGATTGGCGACGACTCTCGCCTCTCTGGTGGCCTCGCGATGGAGCTCGGGGATGCCGTAGACCGCCTCCTCGGCTACATCGGGGCAGGCGTGCTGCTTGCCGTAGACGCGTTCCCAGTCGGCCAGATCTCTCAACCGGAAATCGGCGCCCAGGTCGATGATCTTCGTGTCCTGCTCCAGGAAGTACTGGGCCAGTTGCATGGGCGTCCCCGTGGGCACGGCGAAGAAGACGGCGTCGCAGGGAGTGATCTCCTCGGGCCGCACCAGCTTGAGGTCTGAACCGTAGAAGTTGCGGTGGAGGTGCCCCAGAGGCTTGTCGCCCCGACTGGTCGCCCAGACCACCTTGACGCCGGGGTGTTCGCTGAGCACGCGCAGGGCCTCGCCGCCCATGTAGCCGGAGGCCCCGTACACGCCGACCTCGATAGTGGCGGGATCGCCTCCGCCCCTCACCCAGCTCCGTTTCGACTTCATTTCAGCGACCTCTCCAACGCTAGAGGACCTTGCGATAGTACACGGCCGACTCCTCGTATCCGATCGACTGGTGGAACTCGGCCGCCCGCCGCGTCGCCAACGCTACCACCTTCCCCCCTTGGAGAGGACCCACCGCTCGAAGCCCGCCACCAGAACGCGCGCGTCGTCACGCTCGAGCAAGGCGGGCAGGATCCTGCCGACGAGAAGCTCGAGCTGGATCATTCCGTCTTCCGGATGATGACTGAGAGCAAGAACGGAGGTTCGTTCTTCACCTCGTAGGACTTGAGGCTCAGCCCGTCGAGCAGTTCCCGGATCTCCCTATCCACGTACGCCCCCCGGATGGACTCGAAGAACCCTTTTTGCACGGGGATCCAGTAGACCCACCACACCCGCCTCAGATCGTAGAGGTACAACACGCCGTTCTCGGTGAGGCTGTCCAGGAGATTGCGGATCACCCTCGCGGGCGCCTCCCAGTGATGAAGAGAGAACGTGCTGTAGATCAGGTCGAACTTCCCCAGAGCCTCGATGGTGCCCTCATCCGTCGCGTCGCCCAGCACGAAGGTGATGCGGTCCTGGAGTCCCTGGCTCTCCACATATTCCTCGCCGACGTGGATCATAGCGGGGAACAGCTCCAGAGCGGTGATCTGCGCAGCGGGGTGATCCCTTGCCACCGCGACCGCGGGAGTCCCCGTCCCCGCGCCGACATCGAGGTATCTACCCTTGATGTCGAGCGCCCTGAGCTTCTCCAGGAACGTCTCGTACCTCAGCCGGCTCTTCTGGGCGTGCCCGGCGTACTTCCTGGCCGCCTCCACACTCGCGAAGCTCTCGTCCTGGTGGTTCGAGACACTCCTCCCGGACATCGCTGGCCTCCGTTCACACAGTGCAGGTCGAAGAACTCCCGCACGACGGGGAACACCCGGTCGATCTCGGAGAACTCCTGGGGATGATCGAGCCCTTCGATCACCTCGAACCGCGCGCCGGCCGCATCCACTACCCCCCTTGTCTTGTCGCGGACCGCTCCGGGCGGCTACCGCCAGTGCCAGTCGCGGTTGCCCTTGAGCACGTTGGCGTTCATCTCGTTGCTCAGGTGCACCAGCCAGGCCAGCGGGAAGCGCTCGGCCATGGCGCAGTAGAAGCCGCCCACCGTGTCATGCCTGGCCAGCTCCTCCTCGGTCGCCGCCAGGTAGGCCTTGGTGAACGCGCACGAGCTCTTGTCGAACTGCATGCCGGGCCGCTGGTGCCCGGGGATGATCACGTCGGCATCCATCTGCTCGATCTTCTCGACCGCGGCATACCACTCCTTGCGCTCCTCCGCGGTGATCTCGCAGGTGAAGGGATGCGCTTGGTTGAAGAGGACGTCACTGGCATAGAGGGTCTTGATCGATGGGATCCACACCATCGTGTTGTATCTCATGTCGCCCATGACCTCGGTGATGATCTCCAGGCGCTGTCCTTCGAGCTCGAAGTGTTTCTCCTTGAGAGCCTCGATCTTCACCTCCTTGCGGCACACGTTGTGGGCTCCGATGGTGCTCTCCCAGATCTCGATCTTCCCGAAGAACTGATCGTTGATCACGTCGGCCTCGGACGGGATGGCGACCACTCGAGCCTTGGGGAAGGCGGCGGCGATCTCGCCGGCTCCGAAGTAGTGATCGGGGTGGGCGTGAGTGAGGTAGATGGTCGTCAGATTCTTGCCGGTGTCGATGATCTCGGTGATCACCCGATGGGCGTTCGCCAGCGTCCACTGCGCGTCGATGAGCACCGCGTCCTTCTCGCCCATCACGATGACCGAGGCGACAGCGAACCCCTCGTCGTCGCAGAAGAAGGTCTTGGTCGACAGTGGGCTGTTGGCGTTGGCGTTGAGTCTGATCTCCATTCGAAATGCCCTCCGGTGTTCGATCTGTTGCCTACAAAGGGGTTTTGGCTTCTACCCCTGCTCTTCCTTCTCCACGATGGTCGCGAGCCACCATCTCTGCTTGACGTCCTTCACCCGGGGTTGCCGGTCAAAGTAGATCTCCATCTCCGCGCCGTCGGTGAGCTCCACTCTGAACCAGTGCCTGCGTACGTACTGTTCACCGCTCCCGTGCCGGCAAGGACCCGTCGTCTTCCGCTTGTCGAGGACCCTGACCACCTGGTATTCGGCGCCGCGCCAGGCGAACCGCATCGGTAGCCCCGGCTCTCCAGTGTACATGGACGCCGTCTCGAACGAGGTCTCGATGGGGGTGATGGGTTCGGATATGAACTGCTTGTGCGGCACGCCGGTCTCCACGGTCGGTCACTGTGTGGGGGACGTGCCCCAACCATCGAACTCGCAGTCGTACTTGCGGCCCAGCGTGCACATCTTGCGAACCCATGCCGTCACTGCGCCTTCCCCCATGGGTAGCGGCCTGGTCCAGCCGGTGACCAGGAACTGCTCCTTCCTCGTCGACGACGGCCTCCGCTCGACCTCATAGCCGAGCTCCGCCAGCTCGCAGGAGAGAGCAGACGCCTTGGACACCGTGTCGGTGTAGAAGAAGTACTCCACCTTCAAGAGATCCTCGTCGGACACGCCGAAACCGACCAGCTTCTCCAGCGTCGCGGGCACCATCGCTACCTGTCGGGCCACGGCGCTGCGGTACGCCTCCTCGCTCCAGAAGCGCTTCGACCGCCGGCCGAACAGATCCAGCAAACCCACCCGCTGCGTCCCCTTTCCTGCGAGATCCTCCGCACCTCGACCATTGTATCGGGATTGCGCAGACTGCGTGGACGGCCGCGGTGGCAGGCCAGGGTTCCCCGCCCGTAGGTCAGCCGGCCAACCCGAGCAGCAGACCGGTGAGCTCCCGCGGCTTGGTGATCATCGCGCCGTGACCGGTCGCCAGTTCCAGATACCGCCAAGACTCATCGTCACGGGCACGTTCGGCGAACTGGGCGAAAGGCGGGTCCGCCGGATCGGTGCATCGTACAAAGGTGCGTGGTATGTCGGCCCCGCGCTGATCGGCGAGACGCACCGGGTCGAGTTTGGTCTTGAGAGGGTGGGGGTCCATACGCGGCCGCACCCAAGCCAGATCGGCCTCGTCCGTGATCCCGAAGGCCTCCGGGGGTATCAGGGCCGGCAGCCTGTAGCCCTCGCCCTCTGTGCGGGTCTTCTCCATGAACAGCTCACGGATCTGCGGCGGCTGATAGTCCATCAGCGCTTTGCCGTCCTCCGGCACGAAGGCGTCCAGGTAGACGAGTTCCGCTATGCGGTCGGGCGCCCTGTAGGCCACACCCGTCACCACCATCCCCGAGTAGCTGTGGCCCACCAGGATCACATCGTGCAGGTCCTCGTAGGCCAGGACTCCAAGGACGTCCTGGATGTGGGTCTCGAGCCCGATATCCGGGCTCATGAGGTGCCTGCGTTCCCCGAGGCCGGTGAGGGTCGGGGTGAAGACCTCGTGGCCGGCAGCCCTCAGCAGGCGAGCCACGCGCTTCCAGCACCAGCCGCCGTGCCACGCTCCGTGGACGAGTACGTAGTCAGCCATGGCATCCTCCCTGCTATGGCGCCGGTCGTAGCGCCGGTCGAGGCGCCGGCCCAGGCGTTTGCTCAGGCCTCAGATTCTCCCACGGAACGTCTGATCTTCTCCAGCACCTCGTCGACGGTCAGCACTTGGGCGAACAGGTGCCCCAGCGTCGCGAGCGTCGTCTTCTGGACCTCAACCGGGGTTAGATCGCCCATCGGCGGCGCCGCGGTGCCGTCGCTCAAGAAGAAGACGTGGAAGTCGCGGGCCATGGCCTCGCGGGCCGTGGTGTCACAGCAGATGTTGGTGGCGATTCCGGAGATGATGATGGTGTCGATGCGCCGGCCACGCAGGATGAGCTCCAGGTCGGTGCCGTGGAAGGCGCCCATCCGGGGCTTGTCGAGGAGGATGTCGTTATCCGCGACCACCAGGTCAGGGTGAAGGGCGGCCGACTCGGCGCCCTTGTTAAGGATGCCGCCCCGGGTGGCGTCAGAAGTCTCGGCGACGATGCCCATGTTCGACCCGTCGGGGCGGAAGACCAGGGCGGTGTGGATCACCAGGATCCCGGCCGCGCGGCACGCCGCGGCCAGCAGGTTGACGCGCTCCAGGATGACGGGCCCGTCGGGGGCCGAGATAGGCGACGGGTCCACGAAGCAATTCTGCAGGTCGATGTTGACGAGGGCCGTACGGCTGGGAACAAGGGCGAAATCAACCATCGTTCGTCTCCTCTCCGGGAGAAACGGCGCCCGAAGGAGCCGCCGATCTGTCCGTCACGCCTGACGCTCCCCGCCCGGGCTTCTCCAAGAAGACGATGCGGACCGCAGAAGTCTGTTGCTCGGTGCGTGTGACGACGTAACCATGCCGCCGGTAGAGACGGATGGTCGCCTCGCTCTCACTACCGGTGAACAGCTCCAGCTTATCCGCCTCCGGGAACCTCTCCTCTATGGCGGAGAGGAGCCGCGACCCGATGCCCTGCCGCTGGAAGTCCGGATGGACGATCAGCCGGCCCACTTGGCAGACGCCGTCGACCAGGCGGGCACGCACGGAGCCGACTATGCGGTCGTCCACAGAGGCCTTCAGCACCAGCTTCGTCACCAGGTCCTCCCGCATGCCCTCGAGGGTCTGGGTCAGCGGCGGGATTGACCAGTCGTCATAGAACCTGGCCTCGGACTCATAGGCGAGCTTCTGAAGCGCGAGAATCTCTTCAGCGTCCTCGGCCGAGGCGGCAGAGAGCGCCGGGGCCGCGATGTGTCTGATCACGTCCTCTCCCGTCCGTGCGGGCACGCATACACGCACAACCCGCACACGTCCGAACCACGCTTCTCTGCGCTCATCTCGCGGAAGTACCTGTCGCACGCGGCCGCATCGTAGCGCACCTCCCTCGGTTCGTCTGCGCGGAAAGGCTCTCCCGTCAACGCGCCGATGGGGCAGATGTCGACACACTCCCGACAGGCGCCGCAACCGTCAGCCAGCGACGCCCCGGTGGGCTCCAGCGGAGCGTCGGTCAACACGGTCACCCAGCGCAGCCGCGGCCCCATCTGCGGTGTGACCAGCAGGCAGCTCCTGCCTATCCAGCCCAGGCCGGCCAGATGGGCCGCCAGCTTATGGGAGAAGACCCCACAGATCCGCTCGCTGTCGACACGCTCCGAAGCCGGCACAGGAAGCGCCGGGAAACCCTGCTGCTGCAAGAGGGTCGTCACTTGCGAAGCGACCAGGTCAAGCCGGCGGTTGACGGTGTCGTACTGATGCCGGTAGGCGACCTTGACCGCCCAATCCTGACGCCTCGGCAACTGGTCGACGACGGCATGGGGCAAGGCGATGCCCATGACGAACGCCCGCGGATATCCGGCGACGGCCTCCCCGCCCTGCTCGACGATGAACTCCGCGGCCGGTCCCAGGTCCGCGACGCCCCAGAGGTCGACCCCCCACAGACCCGCGACCCGGCCTACCGTTTCATCGAGTCCCACGCGGCGGCTCCTGTCAGGGATCCCGCGCTAATCCTGGAGCAACCCGAACACCTTCCAGAGCCCACGGTGGAAGGCGTGCACCGACTTCACGGGTTGCGCGTACATCAGCACACAGGCCTTGCTGATCACCGGCACGCCCTTCGATTCGGCCAGGGCGATGGCCTCTTTGGATTCGCACCCGCTCTGCAGCCACAGGCGGGGGATCCCGGCGTCGATGGCTTCCTTGACGGCTTCCTCGCAACGGGCTTTGGGCACGGCGATGATGGCGCCCTCCACCTTGTCCTTGACGTCGGCTAGGGTGGGATCCGACGGCCCCGCGCTCAAGTACGCGATCGACACGTCATAGCCCTTGGGCTTCAACTCCTCGTCCATCTTGGCGCCCATGACCGGGCTCTGAGCCGAAAGACGGATCAAAGCGAGGTTCTTATGGCTTAAGAATTCCTCAGTGGTGATCGCAGCCGCCATGGCAAAGAGGCTCCTTTCGGATTGGCTGGTGGAACAAGGGCCCCGGCCCCCGCGCAGACTGTATCTGTCTCTCCGCTGCCAGTCAAGCACCGGGCCCGGCCTCCCGACCGTCGGTCGACCGCCGCAGTCCGACGGACACCGCTCTAGTGATACACGTCCACCGACATCCCGATGCGGAGCTGCGAATACACCCACGGGGCGATCCAGTTCGGGGTCCTCACGCAACCATGGCTGGCGGGCCACGGGGGCACGCTCGACGATCCGTGGATGGCTATGTGCGGATAGAAGTAGCAGGGATAGAACATCCAGCCGACCGAGCACTCCTGCCAGCCCGTCTGCATGAGCCACACCCTGCCGTGCCCGGGCGGGGTGCCCGCCTTGCCGGTGGAACAGTGGATGATCTCGGTCACCGCGTTCTCCCTCACCACGAAGACCACCTGCCGGGTGAGGTCGACCTCCAGCCGCGCACCCGGCGCGGAGAGGCGGGGAGTGGGCGTCTGAGCCACGAAGAGACGCTGCCAGACCCCGGCGCCGGCGATACCGTCCCGGGGCAGCCGCTCCACCTTCTCGAACGCCATGACGGCGTCCCGGGTGCGGTCGTCGTAGACCCCGTCCACGTCGCCGCACGGGTAGCGGAGGGCGGTCAGGCGCGACTCGAGGAAGGCCACGAGCATCCCGCGGGAACCCTTGGACTGAGTCGGATAGGCCGACTCGGCGGGCACCGCCGCAGGATAGCCGTCGCGAGGCATGATGGGCTGCAGGAAGGCCCGGTAGAGCATCGCCGCCATCTGGGCCCGGGTGAGGTTGAGCCCGGGGTACAGCCAGCCGTCCTCTGCACCCTCGATTATGCCCAGACGGTACGCGCCGGCCACCGATGCCACGTGCGCAGGAGCGATCAGCAGACGGTCGCGGAAGCCCGCCAGCCAGGCAGAGACCTCATCCTCGGCCGGTCTCAGGCCCGCATCTGGTCGAGGCTCCTCTGCCAGGTAAGCCTCCAGGGCGCGGACTATCAGACTGGCGGCCTGCTGCCGGGTCACCGGGACCTCGGGGGAGAACGCCGTCGGCGTGGTCCCAGACACCAGTCCCGCCCCGTAGAGCGCCGCCACCGGTTCGTAATACCAGCTGTCATGCGCGACGTCCGCGAAGGGTGTGGAAGCCGGCCCACCCTGCAGACCCAGAGCCCGCGTCAAGAAGGCGGCCATCTGAGCCCGGGTGATGGGGTCGTTGGGACCGAAGGAGCCGTCATCGTGGCCTTTGATGATCCCCTCAGCCACGAGCGCGCCGACCGCCTCCGCGAACCACTCGTCGCCGGCTATGTCGGTGAACGCGGGAGGCGGCACGGCGTCCGCCTGCGCGACCGAGACCGCCCCGGGGAGCAGGCAGCCGGCGATGACAGCCCCCACGAGGAGAGCGCCCCGGAGCCGTGACCGGCCCCTCGCCCCTGGCCCGCACCCCGTTGGCGACCCGCACCCCATCCTCGACCCGTACCCCGTTGGCGACCCGCACCCCATCCTCGACCCGCGCTCCATGCTCGACCCCCGGACAGTCTGGTTGAGAGTGTCTGTGATGTCCGCGCCCATCGTACCTCACGCTTTCTCGCGCCGCCCTCGGCGCTGCGCCGTGCGCCGCGCATATTCCTTCCCTGGTCCGGGTATTGATGCACCGATGTCAACGACCCGGGCGGTGCGGACCCGGTCGGATACGAAAGGTGACATGATGGATCAACCCAAGGTGTTCGTGTACGCTCTCAGTACCTGCGGTCACTGCAGGAACGCCAAGAAGCTGCTCGACGAGAACAATATCGAGTACGATTCCGTGGACGTCGACCTCCTGCCCAAGGACGAGCTCAAGACCACGCTCGACGACGTGCGCAAGGTCAATCCGCAGGCGGCCTTCCCCACCATACTGATCGGCGACAAAGTCATAGTCGGCTATCGTGAACTCGAGATCCTGGAGGCCCTGGGACTATGAGCGACATCGACGAGCTCTACGAGCGGCTCAAGAGGGTGAACGAGCCTAAGGGCTACTACTTCAGCAAGAACGAGACTCTCGTCAAGCAGCTGATCGCGGGCCTGCTCACCAACAAGGAGCGCTACGGGTACATGTGCTGCCCCTGCCGTCTCGCTTCGGGGAACCGCGAGAACGACAAGGACATCATCTGCCCTTGCGACTACCGCGAAGCCGACGTCAAGGAGTACGGCAGCTGCTACTGCAACCTGTACGTCTCGAAGGAGTGGAACGAGGGGACCGTCGAGAACGTGCCGGTGCCCGAGCGCCGGCCCGAGGAGAAGGTCGCCTGGATGAAGAGCTGGCCGGGATTCGACGCGTAGCCCACAAGGGGCCGCCGTCCCGTCATACGCCCCGTCCGGCGTGTGCTAGCCTAGAAATCCGCCGCAGATCAAGACGGCGCGCCACAGGCGCGCCTTGAACGTTGGAGGACGGTTGGAACTTCTCGAGAACGCCAGGGTCCTCGTAGCCGAGCTGCTCGACGAGGAGATGGTCGAGCGCTTGAAGGCTGCGTGCCAGGTGGATGTCAAGTACAAGCTCAGCCGGGAGGAGATCCTCGAGATCATCCCCGAGTACGCGGGTCTCATAGTGCGCAGCGAGACCATCGTGGACAAGGGGCTCCTCGACGCCGCCGTCAATCTCCGCATCGTCGGACGGGCAGGCTCGGGCCTGGACAACATCGACATCGCCTACGCCACCCAGAAGGGCGTCATCGTCTGCAACACCCCGGAGAGCAACGTGGTCTCCGCAGCCGAGCACACCATGGGCCTTCTGCTCGCCAGCAGCCGCAACATCCCCTGGGCCGACCGCTTCATCAAGAGCGGCAAGTGGGGGCGCGCGCAGTTCGAAGGCAGCGAACTCTACGGCAAGACCTTGGGCATCATCGGGTTGGGGCGGATCGGCGGGCTGGTCTCGCAAAGAGCACGGGGCTTCTCCATGCGGATCGTCGCGTACGACCCCTACATCCCGGACTCACGCTTCACCAATCTGAACGTCGAGAAGATGGCCACTCTGGAGGAACTGCTCCAGGAGGCCGACTTCATCACCATCCACACTCCCCGGACCAAAGAGACCATGAACATGATCAGCGATGACCAGATCGCACTCATGAAGCCGGGGGTGCGCCTGGTCAACTGCGCCCGCGGGGGTCTCTACAACGAAGACGCTCTCTATCGCGGCCTGGCCACCGGTCACGTCGCATCGGTAGGCATCGACACCTGGGCCGAAGAGCCACAGAAGAGCCATCCTCTGTACGAGTTCGACACCGTGGTGGGCACGCCGCACCTGGGCGCCTCGACGTTCGAGGCCTCGAAACGCGTGGGCGAGGAGGTCATAGCCGAGGTGCTCGCGGGGCTGCGCGGCGAGATCGTGAGGAACGCCGTCAACATGCCCAGCCTGTCGGAGGAGTCCTTTGCCAAGCTGCAGGCCTTCATACGGCTGGCCGAGCAGATGGGCAACCTGTACCGGCAGGTGCGGCGCAGGAGCGTCAAGAAGGTCGAGATAGTCTTCGCCGGGCAGGAGATCGACGAACCAGAGGACGCCAAGATCCTCTCCCTCGTGGCGCTCAAGGGCATCCTGGAGGGCAGCATGACGGTCGGCAACGTCAACTTCGTCAACGCCGGACTGCTGGCCGAGCAGATCGGCATCGAGATCAAAGAGACCATCTCGCTCGAACGGGGCGACTACCGTAACCTCATCCGCTTGATAGTCACCGAGAGCGACGGCGGCGAATTCGTCGTCGCCGGCACCGTGCTCGAGCACAAGCACCCCCGCATCGTGCAGGTAGGAGACTTCCCGATCGTCTTCATCCCCGAGGGCAAGCTGGCCTACGTTCCTCACAAGAACGTCCCCGGCGTGATCGGCCCGGTCACCACCACCATGGGCGAATATGGGGTCAACATCTCCCGGATGGTCACGTCGAGCGGCATCAACAATGCCTTCCACGATTCCATCATGGTCCTCGGGCTCGACAACGACGTCCCGCAGGAGGCCATCGACCGCTGCCTCCAGATGGACGAGATCTACGAGATGAGGATCATCGACTTCTGACCCCGGCTCGTGTGGCAAACGGCTGGAACCGCGAGCCCCCAAATGGTTAGAATGGTCCTGCGTCCCTGGTGCCACTGCGCCGTGACACCTGCGCGCTATCGGAGGAGATGAAAGGAGGTCCCACCGAGCATTGGACGGCGGTTGTCCGCACGCTGGGCCGTTGGTTTTGTGTCTCGACAGGAAGGGTTAGGTGCTCTCAGCAATGCCAGTATCACGATCACGCCGCGTCTTTATCTGCAGCGCTCTCGTGGTCCTGCTCGTCCTCGTAGGGCTGCTTGCCGCCGCGTGCGGCGACGAAGAGGAGACGACCACTACCACCGCTGCGTCTGCGGTCTCCACCACGGAGGCGGCAGTGAACACCACGACCGAGACCGGGCAGACCGGGACCACCGCGGCCCCGGCTCCTGAGGAGTTCGTCTTCGGCATGGTGTACGTGGGCCCCTACAACGACAACGGTTGGAGCCAGGCCAACTACGAGGGCGGCCTCTACATCGAGGAGAAGATCCCCGGCACCAAGATGGTATACGTCGACAAGGCCAACACCTCCGACCGGCCCGGCACGACCATCGAGCAATTGGCCGAGGAACTCCTCGCCCAGGGCGCCAAGATGATCTTCTTCACCTCCGACGACATGAAGGACGGCGCCATCGCCTTCGCCCAGGCGCACCCCGAGATCCCCGTGGTCCATTCCTCGGGTGACGGCGCTTGGACAGACGGTAAGGACTTCAAGAACCTTCCGAACCTCACCAACATCATGGGCCGGATGGAGTACGGCAAGATGATCGCCGGCGTCGCCGCGGCCCTCACCACGCAGACCGGCAAGATCGGCTACCTCGGACCCCTGATCAACGACGAGACCCGCAGGCTCGCCGCCTCGGTGTACCTCGGCGCGAAATACGCTTGGACGGAATACCTCGGCAAGGACCCGGCCGAACTGAAGTTCACCGTCAACTGGATCGGCTTCTGGTTCAACATCCCGGGTGTCACCGCCGACCCAACGCAGGTGGCGGACACCTTCATCAACCAGGGCTACGACGTGATCGTCTCGGGCATCGACACCACGGAAGCCTTGGTGGAGGCCGGCAAGGCCGCCGAGGCCGGGCAACAGGTCTGGGCCATCCCCTATGACTACGTGGGCTCGCTGGCCGAAGCTCCCGCGGTCGCCCTGGGAGTGCCCTATTTCAACTGGGGCCCGGAATACGTCAAGGCCGTGCAGATGGTGCTCGACGGCGAGTGGGAGACCTACTTCACGTGGGTGGCCCCGGATTGGGCCGACATCAACAACCTCGACAGCTCCATGATCGGCTTCGCGAAGGGTGAAGGCCTGTCAGCCGACGCGTCTGCCAAGGTGGACGAGTTCATCGCGGCTCTGGCCGGCGGTCTCAATCTGTGGGCCGGCCCCTTGAACCTCCAGGATGGTTCGCCATATCTGGCCGACGGCGAGGTGGCCACGGATCAACAGGTCTGGTACCTACCCCAGTTGCTCGAGGGGATGGAAGGCGCGAGCGCAGCTGAATAGGCACGCAAGCATCGACCGACTGAGCATCGAACGAAAGGGGAGGCCGGACCGGTCTCCCCTTTCTGCTTCACCCGTCGTCGTGTCACGCACTGGATAGGCGCCCATCCCGGTGGAAGTCAGGCTCTCCGACATCCGCAAGCACTTCGGCCCCGTGAAGGCGAATGACGGCATCACCCTGACGGTGCCCGCGGGGACCATCCAGGGGATCCTGGGCGAGAACGGCGCGGGCAAGAGCACGCTCATGAAGATCCTGTCCGGTTTCCAACCCGCGGACGGCGGACGGATCCTACTCGACGGACAGAAGGTGGTCATGCGCTCCCCCGCCGACGCCATCAGGCACGGCGTGGGCATGCTCCACCAAGACCCAATGGACTTCCCGCCCATGAGGGTGGTCGACAATCTGCTGATAGGCGCGCCGGGCCGTCTGATACCCCGGCGCAGCGAAGCCATGGCCGCTATCGGCGAGCTGGCCGGCTCGCTGGGGCTCTCCATCGATTTGAAGGCGGAGGTAGGCTCGCTGACCCTTGGCGAACGACAGCAACTCGAGTTGCTCCGGCTGCTGTGGTTGGGAGCCCGCGTGCTGATCCTCGACGAGCCCACCACGGGCATCAGCGCGCACCAGCGCCAGGAGCTGTTCGACACGCTCCGCCGCCTTGCAGCCCAGGACAAGACGGTCCTCTTCGTCTCGCACAAGCTGGAGGAGGTCCAGGAGCTCTGCACCCGCGTGGCGGTCCTGCGCCAGGGCCGCCTGGTCGGGGAGGCGCTCCCACCCTTCCAGGTCGATCGGCTGGTGACCATGATGTTCGAGCGAGAGGTCTCCCCGGGCGAACGGGCCGAGTGCTCCCCCGGCCCGCCGCTGCTCCGTCTCTCGCGCCTTGGCGCAGAGCACGGCCGCATCCGCTTCGACGGCCTGAATCTCGAGGTCTGCGCCGGCGAGACCATCGGCCTGGCGGGCATGGAGGGCAGCGGACAGAGCCTGCTGCTCCAGGCCTGCTCGGGACTGACCCCCGCTATCGCCGGACGCGTGCACCTCTCCGGCGTCGATCTCACCGGCAGGTCGTACCACCACTTCCAGAAGCGCGGCGTGGCCTACGTCCCCGCCACCCGCCTTGAAGAAGGTCTGGTGCCGGGACTGTCTATCACGGAGCACTTCCTCCTCACCGACAGGAAGCCCGGATTCTTCATAAACAGGGAGAAGGGACGCCGCATGGCGGAGGAGCGCATCTCGGAGTTCAACATCAAGGGAGCGCCCGCCAACCCGGTCGAATCGCTCTCCGGCGGAAACCAGCAGCGGGCTCTTCTTGCCCTGGTCAGGCCCGACGCCAAGCTCATGCTTCTCGAGCAGCCCACCAGAGGACTGGATGTGGAATCGGTCATCTACCTCTGGAGCAAGCTCAAGGAGCGCTGCGCCCGAGGTGAGGCCATCATCTTCACTTCGAGCGACCTCGACGAACTCTTGCGCTACAGCGATCGCATCCTGGTCTTCTTCGCCGGAAGGGTGTCGGGGCCCATCGACGCCGCCGGCACAACCGTCGACGAGCTCGGGCAGATGATCGGCGGCGGTTCCATCGACATCGTGGCGGCCGCCTCTGCCGGCGATCCCGAGGCCGCCCATGTCTGACAGCCGCAAAGACGCCGGCCTCCCGCCCGCCGCCGGCCCGACGACGCGCAGGCGCTTCTCCCGGCAGACCTGGATCAACCTCGGTCTGCAGCTTTGCGCGCTGGTCCTGGCCTTCTTGTTCACCAGCGTCATCCTCCTGGTGGCGGGCGCGCCTCCGTGGCAGGCCTACGTCGAAATCGCCAAGGGAGCCGCGGAGTCGCTCACCGACGTCTCCAACGTGCTCGTCGCCTGGGTACCCTTGCTGCTGGCCGCGGCCGGGGTGCTCGTGACCTTCGCCGCCGGACTCTGGAACATCGGCGTAGAGGGCCAGATAGTGCTGGGCGCCGTGCTGACGACGCTGGTGCTGCGATTGCTCCAGGACACGACGTTGCACCCGGCTCTCATCATCGTGGTGGCCATGATCGCCGGCGTCGTGGGCGGGGCGCTGTGGGCCGCGCTGGCGGGCGTGCTCAAGACCTTCGGCGGAGTCAACGAGATCTTCGGCGGGCTGGGCCTCAACTTCGTGGCGACGGCCCTGACCCTCTGGCTCATCTTCGGGCCCTGGAAGCGCCCCGGCATCGGCTCCATGAGCGGCACCGAGCCTTTCCCAGACGAGTTGGGGCTGCCCACGGTGGGCGGGCTGCGGTTGAGTCTGTGGTCGCTCGGGCTCGGCATCGTGGCAGTGATCGTGGTCTACATCCTTCTCGAACGGACCCACGTCGGCCTGCGCCTCAAAGCGGTGGGAAGGAACAGACGAGCCGCCTTCCTCCTCGGAGTGCCCACCTGGCAATATGGGATGCTGGCCTTCGTCATCTGCGGCGCGCTGGCCGGCCTGGCAGGCGGCATCCAGGTGACGGGCGTCTATCACCGGCTGATCCCGTCCATATCGAGCGGGTACGGCTTCCTGGGCCTGATGATCGGGATGCTGATCCTCTACCGAGCCGTCTGGGTCGCGCCGGTGGCTCTGTTCTTCGCGGCCCTCAACATCGGCAGCATCCAGCTGCCCATCGTCCTGAAGCTCGACTCGACCCTCTCCGGCGTCCTCCAGGGCGCCTTGGTACTCTTCGTGCTCCTCGTGGAGGGCGCCCGGCAACGGTACCTGCGCCGTGCCCGCGTCGCCGCGTCATCCGGGCCAGGGGCCCCGCCGCCCGTCTCCGACGTCGGCCCCGGCGCCCCGGCCGACATTCCCGGAGAAGCCTTATGACCGGCCCCGAGATCGTCATCGGACTGGCAGGGGTGCTGACGACCGCCTCGCCCATCGTGGTGGCGACCATAGGGGAGACGTTCGCCGAGCGCGCCGGCGTTATCAACCTCTCGGTCAACGGCACGATCCTGCTGTCGGCCATGGGTAGCTTCGTCGTCGCCCTGAGCACGGGGAGTCTGGTGCTGGGGTTCTTGGCCGGGGCCCTGATCGGGGCGGTGGTGGCGCTCATCGTGGCCTTCGGCAGCATCACCCTGCGTCAGTCGCAGGTGGCCATCGGTTTCGTGCTCACGCTCTTCTGCAGGGACCTCGCCTACTTTCTGGGCAACCCCTTCATGGGCGAGAAGGGGCCCATCCTGAGCGTGCACCCCATACCGCTGCTGAAAGACATCCCCATCCTGGGGGCCATGTTCTTCAAGCAGGACATCATGACGTATTTCAGCTTCGTGCTCATCTTGGCGGCCTGGTGGTGGATCTTCCGCACCCGGCCGGGTCTGACGCTGCGGGCGGTGGGCGAACGCCCCGAGGCGGCGTTCGCCCGGGGAGCCAGGGTCAATCTTATCCGCTGCCTCTATACGGCTCTCGGCGGAGCCCTGGTGGGACTGGCCGGCCCCATGTTCTCCCTCGGAGTCAAGGCAGGCTGGAAGGGCACCATATCGGGACTCGACGGGCTCGGGTGGATAGTCCTCGCCATCGTGATCTTCGGAGCGTGGAACCCCGTCCGGGCCGCCCTCGGCGCCTATCTGTTCGGCCTGCTGCAGTGGTTGAGTGTGGTGCTCCAACCCAGCCTGCCGGGCATACCCTCCCAGGTGCTGCAGGTGGCGCCCTTCCCCCTCATGATCCTCACCTTGCTCCTGGTGAACATCGGCAACGCTGAATGGGTGGAGCGCGTGTTGGCGGCCCTTCCCGAGCGTCCGCGCAGCGTGGCGGCGCGCATCTTCCGGGCCCTGCGAGTCGTCCAGCCGAGCAGCCTCGGTGTGCCTTTCGAGCGAGACTGACCCCAGTCCATCGCAGTAGCTTATCCACGAGTATAGGTGAACGCGCTCATTCTAGGCCATTTGGACAGAGTCTGAGCCACACACCCTTGTTACCCTGATGTCGGGCCGTCGGAGAACCGGCGGCACGAGACCGACCGACAGCAGGGGTGGTGTTCGGACGATGAGACCTATGAGCTTGTTCTGGGGCTGCACCATACCGGCCCGCTTCCCCTTCATCGAAAAGGCCAGCCGGGTGGTCCTTCGCGACCTCGGAGTGGAGCCCGTGGACGTGGCCGGGTTCACCTGTTGCCCCGAGACCACGCTGGTGAAGGCCGCGGACGAAGAGACCTACTACCTCACCGCCGCCCGCAACCTGGCCCTGGCCGGGCAGAACGCGCCGCTCCTCACGCCCTGCAACGGCTGCTATTCCACCTTCAAGTCGGTCCTCGCCGATCTCAAGGTCGACTGGCGGCTCGAGCAGCGGGTCGACCGGCGCCTGGCCGCCGCCGGCCTGTCTCTTTCCAAGGACGTGGACGTCAGACATCTGGTGGAGTGGCTGAGCGAGGACCTCGGCCCCGCGGCCCTCAGCAAGCGTCTGGTCAAGCCGCTCTGGGGGATGAAGATCGCCGTGCACTACGGGTGCCATCTGTTGAGGCCGAGCCCCGCCATCCGGTGGGACAGCCCCACGGCGCCCACCAAGTTCGAGCAACTGGTGAGGGCTCTAGGCGCGACCGTGGTCGACTACAAGACCAAGATGGATTGCTGCGGCAACGCGCTCGATAGGGTGGGCGAGCGGCAGGCCGCCATGGACATGATGCAGCGCAAGCTGACCGACCTCAACGAGGTGGGGGTCGATGCCCTCGTGGTCTCGTGCCCGTCCTGCTTCCTTCAGTTCGATCTGAACCAGGCCGCCTTCGTTCGCAATTCGGGCTCGGACGGCCTGCCTGTCTTCTACATCACCGAGCTGATCGCGCTGGCGCTCGGCTACGATCCGGCCGAGCTGGGTCTCGCGATGCATCGGGTCACTCCGGTTGTCTTCCTCGAGAAATGGGCCGCCAAGCTGGAACAACGCGATGTGCTCGCCCGCTCGTTCAACCTCGCCGAACTCGAGATCTGCGCCGGCTGCCGGGCCTGCGACGCCGACTGCCCCGTGGCCCTCGCCGAGGAGGACTTCGTACCCTCCACCATCATCGGCCGTCTGCTGGCCGGCGAGGCGGAGGCCGTTCTCGCCGAGCCTGACCTCTGGCGGTGCACCGACTGCATGACCTGCTTCGAGCGTTGCCACAGCCGTATCGGCATGGCGCAGGTCTTCGAGAAGCTGAGGAGACTCGCGGGAGAGCGTGGACACCTACCGGCCGCCGTGCGTTCCAGCTACCAGGCCTTCGTCGATAACGGCGTCCTCGGCACGGGGCGCCCGGCTGTGAGGGAGAAGCTGGGTCTCCCCCCGTTGCCCGTCAACGGCTCCGAGCAACTCAAGAGCATCCTGGCGGAGCCGGGGGCCGAACGATGAGCCGCCGCGGCGCCCCAGGACGAGAGTTCTCCCCCCGCCCCGCCTACCGGGAGGAAGCCGCCCAGCGCATCCTCGGCGGTTGTGGCCTCATCGGCATCTGCGACCAATCAGGCGAACGGATGAGCGGGGAGCTCGTGCTGCGCGGCATGGCCTCCATGCACGACCGCGGCAACGGTCTGGGTGGCGGCTTCGCCGGCTACGGCATCTACCCGGAACTGCCGCACCTCTTCTGCTTCCACCTGCTCTATGACGACGACGTGGCCAAGGAAGACACCGAGTTCTACCTCAAGAAGCACTTCCGAGTGGTCATGGACGAGCCCATACCCACGAAGCCCATCCGCGGCATCGAGGACGAGCCCATCCTATGGCGGTACTTCCTCGACATCGGGGAGGAGAGGCTGCACGAGACCCAACTGAGCCCCGAGGACTACGTGGTCCACGCGGTCATGGACGTCAACAGCTTCATCGACGGAGCCTTCGTCGCCTCGTCGGGCAAGAACATGGGGGCCTTCAAAGGCGTGGGCTTCCCCGAAGAGATCGGCGAGTTCTTCCGCATCGGCGACTACAGGGGCTGGACCTGGACCGGACACGGCCGTTTCCCCACCAATTCCCCCGGATGGTGGGGCGGGGCCCATCCGTTCGCTCTGCTCGACTATTCCATCGTCCACAACGGCGAGATCAGCTCCTACGGCATCAACGAGCGCTATCTGGAGATGTTCGGGTACAGGTGCTCGCTGCAGACCGACACCGAGGTGGTCACCTACCTCTTCGATCTGATGCTCCGCCGGCACGGACTATCCGTGGAGATGGCCTGCAAAGCGTTGGCCAGTCCCTTCTGGAAGGACATCGACCTCATGCCCGAGGAACAGCGCAGGCTGTTCACCGCGATACGGATGGTCTATGGGTCGGCCCTGCTCAACGGCCCATTCGCGGTGGTCTTGGGCATGACCGACGGCATGGTCGCTCTGAACGATCGCATCAAGCTACGCCCGCTGGTGGCCGCTCAGCATGGCGAGGTGGTCTATGTGGCCAGCGAGGAATCGGCGATCCGCGAGGTCTGTCCTCGCCCGGAGCGTAGCTGGATGCCCTTGGCCGGCGAGCCGGTGGTCGCCCGCGTGAGCGACAAGGGCCGGCAGAAGTCCATCTCCCAGGGCAGGCAGAGCGTCGGACAGAGGCGCGTCGCCCAGAGCGCGACCGCGCCGGGGGTGTTCTGATGGCCTACACGACGTTCATCCCCCCGGAGTTCCGGGTGGTCATCGACAGGGAGGCCTGTCAGCAGTGCGGCCGCTGCGCCCAGCAGTGCGGCTGGAACGTCTACACGTTCGACAGCGAGGAGAGACTGCCGCACCCCGATCACAGCAAGTGCGCGGCTTGCCACCGCTGCGCCACCTTCTGTCCCGCGGGCGCCATAACCATCAAGAAGAACGACCTGGCGTTCAAACAGTCGGACAGCCTGTCGCCCGACCTGGTGAAGGCCATATGGAGGCAGGCCGAGACGGGGGGCGTGCAGCTCACCGGCATGGGCAACGACAAGCCCTACCTGCGCGTCTTCGACCACCTCTTGCTGGACGCGTGCCAGGTGACCAACCCCTCCATCGACCCCCTGCGGGAGCCCATGGAGATGCGGACCTTCCTGGGCCGCAAACCCGACTTTCTGGAAGTGGCCGAGAGCGGGCGCGCGGGTGGCGATCCCCGGCTTCTCACCGAGCTGGACCGGCAACTGCAACTGGAAACTCCCATCATGTTCGGGGGCATGAGCTACGGCTCTGTGTCGCTGAGCGTGCACCGCTCCCTGGCCATGGCCGCGGCCGAGCTGGGCACCTTCATGAATACCGGCGAGGGCGGACTGCATTCCGACCTGGAACCGTATCAGGATCACATCATCGTGCAGTGCGCTTCGGGCCGCTTCGGAGTGGATTCCGGCTACCTGCGGGCCGGCGCCGCCGTCGAGATCAAAATCGGTCAAGGAGCGAAGCCCGGCATCGGCGGGCACTTGCCCGGGGAGAAGATCGACTACCAGGTCTCGATCACCCGCATGATCCCCCAGGGCACCGACGCCCTCTCCCCCGCGCCGCATCACGACATCTACTCCATCGAGGACCTACGGCAGCTCATCTATGCTCTCAAGGAGGCCACCGGGTACAAGCCCGTCTCGGTGAAGATCGCCTGCGTGCACAACGTGGCCGCCATCGCCTCAGGCGTGGTCAGGGCGGGCGCCGACATCATCTACCTCGACGGTTTCCGCGGCGGCACCGGGGCCTCTCCCACCATCATCCGCGACCATGTGGGCCTCCCCGTCGAGATCGGCATCGCCACGGTCGACCAGCGTTTGCGCGACGAGGGCATCCGCAACCGCGCCTCCATCGTGGCGGCCGGCGGCATCCGCGGCTCGGCCGACGTGGTCAAGGCCATCGCTCTGGGAGCAGACGCCTGCGCCATCGGGACGGCGGCCCTCGTGGCTCTGGGTTGCCATGTCTGTCAGAAGTGCCACACCGGCTGCTGCTCCTGGGGCATCTGCACGCAGCGGCCGGAGCTGACCCGGCGCCTGGACCCGGAGTGGGGAGCTTCGCAACTCGTCAACCTGGTGCGCGCCTGGACCCACGAGATGGCCGAGGTGCTCGGCGCCCTGGGCGTGAACGCCATCGAGAGCCTGCGCGGCAGCCGCGAGCGGCTGCGCGGCTTGGGCCTGGACAAGACCACTCTCGACATCCTGGGCGTGAAGCCGGCCGGCCTGTGAACAGCCGACGCGAGGAGCAGGTGATGACACTCGACTCAGCCACAGTCCGCAGGGTACCCACCGGCCCGGCCCGCAAGGGGCCCACGGGTATCGAGCCGGCCCGCCTCACCGCCGGACAGCCGGGGACCACGCGAGGCGCCGCGGCGCGAGAAGGCAGGCGGGCGGTCATCGACGGAACGAGCGTGTACTACAAGACCCTCAACGAGCAGATACGGGAAGAGATCGAGCAGGGCGCTGTCGAGGTGGTTCTGGAGAACATAGTCGGCCAGCGCTACATAGGCACCGGCCTCGCCTACCCGGATGTGACCGTGACCGTGAACGGCGTGCCCGGCAACGACCTGGCGGCTTTCATGAACGGCCCCACCCTCGTGGTCAACGAGAACGCCCAGGACGGCGTGGCCAACACCATGAATTCCGGTCTCGTGATCGTCAACGGTAACGCCGGCGACGTGCTCGGCTACGGCATGCGAGGCGGCTCCGTGTACGTGGGGGGTGACGTCGGCTACCGCGTGGGCATCCACATGAAGGCCTTCGGCGCGAGCCTGCCGCTCATCGTCGTCGGCGGTCACGCCCGGGACTTCCTCGGAGAGTACATGGCGGGGGGCGAGATCGTGGTGCTGGGGATCGGCGACGACGACTCCTCCGTCGTCGGGTCGTATGTCGGCACCGGCATGCACGCGGGAGTCATGTACGTGCGCGGCCACGTGGCCGCGCACCAACTCGGCAAGGAGGTCCGCGTGGAACAACCCGGCGAGGCCGACCTTGTCCGTATTGCAGCCATCGTGGACGACTACTGCCGGGTGATGGAGCTCGACCCGCGGGAAGTGCTGCAGAGACCGTTCGTCAAGATCTATCCGTTCACCTCGAGGCCTTACGGCCGCATGTATGTCTACTAGGGTCCGCGATCGCCGCCACCCGGAAAGGAGCAATCGATGACAGACAAGCTGACCAAGGAGGATGTCCTTCGCATCGTCGAGGACAAGCAGATCAAGTTCGTACGCTTCTGGTTCACCGACGTGCTCGGCAACCTGAAGAGCTTCGCCGTGACGCCGGCTGAGTTGGAGGGCGCGTTCGAGGAGGGCATGGGCTTCGACGGCTCTTCGATCGAGGGTTTCACCCGCATCGAGGAGTCCGACATGGTGGCCTATCCCGACCCCGGCACCTTCGCGGTGCTCCCGTGGCGCGCCGGAGCCGGCGGCGCCGCCCGCATGTTCTGCGAGATCCGCACTCCCGACGGCGGTCCGTTCCCGGGCGATCCCCGCAACGTGCTCAAGAAGGTGGCAGCCAAGGCCGGGGCCATGGGCTACACCATGAACGTGGGCCCTGAGCTGGAGTTCTTCTACTTCCAGAACAGCTGCGGCACCGACGTGCTCGACCAGGGCGGGTACTTCGACCTCACCACGCTGGACGCCGGCAGCGACCTACGCCGCGACACCATCAACGCCCTGCACGCCTTCGGGATCCAGGTGGAGTATTCCCACCACGAGGTGGCCCCCTCGCAGCATGAGATCGACCTCCGCTTCAAAGACGTGCTCACCATGGCCGACCAGGTCATGACCTACCGCCTGACGGTCAAGGAGATCGCCCAGCAAAAAGGGCTCTACGCCACCTTCATGCCCAAGCCCATGTTCGGGGTGAACGGATCGGGCATGCACGTCCATCAGTCCCTCTTCAAGGGCGCCAGCAACGCCTTCTTCGACGCGAACGACGAGTACAACCTCTCCAAGGTCGGCAAATCCTACATCGCGGGACTGCTGGCCCACATCAAGGAGATAGCCCTGGTGACCAACCAGTGGGTGAACTCCTACAAGCGCCTGGTGCCCGGCTACGAAGCCCCGGTGTACATCTGCTGGTCGCGCCGCAACCGCTCCGCCATGGTGCGGGTGCCACTCTACAAGCCGGGCAAGGAGAACGCCACTCGCATCGAGCTCCGCAACCCCGACCCGGCCTGCAACCCCTACCTGGCCTTCGCGGCTATGCTGGCCGCCGGTCTGGACGGCATCGAGAAGGGCATGGAGCTGCCGCCCGAGGCGAGCAACAACATCTACCACATGACCGACGAAGAGCGGGCCGCAGCCGGCATCGACTCACTGCCCGAGGACCTCTACCAGGCCATCAAGGAGTTCGAGAAGTCAAGCTTCGTGCGCGAAGCGCTGGGAGACCACGTCTGCGACTACCTCGTCCGCAACAAGTGGGCCGAGTGGAACGAGTACAAGACGCTGGTCACCCCCTACGAGATCTCGCGCTATCTGCCCCTCCTCTAGACAGCACCCGAAGACCGACAGCCACCCTGCTGTCCGCCCGGCGGCCCCGGCCGCCGGGCGGTGCATCCACCGGTGACGCCGCAGACACCGAAGCCGGCGAAGCCCCGCTGGCAAGCGAAGCCGGGCTGGCTGACAGGGTCCTGCTACCGTGGGACGGCCGCGAGTGGAAATCCTCGTCTACAAGACTGACGCTGAGGTGTAGGCTGTGGGCGTACACGTCGGTGGAGGAGTCGCGATGCGCCCATCGCGCAGCCGGAACCGGCGTGTATGCCCACAGCCCCACTCATAGGGAGAAGACCTTGGACCACAGGCTGACCACTACCGCTCTCACCATCCCCGGCTACCGCGTCACCCGCACTCTGGGTGTGGTGCGCGGGGTGACCGTGCGGGCCCGCTGGATCGGCAGCCAGATCACCGCCTCGCTCCGCACGCTCGGCGGCGGGCAGATCCCCGAGTACATCGAGCTATGCGAGCAGACCCGCGCTGAGGCCTTCGCCTGGATGGTGCAGCATGCCGAGCAGATGGGCGCCAACGCGGTCATCGCCGTCAGATACGACGCCACCGACCTGGGCAACAACATGACCGAGGTGTTGGCCTATGGCACCGCCGCCATCGTCGAGCCGGAGCAGTAGGGCGCACAGCCGGTCTCCCTTCGCTACGCCAACGCCGACACGCCCGTTTCGCCCGTGCGGATGCGCAGGCATTCGCCCATCTCAAGGACGAAGATCTTGCCGTCGCCGATGCGGCCGGTGCGGGCGCCGCGCGCGATGGCGTCCACCGCCTGCCAGACGTTGTTGTTGCTGACCGCCACCTCCACCTTGATCTTGTGAAGGAGGCCGCCCCTCTCCACATGGCTCCGATATACCTCAGCGATGCCCTTCTGCCTGCCCCGGCCCATGACGTCGGAGACGGTCAGGAGAAAGACCTCCTCTTCCTCCAGCGCGGCCATGACCTCGTCCAGCCTGTCGGGCTGGATGATGGCGATGATGTACTTCATCACGTTCACTCCCGATGGAAATGGTCCACTCAGCCGGCGCGCGACCACAAAGACGGTCCGGCCCATTACAGCGCCCGACGCACCGGGTGGGAACTGCCAAAAGCCCAGAGACAGGGCGCGCAGGATGGCCACCCTAGCCGATGGCCACGCAGCCGGTCTCCCCGGTGCGGATGCGTATGCACTCCTCGAGATCGAGCACGAAGATCTTGCCGTCACCGATGTTGCCCGTCCGCGCCCCTCTGGTGATGGCCTCGATGGCCGGGATGGCGAACGCGTCGTTCACGGCGATCTCCACCTTGACCTTGCGAAGCAGCCCTCCGCGCTCCACATGGCTGCGATAGACTTCGGCGACCCCCTTCTGCCGGCCCCGGCCCATGACGTCCGACACCGTGATGAGGTTGACCTCTTCTTCCTCCAGCGCGGCCATGACCTCGTCGAGGCGGTCGGGCTGGATGATGGCGATGATGTACTTCACTCTTCCGCTCCTTCCCTGCCGGTCTAGCCGACCAGCGTGTAGGCGGATTCACTGTGCTGGGTGAGATCGAGGCCTATGCCCTCGTTCTCTTCGCTGACACGCAGGCCCACGACCTTGTCCACCAGCTTCAACAATCCATACGAAAGGACGAAGGAGTACGCGGCGCACACCACCAGGGCGACGAACTGCCACAGGAGCAGCCTGCCGTTGCCGTGGAAGACACCGTCCGCGCCTGCGGGATTGATGACAGTGGTGGCCCAGAAACCGGTGAGGAGGGCGCCCAGCATGCCGCCTATACCGTGCACCCCAAAGGCGTCGAGCGAGTCGTCGTAGCCGAGCCTGCCCTTCATGACCACGGCGGCCAGATAGCACACCAGCCCCGCGAGGGCGCCGATGCCCAGGGCACCGAGCGGCGTCACGAAGCCCGCGGCCGGAGTCACGGCCACCAGACCGGCGACCGCGCCTGATATCGTCCCCAGGGCCGTGGGGCGCTTGCCCTTGATCCACTCCACCGCCGCCCAGGCAACAGCCGCCGCCGCGGCGCCCAGCTGCGTCGCCACGAAGGCCGACACCGAGAGCCCGTTCGCTCCCAGAGCGCTGCCGGCATTGAAGCCGAACCAGCCGAACCAAAGCAGAGCCGCCCCCAGGATGGCGAACGGAAGGTTGTGGGGTGGCGAGGTGTCCGGGTACCCCTTCCGCTTGCCCAAGACGAGCGCCGCGGCCAGGGCCGCCATGCCGGCGTTGATATGCACCACCGTGCCGCCCGCGAAATCGAGGGCTCCCAGGTCGCGCAGCCACCCGCCCACTCCCCAGACCCAGTGCGCCATGGGGTCGTAGACGATGGTCGCCCAAAGAACGGAGAAGAGCAGAAAGGCGCTGAACTTCATGCGTTCCGCGAAAGCGCCGATGATGAGGGCCGGCGTGAGGACGGCGAACATCATCTGGAAGACCATGAAGAGCGTGTGCGGGATGGTCGCGGCATAGTCGGCATTGGGTTCGGCGCCCACCCCGATCAGAGCCGCCCAGCTGAAGTCCCCGATGAATCCTCCGTGGTCGGGGCCGAAGGCCAGACTGTATCCGAAGACCACCCACTGTATGCTCATCACTCCGAGCAGCATGAAGCACTGCATCATAATCGAGAGCACGTTCTTCCGCCGGACCAAGCCGCCATAGAAGAAAGCCAGCCCCGGAGTCATCAGCATCACGAGCGCGGTGCTGACGATCATCCAGGCGGTGTCTCCGGTGTCGATCTCCGCCATGTCTACCCTCCTCCATCCGGCCGGCCAGGGCTCCACCAGGAGCCGACCACTCGCCGGCGCGATTGCCGTGACATGGCAATTACAGCGGAGGAGAGTCGAGAAGGTTATCGCCTAATGTACGATAGATAGGCTGCTTTGTTGGCCTTATGTATATAAGTGGCCGGTCCAGAGGGGTGAGCGGGCTCCTAACTCGTGATCAGACTCCGCGCCTTCAGCCCCAGACCCAGCCGCTCCTTGTGCTCGGTCTCAAAGGGGTTGAGGCCGCTGATCTCGGCGATCTTCTCCAGGCGATAGCGGATGGTGTGCCGGTGCGCGTAGAGCTCGGCCGCGGTCTCAGTCAGACGTTCGTTGTTCTTGAAGAAGACGGCAAGGGTCCGGGTGAGCTGGGTGCCGTTCGCTTCGTCATAACGGTCGACCGGCCCGATGGTGTCCTCGTACAGGGCCTGGATTTCTCCGGGGTCCCGCTCGTAGATGTCGAGCAGGAGCCGGTAGGTGCCCACGTCATAGAAGTGCATCACGCTGCCGGGCCCCTCCAGTTTCCGCCCCACTTTGAGGGCGACCAACGCTTCCTGGTAGCCTCTATCCATCTGCGCGGCGTACGCCGTGAATCCCCCGATGCCCACCGAGGTGCTCAGGCCGACGGTGTTCTGAGCCGACTCCTGGAGCGAGGCCGCCAGCCGTCGGAGCGCTATGGGATCATGAGCGGTGGCCCCGCAGACGAAGATCACCACCCGCCCCGACTTGAGACTGACGAGCGACGAGACCTCCGACCGGGCGACAAGGCGAGAGGAATGAGTGAAGAACTGTTCCATCTTCCTGTCCAGCTCCTCCTGGTCGAGACCCCGCTGGTGGACCAGCCCGTCGGCCTCGTCGATCCCCACCAGGACCACCGCGGCCCCCTGACTCAGATCGCATCCCAGGAAAGAACCCCGCCTCAGCAGCGAATCCCCCGACCTCTCCCCTCCGCTGATGACGTCGTCGACGAAGTCGCCCTTCAGACGCACCTCGGTCTCGAAACGCACCCGGTCTTGAGCCATCTCGAGAGCCGCGATGGTCGCTGAGTGCTCGAGGATCAGCACCTCGTTGTCCGATAGAGCCTCGGCGTCGGTCAGCGCGCACAGATACCCGAGCCGCTCACGGCTGGCCACGATCGGCAGGGCGAACATCGAGGCCATAGAGTCCTCCTCGACCCGGAAGGGCTTCTGGCTCGAACCCATCACCGCGAAACGCTCCCGCGTCTGCGGGCGTCGCAGGCCGGCGACGAGGTCGGCCGCCGCCACGGGCAGGTCGCCAGAGGCCGCCAGGAGCTCGAACGACGCGTCCATGATCACCACGGGGCTCTCCAAGAGACGCGACGCTTCATCGGCAAGCTCCACCCAGCCCCCTCCCCGGATGACTATGCCCAGCAGATCCCGATGGACCGACTGGGACTGCTCGAGCTGAGAGGCCTGACGATTGATGATCACCTCGGTGGCGTCCTGCATGAGGCGGGTCCAACGCAGGCTCTGCGGCACCTCAACGATCGGGAACTTCCTCTTCTCCGCCAGCTCGATGATGTCGGCGGGCAGGTTCTCCACAAAACGGGTGGTCTTCACGAAGAGCGCGGCGGCGTCGGCCATCATCACCCGTTTGCAGAACTCGCGCTGCCTCTCGGGATCGCCTTTGACGGCGAAGAGAGTGGAAAGGACCAACTCCCCTCCCGACAACCACTCGGCGATGTCGGGGACCTCCCCCACCGTCACCGAGGTGACCCGGCGCTCCAGCCCGTCCTCGCCCGCGAGCAACCGGGCGTCGTCCAGCACGGGAAGCGCAAGGATCTGTCTGACCGTCACAGGCATGGTGAAACGAAAGATAGCAGAGTGGTCACGGACCGTGCCCGCCGCCTATACAGCGTCTGGTGTGCCGCCCGTCGCGGAGGGCTCGGCGTCAGTCCATGACCTGACTGCTCAGGATCGC
This sequence comes from uncultured Gaiellales bacterium, assembly GCA_964592075.1. Lineage (GTDB taxonomy): Bacteria > Actinomycetota > Thermoleophilia > RBG-16-64-13 > RBG-16-64-13 > RBG-16-64-13. The sequence goes on from CAZQDY010000006.1 coordinate 47,709, forward strand.
CACAACAGACCCCGTGTCGGGCTCCAGTCGCTCCGGGCTGATCGCCCTACCCCCCGACTCCATATAGATGCCGACTCTGACTCGCCTGCCCCTCACATGCACCCATGTGGCGGAGACCAGAGAGAACCGTCGCCCCGTCGAAGAGCCCTCGCTCCGCGCTAGATAGCGTCTGAGGTCCTGTGTCCGCAAATCGATGCCCGGCGGCATTCCCACCTCCCCAGGCATATCTGGGGCGCTACTGGCTCCCAGCAGGTTGCCCAGGCGATCGAGCAGGACGATGCCGTACGTCGGCTGCGCAGAGGGCTTAGGGCGGCATGCAGGCACCCCTGGAACAACAGGCAGTGGAACGACCCGGCTATGCACGAGTCCGCTCATCTTCGCCTCAAGATTCGACCCGTCAGGAGCAGTCACTGGGGCGCCCTGAATGTCCCACTCCGGCCGGGGGAACGCAAGACGAGCCACCGGAGATTCCCGCAATTTGCAGCAGAAAGAAAAAGACGCAATGAGCGGTGTTTTGGACGGCCCGCCCTGGGAACGGTTCGCTCCGGCCGTGAGAAACACGGCGAGGCTCTGCGGTGCCCAGCGGTGTTTCGCGAGGGGCCTCTCGCAGCCTCCGACCACGTGGCCTGAGCCGAAGCGCCCCGGCGCATGGTAAGATTTCGGGGCCGGAATCCACGATAGAATCGGCGGTCAATCCGTGCCGGGGTGTTGGGGGACGCCACCATCGGTGCGGTTCTCTTTGTGGCGCTATAGCGGAGGCTTCGCACTTACGATGGCGACGCTTGGTATCGACATAGGCTGCATCAGCGTGAAGATCGCTGTTGTGGGCGGGCCGGGGGACCGGGAGTCATTCACGAAGCTCTCGTCCGGGTCGACCCTCTTCCACAACCCTGAGCCCGGTGAGCGGGTGCTTCCCCACACGGATGCGCCGCCCATTCTGGCCACGGCCTACCGGCGTATCAAAGGCAGCCCCACCGAGGCGGCCCGGGAGCTCCTGAGCCAGGTGCTTGCCGCCCTGCCCGAGGGAACGGTCACGGGCATGAGCGTCACCGGCACGGGAGGACGGCTCGTCGGCAACATGCTGGATGTGCCCTACCAGAACGAGTTCAAGGCCATCGCGCGCGCCGTGGGCGCGCTCCACCCGGACGTCACCACCGTCTTCGAGATGGGCGGGGAGACGTCCAAGTTCATCAGTCTCGAGACCGACGCGTCCTCCGGCCGGGTCGGCATCGCCGACTACGGCACCAACGGGGACTGCGCGGCCGGCACCGGTTCGTTCATGGACCAGCAGGCCAACCGCCTGCTGTACGACATAGAGGACGTAGGCGACATAGTGCAGGGCGCGGGCAAGGCCGCTTCCATCGCAGGCCGCTGCTCGGTGTTCGCCAAGTCGGACATGATCCACGCGCAACAGAAGGGCTACCAGCCGCCCGAGGTGCTGAAAGGCCTCTGCAACGCGGTGGTGCGCAACTACAAGGGCACCATCACCAAGGGCAAAGAGGTCGGCGGGCGGGTGGCCTTCATCGGTGGGGTGGCGGCCAACACAGGGGCCGTCGCCGCCATGCGCGAGGCTTTCGAGATAGACGAGCAGGGACTGGTCGTCCCCGCCCACTATGCGTGGATGGGCGCGATCGGCAGCGCCCTCATCGCCGCCGACGAGCTGGCCGGGACGGAGATGGTCACCATCGATCCGGCCCGTCTGGGGCAGGGCCAATCGGCGGACTTCCAGACCAGTGAGGTCCTCTCTCTGGACCGTGTCATCCTCCTGCGCGACCGGGTGAAGCCCTACCAGTTCCCGCCGGGCGACGGCAAGATCGGGGCCTATCTGGGCGTCGACGTCGGCTCCGTATCCACCAATCTGGTGGTCTTGGACGAAGCCGGCGAGGTGGTCAAGGAGATCTACGTCAAGACCGACGGGCGCCCCGTCGAGGTGGTCGGCAAGGGGCTCACCGACATCTGGAACGAGATGGGCCCGCGCCTGAACATCCTGGGCGTGGCCACCACCGGCTCCGGACGGGAGCTCATCGGCGAGCTCATCGGGGCCGACACCGTGAACGACGAGATCACGGCCCACAAGACGGGCGCCACTTCAATCGGACGCAAGCTCATCGACCGGGTGCCCGACACCATCTTCGAGATCGGCGGCCAGGACTCCAAGTTCATCAGCCTGCAGGACGGCGTGGTGGTCGACTTCGCCATGAACGAAGCCTGCGCGGCCGGCACCGGCTCGTTCCTCGAGGAGCAGGCCGAGAAGCTGGGCATCAACATCATCGGCGAGTTCGCCGAGCTGGCTCTGTCTTCCAAGGCCCCGGTCAAGCTGGGTGAGCGCTGCACCGTGTTCATGGAGCGGGACGTCAACTCCTACCTCCAGAGGGGAGCCGACAAGAAGGATCTCGTGGCCGGGTTGGCTTACTCCATCGCCTACAACTACCTCAACCGCCTGGTAGGCCGTCGCCATATCGGAGACACCATCTACTTCCAGGGCGGCACCGCCTACAACGACTCTGTGGCGGCGGCTTTCAGCAGGATCCTCGACAAGGAGATCATCGTTCCGCCACACAACGGGGTGGTCGGAGCCATCGGCGTGGCGCTCCTGGCCCGCGAGAAGATGGCGGCCACCGGGACCCCCTCCCGTTTCCGCGGCTGGGACCTCGACAAGGTGGAATACACCGTCCGGGAGTTCACCTGCAAAGGCTGCAGCAACGAGTGCGACATACGCCAGTTCACCATAGGAGACGAGAAGACCTACTGGGGCGACAAGTGCTCCGACCGCTATCGCAAGCGGGCCAAGGTCGACAAGGAACCCGTGATCCGCGACCTGCTTGAGTTCAGAAGCGCCCTGCTCTTCTCCTACGTGACCGACGAGGCCGACGACACCACCGCGCTGCTCCGCAGCGGCGCCGGCTCTCCCCGCGGCACCATCGGCATCCCGCGGGCCATGTACACGCACGAGCGCCTGCCGTTCTGGGCCACCTTCTTCAAGTCGTGCGGCTTCGACGTCATGCTGTCCCGCCAGACCGACAAGAAGATCCGCCAGTGGGGCATCGAGGGAGCCGTGGCCGAGCCCTGCTTCCCTATCCGAGTGGCGCACGGTCATGTCATGGAGTTGATCGAAGAGGGTGCCGACCGCATCTTCATCCCCAACATGCTGAACGAGGAGACCGATCACCCGGATATCGAGTCGCACGCCTGCCCGTGGGGCCAGACGCTGCCTCACGTCATCCGCTTCGCCCCGCACTTCGAGGCCCACGCCGACCGCTTCCTCCTCCCCACGCTTCATTTCCGCCGGGGACCGCAGTACATCGGGGCCACTCTGCGGGCGACCATGAAGCCTCTGGGCGTTCCGGCCCGGGTGGTGGATGCAGCCGTAAAGGAAGCCTACGAGGCCCAGACCGAGTTCCGCAGCCGTGTGCTGCTGGCGGGCACCGAGGCATTGGCTCTGCTCGAGGAGCACGACGAGTTGGGCATCGTCCTGGTCGGCCGGCCCTACAACATCTATGACCCCGGGGTCAACATGGACATCCCGGCCAAGCTCCGCCGCTACTACGGGGTCAATCTCATCCCCTTCGATTTCCTGCCCCTGTGGGGGGTGCAGACGCAGGACGTCACCGTGAACATGTACTGGGGCTATGGGCGCAAGATCCTGCAGGCGGCCAAAGTGGTCGCCCAGCACCCCAATCTGCACATCATCTACATGACCAACTTCAAGTGCGGTCCCGACTCGTACATCAAACACTACGTGGGAGCCGCCGACCCCGACCCCTACCTGGTGCTGCAGTTCGACGAGCACACGAACGACGCGGGCGTCATGACCCGCTGCGAGGCCTACCTCGACAGCAAGGGGTTCCTGCGCTGGTGGGTGCGCGAGGAGAGGGCGAAGCAGACGGTGGAGGGCTAGTGGATACGGTCACCGAGACCAAGGGCGGCAACGGCAAGGGTTCGCGCGAAGCGGCTGAAGCGGCCCTGGACGCGCTACCCAAGCCTATCGCGGCCAGAGGGGCCGAGACGAGCCCCGTCGAAGAGGCCGTCGACATCAAGAACCGCACCACCTGGCTCTGCCGTATGCCATACGGCGGGTCGCGCATGCTGGCGGCTGCGTTCCGGTCCATCGGGATGGACACCCGGGTGACGCCCGACGAAGACGCCCGCACGTTGGAGCTGGGTGCCAAGTACAACTCGGGAGACGAATGCTATCCGCAGCGCATCGTCCTCGGCGACTACATGAAGCTGCTCGAGGACGAGAGGCTCGACCCCAAGAAGACCGCCCTCCTGCTTCCCACGGCCAACGGGCCCTGCAGGTTCGGCCAGTACATCAGGTTGCTGCGCCGCATCCTGGACGAGCAGGGATACAAGGACGTGGCCATCCTCTCGTTCACGTCGGCCGACGGCTACGCGGGCATCGGCGACCAGGCGGGAGAGGTCATCCGCACCGCCTGGCGGGCGGTGCTCGTGCAGGACATCCTCCTCAAGCTGTTGCTCATGATCCGGCCCTACGAGGTCGACCCCGGCGAGACCGATAAGGTCTACCTGGACAGCCTCGACCAGATGGGCAAGATAGTCGAGCAGCAGGGCCTCAGCAACAAGGAGCGGCTGAGACAGATCAAGGCGGGGCTCCGCAAGGTCAAAGAGGCGTTCCTGGCCGTGCAGGTGAATAAGGAGGACCGTCCACTCATTGGAGTGGTGGGCGAGATCTTCTGCCGCCTCAATACCTTCGCCAACAACGAGCTCATCCGGCATATCGAAGCGCAGGGCGGAGAGTGCTGGCTGACCGGCATCGGCGAATGGGTCTGGTACACGAACGCTGAAGCCTTCCGCCGCCACCGGGAGGAGAAGAGCCGCTTCACCAAGCCCTGGCTACGGACTTTCATCACCGGCCGGCTGATGAGGAGCGACGAGAAGACCCTCTACAAGGACTTCCGGGAGGTCTTCGCCGACCGGCCCGATCCACATGTCCATGAGGTGCTCGAGGCGGCGCAGCCCTATCTGCCCCAGTCGGGCGCGCTCGGCGAGATGGTCCTATCGACCGGAGGGACCATCACCCTCTATCGCCGCGGGGTCGACGGCATAGTCGACATCAGCCCCTTCAGCTGCATGAACGGCATCGTCACCGAGGCAGTCTACCCGCGTGTCAGCAAGGACCACGACAACATCCCCGTACGAGTGTTCTACTTCGACGGCACGCAGAGCGACCTCGACCGCGACGTGGGGATCTTCCTGGAACTCGCGACGACCTACAGGCGACGCAAGAAGATAGGCGGGTCTTAGGGAAGGGACGGTGGGCGCTTTGCCGGGAGCTCAGACGCAAGCCGCAGCATGTTCGCACGTCTAGGCTCCTTCGCCGTCCGCTTCCGCTGGGTCATCATCGCCGCATGGGTGGCCGCGGCGGTGGTATTGACCCTGGTTGCTCCCAACATCGATGACGTGGCCGTGAGCGACCAGCGGGCATTCCTCCCCACCGACGCGCCCAGCCTTCACGCTCATGAGGTGGTCACGGAGTACTTCCCCGACAGGGTCTCGCCCTCGAGTGCCGTCCTCACTATCGACTCGGGCCCAGGCGGACGTGCCGACCAGGGTCAGGCGGCCGCGTTCGTCAGCGATCTCACCACGTGGCTGACCGGCCCCGAGGCCCCGGCAGGCGTGGACGAGGTGTGGTCTCCGGTGCTCGGAGACGAGCAGACCAGGGCCGGCGTCACCAGCCAGGACAGGCAGGTGACTCTCGTGCTGGTCCGTTTCGAAGCCATGGGGACCGAGCCCGAGACCGTCGAGGCCTTCGACGACATCCGCGCGCGTCTCAGCCTGAGACCGGACGGGGTCAAGACCCTGATGACCGGCGATGGGCCTATCCTCGCCGCCTACAGCGGCGCCTCCCGCACGAGCACCGACTCCACCACCTGGATCACGATCGTCCTCGTGGTCGCCATCCTGCTCCTCATCTACCGCTCGCCGGTCAGCCCGCTCATCCCCCTGTTCACCATAGCGCTGGCCTATCTGATCTCGCGGGGAGTGGTCGCGCTCCTGGGCGCCCACGCGCTCACCATCTCGCTCTACACCAACGTCTTCCTGGTCGTGGTGCTTTTCGGAGCGGGCACCGACTACTGCCTGTTCCTCATCAGCCGCTTCCGGGAGGAGATGACCGGCGCCTCGACCTCGGCGCCCGCCGTCAGGACCACGGTGAGGGCCGTGGGAGAGACCATCGCCTCCAGCGCCGGCACGGTCATCGTGGGCCTCGCCATGATGACGGTCGCCGAGCTCGGCCTCTACAACACCAGTGGGCCCAGTCTCGCCATCGGAGTGGCCATCGCCCTCCTGGCCGGTCTGACGCTCACGCCCGCGCTGCTCACCATCCTCGGCCATAAAGCGTTCTGGCCGCGCAAGGCCAGGCACATGAGAGATCAGGGGGTCTGGCACAACTGGGCCGGCAGGGTGGTGAGGCGACCCCTCGTGACCTTCCTGGTGCCGGTCATCGCACTGGTGCCGCTGGCGATCTATGGCGCGGGCCTGAAGAGCGACTTCGACCTGCTGGGCGACCTCTCGCGGAAAGACGAAACCCGGATGGGTTTCGAGACGATCTCGGCCCACTTCGGGGCGGGAGAGATGCAGCCTCTCAACGTGGTGGCCATCGACCCGGCGGGCTACGATACCCCCACGGGGCTGAGGCGTACCGAGCAACTGGCGGCCGAGTTGGGCCGCATGGCTCATGTGGCCAGGGTGCGGAGCTTCACCGGATCGTTGGAGGACAAGGAGTTCCTCGGTGTGGCCGGTCAACTGGCCGAAGTGGCTCAGGGAGTGCGCGACGGCATAGCGGAGGTCGAGAAGGCCGCGGGAGGCGCGGGCGGAGGCGGCGCCGCCCAGTTGGAGGCGGCCGCCGCCGCTCTCGTCGAGGTGGGCGGCTACCTCGTGCAACTTGCCGGCGCCTATCCCGATGTGGTCCAGGACCTCGGATACCAGGAGGCGACCGGCGCCCTCGCCGGGCTCCAAGAGCTGGCAGGCGACGCGACAAGCCGCACCTCCGCCCCCACACCAGCGCTCATCCAGCAGGCACTCGCGCGACTGGAGTCGCTCGCTGAAGGTCTCGACACACTTCGGGTGTCGTTCGCCGCCAGGTCGGACGCCATCCTTCTTCCGGATCTCTATCTCGAACGAAACGAGGGGCTCAGGGCTCTTCGCGACGCCTACATCTCAACCGACGGCGCCGCGACACGCCTGCAGGTGGTGCTGGACTCGGGACCCTACAGCCAGGAATCCATCTCCACGGTGGAGGCCATGCGCCGGACACTCAGCGACGCGGGGGTCGATGCCGTGATCGAGGGCAATTCGGCTGTGTTGCTCGATCTGCGCGACTCGTCCGACCGGGACATGACCCGTGCCATCGTTTTCGTACTCGGGGGCGTCTTCGTCGTCCTGCTCTTGCTGCTGCAGGCCGTGGTGGCTCCCATATACCTGATCCTGACCATCCTGCTCTCCTACGCGGCCACACTGGGTGTGGTGAGGCTCGTCTTCGTCGACATCATGGGCACGGCCGGGGTCACCTGGTGGGTGCCCATGTTCATGTTCGTGATGCTGGTCGCCCTGGGTATGGACTACAACATCTTCCTCATCGGGCGTGTGAAGGAGGAGGTGGCGAACCACGGCACCAGGGCGGGGACCCGTCTGGCTCTGGCGCGGACGGGCGGCATCATCACCTCGGCGGGGGTCATCATGGCGGGGACGTTCGCCAGCATGCTGAGCGGCGACCTGCTGGGGCTGTTGCAGATCGGGTTCGCTGTGGCCTTCGGCGTGCTGCTAGACACCTTCGTGGTCCGCACCACGCTGGTGCCCGCGATCACGGTGTTGCTCGACCGCTGGGCCTGGTGGCCACGGAGAGGGCCGAAGGTCTGAGCGCGGGCCGCGGCCGGCCCGGGTCAACTCTCCCCCACCAACTCCCTCTTGACGACCAAGCGGCCGTCCTTGTAGGCGCGCCACACCGGGTTCATCCCATAGCGATACGGGATCTCAGCGTAGCGGGTGTGGTCGAGCACAAGGATGTCGGCTTTCTTGCCCACCTCCAGGCTGCCCACCTCGTGATCCAGGGCCAATGCCGCCGCCGCCTCGATGGTGATGGACCGGATCACCTCATCGGCCGACATCCTGAGCTGGGAGCAACCCATGGTGGCCATCAACCAGAGGTTCTGTGTAGGACTCGAACCTGGGTTGAGGTCCGTGCTCAGAGCGACTCGGGCACCGGCGTCCAGCAGCCTGCGGGCGGGCGCATAGCCGCCCTCACCCAGGAAGAAGGTTGCCCCTGGGAGGATCACCCCCACCGGCACGCGTCTCTCACCCGTGAGAGCGGCCAGAGCCGCGATGCCCGCGTCGCTGATGTGGTCGAGATGGTCCACCGAAACGGCGCCGATCTCGGCCGCCATCTCCGTGGCTCCCGTGTAGGTGAGTTGGTCGGCGTGGAGCTTGGGCAGGAGGCCGTGCTCAGCACCTGCCTCCAGCACACGCCGGCACTGATCCACCGAGAAGGCCCCCTGTTCACAGAACGCATCGCAGAACACGGCCAGCTTGTGCTTGGCAGCAGCCGGGATCATCTTCTTGACGATCAACTTGATGTAGTCGTCGACGCGGTCCGCGTAGTCCACCGGCACCATGTGGGCGGCCAGCAGCGTCGGGACCACATCCACAGCGTGCGCCGCTCCAACGTCCCGATAAACCTCGAGCAGCCGCACTTCCTGTTCGACTGAAAGACCATAGCCGCTCTTGGCCTCCACGGTGGTGACGCCGAACCGCAGGAACTGGTCCAGCCGTCTCTTGGTGAGCGCGCGGAGTGTCTCATCAGACGCGGCACCGGTGGCATGCACCGTGCTGCTGATGCCACCGCCGGCTCTAGCCACCTCTTGATAGGTAGCGCCACCGACGCGCATCTGGAACTCGTCAGCGCGGTCGGCGGCAAAGGCCAGGTGCGCGTGGCACTCCACCAAGCCCGGCATGACCACCCGCCCGTCCGCATCGACCTCTTCTCCCCCCCGGATCAAGCGGACCTCTTCGCGAAGGGCCTCGTTGCCGCCGACCCACACAACGCGACCCTCGCGCGCGGCCACCGCTCCTCCGGGTATCACACCGAGCACCGACCTCGCGCCCGACTCGACGCCGGTCCGTTCACACGTGAGAAGCTCGCCCGCGCCGCTGATGATCAGATCGGCTTCGACCCAAGCCTGCGCAGACCCGTTCAAGTTCGGCCTCCTATCTCGCGCGGAACGGTCAAGCCGACTCCATCCCGTCCTCTATACCGCGCTCCGCATAGTAACTCTATTGTGGCGAATGGGTACGCCCCCTTCTGCCTCGGCTTCCCTAACGCCGCCAGAAAGCCCGGGTCAAGGGGATGAGGATGGAGAAGAGCTCCAGACGGCCGACCACCATCATGACGATCAGCACCACCTTCGCGAACGGGTGCATGAGCGCGTAGTTGGCCATCGGCCCGACCAGACCGAGCCCGGGACCGATGTTGTTGAGTGTTGCCGCCACCGAGGTCGTCGACGTGATCATGTCGACGTTGGTGGCCGCCACGAGCACGCTGCCGATCAAGAATATCGCCACGTAGAGCACAAAGTAGCCCAAGACGTTCACCCGTGCCGCCTCGGGCACTATCCGACCGCCGGTCTTGAGGGGCAACACCGCCTGGGGATGCATTTGCCGGGTCAACTCGTGCCGGATGCTCTTGAACAGCACGAGTATGCGGGCCACCTTGAACCCTCCCCCCGTCGATCCTGCCGACCCTCCCACGAACATCAGGAGCACCAGCAGCAGCTTTGCGAAGGGATTCCATACGTCAAAGTCGGCAGTCGCGAACCCGGTGGTTGTCTGGAGAGAGCTGACCTGGAAGAGAGCCTCTCGGAACGCGTGCCCAGCGCTGAAATGGCTCTTGGCCAGCATGAGACTGATCGCCGCCACCACCACCGAAACGCCCATTATCGCCGTGTAGAGGCGAAACTCCGGGTTCTTGTACCAGCGCGAGGACCGGCCGCGGAGCACGGCGTAGTAGAGGGCGAAGTTGCCACCCGCGATCCACATGAAGAACACCAGGACAAGCTCGATGGGTAGACTGCCGAATTCCCCGATGCCCCCCGCCCGAGTGGAGAAACCCCCCGTCGCCATCGTGGCGAACGCATGGCAGAACGCCTCGTACACGTCCATCCCAAAGACCGACAGCAACACGATCTCAAGAACGGTGAATCCCGCGTAGATGAGCCACAGATTGCGGGCTGTGTCGCGGATCCGGGGAGTGAGCCTCTCCGGCACCGGACCCGGCGCTTCTGCCGAGAACAGCCTCATAGCGCCCGCTCCGAGCGGCCGCAGGACGGCGATGAAGAGCACGATGATGCCCATGCCACCGAACCACTGGCTGAGCGACCTCCAGAAGAACAGACCGTGAGGCTGGTCGTAGTCGGTGAGAACGCTGGCCCCGGTGGTGGTGAAGCCCGACATGCTCTCGAAGAGCGCATCCACGGGCCCGAGCACCCCGCAGACCAGGTAGGGCAGCGCCCCGAAGACCATGGCCACGATCCATCCCAGCCCAACCGACAGGAAACCCTCTCGATACCCGATGCTCGTACGGCCTCTGAGCCGGGTGAAGAAGAAGAGCGGCACACCGACCGCGAAGGCGATGGCAGCCGATATGACCAGGTGGATCACATCCGGGTCGCTGTAGATTGCCGAGACCCCGGCAGATGCCAGGATCCCGGTGCCCACCACCGAGATGACGACCCCGACCAGGTGGCCAACGAAACGTAGGTTCATCGGCTTCTAGCGCCGCCGCCCGAACCTGCGGGTCGAGAAGAGCTCCTCCACGGCGGGAACCGCCTCGGTGGCTGCGAATACGATCGCGACATCCCCGGCGGCCGGGATGGTATCGCCTCGGGCCACGTGCACACCGTCTCCGCGCTTGAGGACTCCAAGGATGCTGCCCGATGGGAAGTGAGAGTCCCGCAGACGCACCCCCACGATGGGACTGCTCTCGTCGACGAGGAACTCCACCACCTCAGCCGCCGACTTGTCGAGCAAGGCGGCGTTCACCACGCTCCCTGCCCGCACGAGGCGAAGAACCGCCGAGGCGGTCAGACGGCGAGGGCTGATGGCGACATCGACACCGGTGGCCTCCAGGACCTCAGAGAACTCGGCACGCTCGACGATCGCTATGGTGCGTTCGGCGCCCAGCCGCTTGGCCTGCAGCGCAGCGAGGATGTTGAGGGGATCGTCCCCCGTGGCGGCGATGAACAGATCGATGTCTCGCACTCCCTCGGCCAGGAGGGCCCCTTCGGCGAGTCCTTCGTCGTGCAGCACCAATGCCTTGTCGAGCACCGACGCGGCCGCGACCGACCGCTCGTAGTCCTTCTCGAAGACGGTCAGACGGACTCCCCGAGCTTCCAGAGCTTGGGCGATTGGCAGGCCCAGGTCTCCGCAGCCGAGGAGTATGCCGGTCTTGGGTGTCTTGGTCTTGAGCGACAGTATGCCGGCGGCCTCGGTCACCGCGCCCGGCTGGCCGGCCAAGAACACGCGGTCGCCCGCCTTCAAGACCGTGCCTCCGCGCGGGATGGTGATGGTGTCGCCGCTGAGCACACCTGTGATGAGCACTTCACGTGGCAGCGCCATGTCGATGATTGCCTTGCCGGCGCAGCGGCTGGCCTCCGCCACCTCGATCTCCACCACCTCGGCCAGGCCGCCCGCGAAGAACTCCACCTCCAGAGCCCCGGGGGTGTCCACCAGTCGGCCGATCTCCTCGGCCACCGCGGCTTCCGGCTGGATGACGTAGTCGATGCCCGTGAACTCCGAGGATACGGCGTCTGCCGAGTCGAGGTAATCACTGTTGCGGATCCGGGCTACGGTCAGAGGGACTCCGACTCTCCTAGCTGCCATGCAGGCGACGATATTGACCTCGTCGGAATCCGTCACCGCGATGACCATGTCGGCCTCATTGACGTTGGCTTCAGAAAGCACCTGCTTGCTTGCGCCATTGCCGGCCAGAGTCAGGGCGTCAATCTCCTCGGCGGCCTTGGCGAGACGGTCGGGGTCGCGCTCGATGAGCACCACCTTCTGACCCTCCCGGCTCAGAAAGCCGGCGATGTGAAGGCCCACCTCACCTGCCCCTATGACGACGACGTGCATGTCCGCTAGCTTATATCAATCGAAGGAGCCGTGGGAGACGTGATGCAATCGAATCCGAGGGGTCGACGGCGGGACGACCTCAGACAGCATGCCGCCCGCCGCACCAACGGTGCGGCGGGCGGCATATCGAACCTCCGCCATGAGGAGTGGACGTCCGCGGAGAGCTTTGCGGTACCCCGCAGTGCTCGAAGCGGATACCCACTCCGATGTGGCTAGGCCTCCTTCTGCTTCTTGATCCGCATGCCGTAGAACGAGCGGATGACGAAGTACAGCGAGATCAGGAAGAACACCGCCGCCAGGATCCAGGTCAGCGTGTTGTTGCCTTGCCCATCGACGATGCTCACGGCCAACTCGACCGCCAGCAGGCCGAACAGCGTGGTGAACTTGATGATCGGGTTCAGGGCCACCGAGGAGGTGTCTTTGAACGGGTCGCCCACCGTGTCGCCGATGACGGCGGCCGCGTGCAGGTCGGTGCCCTTCTCCTTGAGGTCCACCTCGACGATCTTCTTGGCGTTGTCCCAGGCGCCACCGGCGTTGGCCATGAAGACGGCCTGGAACAGACCGAAGACTGCGATGGAGATCAGGTAACCGATGAAGAAGAACGGCTCCAGGAAGGCGAAGGCGAGCGTCCCGAAGAACACGGCCAAGAAGATGTTGATCATCCCCTTCTGCGCGTACTGGGTGCAGATGCCGACGACCTTCTTGCTGTCTTCGACGTTGGCGGTCCCGGTCTCCACATCGAGATTGATGTGGCGTTTGATGAACTCCACCGCACGATAGGCACCGGTGGTAACGGCCTGGGTGGCCGCGCCGGTGAACCAGTAGATCATGGCGCCGCCCATGACGAAGCCGAGCAGGAACGGCGGGTGCAGCAGGGAGAGATTCTCGACGTTGACGGTGAGCTCCTCGGTGAGCATCATGATGATGGAGAAGATCATCGTCGTCGCGCCGACCACCGCCGTGCCGATGAGGACCGGCTTGGCCGTGGCTTTGAAGGTGTTGCCGGCTCCGTCGTTCTCCTCGAGGTTCTCCTTGGCCACATCCCAATCGGGCTTGAAGCCGAAGTCCTTCTGGATCTCTTCGTCCACGCCTTCGATCTGCTCGATGGTGGAGAGCTCATACACTGACTGAGCGTTGTCGGTCACCGGTCCGTACGAGTCCACGGCGATGGTCACCGGGCCCATGCCCAGGAAACCGAAGGCCACGAGGCCGAATGCGAAAACGGCAGGCGCCAGCATGATATCGCCCAGTCCCTGGGTGCTCACGATGTAACCGACGCCCATCAGGACCATGATGGCAAAACCGATGTAGTAGGCGCTGTAGTTGCCGGCCACGAAACCGGAGAGGATGTTGAGCGAAGCTCCGCCCTCTCTGGTCGAGGTGACGACTTCGTTCACGTGCTTCGACTTGGTGGAGGTGAACACCTTCACGAGCTCAGGGATGAGGGCGCCGGCCAAGGTGCCCATGCTGATGATGATGGAGAGCATCCACCAGTAGTCGGGATGCGCTTCGCCCACCAACGTGCCACCGCCGATCAGCAGGTAGGAGACCACGAAGGTGAGTGCGATGGAGATGACCGAGGTGAGCCAGACCAGCGAAGTGAGCGGGCCCTCGAAGTTCATCTTCCTTGCGTTCTTGTAGCGCGCCTTGGTGATCGCACCGTTCAGGAAGTATGACGCGCCACTGGAGACGATCATCATGACGCGCATGGCGAAGATCCACACCAGGAGAGCTACCTGGATCAGCGGATCGGTGACCGCGAGGATGATGAAGGTGATGAGGGCCACACCGGTGACACCGTACGTCTCGAAACCGTCGGCGGACGGGCCGACCGAGTCGCCCGCGTTGTCGCCCGTGCAGTCGGCGATGACGCCGGGGTTACGGGCGTCGTCTTCTTTGATGTTGAAGACGATCTTCATGAGGTCGGAGCCGATGTCGGCGATCTTGGTGAAGATACCGCCGGCGATCCTCAGCGCGGCGGCGCCCAACGATTCGCCGATGGCGAACCCGATGAAACACTGGCCGGCATAGTCGCGCGGGATCCAGATGAGGATGATGAGCATGATGACGAGCTCGACGCTGATGAGCATCATGCCCACGCTCATGCCGGAACGCATCGGGATGGCATGGATGCCGTACGGCTTGCCCTTGAGGCTTTCGAAGGCCGTGCGGGAGTTGGCATAGGTGTTGACCCTGATGCCAAACCAGGCCACGCCGTAGCTCCCAAGGATGCCGATGATGCTGAAGACCAGGATGATGATCACCCTGCCGGCCGAGAAGTCGCTGAGGGCGCCGAAGTACACCCCGATCACGATGGCGATGAAAATCCAAAGGACGATCAGGAACTGGCCCTGCTTCAAGAGGTAGGTCTTGCAGGTCTGCCAGATGAGCTCGGAGATCTCTTTCATAGACCTGTGAGCGGGGAGTCTGCGGAGCTGATAGAAGACGACGATGCCGAACAGGAGACCGAGACCGCAGATGATGAGACCCAAGGCCAAGAGAAGGCTGCCGGATATGCCGTGGAAATCCACCTGGTTCAGCTCGGGCAGTACCAGCTCTGCCTCGCCGGCCTGCGCTACCGGCGCTAGGACCAGCAAGAAGACCGCCGCGACGGCAAAGAGAAGGGCCAACCTTCCCCAGCGACGCCTCGGCGCTTTACGCGGTTTGACTTCCATGCAGCATTGCCTCCTTCTCGGCCCTCAAGGCTATCAATAAACGGAGTTCAACCCCAAGAACGGCCCACACCGGCCAAATCCAAAGGTTCATGCTACAGAACCGCTCATGCCCCCGTCAAGGATTGAATCTTGCCGGAAATGGAGATAACGGCCCTGGCGGGGAGCGCCCGCCCGATCGGCTACTGGAGAAAGGATCGACCGATGGAAAGATGGCAGTGCCTGTTGTGCGGATACATCTACGATCCCAAAGAGGGAGATCCCCTTCAGGGGATCGCACCGGGGACCGCCTTCGAGGACCTACCCGACGACTGGACCTGCCCTGATTGCGGCGCCAGCAAAGAAGAATTCGAGAAGATGTCCGACTAGCGATCGAACCCGGCGTGATTCGTATGGACGGGCCGCACTCGCGCTCATGAGTGCCTGCGCTAGCCCGTGCTCCCGTCGAGGAAGAGAGACATCAGCAGGTGGCCCGGCGCCACGGCGAAGCCCGTGGCCCGGGCCTCCGTCTCAGTGAAGGCCCCTGCCCCGTTCGCCCCGAACCCGGGGCCCCACAGGACGAAGGGCACGGGGTCGTGCACGTGGGTCTTGATCTCCAGGGGAGTCGGATGGTCCGGCATGACCAGCAGTCTCACCCCTTCCGCCTCACCCGGTCGAGCCGCCGGCGCGTCGCGCCGCGCGGCGGCCTCGTTCAGAGCCGTCACCTGTGGCACCATCAACGCATCGACCTGCTCGATCGCCCGCACCTTGCCCTCCGCGTCGCCGGCGTGCGACATCTCGTCCGGCGCCTCCACGTGGACGAAGACCACGTCGTAGTCGGCGAGAGCCTCCACAGCCGCGGCCATCTGCCCCGCGAAGTCGTTATCCCCACCATCGGTGACCCCGGGGATGTCCAGGCAATCGATCCCGGTCTGGCGCGCGAGTCCCCGCAGCAGGTCGACCGCCGAGGTGAGCGCTGCCCGGCGCTCTCCATAGCTGTCGTGGAACGTCGGCATTCGCGCCGGCTCCATCCCCGGCCAGAAAAGCCAGATCTGGGTGGCGGGAGGCAGCCCACGAGCGACGCGTGCCTTGTTGACCGGATGCGCAGCCAGGATCGGCTTCGACCGCTCCATCAGGTCTCGAACGAGATCGGCACCGGGTCCCGTAGGATCGTGGCCGGCCACCTCCTGATCGGTGATGTTGTGGGGCGGCACGAACTCGGTGGCAAGCAGATCGACTCCGTCGCGCACGGTCAGGATGTGCCTGAAGCCCACTCCGGCATGCAGACCGAGGCGCCCGCCGGCCGACTCGTCCGAGAACGCGATCCCCAACCCCTCCCTTAGCGCGGCCACCAGCTCGGCCGACTCGTCTGACGTGATGTTCCCGGCCGAGTAGCTGACCATCCGGCCATCCTCCACCGTCACCAGGTTGCAGCGCATGGCCACCTGACCCGGCTCCAGATGGATCCCCATGGCCATTGCTTCGATAGGCCCGCGTCCTGCGTAGTACAGGGACGGATCGAAGCCCATGACGCTCATGCAGGCGACCGCGCTCGAAGCCTCCATCCCTTCGGGCACGTTTCGGGACACACCTACCGTGCCTTCCCGCGCCAGCCGGTCGAGATGAGGAGTGTGAGCGGTCTCCAGAGCGGTGCGCCCCCCCAAGGCGGTCGCCGGCCACCCTGACGCCCCATCGATGATCAGTACCACGTGTTTCAAGGATGACCCCTGTGCTCGGCGGCTGCGGGACTCCGGCTCTCCGCTCTACGGTCCCGCCCCATTATATGCGGTATCTTGGCCGCCATGACCAAGCCACATCGCAAGTTGGACGCGCGGGAGCGGAGAGAAGCCGAAGAGTTGCTGCGCACGGCGCCGTTCGCCTACGTCGCCGTATCCGACAGCGATGGGCCCTACGTCGTCCCAATGAGCTTCGCGTTCGAGGCACACTGCGACGCCCCGGTCGAGGCCGCCGGCCGAGACTGCGCGCTCGGCCGTCTCTACCTCCACACCGGCCCGGGGAAGAAGTCGGAAGCGCTCGTCGGCGACCCCCGTGTTTGCGTCGCCGTCGCGACCGATGTCACCTTCAATCAAGGACCGAGCCCCTGCGAGGACGGCTTCGGCTACCGCTCGGTGTTGGTCACGGGTCGAGCCAGACTCCTCGACGACGAAGGCGACCGGGAGAGAGCTTTGCGCTCCATAGTGGCCAAGTACGACCCGGCCGCCGCTGCTCTGCCCTTCGATTCGGAGGTGTTGGCTCAGACACTGGTGTATGAGATCACCGTCCACGAGTTCGCCTACAAGGAACGGCCCCGTCACGCTCCGGCGTGAGACGTGAGCCTGCATGGTGGGACAGACGCCGGTGAGGCGGCATCAACGGGCCGCTAACCGAAATACCTCGCCCCTACCTCGCGGAAAGCCGGAAGCGCGCCGTCCACCACCTGGGGCGCCACGCAGAAGGCCATGCGGAAGTGTCCCGCCAGACCGAAACCGCTCCCCGGAACCACCAGCACCAGATGCTCCTGCATCTCTCTGCAGAAGGCGACGTCATCCTCGATGGGCGTACGCGGGAAGAAGTAGAAGGCGCCCTGGGGCTTGAAGACCTCGAACCCCGCACCGGTGAGGCACTCATGGAGCACGTCCCTGTTCCGCCGGTAGGGCGTCACATCCACTCCCACTCCCTGCAGTCTGGTAACCGCCCGCTGCATGAGGGCCGGCGCATTCACGAACCCGAGGATGCGGTTGGTCATGACCAGGCCGTCCATGAGTTTGTCGACCTCCGGGATGGCCGGGTTGGCCGCGACGTATCCGATCCTCTCTCCTGGGATGGAGAGCTCTTTGGAGTAGCTCGAGGCGATGATGGTGTTGTGATAGGCCGCCATGGCCGGGGCCACCCGCACGCCGTCGAACACGATCCGCCGGTAAGGCTCGTCCGAGACCAGGTAGACGACCCGGCCGTTCTCGGCCGTCTTGCGCTCGAGCAGTTCACCTAGAGCCGCGAGCGTCTCCGCCGAATACACCCGGCCCGTGGGGTTGTTGGGGGAGTTGACCAGCACCGCCCGGGTCTTGGAGGTGATGGCGGCGCCGATGGCGTCCAGGTCCAGGTCGAAGTCGGCCAGGCTCGCGACCGTCTTCAACACCCCGCCATGGTTGTCCACATAGGCGCCGTACTCCACGAAATAGGGCCGCGGGACGATGACCTCGTCCCCCGGGTCCAGGATGGCCTTGAAGATGACGTTGGCCGCGGCCGCGGCGCCGCAGGTCATGACCACGTGCTCCCCCGAGAGCGGCACGCCCTGGTCCCTGGTGAGGTAGGCCGCGACAGCCGCGCAGGCTTCAGGATAGCCTTGGTTGGACATGTACCCGTGAACACCGGGCGCACGGTCTTTCACCAGATCCTCGAGCACCATATGGAACTCCTCTGGAGGATCCAGGTTGGGGTTGCCGATGCTGAAGTCGAAGACCTTGTCGCAGCCATGGATCTCAGCCAGGCAGGCGCCCTCCTCGAACATCTGCCTGATCCATGAGGAACGGCAAGCAGCTTCAGCGATCTTCTTGGCCACGGGCATGGGAAGCCTCCGCTAGGGGAACGGGATCGGGACGGACGATTCCAGAGTCTAGCATGCGCGCGAAACGCACCGGGAGCTCGTTATGGAGCAGCCGCTACTTCTCCAATCTGACCGATTCCAGCAGCACCTGCATCAGCGCCGCGGCCGCCCGATCGCCGCCGGCATTGGTCAGATGGATGCCGTCCTTTTCGCGCATGAGCTTCCGCCGGCCCGCGGAATCGACGAGATACGCTGAGTACTGCCCGCTCTCGTCGGCGAACAGCGAGTAGCCGTCCACGTAGGCCGCGTCCGGGTTCTCGGCGCAGGCGGTGGCGTAGAAGGCGTTCAACCTGCGGCACGTCTCGGAGAACTTGGGGCTCCGCATGATGGGCATGCCCATCCAGATCACCCTCGCTCCCGTGTCCGTGCACATGGCGATGGCGTCCGTCACCCTGCGCGCATACTCGGCCGACCATGCCTCGGAGAACGGTTGAAGCGACTTCCCTTCGTGCCGCATGGTCTGCTTCTCATTTCCCCCGAAGATCATCACCACGACATGCGGACGGAACTCGCTCAGGCCTCGCGCGATCCTCTTGGGCCAGTCGAAGAAGTCCGGGCGCACCAGACCGGAGCTGACCTTGGTCGCCACCTCGACCTTCATGGCCGGATGGCGCTCGGCCTGCCGCATCATCCCGTGGCCGACCATCATCATCATGGAGTCGCCGACCATGAGCACGCGTAACGGCTTCTCGACTGTGAAAGATGGAAGAGTCGTCGTCGTGGTGGACGAGGAGGTGGTCGTGGACGAGGAACCGGCGGCGGGCCCGTTCGTCGAAGCGGTCCCGTGGCCCACGCTCGTAAGGCTCGAGGTCGTCGACCCGGCTTGGCCGCTCAGGGTGGTCGTCGTGCCCATAGCCGTCGACGGGCCGCTCGACCCGGAGCCGGCGCTCTCCCCGTCCGCCTCGGACGGGCCGGAGGCCCACTTCCAAGGCCTGTCCAGGTGCAAGAACTCACTGACCTCGGCCAGGGAGCCGGTCACTGCCAGGGCGGCCGTGCGCCACGGCGACGGGTCGAGAGAGTCGGCCCGGGAGTGAAGCGGCTCGGCCCCCAACAGGGCGCCCACCAACAACGCCACCACGATGATCACCACCACCTGCCATGGTCTGAGTAGCCGCCGCCGCACCCGCCCTCCTAGAAGCCGATGTAGATGAAGCGGGTCATTCCCTCCGCTCCCAACAACCCGACGATGGCGAACAACGCGGCGCCGAACACCACCCCTTGCAGCAGCGGAGTGCGAAGCGAGACCGTCTTCTCCACCCACTGGGTCAGCCGGTCGGGCAGGTACTGGAACCCGATGCCCACCACCACTGCGAGCACCACCAACCAACTCACGGCCGGCGCACTGCCCCAGGCGGTGAAGGTCCTCACGATCACGGCGCCTGCCGTGCTCAGAGAATCCGCCCTGAAGAAGATCCACGCGAGGCAGACGAACTCCAGGGTGACTATCCGGCGCACCATCAGCCCGATCCTGCTGGGGATGGGAGGCGGCAGACCCCGTTGCTTCCTACGCTGTATGAGCGCGTGCTCGACGGCCTGCCCGGCGCCGTGGAGCAGGCCCCACACGGCGAAGGTCCAGCCGGCCCCGTGCCAGATGCCGGCGATCAGCATGGTCAGGATAACGTTGCGGTACGTGGCGAGAGTAGAGCCGCGGCTGCCCCCCAAGGGGATATAGAGATAGTCGCGGAGCCAACGCGAGAGCGTCATGTGCCAGCGGCGCCAGAACTCCCGCAACGACTCGGCCGTATAGGGACGGTCGAAGTTCCTGGGGAGGCTCACTCCCAGGAGGAGCGCGACTCCGATGGCCATATCGGTGTAGCCGCTGAAATCGCAGTAGATCTGGGCGGCGTAGGCATGGATGCCGATGACCACGTCCAGCGAGGCGTACTGACCCGGAGCCGCGAACACACCGTCGACCAGGCCACGAGCCAGGAAATCGCCGATGACCACCTTCTTCACCAACCCTAGGGTGATGAGATAGAGCGCGCGAGACGCGTCGATGCGGCGCCGTTCGACAGGGGCGCGGAACTGCGGCAGGACTTCGCTGTTGCGTACGATCGGCCCGGCGGCCAGGTAGGGGAAGAACGACATAAAGAGGCTGAACTCAAGCAGAGTGGGCTGCTCCTGCACGTTGCCCCGGTAGGCGTCGACCACATAGCTGACCCCCCGGAACGTGGTGAACGAGATGCCCACCGGCACCACCAAGTCGAGCAGGGGCAAGACCCCTCGGGCGCCCTCCCCGCCGAACAACTCGGACAGGCTGAAGGCGAAGAAGCCGTAATACTTGTAGAAAGCCAGGGGCAGGAGATCCAACGCCACGGCTAGAGCCAGCAGCCAACCGCTTCTCCGGCGCGCAGTCAACATGACCATGCCCAGCAGGTAGTTGACCAGTGTGTAGCCGGCCAGGAGGAGGGCGAACTCGGAGCCCCAGAGAGCATAGAAGAGGTAACTCGCCGCCAGCATGAAGCCCTGCCATGCACGCCGGCGGCGGACCATCGCCCAGCCGGCCGCGAACACAACCAAGAAGAAGGCTACGAAGGTCCAGGTCGGGAAGAGCATGATGGCCCGAATCTTACAGGCGACGGCCTCTCCTCCGCCAGCCCGGAGCAGCCCCGCTGGTATACTGTGGCGGTTATCATCCGCATTTCCCCGGACGGCGGGAGAGCCGGGGAAGGAGGCGAAAACCGATGGTATTCTCTGATGACGCTTTGTCCGCTCAGAGCTGTTGTGAGATTTGCGGGATCGAGCTCGGCGACGAGATCGTGATCCAGGAGTTCGCCGACGGCAGCCTGGCTCGACTGTGCCCGGAGTGTGCAGCCGGAGCTGCTTTCGAGGAGCGCCATCACTCCACACCCCGGCCCTCCGATGATGCGGGCACGGACGAGCGGAGCGACAGCCCCCAGGCAGGCAAGCGGAGCGACAGCCCCCAGGCAGGTAAGCGAAGCGACAGCCCCCAGGCAGGTAAGCGAAGCGACAGCCCGTGGCCTGACGAGCGAGAGGAGGTCCTCGCCGTGCAGCCGGCCGACACCGACCCGCTGGAACGCACCAGGGAGATCCTCATGCCCATCAGCGATCTCATCGCCCTCCAGACGGAGATGCAGGGCGCCTTGGAGCGGCTGGCGGGCTCTCTGGAACGCTTCGCCGCCGAGTACATCAGCGAAGCTCAGGGAAAGACGGCCGCGGAGAGCCGCCTGCGCACGTTGGAGCACGAGCTCGATATGACACGGGCCCGTCTCCAGGAGGCCGAGTTCTCGTTGACCGACGCCGCCGCCGCGGCTTCACAGTCGGACCAGCTCTTGGATGTAGCCGCGGCTCCCGCAGCCGAGGAGCCCGGGCCTGCCTGGACGCCGGCCGACACGGACATGCCGAAGGACGCGCCGGTCCCGCCTCCCCTGGAGGAGCCGCCCCTCGCTTCGGAGACGCCGTCCCTACTGGAGACGCCGTCCCTGCTGGAGACGCCGTCCCTGCTGGAGACGCCGTCCCTACTGGAGACGCCGTCCCTACTGGAGACGCCGTCCCCGCTGGAGACGCCGTCCCCACTGGAGGCGGAGCCCGCTGCACTCCCCGCCGACGCAGCTCCTGCTTCCGTCGCCGCGGGGGGGAAAGAGGATCCGTCCGTCTTTCAGATCCAGGAGGTCCAAGCGGCCCAGCGCTACTACAACGAGAGCCCCTTCACCAACCGCATCCGCGACGTGCATCGCAGCCTCGGCAAGCCCAAAGCCAACCTCACGAAGGTCCCGGGCGGCGAACCCCGCGCGATCGTCACCATAGCCTGGGACATCGTCTGGTATCAGTATCTGGTCTACCTGCGACGCGACCTACCAGGCTCCCAAGAACGGGTGGTGTTGCACCGGGAGGGCATGGACCTAGACGAGCTCGCCTACTACTTCAAGGAGAAGAACGCCGTCGTCAACGACGACGGCCGTCTCGATGCCTCGGAGTTGGAGGTGCGGCTGCTCAGCGATCCGGACGCGCTCATCACGGAGATGACCGCGGAGGAGAAGCGGCTGCTCGAGGACGCCACGGAGGAGATCTGGGATCAACGTATAGCCCCCGAGTTCAAGTGGGACGACTAGGAGGTGCGGGTTCATGTATGACGTGCAGGCTTCCATAGGTCCGGCCCATATCCTCAGGCCCCCGTTCGGGAGCGACCTCCTCAGAGAACTCCAGAAGTACGTACTCGCGAAGAACATCAACCTCGCCTGGCTATCGGGCGTGGGCGCCGTCTCGCACGCCAACATCCGCTACTACGATCAGCCCAAGCAGGAGTGGATCGACCTCCAGCTCGACAAGCGGCTCGAGGTGGCTGGCATGTGGGGCAACGTCTCGCTCCTCAACGGTGAGCCCATCGTGCACGTGCATATCGTGCTCGCCGACGAGCAGGGACGATGCTACGGCGGCCACCTGGCCGACGGCACCGTGGTCTTCAATCTGGAGATCCTCATGACCACGCTGTCCGGACCGCCGGTCATCCGTAAGATGGACGCGGAAACGGGACTCACCATCTGGCACTGAGAGGACGCTGAGAAGTGTCGCCGCTGCGCTGGCGTTCTCTGCACGAGTACGTGTCACGACGCTTCGCAGCGACACTTCTCAGCGTCTGGATTCTCGTCTTCCGCTGAGCCCGGGCTCCGCACCGCAGGTCGGCAGCCCTCCTGACCAAGCGTGGCGGCTGCTACTCGCCGAGCGGCCAGATCTCGAAGTTGTCGAAAGCCAGGGTCACATTCGATGAGCTCGCGCCCGATCCGCCCTGAAGCCCGATCTCTCCAGAGGTGATCAGCGCCCCCTCGATGTAGCCTACCAAGGTGCCGTTGATGTAGAGATCCACATCGGTGCCGTCGCAGACCACGGTCAGGGTGTTCCAGGCCGAACCTGTGAGGATGGCGTCGTTGTAGTTGCTCCTCGATTCGGTCAGGTATTCCTCGGCACCGTCCTCCATGTACCATATCTGCCAGTAGCCCTGGTTGGAGACGAGGAACTCATACATGTTCTCTCCCTCGTCGTCCACCCGGAAGATAATCCCGTAGAAACCCTCCTTGGTGGCGGATTCGCAGCGGGCGTCGACCTCGATGGCGCAATCGTCATACCAGCCGTCGAGCCAGGTCCACGCGTAGGAGCCCGGCGACTTCACGGTGAGCAGGTACTGCGAAGTCGTCGTATCGCACACCGCCCGGCTCCCAGGCTCGTCCCATTCGAGCCATCCGGAGGACTTGGTGGAGAAGTCGTCGTAGAAGAGAGGCTGTGGGCCCACGCCACCCCCGCCGGCCAGCCCGTAGAGGTTCCACAGCACCTGCGCCACCTGGCCGCGAGTGGCATTCCCGGCCATCCACGCCGACGCGTTATCGCCCACGACCAGACCTTCCAGCAGCAGGTTGTACTCGGCCAGATGCACGTTGCCGCCGTGCGTCGCATCGTTGTAGCCCGCGAACCTGCCGGTGTATCCGGCCCCGACCGGCTCCAGGTCGATGTTCGCGTTCTCCGCGGCCCGCACCACCATGGTCACCATCTGAGCCCTGGTGATGTTGTCACCCGGCGCGAAGGTGGTGGTGGTCTTGCCCGAAGTCAGACCGTACGCCCTGGCTACGGCGATGAAGTCGTGCGGGTAGATGTCGGTGAGATCATCCGGCCCGCAATCGACGAAGGGCGGGTTGGCGTCCGACCAATCCGCCTCCGTGACTTCGAGTCCCATGGTCCCCACGATCATCTTGGCGAAATGCTTGCGTAGAACCAGTTTGTCGGGACCGAAGGTGC
>CAZQDY010000007.1:0-66563 GCA_964592075.1 uncultured Gaiellales bacterium
GGGTGGCGATGCTGTGGATGAGCTCCAGGATGACCACCGTCTTGCCCACGCCGGCCCCGCCGAACAGGCCCACCTTGCCACCTTTGACATATGGCGCCAGCAGGTCGATGACCTTGATGCCGGTCTCGAGGATCTCGGTGGTCGGCTCCAGTTCCTCAAAAGCCGGCGCCGGACGGTGGATGGGCCACCTCTCCACATCTGCCGGCAGGGGATCACCCTCGTCTATGGGGTCGCCCAGGATATTGAACAGCCTGCCGAGAGTAGCCTGCCCGACCGGGACCGCGATGGCCTGCCCCGTGTCGGTCACCTCCATGCCGCGGGCAAGACCGTCGGTCGAGTCCATGGCTACCGCGCGCACCTTGTTGTCGCCCAGGTGCTGCTGCACCTCCGCCGTGAGACGGATCCTGCTCGAGCCCGACTCCACGTCGATTTCGAGGGCGTTGTAGATGGCAGGGAGCGACTCGGTGAACTCCACATCGAGCACCGGCCCGATGATCTCCACGATCTTGCCTTTGTTCATGGTCTTCTGGGTCCTCCTTCTCTGGCACGTCTCGGCACGACATGTCGGCGGGATATCATCGGCTGGACATGCCTCGCTATCCGGAGAGCGCGTCCGCACCGGCCACCACTTCCAGGATCTCCTGGGTGATGGACCACTGCCGCGCCCGGTTCATGGCTTGGGTCAGATCGTCAATCATCTCATCGGCCGCCTCTGAGGCGTTGCGCATGGCCGTCATGCGGGCCCCATGTTCACTGGCCATGCCCTCCAGGATGGCCCGGTAGATGGTGATCTCCACATACGACGGGAGCAGATCGGCAAGGATCGCTTCGGCCGAGGGCTCGTACAAGAAGTCCATATGCTCCTGAGCGCCGGTCGGAGTGTAGAGGTCAGCGATCTCCTCCTGTATGGGCAGTATCACCTGCTCGGTAACGAACTGCTCCATGGGGCTCTTGAAACTGTTGAACACCAGATGCACCCGGTCGATGGTGCCAGCGGCATACCGCCGGATGACCCCGTTGGTGAGCGCCTGGGCCTCGAGGAAAGCCGTCCGGTCGGTGACATCCAGATAGGCCTTGTCCAGCCGGTACTTCTTGAGAAAGCGCACGGTGCCCACACCCTTGCGCCCCATGACCACCAGGTCGTAGTCCACGCCCCGGGCCGTGTAGCTATCCACGAGATCCAGCGCCCGCCGGATGATGTTGGAGTTGAACGCCCCGCACAGGCCCCGGTCCGCCGTCAACGCGATCACGGCCACCTTCTTGATCTCCTCGCGCGGCTTCAGCAGCGGATGCAGGCTCAGGTCGACCTGTAGGTAGTGCACCAGCTGGCCTATGAACTCCAGCATATTGAGCGCGTAGGGCCGGGTGGCCTCGATGCGCTGCTGCGAACGGCGCAGACGGGCGGCGGCCACCATCTCCATGGCCTTGGTGATCTTCCGGGTGTTCTGGACCGAGACGATCCGGCGGCGTATGTCACGTTGGGATGCCATGTGATCCTAGAGGATGCTCTCGTCCGCCGACCAGATCTCTTTGAACTTGTCGATAGCCGTGCGGAGCTTGGCCTCGGTCTCCGGACTCAGGTCCTTGGTGGCGGCTATGTCGGCCCCCATCTCGGGAGCCTGTTGGGCCAGGTACTCGCGTAGCGCGGAGTTGAAGCGAGAGATGTCGGCCACCGGGATATCGTCTGCGTAGCCCTGGGTGGCGGCGAAGATTATCATCACCTGATCCTGCACCGGCCAGGGGACATACTGTGGCTGGTTCAGCGACGCGACCAGCCGCTCCCCTCGAGCCAGGGCCTTCTGAGTCTCCTGGTCGAGCTCCGACCCGAACTTGGCGAAGGCCTCCAGCTCCCGGAACTGGGAGAGGTCGAGGCGCAGTGAACCGGCCACCTTCTTCATGGCTTTGATCTGCGCATTGCCTCCCACGCGGGAGACCGAGATGCCCACGTTGATGGCCGGCCGGATGCCCGAGTAGAACAGATCGCTTTCCAGGAAGATCTGGCCGTCGGTGATGGAGATGACGTTCGTGGGGATGTAGGCCGACACGTCGCCGGCCTGGGTCTCGATGACCGGTAGAGCCGTCAGAGAGCCTCCGCCCTCCTTTTCGCTCAGCTTGCAGGCCCGCTCCAGCAAGCGGCTGTGCAGGTAGAAGATGTCGCCCGGGAAGGCCTCGCGGCCCGGCGGGCGGCGCAGGAGGAGCGACATCTGCCGGTAGGAGTCGGCGTGTTTGGTGAGGTCGTCATAGACGCAGAGAGCATGCCGCCCCGAGTAGGTGAAGTATTCACCCATGGCGGCCCCGGCGTAGGGGGCGATGTAGCGCAGGGGAGCCCCGGCCGAAGCCGACGCCATGATCACGATGGTGTAGTCCATGGCCCCGTGCTCTTCGAGCTTGGCCACCAAGCCGGCCACGGTGGACGCCTTCTGGCCGATGGCCACGTAGATGCAGATGACGTCCTGGCCCTTCTGGTTGATGATGGTGTCGACGGCGATGGCCGTCTTGCCCGTGCCGCGGTCGCCGATGATCAGCTCGCGCTGTCCGCGGCCGATGGGGATCATGGAGTCGATGGCCTTGATGCCCGTCTGCAGCGGCTCCTTGACCGGCTGCCTGCGGATAACGCCCGGGGCCTTGAACTCCACAGGGCGGGACGCCGTCGTCTCGATGGGGCCCTTGTCGTCGAGCGGCACCCCGAGCGGATTGATCACCCGGCCCACGAGGGCTTCGCCCACCGGCACCTGGATGACCCGGCCGGTCCGCTTGACTTGGTCGCCCTCCTTGATGAGCGTGTCCTCGCCCATGAGCACCGCGCCCACACTGTCTTCCTCCAGGTTGAGCACCAAGCCCATGACGCCGTGGGGCAGCTCGAGCATCTCCGAGGCCACCGCGTTCTCCAGACCCTGGATACGGGCCACGCCGTCGCCCACCTGCACGACGGTGCCCACCTCCTGGATGTCGACGCCCGTCTCGTACCGCTGGATGCGGGATTTTAGGACGCTGGTTATCTCCTCAGGACGCAGCTTCAACTCAACCCTCCAAGCTTGCCATAGGGGTGGTCAACAATTCGCGGAGGTGCTCCAGCCGGTAGCGCACACTGGCGTCGGCGACCCAGTCGCCGACGCGCAGCCGGAGCCCGCCAAGGATCTCTTTGTCCACGGTCAGAGTGAGCTCGACGGTCTTCTGGAGCGAGGACTCTATCTTCTTCTTCAGCGCTTCACTCACTGGCGCCGGGAGAGGCACGGCCGACACCACCTCCACATGGACCAAGCCCTGGGCCTTCTCGACCAGCTCGACGAAGGCCCGGTAGACGCCCTCCAACTCGCTCTCCCGGCCCTTGTCGACCAGGAGGCGCAGTAGGTTGCGCACCAGCTCGTCGCCGCTCTTGGTCAGCTCCATCAGAGCTTCGCTCTTGCGCGCATCAGAGATCTCCTCGGCCACGAGGAACCGGCGGAGCTCCGGCGAGCTCTCCACAGCGGCGACGAACTCGCCCAAATCGCGTCTGACCTCGTCGACGCGGCCCTCTTCATCCGCAGCCTCGTAGAGCGCGTTCGCGTAGACTCGTGCGATCTTGCCTTCGCTCATGAGCTTCTTGCCGGTCCTCTTCCTCTAGTTCTCGCTGATCTTGCTCAGATCGATCTCGTTGATGGCTTCCTGGATCAGCCGGAGCTGGTCCTCCTGGGACAGACTCGTGCGGGCCACCTTCTCGGTGGCCGCGATGGTGAGATCGGCCACTTCTTCCCGGATCCGCTGAAGCGCCTGGTTGGTGTCGCGCTCGATCTGCTGGCGGGCTTTGGCCAGAGTGGCCTCGGCCTGCACCCGCGCCTCCTCCAAGACCTCCGCCTTGGTGGACTCCCCCGCCTTCCGAGCTCGGTCGACGATGCTCGCCGCCTCCTCGCGCGCGGCCGACAACTGCTGCTTGTAGCTGACCAGCAGCTCCTGGGCTTCGTCCCGCAGCTTCTCGGCCTCGACGATGGATTGGTGGATCTGATCCTGGCGCGCCTTCTGCATGCGCATCAGGGGGTTGAACGCGAACTTGTACAGCAGCGCGACCAGGATGAGGAACGTGACCATCGACCAGATGAACAGCCCTGGGTCAAGAGAGAATATGTTCATGCTGTACCTATTGCTTCCCTATTCGGAACACATCGCCGCTTGCTGGACTCCCTGCCCGCCCGTCAGGCGACGAAGATCAGGATGATGGCGATGACGAAGGCGTAGAGCGCCAGCGCCTCGGTGAGAGCCATACCGATGATGAACGCCGTACGGATGTCGCCGGAGGCTTCCGGCTGCCTGGCGATGGCTTCTGAGGTGCGGCCGGTCAGATAGCCGATGCCGATCCCCGGGCCCAGAGTTGCCAGGCCCATGCCGATGCCGGCGGCTAGTCTGGCGGCGGTGTCAGCGTCGAATGCCATTGTCTTGTCCTCCTTGGTGCGGGATGTCCTTGGTCTGGGATGTCCTTAGTGGCCGGCGTATATGGCCGATTCGATGTACACGACCGAGAGCAGCGAGAAGATATAGGCCTGGATGAAGGCGACGAACACCTCGAAAGCCGTCATGATGATGACGAACAGCGCAGCGGGGATGATCACGATGGCGCTCGCGAACTCCAGTATCAATCCCAGCATGACCAGGATGATCAGATGCCCGGCGATCGTGTTGCCGAAGAGTCGGACTGAGAGCGACAGGGGCTTGAAGAACTCGCCCATGAGGTGCACGGGGAAGAAGATGACGTTGAGCGGCATGCCGATAGCCTTGGGGACCCCCGGCGGGGTCATCCAGCTCTTGAGATAACCGCCCACTCCGTGCCGGTGGAAACCCTGATACTGCGTGACCAGGAACACCACGATGGCCATGCCGGCCGTGACGTTGATGTTGGCCGTCGGCGTATAGGGCTTCAGCACCTCCAGTTTGGGGATCAGCCCGATGATGTTGGTCACGAAGATATAGGCGAAGATGGTCAGGATGAGGTAGTAGTACTTCTTGCCCTTCTCGCCTATCTGGCCGGTCAGGTGCCCCGTGGCGAAGTTCAGCATGATCTCGGCGGTGGTCTGGAGCTTCTCCGGCTCGTTCTTGGACCTCTTGGCAGCGATGTAGAAGAACAGGAACACCACGACGGCCGAGACCCACATGTAGATGACCGCGTTGGTGATGGAGAGATCCACGGGGCCGAGTTTGGGTATGGATATGACCGTTTGCACGTTCAGTTCGTGCAGGGCTCCGACGACTTTGCTTTCAGCAGCCTCTTCGGCCAGGGCGAGTAGCACGGCTTTCCCCTATTGGACACCGCCGGCGTCCGCCGGAGGCGGCGCACCGTGGCGTTTTGACACGACGGCGTAAAGCGTATAGGCCATCAGGCCCGTGAACACTACCACGAAGGCCAGGCACAGCGCGAGGATGTTGAACGGGGTCCACAGACCCAGCACCACGAGGATCGCGGCCAGCACGGCCAGCCGCACGAGGAACCCCAGGATCGTGACGAGGGGCACCATGGCCGAACTGCGATGGGCGACCCAGACCTGCAGCTTCATGGAAAGAAGATGGTAGGCGACAGCGAGCACGGCCCCGACGGCCACGGATATCAGCACGTTGGCCAGAACACCCTCCCGGTCTTTCGATCCTGCCCGCCGACGCGAGCCCTATTCCGGTCCTTCGCCGCCGCCGCTTTGCTTGTTCCGGTCTCGACCCCCCGACGATCCAGCGAACAGGATGAACACCAGGTACGCGAACCCCAAGCCGGCGCCTACAAAGACTCCGCCCACCATGAACCACGGCCCAGCTCCCAGCCACCGGTCAAGCAAGTAGCCCAGGCCTGCGAACACAAGCACCAAGGCCACGAACATGAACGCGAGAGTCCCCGCCTCCGGTGGTTCCCGCCGGGAAGACCTGCTCATGGATGCGTTGCCTGCATTATAGACAGCCGTCCCCTGGACCGCAAGAAAATGAAATGCATTTATCACAGGTTGTTGTCAGCCCATACGTATTAGCTGTGTCCCGGCCTCCTCGAAGAGCTCCATCGCCAGGGCGTCGGGATAGTCACCGCAGTAGTAGACGACCAGGACTCCGGCGTTGATGAGCATCTTCGCGCAGGTTATGCAGGGCCTGAGTGTGGTGTAGACCTCAGCGCCGTTGATAGCCGCCCCGTGGTAAGCGGCCTGGATGATGGCGTTCTGCTCGGCATGCAATCCCCGGCACAGCTCCTGGCGTTCCCCGGAGGGGATTCCGAGCTCGTCACGCAGACACCCGCGCTCCTCGCAGTGAGCAATCCCTCGCGGCACACCGTTGTACCCGGTGGCAAGGATCTGGCGGTTCTTGACCAGTACGGCCCCCACCTGCCGGCGCAAACAGGTGGACCGGGTGGCCACTACGCGCGCGATCTCCATGAAGTACTCTTCCCAGCTCGGCCGGGGCGCCCGTTCGGATCGGTCGTGCAGTTCGGTCATCACGCCTCCAACGAGGGATAGAGAGGGAACGCGGCGGTCAGCGCCAGGCTGCGCTTGAGAAGCCGGTCCAGGTCGGCATCGCTCGGTTCTGTGGCAAGCGCTTCCACGATGATCCTCCCCACCTCCTGCATCTCCGCCGGACCGAAACCGCGACTCGTCATGGCCGGAGTGCCAAGACGCACGCCGGAGGTGACCGCCGGAGGCCGTCTGTCGTTCGGCACGGCGTTCTTGTTGACGGTTATGCCCACTCGTTTGAGGACCTGCTGGGCGCGCAGCCCGGTCATCTCGGTGTCGCTGAAGTCTATGAGCATCAGATGGTTGTCCGTGCCTCCGGAGACCAACCGGAGCCCCCCCTCGAGGAGGGTCGCCGCCAGGGTCTGCGCGTTCTCTACCGTGAGCCGTTGCACCGCCTTGAACTCCTCGGTGGCCGCCAGTAGGAAGCATACCGCTTTGCCCGCGATGACATGCTCCAGCGGGCCGCCCTGCAACCCGGGGAAGACGGCCTTGTCCAGCGCCGCCGCCGCCCCGGCCCTGCAGAAACAGACTCCGCCCCGCGGACCGGCGAGCGTCTTGTGCGTGGTGGTCGTCACCCAGTCGCAGTAGGGGAAGGGTGAGGGGTGGACGCCGCCCGCCACAAGCCCGGCGATGTGCGCCATGTCGGCCATGAGTTCCGCGCCCACCTCGTCGGCGATCTCCCTGAAGGCCTCAAAGTCGAGGGACCGCGGGTAGGCGCTGGCCCCTACAACGATCATCCTGGGCCTGTGGGCCCGGGCCTGGGTCCGCACCTCTTCCATGTCCACGAGACCCGTCACGGGGTCGACCCCGTAGTGGTTGAAGGCGTACGCACGGCCGGAGAAGTTGACCGGATGGCCGTGCGTCAGATGACCCCCGTGGGCCAGGCTCATCGCCAACACCCGGTCCCCCGCTTCGAGGGAGGCCCAGTACACGGCCTGATTGGCCGTGGAACCCGAGTGCGGCTGGACGTTCGCGTGCTCGGCGCCGTAGAGCGCCTTGGCCCTCTCGATAGCCAGGGTCTCGACCTCGTCGACCACCTCACAGCCGCCGTAGTAGCGCCGGCCCGGCAGCCCCTCGGCGTATTTGTTGGTGAGCACGCTGCCCATCGCTTCCAGAACGGCAAGAGCCGTGAAATTCTCGGACGCGATGAGCTCGATGTTCTGCCTTTGGCGTACCAGTTCTTGTTTCAGAAGACGGCCGATGACGGGATCGACCTGCGCGAGGGGTAGGTCGACAGTCCGGAGAGGGTGAGAAATGCTACTCAAGGCCGGCGGCCCCCCTCCCGACCCGCTGCCGGCTCTGCCGGGTACATCGACTGCTATCTGCAAACACCCTCGTATCCGCCCTTCATCATCTGGAGCCGCTCGGCGTAGTGACCGCCCTCGAAGTCCTCCGCCATCCAGGCCCGCAGTATCTCCACAGCCAGTCCCGCGCCGATCACCCGGGCTCCCAGGCAGAGGACGTTGGCGTCGTTGTGCCGCCGGGACATCCGCGCCGAGAAGCAATCGCCCACCGTGACGGCCCGCACGTCAGGGAACCTACCGGCCGCGAGGGCCATGCCCAGCCCGGTGCCGCACACCAGCACACCCCTCTCCAGACGACCCTCGCCGACCGCTTCGGCGACCCTGTTCGCGTAGATGGGGAAGTCGGTGCGCTCGCCGCTGTCGGTGCCCATGTCGACGACCTCATGGCCGGCCCTCACGAGCTCCTCGATCAGCGCCGCCTTGAGCTCGAACCCGGCATGGTCGCAGCCAAAACCGTACCGCACAGCATCCCTCCTTCGGAATCGAGCTGAAAGACTTCCCTGAACAGGAGAGAAGAATATCAGATGAGGTATGTGATCCCGCGCCCCGCGATGCGCTATCGCAGGACCGCGATCCGCTCCAACACCGCGACCGCGGACACCGCGCCCTCCCTGAGGACCACGGGGGTGACTCCAGACGCCAGTGGACGCAGGTCCACCACCGTGGAGGCGCATGCCGCGGACGCCCCAGATCCTGCCGCGGCGAACGCGCAGGAGCAGTGGGCGAGCACCTGGGGGTCGACATCGGAAAGCACGGCGGGGTCGGGCCTTCCGGTGAGGTTTGCGCTGGTCGCGGCCAGCGGGGCGCCCACAGAGCCCAGCAGCCCCAGGAGGTCCGGGTGATCCGGCACCCTGACGCCGAGCGAGTCGGGTGTACCCACGAGGGTGGGGCGGGGAACGGCGGTCGACACGATGAACGTGAACGGTCCGGGCAGCATGGCCTCCAGCACCTGCGCGGCGGCGGGCTCCAGATCGGGCAGCGCTTCCCTGATGGCGTCGACGGAGGCGAACAACACGGCCACCGGCTGCTCCGAAGGCCTGCCCTTCGCCGCGAACAACCTTAGCACGCCCGCCTGTGAGTCCCACCGGGCCGCGATGCCGTACACAGTGTCGGTCGGGACCCCGATCACGGCACCGGCCCCGAGCGCCCCGGCGAGCGCCTCGCGCCGCGCCGCGTCTACGTCCGCCGGGGTCATTGTGACGGCCCCCGGCAGCACCGCCTCGACGATGCGGTCCTTCTGGGAGAGATCCTTATGGACGGCCGTGAGCGAGAAACCGACCTCCCGGGCGAGCCCGGCGACGCTCGCGGCCTGCCCGTCGCCGACCTCCAGGAGGATGGCGCCGCCCGGCCGCAAGGCCCGGGCGGCCTGGGGCAGCAGGCGGCGTATCACGTCGAGGCCGTCCGGCCCGGCGTCCAGCGCGGCCGCCGGCTCGAACAGCCCGATGTCCGGTGCGAGCACGGCCATGTCGCCGGAGGTCACGTAGGGTGGGTTGCTGACGACGAGGTGGAGACTCCTCTCCGGCACGTCCGACAACAGATCGGCCCGCTCGAGCCGCACCAGCCCCTCCAGGCCGGTCGCCGCCGCGTTGCGGGCGGCGACCTCCAACGCCTCGGCGCTGCTGTCGATGGCCAGCACCGCTGCCCCGGCCTCCTGGGCCAGGCAGAGGGCGATGGCCCCACTTCCGGTCCCGACGTCGGCGACGAGCGGGGCGCCGCTGGGCGGCGCCGGCGCCCAAGCGGGCCGCCGGCGCAGTGACTCGAGGGCTACACCCACCAGTTCCTCGGTCTCCGGCCGCGGGATCAGCACGGCGGGAGTCACCTCAAGACTCAGATGCCGAAAATGCGCCCTCCCCAGGATGTAAGCCACGGGCTCGTGCGCCGCCCGCCGCGCGACGAGCACCCGGAACCGGTCGACCTCGCCGGCGGCAAGGGGACGGTCGAACTCTGTGTAGAGCTGGATCCGCTCCAGACCGAGCGTCTCGGCAAGCAGGAGTTCCGCGTCCAAGCGGGGAGAAGTCGACCCTTTGCCGCGCAGGTAGCCGGCGGCGGTCTCCAGCAGCGTGCCGATGGTCCAGGGATCCACGGGCATCGCCCCAGCCCAGACTCAGAACGTGGCCGCGGCGAGTTGTTCTGCGCGCTCCTGGGCGCGCAGGGCTTCCGTGAGCTCCTCCAACTCGCCCTGCAGGATGGCTTCGAGCCGATGTGAAGTGAGGCCCACGCGGTGATCGGTGACCCGGCCCTGAGGGAAATTGTAGGTGCGGATCTTCTGGGCCCGGTCGCCCGTGCCCACCTGGCTGCGGCGCTGAGCCGCCACCTGGGCGTCGTGCTCGGCCTGCGCGATGTCGTAGAGGCGGGCCCTCAGGATGCGAAAGGCCTGTTCCTTGTTCTGCAACTGCGACTTCTCGTTCTGGCATGAGACCACGAGCCCTGTGGGGACGTGAGTGAGCCGCACCGCTGAGTCGGTGGTGTTGACCGACTGGCCGCCCGGTCCGGTGGAGCGGAACACGTCCACCCTGACGTCGCTGGGGTCGATGTGGATCTCGACATCCTCCGCCTCCGGAAGCACCGCGACGGTCACCGTCGATGTATGGATACGGCCGGTGGATTCGGTTACAGGGACCCTCTGCACCCTATGCACGCCCGACTCGTACTTGAGCACGCCGTAGGCATTGCGGCCCTTGACCTCGAAGATGACCTCCTTGATCCCCCCCAGGGTCGCCTCAGTAGTGGAGAGCACGTCGGTCTTCAGATGGTTCCGCTCCGCGTAGCGCATGATCATCCGCTGCACCTCGGCCGCGAAGAGGGCCGCCTCGTCGCCGCCGGCTCCTGCCCGCACCTCCACTATAGCGTTCTTCTCGTCGCGGGGGTCCTTCTCCAGGACGGCCACCCGCAGCTCTTGCTCCAGCTCATCGAGCTTCGCGCGGGCGCTGGTCTTCTCCTCGACGAGGAACTCCTTCATCTCAGGGTCGAGCCCGCCTTCTTCCAGGAGGGTCTCCGCGTCCTGGAGCGAACTGCGCGCCTCCCGGTAGGCGACAGCGAGCCGGTACGAATCCTCCAGGTCGGAGTGAGCCTTGGAGATCTCCGCGTAGCGGGACTGGTCACGGAGGATCTCGGGGTCGGCCAACTCCTCCATAAGGAGACGGTACTTCTCTTCGATCTCCGCTGCCAGCCGTTCGATCATGTGCGAGCCGCCGCCTCGGCAAGAGAGCTGTACTCGACCTCGTCCATGCGCATGGTCTCCTCCAAAGCCGCGGCCGCCACCTCGAGCTGGTCGGGAGTGGGTTCGCGCGTGGTCAGGCGCTGCAACTGGAGCCCCGGCCACAGGAGGAAGCGGGCTATGAAACCGTCGGGGTGCTTCCCCAGCCACTTGATCCCGATCTCGTAGGAGACGCCGATGATGAGCGGTATCCCCACGATGCGCGACAGCACCAACCACGGCAGGCTGGGCTTGCCCACGATGGCGAACACGAACACCGCGATCACCATCACGATGAGCAGGAACCCGGTGCCGCACCGCGGGTGACGCGTCGAGAAGCCCACGGCCCGACGAGCGTCCGGCCTTCCGCAAGACTCGTAGGCGTGGATCACCTTGTGCTCCGCGCCGTGGTACATGAAGACCCGCCGCAGGTCGGGGATGAACGAGACCACCACGATGTAGAGGATGAAGATGATTATGCGGATGACACCCTCCACCAGGTTGAACACGAACGGGTTAGAGAACGTCTCCTCGAACATCTTCACCACGAAGAGCGGGATGACGATGAAGAGCGCGACGGCGAAGCCCACCGCGACGACGACGGTGACGGCCAGTTCCTTCCATCCGAAAGCGGGCGGGCGTTCGGGCAACTCCGCCTCCTCGGCGGTCGCCGCGGCCGCTAGGGCGTCCGGAGCCACGTCGGTGACGGGGTCGCTCTCGGCGGCGGCATGATCGTTGAGAGCCGCGCCGGCGGCCGGGCCGCCGTCGGAGACCGGTCCCTCGCCCGCGCCGGGGTCCTCGAGTCCTATGTTGGCCGACATGCCGAGAGCCTTGATGCCAAGGCTCAGCGATTCGTACAAGGAGATGACGCCCCTCACCACGGGCAGCCGGAGCCACCGGTAGCGGAAACCCAGCGATTGGAGCGGATAGGCCGAGCGGGCTATGCTGCCTGAGGGTCGGCGGACCGCCAGCCCCCAGCTGTACTTGCCACGCATCATCACCCCTTCGATGACCGCCTGGCCGCCGAAGGTGTTCTCCCAGGTGCAGGCGACGGGTTCGTCCTCGGCGCCCGCCGCGGCGGCGACGGCGAGATCCTGCCGGACGACCTGTTCCTCTCCAGGTGCGCTGTAGGCCGCCACCTAGCCTACACCCGTGACAGACCGCGCGAGTTCCATGCTCAGCACCTCTTCCTCCGTGTAGGGCGTGCCACAGGACATCTTGCCCTCGGGGCATCCCCCGGCCATGCATCCCGGGCCGGTACCCTCGAACAGCAACGGCGCCACCGACGAGGCCAGGAAGCGCATCACCCAAGCCAGACGGTTGATCTCCCATTGGGCGCGACGGCAGCAGCGGAGCGAGAAGAAGTGCCTGAGCTCGCGGGCGTTCATGCTGACCACGATCTTGGTCTCGGCGGCGTTGGGCAGCACGAAACGGGCATCCTCGAACACCGACTCGTTGCCCCGGCCCTCGGCGAGGCCCAGCTCCACAAGGCGCTCGTAGGAGCGACGGGCGTTGTCCATGGCCTCGACGAACACGGCCCGGGCCTCGGGCGACGAGGCTATGCGGGGCGGCATCACGAAGCCCCCTTCGGAACCGAAGCGCACATAGCGCTGGGACTGCTGGCTGTAAGAAGCCACCCGGTGGCGGACCAACTGATGGGAACAGGCCCTCGATATGCCGTCCACCGCGAAGGTGAAGACGGCGTGTTCGAGCGCGCTCATGTGGCCCGAACGCACCAGCCCTCGCACCAAGCGGCGCACGTCGTCGTCGCTCATGGCTTCTTTGAGTTCGGCGGCGCTGACCGGCGCGTAGCAGAGTCTCCCAGCGGAAGCGACGGCCCGCTCCGGGGAAGGAGTGAATTGGAGGAGCGTTACCTTGAGCTCGGCGGACACAGCTTGTCCGGCGAAGGCTACTTGCTCGTCTCCGCGCGGCGGTACTTCTTGTTGAACCTCTCCACCCGGCCGGCGGTGTCGACCAGCTTCTGCTTGCCCGTGTAGAACGGATGGCAGGCAGAGCAGACTTCGACTTTTATCTCAGGCAGGGTCGAGCGAGTCGTGAACGTCTCGCCGCAGGAGCAAGTGACTTTGCTCTCTACATAGTTCGGATGTATGTCGTCCTTCAAGGTGCCTCCAACTGACACGTCCCGCGAGGTAGTAAGCCTAAATGGCATGTTATGATACCACGACGGACAGGAGCGGCACGGCCGCCGGGGGAAGCGCCCTCCACGGTCGGCACGTGCCGCGACCTCCCCGACATGGTACATTCCGCCGCGGCCGGCCCGGTGCTCACACCGCAGGCTGCGAGCAGAAGGCCGGGCACTCATCGATCTTATCGGAGACGCGACAATGAGCAACACCATAGCCATCGTGGGGGCCTCGACAGACCGAGGCAAGTACGGCAACAAAGCCGTACGGGCGTTCGTGCAGGGGGGGTGGACGGTCTACCCCGTCAACCCCAGCGCGGAAGAGGTGGAGGGGCTCCGCAGCTATGCCTCCATCGCCGACATCCCGGAACCCATCCACCGCATCTCGATGTATGTACCCCCGAAAGTGGGTAGACGCATGCTCGCCGACATCGTCAAGAAGTCGCCGCAGGAGTTCTTCCTGAACCCCGGTTCGGAGGATCCGGAACTGGTCGAGGAGGCCAAGGCCCTGGGCCTGACCCCCATCCAGGCGTGCAGCATCGTGAACATCGGTCTGCGGCCTGACATGTTCTCGGACGAATAGCCGGTCCTACTTCGCGCCGCCCCAGCGGCCGAAGGAAGCGCGATACAACAAGTAGTCCGCGGAGTTCCCCGTCAGATTGCCGACGCGGATCATGCGCAGAGCGAGTTCCACGGCCTCGGTCTTGGCCTTCCCGTAGGTCTCGACGATGCGCTCGCGGGTCTCAGGATCCGGCCTGCCGTCGGTCTCAGCCCAGTGCTGCGCGTACAGCAAGGCCGGGACCTGCTCCGGCGGACACCCCTCCAGGCTGCCGGCGGCGAGCGACGTGATGTCCGTGTCGTTGAGACCCGCTGCCAACGCCGCCTTGGCATGCACGTACGCGCAGTAGCGACAGCCGTTGACTTCAGTCACCGCCAGCATGAGACGCTCACGGAACGCGGGGTCGATCTTCTCAGCCTCAGGGGATCTCCTGATCCGCCTGTTCTCACGCGCGATGGAACGCAGGTCGGCCACCACTTCCGAAGGGCGGTGATAGAAGCGCTTTCCGAATCGCATCCTGGGCATAGTCCTCACCTGCATCCGAGACGGCTCCCAGCCGTCCATTATCGCAGCAGTGTCGCGGTTCCGGGAACGGGGCCGAATCACGATCTCCCATCTACCTGCATACGTGAGCAATCGGGAGCGTCGGTGGCCGCGGAACACACATGGACCGCTACCGGCGGGATCCTCAGGCGCACCGCCGAGCCGGCCGCCAGCCCCAGCCTTTCCACCTGCGGCCGTATCACGTGGACCGTGAAGCGAGGCGCCTGCAGATCGACGCCGCCCGGCGCAGTGACCTCCACGTCCAGCGAAGCATGCACACTCTGGACCTTCACCGACCTCACGACGCCGTCCAGAGCATTGTCGCGCTCCGCGGAGCCGCTCCCCGCCGACTCAGGAGAAGCTTCCCCCGGCCGCCCAGACGCCGGCTCGATCTCGATCTCCTCCGCCCGGATCGCCACGAACGCTTCCAGGGCCGGCACCCGCTCCTTTCCTTCGGCGACAAGCTCCAGCCCGTTCTCCAAAGTGAGGCGCCGCCGATCTGCCGTTTCATCTCGTGCTCCGGCCACCACGAAGATGTTGGTCAGTCCCACAAGACGGGCGACCTCCACGTCCACCGGACGGCGGCTCACAACCTGAGGCTCACCGACCTGGCGCAGTTCCCCGTCGATGAGCACAGCCATCCGATCACCGAGAGCCAGCGCTTCGTCGAGATCGTGGGTCACGTGGAGGATGGTGGCGCCGGTCTCCTGGTGGACCCGCCTCAGCTCCCCCTGGAGCTCCAGACGGGTCGGCCCGTCCAGAGCCGACAACGGCTCATCAAGCAGCAGGACCTCGGGTTCGACGGCCAGCGCGCGGGCCAGCGCGACCCTCTGCTGCTCACCGCCCGAGAGGCCCTCGGGATACCGGCTCAGCAGACCGTCGATGCCGAGCATCCCGGCCAGCGCGCGCACGCGGTCCCCGCGGTCGCCGCCATCTCCGTCGCCGGCCGTCCCGCCCGTCGCGCCGGTTCCGCCGGTCCGCCGCCGGCCTCGCCGCCCCCGGAGGCCGAAGCCGATGTTCTCCGCCACGGTCAGATGCGGGAACAGCGCATAGTCCTGATACACGAGCCCGGCGCCCCGCTTCTCGGGGGCCTCGCCCGTCACCTCCCGCTCCCCGAACCAGATTCGGCCGCTTTGGGGTCGACGCAACCCGGCGACGGTCTCGAGCAGCACCGTCTTGCCCGAGGCGGTGGGGCCCAGAAGCATGACGTACTCCCCGGCGGCGAGGGACAATCTCTCAATCTTGAGCGAGAAACCGCCCGCCTGCACCCGCAGTCCCTCCAGGCGGATCATCGTCCGCCTCCGCGGTCGACCCGCTCACGCCGCCGCCTGGGCACCAGAACGGCCCGAACCAGCACCAGTATGATGAGCGCGAGCACAAGCAGCAGGGCGGTGACCGGTGCCGCGGCGTCCGTTCCGAAGCCGACGAAGCGCTCGTAGATGAGCAGTGAGATCGTTTTGGGATTGTAGGCGAGGATCACTACCGCTCCGAACTCGCTGATGCCCCGGGCCCACATCATCACCGCTCCGGCCACGATCCCCCTCCAGGCCAGCGGCAGGGTGACCCGCCGGAAGGCCGACCAGGGGCTCGCCCCGAGAGTGCGCGCCACCCCTTCCAGGCGCCGGTCCACCAATGCGAAGGTCTCCCTGGCCGTGTCGACCAGAAGGGGCAGACTGACGAACAGCATGGCGATCACGATCCCGGCGAAGTTCTGGGTGAAGTAGACGCCCACTGAGGCGAACGGCTCTCCCAGCAGCCCGCGCCGACCGAAGACCATCAGCAGGGCTACACCGGCGGCCGTGTGGGGGATGATGAGCGGGAGATCGATGATCCCCTGGACGAGGTTCTTGCCCAGAAAATCCCGCCGCGCAAGCAGATAGGCCAGAGGCACACCCAGCAAGAGCGCGATCACCGTTGCGACGAAGGCGGCTAGGAACGTCATCCACAGCGCGTTGAGCACGCCTCTGTCCCCCACCCCCTCCGCGAACTCCCCGGGGCTCGAGGCGAAGAGCGTCGCCAGCAGGGGTATGAGGATGAACAGCAGCAGAAGAAGGCCGACAAAGATGAAGACCCAGTCCATCCTGCTGAGCACACGTATGCGGTTCATGGGCAGACCTCGTCAGTCGCCGCGGCGCGTCGCAGGATCAGTCTCCGGGCACGCAGAGAGCCTTGACGGGCTCGGGCACCGCGTCCAGATGGTCGGCAATGGGGGGTGTGATCACAGGTTGGGAGTTCTCCGCCATGATCCGTTGGCCTTCAGGGCCCAGCAGGAAGGCCAGCAACAGCGCTGCCGCCTCGGGTTCCCGCGCGTTGGTGGGGATGGTCGCTCCGTACCGGATGGGCTCCCCGACGAACTCGGGCTTGACGCTCGCGAAACGCTGAAAATCGAGCTTCACGGTCACCGTACCGTAGGTCTCGGCGTGAGCCGGGTCGCTCAGATCGATCTCGGGGGGGAACGGCACGTGCTGCAGGCCATGCTGCTCGATCACGCTCTCGTACTCGAACGCGTAGTCTATGTCGCCCAGCTTGAGCAG
Organism: uncultured Gaiellales bacterium; assembly: GCA_964592075.1. Taxonomy (GTDB): domain Bacteria; phylum Actinomycetota; class Thermoleophilia; order RBG-16-64-13; family RBG-16-64-13; genus RBG-16-64-13. The sequence goes on from CAZQDY010000007.1 coordinate 16,729, forward strand.
CGGCAGTAGATTCACGCTGTACGGACGCAGCACCACGTGGGCGCCGCTCTTGGTCTCGAGCACCTCGGGCACGCTGATGAGAGTGCCGCTCCCGGTCTCCGTCTCCCTCACCGGCACGCGGAACACCCCGCCGAAGGTCTCGGCGAAGAGACCGGGCCGGTCGTAGGCTTCCTCGGCCAGCTTGACAGTCATCAGGGCGCGGTACCCGTTGGCGTCAAGGCGCGGATCGGAGCAGCCCAGCCGCACACCTTCGCGGTTGACGATCTCGAACCAGTTGCCGGCGGTGACCTCATCCGCGAAGGCGCTGTCCGGCGCGTAGGCCAGCGCCATCCTGTTGGTGGCGAATATGACACTCCAGTCCGCGTAGGGCCGGCCTGAGTCAGGATCGTTCACCTGATAGAGCAGCATAGGAATGAGCTGATGGTCGGCGGTGACCACCAGATCGGCCTGCTCATGGAGATCGCTCACGATGCGAACGGCCTGGATGCTCCCGTGGCCCTCCATGTTGACGTCGATGTCGGGATAGGCGGCCTCGAACTCCTTCTCCAGCTGCTCGAAGGGGATGATCAGGCTGCCGGCGAAGAGCACGCGCAGGCCGGCCTCGCCCACATCGCCCGTGTCGGGCGCTTTATCGCTGTTCGAATCGGAGCATCCCGGCAGAATCAGCGCGGCGGCCAGGATCACCGCCCCCACGAGCATCAATGCGGTGGCCAGGGTCAGCGCTCCCACGAGCATCGGCGCACCCGGAAGTAGCCTCCGGCCCGCGAGAGACTGTCGGGGGTGACGCATCGCCGGCCTACTCCGCCGGCACCAACGCCTCGATCTCGGCGATGTGCCCGATCATATCGGCTTCACCGAACCCCTCGCCCTCGCCCACCAGACGTAACGGCCAGTACTCCTCGGGTAAGGCCTCGCCGTTCAGCTTGTACGCCACGATCAGGTCCTTGTTGTAGTACGTGACGCCACTGTCGATCTCGACGCTCTTGCCGTCAGTGGTCGTGATACGCACCTGGTAGCCGTCTTCGGCCAGCCCCCGGTTGTAGGCCGGCCCCTCATGAACGTTGTCGTCGTCCACGCGTCCGACCAGGAGATACAGGGGGATCCCGGTCCACGTGTCGCCCTCGCCATCGGTCCAGTGGCGCCCGTGGCAGCCCTCCGCAGCGCCGGTCTCGAACGTCGCGCGGTCCATCGGCTCGGTCAGTCTGCCTTTCAGGGTCAGGGTCCATTCCTGCTCGATGGCCTTGACCTGGAGCCTGCTCAGCCACTTGACCGACCAGTGGCCGTCTGTGACCTGGTTCATCTCGGGGCTGATGATGGCCAAGCGGAGCGGCCCGTCCATCTGCGGATCGAAGGGCCTGCCATCGTACTCATAGGCAGCAATCACCGTGAGCGGCCCGTCCACCTTCTTCTCCTCACCGGTGACCATGTCGTAGGTGATGAAGTCACCCGCTTTGGCCTGGGCTACCGATACGGTCATCTCGTACCCGTCCTTGGCCGATATGCCCACAGCGGCGTCCGCGGGCATTCCGCCCACTTCCTTGAACAGCTCCTCGAGAGTGGCGCCTCTGGTGACCACAGGAGGAGTGATTCTGCCGGTGGAGCTCTTCATGCCCCAGTACCCCTCGGCGGGGGGCAGATCCTTCAGCTCATCGAGGGTATACTGCCTGGCCCCGTCCGGTCCGATCACCTCGAGTACGGCCTCGCCTCCCGAGGGGCTCGGCTCACTCAATTCGCACCCGGCGGACAGAGCGAGCAGACCGGACATCGCTACCAGGATCGCCGTCCACAGAAGCAGACGGGCAGGGGATCTTGGGCCACCGACCATGTTTGGGCTCCTTGACGCTCTTGAAGGACTGTGAGACCGTTTCTTATACCATATGTAGGAGTACAAACGCCACATCGTCGAGGTACCCGATGCCGAGTCCTGCAGAGAGCAGGTCCGTGCGCTCGATCCTCATGGTTCTGACAGGCTTGCTGGCAGCCGTGCTGCTTGTCGCCGCCTGCGAGGAGGCTCAGCCGTCCGACGGCTCCGCGGCCCCTTCGACCACCCTAGCCGCTGTCTCGAACGACTCCACGACCGCGCCGGCCGCCGAGACCCCGGCGATGACTTCCTCCGCCACCTCGACTCCGGCGGGCGCCGGGATCACCACCACGACCGGCACCACCGAAAACACGAGCGGCGGCTCGACGGTCAGCACGACCGCCGTCTCGACGACGACCACGGCCCCGACTTCCACCACGGCCAAACCCACGACTACAACAGCGAAGGCGACGACGACCACGGCCGAGGAGACGACCACCACCAAACCCAAGGCCCCCACGGTGCTCACGGTAAGCGGCCCCTCGGGCACCAAGGACCTCTCCATGGCCGACCTCAAGGCCATGCCCGCCTCGTCTGGCTACGGGGGCTGGAAGAACCAACTGAGCAACATCACCGCTCCCACCTCCTGGAGGGGTGTCTCGCTGCGCTCGTTGATGGAGCTCGTGGGAGGCGGAGGGTCGGTTACGATCGTGGCGTCCGACGGCTATGCCGCCACCCTTTCGTCCGGCCAAGTCGCCGGCTCGGTCACCACCTATGACCCCGCGACCGGCGAACCGAACAGCGTCAGCGTGAAGGCCATCGTCGCCTACGCGAAGGGGGGCGGCTCCCTCGGCTCCGGCGAGGGCCCGTTGCGCCTCGCGTTCGTGAGTGCGGAACAGAATCAAGTGACCGACAGCGACATGTGGGTCAAGAAGGTGGCCCAGATCAGAGTCGACTAGCGTACGCAGAAGCGTAGCAAAACCGCGTTTGGAAGGAGTCACTATGAGAAGGATGCGTATCGTCTTGGGGCTATTGCTCGCCGTGGTCATGGCGCTGGGGATCTCCGTCCCCGCCCTCGCCGCCGCTGAGTTCACCGACATCGAGGACCATGAGTACGAGGCCAGTATCGTCAACCTGGCCGTACGCTCATTCATCGGCGGGTACGACGACGGCACCTTCAGACCCGACAATCCTCTGCAGCGCCAGCAGTTCGCCAAGATGGCCGTTCTGACGTTGCGCTACGAGGTGACCGCCGAGGACGTATCGGAGTTCCCGGACACACCGGCTCCCTATGACCCCGTGAATAACCCGCTCTATCCTGGGGCCTACGTCGCCGTAGCAGCGGAGAACGAGATCATCGGCGGCTACACCAACGGTGACTTCGGGTTCGTCGACAACGTGACCCGGCAGCAGGCCATCACGATCGCGGTGCGCGCGGCGGGGGCGACTCTGGCCGAGCCACCAGCTGAATACGCGGGAGTACTCGACTACTCCGACCCCAATCACGGCGCCAACATCAAGAAGGCGGAGTTCAACGGCATGTTGGCGGGCATCCCCGACCTTGCCACGTGGGACCCGGCCGCCGACGCCACCCGTGGTGAGGCGGCCGAGATCCTCGCCCAGCTGCACTACAGGATCGGCAAGATCGTGAAGTTGGGCACGCAGGCAGGAGGCACTCTGACCGAGTATTCCATGGCCGAACTCATGGCCATGGACGCCACCGAGGGCTACGGGGGTTGGAAGAACAAACTCGGCAACATCACCGGCCCCAAGCTGTACAAGGGAGTCGCCATCAAGGACCTCGTCGCCCTTGCGGGCGGCGGGACCACCATCAAGGCCATAGCCGCCGATGGGTACGAGTCTGAGTTCACCGCCGACGACGTGAACGGCGTGGTCACCGTCTACGACAAGGAAACGGGGGAGGAGATAGCCGACTACGCAGGAACGCTGACCATGATCCTTGCCTACTCCTGTGACGGCTCCCCTCTCGCCTCTCACGAGGGAGCGCTGCGCATCGCCTTTGTGAGCGAAGACGAAGGCCAGGTGACCGACAGCAAGAAGTGGGCGGGCCAGGTGATCGGGCTGGTAGTCGAGTAGTTCTGCCTTACCCAGCCCTGGGGGGAGCATCCACGCGGTGGATGCTTGACGGGGCGGACTGCCGGCTTGCCGGCGGTCCGCCCCTCTTCTTTTCAGCTCGCGGGCGTCAGGCCGCCCGCGAGCGCGGTACGAGCCGCCGCCAGCGCCTGCGAGTAGGTCGTTGCCTCGCCGGCTTCCCAGGCCAAACGGACCTCCCGGAGGACCCTTCCCAGCAGCGGTCCGGCGCTCAGACCCAACTCGCGCATGAGCACATCTCCGTCGAGAGGCGGGCGCGGTGTGCCGTGCGCCTCGCGCTCGCCCCACAAGGCCATGAGACCCCGGGCCCGGCTGAGGGCCGTCGCCGAGCTCGCGCCGGCCTGTTCCTCCGACGCCCGTCCGCCGGCGGCCAGCACGCAGATGACTTCCGGCTCCCACGGAGCCGCCTCCCACAAGAACAGCACGGCCGGGCGACCGGCGGGCGACCCCACGGGCCCAGCATCCGACCCGGAAGACCCGGTGGGCAGGGCGCCCCTACGGTTTCGGCTGTCGAGCGGAGCGCTGAGCTTGGCCACGGTGCGGAGGAGCGAGGCCAAATCGGCGGACATCTTCAACCTCCGGGCGGCCACCAGCGCTTGATCCGCCGAGACCCGGTGCATGAGCCCCCCCAACCTCAAGGCCACCGGACGGGTCACCGCGCCGTCGACCGGCCGGGCCAGTCTCTCGCTCAGTAGGCCGCCCGTGGCGGGGAACCAGGCCGCCGGACACGCCACCAGCTCGTCGAGGCGCTTCAGCACAGCGAAGGTCGGCGCCAGTCTCTCAGGCTGCGACAACTCCGGCAACAGCACTCTCAGCAGTCCCAGATCGTTCCAAAGGCACAGCGCATCGACTGCCCGACCCTCTTCCAGAGTCGATACCATCTCCGCGGCCACCCGTTCCGGCGCCGCGCGAGACAGAAGAGGAGCCTGATCCCGGAGCGTCCACACGAGCGCAGTGTCGGGTCGCAGGCCGAGTACGTGGCAGAAGCGGACCGCCCGCATGAGGCGTAGAGGGTCGTCCGCGAAGATGCGTTCCGAAACGGCCACCAACCGCCCGTGCTCGAGGTCCGAGGCTCCGTCGAAGGGGTCTATGAAACCATCCCCACCAATAGGCTGAGCCATAGCATTGATGGTGAAGTCCCTCTCGGCCAGATCGGCGAGGATATCGCCTCCTCGCAAGGCCGCGACATCGATCCGGCCCTGCCGGCCCATGATCCTGTAGGCGCCGTGGCGCTCAGAGAGAGCGAACCAGGGCGCCCTCAACTCCCCGGCCAGCTCCGCGGCGAACGCTGCCGCTTCATCTGCCACCACGATGTCCAGATCCGGAGAATACCGGCCCAGGCGCGCGTCCCGCACGCTGCCGCCCACCAGCCATCCCTGGGTCCGGCGGCGCCGCAGGATATCGTCCACGGTCTGCAGCATGATCCAGCGCCCCTGTCGGCTGAGCTACCGCCCGCTACTTGAACGAGCCCTTCTGCTTGTTCTGATAACGCCTGAACTTGACCCAGTCGACCAAGTAGACGACCGCGGCAAAGAGAACGAACCCGATCGCCGAGATGATGAAGTTACCCAACATGGTCGCCCCGCTTTTCCATGCCCACTCGATGAGGACGAAGTAGATGACCGCCATCATGAACGCCCACGTGACCGCCCGCTTCACGCTCGGGGGCCTGTTCCCCGGTCGCGTGAGGCTCCTGGAGGCCCCGGCGCCCTTGGTGGTCGCCGGCTTCCTTGGCCGGGTGCCGTAGGTGTTCCTGGACGGCGGGGGGGTCTTGGCCTTCGGAAAGGCCTGCCTGGCTGCTCTGCGTGTAGCTTTTTTCGACATGCCTTATGGTCGCCCTCTCTAGACCTTGCTCTCGGCGATCGCCCGCACGATGTCGCCGCGGGTGACTATGCCCACGACACGCCGCTGCTCGGTCACCGGCAGACGGTTGACTCCGCGATCGGCCATGAGAGTGGCCGCCTCGCGCACCGAGGCTTCCGGCGATATGGCGACCACCTCCCTGCTCATGATGTCCGCCACCTTCGTCCCGAACGCCTTGCGATAGCGCTGCTCGAACTTCCGGATGCTCTCAAGATAGATGATGCTTTCGAGGAGCTGCACATAGTGGGGGAAATGGAGGTCGGCGTCCTGCATGATGACGTCCGCCTCGCTCACTACGCCGATCACCCGGTTCGCGCCGTCGACCACCGGTACACCGCTGACCTTGTGCTCGGCAAGAAGGTCGGCAAGTTCTTCGACCGTGGTGTCGGGGCCGGTCGTGACCACGTCGGTCTGCATGATGTCCCTGACTCTCAGCTCCTCCATGAGGGTCCCCTCTCGTAGATGCGATCGGCGATCACATCCGGCAGCATTTCCACCAAGTCTCCGGCCAGGATACCCTGCGGATCGGTGAGCGCACACAGTCTACCCGCCTCCGCGTGGATCCAGGCACCCGCGTAGGCGGCCTCGAAGGGCTCCAGACCCTTGGCCAGAAGAGCGCCGATGACGCCGGAGAGCACGTCCCCCGTACCGGCCGAGGCGAGTTGGGGAGGCCCCTGCGCCACCACCCGCGTGTCCCCGGAGGGAGCCGCGATCAGTGTGGACGAACCCTTGAGGAGCGCGACCTGGCCGGTGGCCGCCGCCGCGCGGCGCGCGGCGGCCACGGATGAGGCGGCCAGTTCCTTGACCGGCGCGCCCAAAAGGACGGCCAGTTCCCCTATGTGCGGCGTCAGGACCAGACCGGGGCGGCCTCGCAACTCCTCAGGCGCTCCCGCGAAGGCGAACAACCCGTCGGCGTCGAGCACGGCAGGCACCGCGCTCTCCAGGATCACGCGCCTGACCGCCGTCAAGGTGTCCGGGTTCCGTCCGAGCCCCGGCCCGGCCACGAGCGCACCCAGCCGCTCGTCGGCCAGGACGGGCAGCACGAGCTCGGCATCGGCAAGATGGTCGCCTGGTCCCACCTCCTGCAGCACGGCTTCCACCAACCGGCTGCGCACCCCGTCGGCGGCGCCGGAGTTCATCAAGAGGCGCACATATCCGGCCCCGCTGCGGTAAGCCGCCTGGGTCACCAGCCACGCGGCGCCCGGATAGGCGGTCGAACCGGCCAGCGCGGCCACGTAGCCGGCGCGATACTTGTGGTCGTCCACCCGCCTGCCGGGCACGTTCACGTCATCGTCCGCCACCACCCACAGGTCGGGCTCCGGTTCGAGGGACTCGGGGATGCCGATGTCCCACACCAGCACCTCCCCGGCGGCCTCCGACCCTGGAGGACACACCAAACCGCTCTTGGCGGCGTGGAACGTGACGGTGACGTCGGCCGCCACCGTCCCCGTGGCGATGCTCCCCGTGGCGGCATCGACCCCCGTGGGTACGTCCACGGCCACCACCGGCACCCCCCGGACCCCGGCGGCGTTGATCGACGACGCCCACTCAGCCACGCGACCCCGGAGTTCGCCGCCGGCGCCGGTGCCCAGCAGGCAATCCACCACCACCTCGGTCTCTCCCCAGAGGTAATCGGGCGCCTCGCCCACCCGCAGGTTCACGCCCGCCTTCTCCGCTGCCTGGAAGTTGAGGGCGGCATCGGGACTCAGCCCCGCCGGCCCCGAGGTGACCGCACAGGCGACCGGGTGACCGGCTAGGTGGAGTTGACGGGCGGCAGCGAGGCCGTCGCCGCCGTTGTTGCCCGGGCCGCACACGATCAACGTGTGCCGGTCGGGGTAGCGGGTCTGGATGAGAAGGGTGACGCCGAGCGCCGCCCTCTCCATGAGGACAGGCCCCGGCACCCCCACGTCCTCGATGGTGGCCCGGTCCAGCTCCCGCATCTGCGCCGGCGTGAAGACGGCGCCCCGCTCGCTCAACGAGCGAAGGACCGCCGATCCACGCTCCGGATCGAGACACGAAGCTTCGTCCATCTCTCCTCCTCCCAAAGGCCGTGCGACGACGGCTACGCAGGCTCCGGCAAGCGAGTCCACGTGCGACAGGGAGACCGCGAGCTCGCCGACACGCCGCTCCCGGGCGATCTCGGCGGTGCGCCCGCTCAGCGTCACCCTGGGAGCACCGCCTCCAGCCATGCCGTCACCCGGCGCCCCGGAAAGCACCTCGATCTCCTGCCACGAGACTACCCCGCTGCCCAGGAGTTTGCCAACCGCCTCCTTGGCCGCGAAACGGGCGGCGAAGTCTAGTACCGGCCTTCCCCGAGCGCGGCAATACGAGATCTCAGCGGGTGTGAACAAACGCTCCTCGAGCCGGGGGTGACGGCTCAGGGCCGCTTCGAACCGGGCCACCTCCACGAGGTCGAGACCGACCCGGGCCTCCTGCATGGCTACTCCACCGTTACGGTCTTGGCCAGATTGCGCGGCTGATCGACCTTCTCGCCCCGTCTCTTCGCCACATAGTAGGCAAAGAGCTGCAACGGCACCACCGCTATCAAGGGCATCAGCATCTCGTCGGTCCGTGGCACATAGAGGACCTCGTCGACCATCTCCGCAAGGCTCTCGTTACCCTCCGAGGCCACTGCGATGACCCGGGCGCCGCGGGCCCGCACCTCCTGCATGTTGGAGACGAGCTTGTCGTAGACGTGACTGTCGGTGGCGACGACGAGCACAGGCGAGCCGTCCTCCAGAAGAGCGATGGGACCGTGTTTCATCTCCCCGGCCGGATAGGCCTCGGTGGGGATGTACGAGATCTCCTTGAGCTTGAGGGCGCCCTCGAGCGCCACCGGCAGACCGATGTCGCGCCCCAGGCACATGAAGAAACTACTGGACGCGTAGCGGGCGGCCACGTCTTCGACGTGGGCCGCCGCCCCGTCTTCCAGGTAGTCGCTGAGCTGCGCCGGGATGCGGCGCAGCTCCTCCGTGTACTCACGCACCCGATCGGTTCCCAAGCCGCCCCGCAGCTCCCCCACGTATAGGGAGAGGAGCAACATGGCAAGTATCTGGCTGACGAGGGTCTTGGTGGCGGCGACGCCGATCTCCAGTCCGGCCCTGGTGAAGAGCACCCCGTCGGCTTCCCGCGTGGCCTGTGAACCCAGGGTGTTGGTGACGGCAAGCACCCTCGCCCCGGCCTGCCGGGCCAGACGCATGGCCGCGAGAGTATCGGCCGTCTCCCCCGACTGGCTGACGGCGACGCAAAGGCAGTCGGGGCCGATGACCGGGTCTCGATACCGGAACTCCGAGGCTACCTCGACCTCCACCGGGAGGCGGGCCCAGCGCTCCAGCGCGTACCTGCCCGCCAACCCCGCGTAGTACGCGGTGCCACACGCCACGATCACCACTCTGCGGAGCTCCCGGATCACCTCGGGGGAGAGCCCCAGACCATCGAGGACCACCGTCCCATCGGGGCTGATGCGCTCCACCAGGGTGTCGGCGAGAGCCGCGGGTTGCTCGTGGATCTCCTTCAGCATGAAGGTCTCGAAGCCGCCCTTCTCCGCAGTCTCTTCATCCCAGTCGATCTGCTGGACCGGCCGCTCCACGGCGCCGCCGTCCAAGTCGAGGATCTCGACCCCCTCCCGCTTCACCACGACGATCTCGCCGTCTTCGGGGAACACGACCGACCGGGTATGGGCCAGGAAGGCAGGAACAGCCGAAGCCACGAAGCTCTCCCCATCGCTGAGCCCGACGACCAGGGGAGTCTCTTTGCGGATCCCCACGATCACGTCGGGTTCATCCACGGCAATGGTGCAAAAGGTGAAGTGACCCTCCATCCGCCGGTAGGCGTCGGCGACGGCCTCGCGAAGCGAGCCTTTGTAGGCGCGCTCGACCAGATGGGCCACCACCTCGGCGTCGGTCTCGGAGGTAAACACGTGCCCCTCTCGTTGGAGCTCCGCCCGGAGGGTCAGGTAGTTCTCCACTATGCCGTTCAGGACGATGGCGAAGCGCCCCGAGCAGTCGGTGTGCGGGTGGGCGTTCTCGGTGGAGGGACGGCCGTGAGTGGCCCAGCGTGTGTGCGCCATCCCCAAAGTGCCCGTGTCGTCCAGATCATCGAGGATCGCTTCGAGATTGTCCAGATTGCCGACGGAATGGAGCAGCCCGAACCGCCCGTCGGTGATGATGGACATGCCGGCCGAGTCGTACCCGCGGTACTCAAGTCTGCGCAGCCCCTGGAAAAGAATGTCCCTACAGGGCCGATCGCCCACGTAACCGATGATGCCGCACACCAGCGTTCCCCTTCGCTCGCTCCAGGCCTCGGGGTCTCAGCCGCCCAGGAGGCTCACTTCCACGTATGGGGATGTCCAGGCGGCTACGAGGGCCTCGTAGGAGGGGATCATCTCGATCTCCTCACCCACAGGGGCCTCCACGCATCCCGCCTCGGCCTCCGCCACCAGATAGTCCGCCGACCGTCCGAGTTCGTACAGCCCGGGTTGGACGAACCGGACCGCGCCGCAGCCCAGATCCTGCCTGCCCACCCCGAGTATGTAACGGCGGGTGGCCCCCCCGGCGGGCTTAGTATACTCTTCGAGCACTTCCGCTCTCAGCACGCAGGCGTCGGTGCGGCAGGCCGGCAGCGGCCTGTAGAACAGTGCGTCCTGCCCCAGTAGGAGGGCCTCGCCGCACCGCAGCTCCGTCACTCCGTCCGGCAATCCCTGGTCTTGGGCGAGTAGCCAGAGCAGGCTGGAATTGCCGCCCGAGACCCGGTCGACAGGGAGACCCGCTTCACGCAGCCTCGCGGCCGCCCCCACGACGCACTCCACCGACTCCATGACGCCTTCCGGCCTCCCCATGAAGCAGGCGTAGTTGGTGGATACCCCGACGAGTTGCAGCCGCGCCTCGTCGACGATGGCCTGCGCCAGATCGACGAGCCCTTCCGGCGGCACCCCTTCACGCCGGTCGCCGGTCTCCATCTGCACCATGACCCGCCGCGTTGCGCTCGCCGCGGCGCAGGCCGCCACGGCGAGCGCCCCCTCCATCGAGGACACATACGTGATGTCGCCTGGCTCGAAGGGCCCGCTTATCGAGGGCAGGTGGATGCGGTGCAGCTCGACGCCGGGCAGCGCCGCCCTCAGTCTCTGCAGGTTCTGGTTCCGCGTGTCTGCGATGGCGATTGCGCCGCCGGCCATCATGGCGGCGGCCACCCGCGGCTCACCCAGGCAGCCCTTGGTCACCGCCACCAGATCGAGGCCCCGGCCGCGCAGCATGCCGGCCACGGCCTCCGTGTTCCGGCCTATGGCGTCTATGTCTACGCGTAGTTCAGGCATCGCTCTCCGGATACAGAAAGAGGCGAGGGAGACTTCTCCCTCGCCTCACGATTCCCTGGACCTCGAACCGGGGCGCGACCGGGCACGCCCTGCTAGCGCTTGGAGAACTGCGGGCGCTTGCGGGCCTTCTTCAGGCCGGCCTTCTTGCGCTCGACCATACGGGCGTCTCGGGACAGATGCCCGGCACGCTTGACGTCGGTCTTGAGTGAGGGGTCGGCTGCGACCAGAGCCCGAGCCACACCGTGCTTGAGAGCGCCGGCCTGGCCGGACTTGCCGCCGCCATGCAGGTGCGCGATGACGTCGTAACGAGCCTCGGTGCCCGTCTCCACCAGAGGAGAACGGACCATGAGCATGAGGGTCTGCCGGTTGAAGTAGTCCTTCACGTCCTGGCCGTTCACGGTGATGACGCCGGTGCCCGGCATGAGACGGACGCGCGCGACCGAGGTCTTCCTCTTACCGGTCGCCGAATAGACTACTGCTGCCATGGCAACTCCTCCGGTTTCTGGGCGGCATGTGGATGCTTCGGCCCAGCGTAGATCTTGAGCTTGTTCAACTGTTGCGCAGCGAGACGGTTCTTGGGAAGCATGCCTTTGACGGCTTTGCGGAGCACCTCCGTGGGCCGCCGATCGAGCATGTGACCGAGCGTCTCGCTCTTCAGGCCGCCGGGATAGCCGGAGTGCCTGCGGTACACCTTATCGGTCATCTTATTGCCGGTCACGGCTATCTTCTCTGCGTTGACCACAACGACAAAGTCCCCGGTGTCCACGTGTGGCGTGTACCGGGGCTTGTTCTTACCCCGCAGCACATCCGCGATCTCCGACGCCAAACGGCCCAGGTTCTTGCCTTCAGCGTCGACGACCCACCAGTTGCGCGGCACCTCACCGGGTTTCGCCGAATACGTTCTCACACTGCCTCCAACCGAGCTTCTAAAACGCGACCGCAGATAATAGTGGAGGTGGTTTGAGGTGTCAAGCGGATGGAACCGAGGAACCGGCCTCAAAACTGCTGAAGATGATGTCGAGCCAGTGGACGGAGATGGCGGGGTCCAAGAACCTCCGGAAACCCATCAGATGAGAGACGTCTCCGGCGAACGCCCAGCCCGTGATGAGCCAGGCCACCTGGTCGGGATCCACGTACTCCGGGATCTTGCCCTCCTTCTGGCCATCCCTGACCACTTGGGCATACTGCTCGATGGACGCCATGTGCTTCTCGGCCAGGATCTCCGCCAGACCCTCGCTGCGGGCGCCCGACACGAACTCCATCAACTGGACGGCATGGTGCTTCTCCCCCTGGGCCGCCCACAACTCGAGATGATGGTCGCACATCTGCCGGAGACGCTCGAGCGAGTTCTCGTCGGTGGGAGTGTCACGCGAAGCGAAGACCCTTTCGTAGACCACGTCGAGCGCGGCAAGAAGGATGGCGCGTCTGTTCTCGAAATGCGTGTAGAGAGAAGCCTGCCGTATCCCCGTTCCGGCAGCGATGCGGGCCATGGTGGCGCCACGCAGCCCGTGCTCGGCGATCAGATCGAGGGTGACCTCCACGATCTGCCGCTTCCTGGCCTCGGCCGTCATGCGTTTGGCGCCTGGAGCCAATAGGACCTTCCTCGTCTCCCATCCCCGGCGTCGCCGGAGGAATATCCGGGCGCGCGTCACTGCTCTTGACAACGTAGGGTACAGTAGGTAGCTTAGCACGTGCAACAACCGGTCGCCCGGTAGTTTACTGAGCAAGACCAGAAGCAGGGATAAGAGAGACGGGCGCATGGAACGACTGACGAACCTCACCACCGGCGGACCGGTGCACGTCTACGTGGACGGCGGCAAGATCGTCCGCATCACACCGCTGGATCTCGACGAGAGCGACGGACCGTCTTGGACCATCAAGGCCAGAGGCCGCGAGTTCACCCCTCCGCGACGGACGACCCTCTCCAACTGGACGGCGGCGCATAGATCCACCATCTACTCCCCCAAGCGCATCCTCACGCCGCTCAAGCGGGTGGATTTCGATGTGAGCGGAGCTCCAGGCTCCAGGGGGCCCGGCGGCCGCAACACCCACCGGCGGGGCGAGTCCGGGTATGAGCCCATCAGTTGGGATGAGGCGCTGGACATCGTCGCCGGAGAGATGATCCGGCTCAAGCGCGAGTACGGGCCGGCGGCCATGATGACCACCGCCTCGTCACATCACCTGTGGGGGAACGTGGGATATCGGTTCAGCGCCTACAACCGCTTCATGAACCTGTGGGGCATGACCTACGCCGAGCACAACCCGGACAGTTGGGAGGGCTGGCAGTGGGGCGGCGACCACATGTGGGGCTTCAGCTCACGCCTGGGTATCCCCGAGCAGTACGACCTGCTGGAGGATGCTCTCAAGAACGTGGAGATGATGGTCTTCTGGTCGTCGGATCCCGAGACCACCTGCGGAGTCTACGGCGCCCATGAGAGCACGTCCCGCCGTCAGTGGCTGAAAGATCTCGGGGTGACGATGGTCTTCATCGATCCCTACTTCAACCACACCGCCGGCCTGGTGGGCGACAAGTGGATCGCTCCCCGCATGGGCACCGACGTCGCGCTCGGTCTGGCCATAGCCTTCGTATGGCTGACCGAGAACCTCTATGACAAGGAATACGTCGCCACCCGCACTCACGGGTTCGACGAATGGAAGCGTTACGTGCTTGGCGAGAGCGACGGAGTGCCCAAGACGCCCGACTGGGCGCAGCAGGAGACCTTGGTGCCCGCCCCGGAGATCCGCGCGCTCGCCCGGGCGTGGGGCTCCAAACGGACTATGCTGGCGGCCGGCGGCATGGGCGGTTGGGGCGGGGCGGCCCGTTCCTCCTATGGCGCCGAGTGGGCCCGCACCATGATCGCCCTCGCGGCCATGCAGGGCCTGGGTAAGCCCGGCAGCAACATCTACTCCACCACGGGCGGCGTGCCCGCCGACCGTTCGTTCTGGTTCCCCGGCTACGCCGAGGGCGGCATCTCCGCCGACATCGGCAGCACCGCGGCCTCATACCGCCTGGCTCCGCGCATGTGGCCGAATGGGGGTACGATGTCCAACCCTCAACATGGACCTGAGGGTCAGATAGGCTACCGGCTCCTCATCCCCGAGATCATGAACCACGAGAAGGTGGAGTGGCGAAGCAAGGGCTTCTGCGGCGGTTCCATCGAGATGCAGTTCAAGAAGTACCAGTACCCCGCCTCCGGGTACCCTCACGTGCAGATGTATTACCGCTACGGGGGCTCCTTCATCGGCACCATGACCGAGACCAACCGCTTCGTGCGAGGCTACCGGGAAGGCCGGGTGCCCTTCGTCGTCAACCAATCCATCTGGTTCGAGGGCGAGGCGCGATTCGCCGACATCATCCTACCGGCCTGCACCAACTTCGAGCGTTGGGATATCGGCGACTGGGCGCACCCGTCGGGATACGGAACCCACAAGTTCGACCAGGTGAACCACCGGCTCATCGTCCTTCAGAAGAAGTGCATCGAACCACTGGGAGAATCCAAGTCGGACTATGAGATCCTCGCCGCGTTGGCCGAGCGCCTCGGCTTCCACGAGAAGTACACGGAAGGGGGCCACACCGAGCTCGACTGGGTGAAACGCGTCTTCCACGCAAGCGACCTGCCGACCCGCATCAGTTGGGAGGATTTTGAGGAGAAGGGCTACTACATGGTGCCCGTTCCCGAGGGCCAGACCTCGACGCCGGCGCTTCGCTGGTTCGCCGAGGACCGGGTCAAGGACACCCCGGACCTGGGACCGCCGCCGTGGGATCAGATCGGCGGCAAGGGCCTGCAGACGCAAAGCGGCAAGATCGAGTTCGTTGCCAACAGCCTCAAGCGTTTCTACGAGACCGACGGGGTGGATCCCGAGCGCCCCGTCATGGGCCCGCAGTACCTGGAGAGCTGGGAGGGCCACCACACCGAGGACCTGGTCGCCAGATACCCGCTCGCCATGGTCTCTCCGCATCCTCGCTTCACCTTCCACACCGTGGGCGACGCCAAGGAGAGTTGGAGCAACGAGATCAAGGACCATCGGGTGCTGGTGGACGGCCACTACTACTGGATCATGCGTATCAACGCCGCCGACGCCTCGGCGCGGGACATCAAGGACGGAGACCTCATCCGAGCGTTCAACGACCGGGCCGAGGTCATCCTCGCCGCTCAGGTGACGGAGAGGCTGGCTCCCGGAACGGTGCACTCCTACGAATCGTGCGGGGACTATCTGCCGCTTGGCGAGCCGGGCCATTCCCCCGACAGGGCGGGCTGCATCAACATGCTCACGTCGAAGCGTTTCGTGACGCCCACCTCCCCCGGGCAGGCCCCCAACTCCTGCCTGGTGCAGGTGGAGAGGTGGAGCGGCGGCTCCTCGTAGCCGTGTCCCGTTCGGAGAAGAGGCCTGAGGAGCCTGTGGAGAACGATCCAGGAGACGGGGGCTCGACACTGCGGAGGACGAGGGAGGAGTTCCTGTCTCATGGTCACACCCTTCCGACCGAGGGACGCGACTACCCGGAGTGGCACAGGGGCCGCAAGGAATACGCGGCCTGGGTCATCTGCGTTCAGAACGGGGCGGTGCAGGCGCGGCTGGACGCGGCGAGAGCCCATATGGCGGAGTTCCTGCTGGAGCCGTACCTGCGACAGGCCCACGTGACCCTCTGCGTCTGCGGGTTCCTCACGCCGACGAGACGGTCCCCGGACGACTACCCTCTCGAGGCCGTGCAACGCAGCCTCCGCGAACTGGAGGAGGCCGGACCGGCCCCGTTCGATCTCGAGATCGGAGGGCTGAACAGCTTCGCGGCGGCGCCGTTCCTGGAGGTGCGCGACCCTTCGGGGAGCTTGGAAGAGATCCGCGGCGTGCTGTCCCGCGAGAGTCTCGACTCCCGAGACGGGGGATACGTCCCGCACGTAACGGTCGGCCTGTACTCGAACCGCTTCGACACGAGGACTGTGTCCGAGCGGATCTCGTTCTTCGACCCTCTTCCCCCCATAACGCACCGGGTGGCGGAGATCGGTCTCGCGACCTACGCGGCGGACGAGATATGCGGGCCCCTCTCGATGAGACGCGTGTTCCGCCTCTCACAATAGGCCGCTCCGGCGCCGCTCCGCCGCCGGAGCGGCGCCCCTCTCAGAACCTCCGCAGAAACTCGGGCCTGAGCAGAGCCGGGTTTCCACGCGCGAGGACTTGGTCCACGACCTGCAGCATCCTCGCCTTGTCCCCGGGCAGGATGCCCTCGATCGCCAGGTAGTTCGACGCGTGCGTGGTACGGAAGACCGTGTGAGTGACGTCGGTCGCCGCGATGATCTCCCGCAGCTCCCGCAGCATCCCGAGCGCATCGGGGACGATGAACTCGCCCCTCTCCACCGCCTCCGCCAACGGAGCTCCCGGGGACGCCATCAGCGAGAGCATGCTGGCGTAGTCGGGGTCTATGGCGGAGAGAGCCCGGCCGGTCGCCCGGGCATGTTCGAGCGACCGCTCCACGCCGCCGAGACCGAGGATGGCCATCACCGCGAGGCGGAAGCCCGCCTCCTTGACCCTGCGGCAGGCCTCGATCTGCTCGGCGACGGTGACTCCTTTGCCGGTGCGGGCCAGCGTCTCTTCGTCTCCCGATTCCAACCCCAGGTAGAGCATGCGGAGGCCGTGCTCACGCATCTGGATGAGCTCGTCGTCAGAACGGCGGAGCAGCGACTGCGCGTTCGCGTAGGAGCCGACCCGTTCCAGACGAGGGAGTTCCGAATACAGGAGGTCGAGAATCCTCACGAGGCTCCTGACGGGCAGCGCGAGAGCATCGCCGTCGGCGAGAAAGACCCGGGTGGTCCGCCGCTCCAAATGAGGAGCGAGGTTCTCGACATCCTCCTTCACATCGGCAAAGGGGCGCACACGAAAGGGCTTCCCGGCGTACATCCCGCAGAAGGTGCATTCGTTGTGTGAGCAACCGTACATGACCTGCAAGATGAGGCTGTCGGCCTCGCTGGGCGGCCGGTAGACGTCTCCCACGTAACGGGGGTAGGCATCGGAGGTCAGCACGGCGCGGTCACCCCGATCGCGGCGCCGGACCGGCCTGTGGCAGCGCCGCCCGGCCGCGCCCGTACTTCACGTCCCAGAGGAAGAGCCCCTGCGCGGGCGCCGTCGGCCCCGCGACTTCGCGCGGGGCGCCGGCCACCAGACCGCGGAAGTCCTCCAGGTCCCGCTTGCCGAGCCCTATCTCGACCATCGTCCCTACGAGTGTCCGGACCATGTGGCGCAGAAAAGCCTCCGCTTCGACCTCCAGGTAGAGCATCCCGCCGCCGGTGCGGGAGCCGTGCCGACGGCCGGCTCTCGGGGCCGTCGCCGGCACCTGCTTCGTCTTGGTCCGCCGTCCAGGCAGGCCGGCGGTCAGACCGTCGCGTGCGGGCTTCCAGGCACAGCGCGTCACCAGCCGGCTGAAGAACACATGCTCCGACTCGACCGGGGTGAAGGCGGTGAAGTCGTGCCGCCCGACCGTGGCCTCGGCGGCCGCCTCCATCGCGACCAGGTCGAGGTCCTCGGGAACATGCCAGCAGTAGCGCGCCCAGAACGGCGACACCACCACCGAGTTCGACAGGAAATACCGGTAGGTGCGGCCGGCGGCGTCTCTGCGTGCGTCGAACCCCGCCGGAGCCGGGGTGATGCGCGTCACCGTGACTCCGGGAGGCGTCAGCGCGTTCAGGGAAGCTCTCAACCGGCCCAGATCGGTGTCATCGGGCAACACGAGGCTGACGACCTGCCTGCGTGCGTGGACGCCTGCGTCGGTCCTCCCGGCGACCCGCATGACGGGCGCGGCGCCGATGACAGTGGAGAGGGCATTCTCCAGGCTGCCCTCCACCGTGAGCAGCCTGTCCTGCTTTGCCCAACCGTGCAGTCCGGTGCCATCGTACTGCAGTTCCATGCGGTGATTGCGCTCCACACCAGCCTCCCGCCGGCGACCCGCTCCGAGCGGGCTCGCCGGCCGCGTTCCCGCCCCTGGCCCGGGTACGAAGAAGCAAATGCCGGAACCCCGTGGGGAACCGGCACCAGCCAGCTACTCGTTCGTGCTCAGTCTCGCGTCAGACCCGTGCGCGCCTGTGTCAGACCAGCTCCAGATACACCATCTCGGCCGCGTCGCCCTGGCGTGGCCCCAGATGGGTTATGCGCGTGTATCCGCCCTGGCGGTCGGCATACTTGGGAGCGATCTCGTTGAAGAGCTTGTACGAGATCTTCTTGTTGCGCAACTGGCTGATAGCCGTGCGGCGCGAGTTCAGGTCTCCGGCTTTGCCCATGGTGATCATCTTCTCCACCATGGGCCGGACTTCTTTGGCCCTGGCTTCGGTGGTCCTGATCCGTCCATGCTCGAGCACAGAGCAAGCAAGGTTCGCCAACATCTGTCGGCGATGGTCCGGCTGGACACCGAACCGTCTTCCTTTTCTCTGATGCCTCACACTACTCTCCTCTAAGCTTCAGGTTGTTCTTCTCCAGGCGCTCGCGCACCTCATCCAGGCTCTTGCGACCGAAGTTCGGGATGCACATGAGCTCCTGCTCCGACTTCGCGATGAGATCGCCGACGGTCTCGATGCCCTCGCGCTTCAAGCAGTTGAGAGAGCGGACGCCCAGATCGAGGTCATCGATGAGCATGTCCTCTTCCGGCTCGGGTTCAGGGGCCGGGGCCCCACCGCGCTCGACCTCTTCATCGTCGGTCTCGGCAAGGAATATGGCCACCAGGTCGTCCCGCAAGATCGCGGCGGCCTTCGACACCGCCGTCTGGGGATCGATGGCGCCGTTCGTCTCCACTTCCAGAGACAGCTTGTCGTAGTCCGTGCGCTGGCCCACGCGGGCGGGCTCCACACTGTAGGCTACGCGCGTGACCGGCGAGAAGATGGAGTCGATGGGTATCACTCCCAGAGCAGACCCCGGGCGCTTGTTATCGTCGGCGGACACATAGCCGCGACCGCGACGCACAGTCAGCCGCATCTCCAGCCGGCCGCCATCCTCCAGGGTGCCGATGTAGGCGTCGGGGTTCATCACTTCGACGGCGGCGGGCAACTCAATGTCACCGGCGTTGATCTCGCCCGGGCCGTCCTTGACCAGCAGGATCTCATGGTCGTCGGCCTCCCCATGGAGAATGAAGACGATCCTCTTGAGATTCAGGATGATATCGGTCACGTCTTCCTTGACATGCGGCACCGTGGAGAACTCGTGCTCGACCCCTGAGATCTTCACAGCCGAGATGGCCGCGCCTTCGAGCGACGAGAGCAGCACCCGCCTCAGCGAGTTGCCGAAGGTGTAGCCGAAGCCACGGGAGAGCGGCTCCACCGTGAAGCGGCCCAGGTTCTCCCCGATCGGGTCGTAGACACTATGCGGGGTGGCGAAATCTAGCAATCGGCCCTCCTTCGGACTACTTGGAGTACAACTCGACGATGAGAGACTCCTGGACGGGGATATCGATATCGACGCGCTCGGGCAGACGGAGGACCTTCCCAACCATGTTGTCATGGTCGGCCTGCAGCCACGCAGGCACCGACGCCGTCAGATCCGTGGAGTCCTCGACGACCGCCTTCAACCCCTCGCTGTCCAGTACAGCGGTGATCACATCGTCGGTCCTGACCCGGTACGAAGGGATATTGACCCTGCGCCCATTGACTGTGAAATGGCCGTGCCGCACCAACTGGCGCGCCTGGCGGCGGCTGGCGCCGAAGCCCAGACGGTACACGACGTTGTCCAAACGTAGCTCGAGCAGCCGAAGCAGGTTCTCGCCGGTGACGCCTTGCTGGCGCGCAGCCGCCTTGTAGTAGTTGCGGAACTGCTTCTCGAGAACCCCGTAGTAGCGGCGGGCTTTCTGCTTCTCGCGCAGCTGGGTGAGGTACTCGGACTGCTTGCGCCGGCGTCCCCGCCCGTGCTCACCCGGGGGGTACGCGCGGCGATCGACCGCGCACTTGTCGGTGAGACACCGCTCGCCTTTGAGAAGTAGCTTCTCTCCTTCGCGGCGGCATTGCTTACACTGCGGCGATGTGTCTTTGGCCATGTCCCCTCCCTATACCCTACGCCGCTTCTTGGGACGGCAGCCGTTGTGGGGGATAGGAGTGACGTCCTTGACACTCGTGACGTCGAGCCCGGTAGCCTGCAGAGAACGTATGGCCGTCTCCCGGCCGCTGCCCGGTCCCTTGACGAAGCAATCGACCTTCTGCAGCCCGTGCTCCATCGCGGCGCGCGCGGCCCTCTCGGCCGTGACCTGAGCGGCGAACGGCGTCGACTTGCGCGAGCCCTTGAAGCCCGCAGACCCGGCGCTCGCCCACGAGATGACGTTGCCCTCCTTGTCGGTGAGGGTCACGAGCGTGTTGTTGAACGACGTCTTGATGTAGGCGTTGCCTACGGCGATGCTCTTCCGCACCTTGCGGCGCCGCCCACGCGGGCCGGCAGTAGTGCGCTTGGGTTTCGGCATATCTCTTGCTCTCCGTCCCTAGATATCCCTGCGAGGTAGCCCGCCGGCTAGACCCGCACCTTCTTCTTAACACCCACGGTCGGCTTGTGCCCCTTGCGCACCCTGGCGTTGGTCTTGGTGCGCTGGCCGCGAACGGGCATGCCGCGCCGGTGCCGTATGCCCCGGTAGCAGCCGATCTCCATCAGCCGCTTGATGTTCTGACTGCGCTCACGCCGAAGGTCGCCCTCGACGATGACGTTGTCTTCTATGTAGCTGCGCAGACGGATCTCCTCGTCCTCGGTCAGATCCTTCACATGCGTGTTGGGATCGATGTCGACTGCCGAGAGGATCCTGTTGGACATGGACCGCCCGATACCGTACACGTACGTCAGGCCTATCTCTATCCTCTTCTCCCGGGGGAGAGTGACACCAGCGATACGAGCCATACCCTACTCCTGCCTCCTGCCTAGCCTTGACGCTGCTTGTGGCGCGGATTCTGGCAGATGACCACGACCACGCCCCGTCGCCGTATGACCTTGCACTTCTCACACATCGGTTTGACCGACGCTCTCACTTTCATCTGACGCCCTTCCTCTACTTGAAACGATACGTGATCCGCCCACGAGTCAGATCGTAAGGCGATAGCTCGACCTTCACCCTGTCTCCGGGCAGTATCCGTATGTAGTTCATACGCATCTTGCCGGATATGTGCGCGAGTATCTCCAGTTCGTTGTCGAGCTGCACCCTGAACATGGTGTTGGGCAAGGCCTCCACGACCTCGCCTTCAAGCTCTATTGCTTCTTCTTTAGGAGACACCGATCGCCACCCACCTAGAATCCGCCGTCCCGCCCGAATGCCGGCCGTTTATCTTAGCACAAGGCCTCATCACGCTAGACTCCCTCCACTTCAGCGGCGGTAAGGATGCGGGGCCCGTTCTTCGTGATGGCCACCGTGTGCTCGAAATGAGCCGACAGACTGCCGTCCTTCGTGTAGATGGCCCAGTTGTCCTCGCCGATCTCCACCTCGTAGCCGCCCAGGTTCACCATGGGCTCGATGGCGAGCACCATACCCTCCCGCAGCTCAGGGCCCTGGCCGGGCGGGCCGAAGTTGGGCACCTGCGGGTCTTCATGCATCTCCCGGCCCACCCCGTGACCGACCATGCTCTCCACCACGGAATAGCCGCAGGCTTCGGCATGTGACTGCACGGCGTGAGAGATGTCACCGACCCGGTTGCCGACGGTGCACTTCGCGATCCCCAGCATGAGCGCTTCCTCGGTGACTTGGAGCAGCCTGCGGGCCTCATCGGAGATCTCTCCCACCGGGAACGTACTGGCCGCATCTGCGATGTAGCCGTCCATGGTGACGCCCACGTCGATACCTACGATGTCGCCTTCGCGCAAACGGATCTTGCCTGGGATGCCATGCACCACCATGTCGTTCGGAGAAGCACAGATCGACCCGGGGAAACCCCGGTAGTTCTTGAACGTCGGCGTGCCGCCCTCGTTCCTGATGTGTCTCTCCGCCAACCGATCCAGCTCTTTCGTCGTTATCCCCGGCTCTATCGTCCGCCCCAGCATGTCCAGACACCCCCGGAGGACTCTGCCGGCTCGAGCCATCTTCTCTATCTCTGAATGCGACTTCCTTATGATCACAACGCGACCGTCGTCCGTCCGTTCGTCCGCCGTCGGCTCACGCGTCCGCCGGCCCCAGAGCCGCGCGGATGTCCTCGTATGTCACGTCAGGCAGCTGAGCGCCATCGATCCTCACGACCACACCGGCTTTGTCGTAGTAGCCGATGAGCGGTTCGGTCTGCTTGCCGTAGACCTCGAGCCTGTTGCGCACCGTAGCCTCGGTGTCGTCGTCCCGCTGGTAGAGCTCGCCGCCACACACGTCACACACCCCCTCCTCCTTCGGAGGCGTGAACAGCACGTGGAAGGGAGTCTGGCAGGACCGGCATATGCGCCGGCCGGTGAGCCGGGCGATCAGGAGCTCCTCGTCCACCAGGAGCACGATGACCTTGGTGACCGTCCTCCCCAGTCCCTCCAGGGCCTTGTCGAGGGCCTCCGCCTGCGGGATGGTACGGGGGAACCCGTCCATCAGGAACCCCTTGGTCGTATCGGGCTCCCGTAGCCGATCCTCGACGATGCCAATCACGACACTGTCGGGGACCAGGTCGCCCGCGTCCATGTACTTCTTGGCCTCCAGGCCCATCTGGGTCTGGTTTTTGACGGCCGCCCGCAGGATGTCGCCCGTCGATATGTGCGGGATGCCGTAGCCCGCCACGATCCGGCTGGCCTGGGTCCCTTTGCCCGCTCCGGGCGGTCCGAGGAGTATGAGGTTGAACTGGGTCATAGCGAGATTCCCTCCGTCACGGCCGATGTCACTTGAGGAAGCCTTCGTAGTGCCGCATGAGTAGCTGGGATTCCATCTGCTGCATAGTGTCCAGGGCCACGCCGACCACAATCAGGAGTGAGGTGCCCCCGAAGTAGAAGTCGACGCCAAGCCCTTTGATGATAGCGGTGGGCAACAGAACGACAGCCGCCAGGAACAGGGCGCCGGGCAGAGTGATGCGGGTCAGCACCCGGTCCAGGTATGCCGCCGTGGGTCGTCCGGGCCTGATGCCCGGCACGAAGCCCCCATACTTCTTCAGATTGTCGGCTTGGTCGATGGGGTTGAACTGGACGGCGGTGTAGAAGTACGTGAAGAGGATGATCAGGATCACCTCGGCCACCAGATACCACCAGGTGCTCGGTCCGACCCAACCCGCGAACGTCTTTGCCCATGCCCACGGCGTCATCTCGGCGATGGTCACCGGGAAGAGCAAGATCGACGACGCGAAGATCACGGGGATGACGCCGGCCATGTTGATGCGCAAGGGCAGGTAGGTGCTCTGGCCTCCATAGACCTTACGCCCCACCACCCGCTTGGCGTACTGCACCGGGATCCGGCGCTGCCCCTGTGTCACATAGATGACACCCGCTATTACGAGCACGGCGATGACGGCCATGGCTACCCAGATGCCCGGGTTGTAGGTGAACAGCTTCTGCAGGCCGCTGGGGAGCCGCGACACGATGCTTGCGAAAATCATGAGCGAGATGCCGTTACCGATACCCCGTTGGGTGATGAGCTCTCCCAGCCACATGACCGTGACAGCGCCGACGGTGAGAGTCATGACGACGAGCCAGACGTTCATGAGGGTGAAGGTGCTGTTGCCCCCCTCGTCCACCGGGAACGCCCCGTAGTTCTTGAACAGGAACACGAACCCTATGGCCTCGATCAGGGAGAGGACGGCGGTGAAGTAGCGGGTGTATTGGTTGACCTTCTTCTGCCCGGCCGGGCCTTCCTTCATGAGGGCTTCCAGCTTGGGGCTCACCATCGTCAGCAACTGCATGATGATCGACGCCGTGATGTAGGGCATGATGCCCATGGCGAAGATGGCCATGGTCTGCAAGGCCCCACCCGTGAAGAGGTCGTAGAAGTCGAACACCCCGCCGCTGCCGAAGAATTCCTGCGCGGCGTCCATGTCAACGCCCGGCACCGGGATGAAGCAGCCCAACCGGTAGATGGCGATGATGAGCGCCGTGAAAAGGAGCTTCTTTCGAAGATCCGGCAGTTTCCACGCGTTCAGCAGAGACTGGAACATCAGGTTCTCACCCCTAGTATGGTCCTCACGTCGTCGTTCCGCACTACTACGCGATCACTTCCACCGTGCCGCCGGCGGCCTCGATCTTCGCGGCGGCCGCGGCGCTGAAACCGTGGGCCTTCACGGTCAGCGGCTGGCTCAGCTCGCCGGACGCCAGGATCTTGACTCGTTCGTCTGCTTTCTTGATGATGCCCTTTTCCACCAGGGCCTCGGGCGAGACCACCTCGCCCGCTGCGAAGACCGCGAGACGGGAGAGGTTGACGGGCGTCATGTAGGTGCGGAACGGTCCGATGGGCATGGCCGTCTTGGCCAGCGGGCCGCGCAGTTTGGGCAACCTCATGTGAAGAGGCATCTGGCCGCCCTCGTAGCGGGGCGATATCTGCCCGCCCGACCGCTGCTTGGAGCCCTTGTGGCCCCGGCCTGCCGTCTTGCCCACGCCCGAGCCCTCGCCCCGCCCCACGCGCTTCCTCTCGCGTCGGGCCCCGGGGTCGGGCTTCAGATTGTGCAGGAAGATCTCTGACATCTCTATCCTTTGTCCTTGATGTCGACCACGTCCACCTGGAGCATGTAGCGGATCTTGTGAACCATGCCCCGGATGGCCGGGGTGTCCTCGTGATAGACCGTCTGGCCCATGCGGGAGATGCCCAAGGCATCGAGCGTGGCCTTGTGGTCCTTCTTGCGATTGATGCGGCTCTTGACCTGAGTGATCTTCAACATCGCCTTACTCTCCTGCCGGGGCGGTATCGGCCGATGCGGCCGCGGCCGCATCGGAGGCCCCTCCAACGGAGACCGGCTCCTCAGCCGGGCCCTTGCCTAGGACCTCACGCACGGTCTTGCCGCGCTGCATGGCGATATCCTCGGGCCGGCGGAGCGCCCGCAGCCCCTGCTCGGCCGCCCGAACCATGTTGATGGGGTTGGTGGTCCCCAGACACTTGGTGAGGACGTCGTGTATGCCACCCAGCTCGAGCAGGGCGCGCACACCGCCGCCGGCGATGACGCCGGTACCGGCCGAAGCCGGGCGCATGACCACGCGGCCCGCGCCGAAGTGGCCGATGACCTCATGAGTGATGGTCGTCCCGTGCTTGGGCACCACGAACAGGTTCTTGCGCGCGTCGTCGATGGCCTTCTGGATGGCCAGCGGGACCTCCTTGGCCTTGCCGTAGCCGACACCCACGGTGTTCTCTCTGTCTCCCACCGCCACGAGCGCGGTGAACGAGAAGCGCCGGCCGCCCTTGACCACCTTCGCCACCCGGTTGATATGAATCACACTCTCCTCGAGGTTGAGCGTGTCTGCCTTGATCTGTGCCAAAGTGCTACCCCTCTCCCTCAGAACTCCAGGCCGCCCTGCCGGGCACCATCCGCCAGAGCCTTGACTCGACCGTGATAGAGATACGAACCTCTGTCGAACACCACTCGCTCGACGCCGGCGGCCTTGGCCCGCTCAGCGATGAGCGCTCCGACCTTGGTGGCTTGGTCCGTCTTGGAAAGACCCGTCTCGGTCACGTGGGCACTACCCGCGCTGGCCAGGGTGCGGCCCGCGCTGTCATCGATTATCTGCGCCCAGATGGCCTTATTGGAGCGGAAGACAGAGAGACGGGGCCGTTCAGCGGTGCCGCGCACTTTGCTCCGCACGCGGGTGGCACGCCGGGCCCGCATCGAGTTCTGATTGTCACTAGTACTCATGCTGTTGTCCTCTTCCTACGCCCGCTTGCCGACCTTGCGCTGCACCACTTCACCCTCATAGCGGATGCCCTTGCCCTTGTACGGCTCCGGCTTCCTGATGGCGCGGATCTCGGCGGCGACTTGGCCCACACGTTGCTTGTCGATGCCCCTGACCACGATCTGCGTGGGCACGGGTACGTCGAACTCTATGTTCTCCGGCGGCGGCACCACGACCGGATGCGAATAGCCCACCAGGATCTCCAGATCGTCACCCTTCTTGGAGGCGCGGTACCCGACGCCCTGGATCTCGAGCTTCTTCTCGAAGCCGGTGGTCACACCCGTGACCATGTTGGCTACGAGCGTGCGGGTGAGGCCGTGCAACGATCGGTTGGGACCCGTGTCGTCAGGCCTGGTGACCGTCAATGTTCCATCTTCCAGAGCCACCTGCATCCTGGGATGGAAATCGAGCGACAACTCCCCTTTGGGGCCCTTGACGGCGATGCTGTTCCCGGCGATCGTGACCTCCACGCCGCTGGGTACTGTTATGGGTGCTCTACCTATCCTAGACATGGCATCACCAGACAAAACAGACGACTTCGCCGCCTACACCCAGCCGTTGCGCCTCTCGAGCGGTCATCAGGCCACGCGAGGTGGAGATGACTGCCGTGCCCAAGCCCCCCAGGACCTTGGGGAGGTTGTCCTTCTTGGCATAGATGCGGCGGCCCGGCTTGCTGACTCTCTTCACCTGCGAGATGACGCGGCGACGGCCGTCAGTGTACTTGAGCTCGATTACCAGTTTGTCGAAGCTGCCTTCCTTGACCACGGAGTAACCGGTGATGTAGCCCTCATCTCTGAGGACGCGGGCCAACTCCGCCTTCTGGGCGGAGGCCGGCATCTCGACCTGGGCGTGGAGCGCCTTGTTGGCGTTCCTCACGCGGGTCAGCATGTCGGCGATGGGATCGGTGTGCGACATGACCCCTCCTACCAGCTCGACTTGGTGACCCCAGGGATCAGTCCCTGGTGGGCCAGTTCACGAAGACAGATGCGGCAGAGACCGAAGCGCCGGACGTATCCGCGCGGCCGTCCGCAGCGAAGGCAACGGTTGTGCACCCGGACAGCGTATTTCTGCGGGCGCCGTGCCTTGGCGATCATTGATTTCTTTGCCATGCGCTGATGCTCCTATCCTTCAGCTCTCGCGGAAAGGCATGCCCATCAACTTGAGGAGCGCCCGTCCCTCATCGTCGGTTTTCGCCGTGGTGGTGATGGCGACATCGAGACCCCGGATCCGATCGATCTTGTCGTAATCGATCTCCGGAAAAATGATCTGCTCTTTGATGCCCAGATTGTAGTTCCCCCGGCCGTCAAAGCCGCTGGGGGCCACGCCGCGGAAGTCTCTGATCCGAGGCAAGGCGACACTCATGAGCCTGTCAAGCATTTCGTACATGCGATCGCCACGCAACGTCACCCGCAGCCCAACAGGCATCCCGGTGCGCAATTTGAAATTGGCCACGGACTTGCGCGCCCGTCTTACTTCCGGCTTCTGGCCTGTGATCTGACCAAGCTGGATCGCCGCTTCTTCCATCTGCTTGGCATCATGAGTGCCCTCACCTATACCCATGTTGAGGGTCACCTTGACGACCTTCGGCACCTGCATCAAGTTCGCGTACCCGAACTCCTCCCGCATGGCCGGTACGATGTCGCTTAGGTACTTCTCTTTGAGTCTGGGAACTGCCATCGCTAACCCTTATCCACCTGGACGTTGCACTTCTTGCAGTAGCGGATCTTCTCCTCGCCCTCCATGCGCACGCCCACCCGGACGGCCTGGTTGCAGCTGGGGCAGACCAGCTTCACGTTGCTGATGTGCATGCTGGCTTCACGCTCTATGACCCCGCCCTGGGGCGTCTTCTTCGACGGTCTGACGTGCCGCTTGATGAAGTTCACCCGTTCGACAACCACCCGCTCTTCGGCTGCCAGGACGCGCAGGACCTTGCCCCGCTTGCCGGCTTCCTTGCCCTGCACCACCTCGACGGTGTCGCCCTTCTTGACCCGGAACTTCTTGCTGTGCGCCGCGGCCTGTGCCATCACAGCACCTCCGGGGCCAGTGAGATGATCTTCGCGAAGTTCTTCTCACGCAGCTCGCGTCCCACGGGACCGAAGATCCTCGTGCCGCGGGGGTTCAACTGCCGGTCGATCAGAACGGCCGCGTTCTCGTCGAAGCCGATGTAGGTGCCGTCCTTGCGGCCGTAGGTCTTCTTGACCCTGACCACGACAGCCTGCACGACGTCGCCCTTCTTGACCGCGCCGCCCGGGTTGGCCTCTTTGACCGCCCCCACAATGATGTCGCCCACTCCGGCATAGCGCCGCCGCGATCCGCCCTTTATCCGGATGCAGAGCAGTTCGCGCGCGCCGGTGTTGTCGGCCACCTTAAGTCTTGTCTCCACCTGTATCATCGTATTTCACCCATCTCCCGCCGCCGGCCTAGACGGCCCGCTCGAGCACCTTGATCAGGCGCCAGGTCTTGTCCCGGGAAAGCGGCCGGCATTCGCGCACCAGCACGGTGTCCCCGACCCGAGCCTCGTTGTTCTCGTCGTGAGCCTTCAGACGAGAGGACCTGCGGACCACCTTGCCGTACTGGGCATGCGGCTTCACCGCGCTGACCTGCACGACAATGGTCTTGTCCATCTGATCGGAGACGACGACGCCTTGCCGCTCCCGTTGTCTTGTCGCTCGCTCCTCGGCCATCACAGCTCCCTCGCCCGTTCTCTCGCAGATTGCACCGTCATGATCCTGGCGATGTCCTGGCGCACCTGGCGGAGACGGCTGGTGTTCTCCAGCTGGCCGGCCGCGTGCTGGAACCTCAGGTTGAATAGCTCCTCACGCGACTGCTTGAGACGCTGGGCCAATTCCTCGTCGGCGAGTTCGACTATATCCTTAGCCTTCAATGCCCCCGTCCTCCCTGGTCGCGAATCTGCATTTGACAGGAAGTTTGTGCGCGGCGACGCGGATGGCCTCCTTGGCCAGCTCCTCAGAGACGCCCGCCAGCTCGAACATCACCCGTCCCGGCCTGACCACGGCCACCCACTGGTCGGGCGACCCCTTGCCGGAGCCCATACGGGTCTCGGCCGGCTTCTTCGTGATGGGCTTGTCCGGGAAGATGTTGATCCACACCTTCCCACCCCGCTTGATTTTGCGGGTCATGGCGATACGAGCAGCCTCGATCTGCCTGCTGGTGATCCAGCCCGGCTCGAGGGCCTGCAGACCATACTCACCGAAGTGGACCGTCGTCTGGCCCTTGGCCTTGCCCGCCATGCGACCCCGGTGCTGTTTGCGGTGTTTGACCCGTTTTGGTAGTAGCATCTTCTATCCTCGTCTTAGCCGGCGGAGACCAGTGAAGGTCACCCTGCGCGGTTCTCCGTCTGTACGCGGGATCCCTGATCGAACCCCTCGGGCATGATCTCACCCTTGTTTATCCACACCTTCACACCGATCTTGCCGAACGTGGTGTCGGCCTCGCAGAAGCCGTAGTCGATGTCGGCCCGCAGGGTGTGCAGGGGCACGCGGCCCTCGCTATAGCCCTCGATGCGCGCCATCTCGGCCCCGCCCAGACGGCCTCCGGACCTTACCTTGATGCCCATGGCGCCGGAGCGCATGGCCGAGGTGATGGCCCGCTTCATGGCCCGGCGGAAGCTCACCCGGTTCGCGAGCTGTTCCGCGATGGACTGGGCGACCAGGTTGGCGTCAAGTTCGGGCCTCTTGATCTCGACGATGTTGACATGGACGGTCTTGCCGGTCATGTCGTGGAGCTCGCGCCGCAGCGCATCCACCTCGGAACCGGATTTGCCGATCACGATACCCGGTCGAGCGGTGTTGATGTCCACCACCAGCTTGTTGGTGTCCTTGCGGATGACGATGGCGGAAAGGCCGGCATGCCCCATGCGCCGCTGGATGTGCCTGCGGATGGCCAGATCCTCATGGAGAAAACCGGCGAACTGCCTCTCGGTGTACCAGTGGGCCTTCCAGTCGTGGATGATGCCGAGCCGCATGCCTCCGGGATGAACTTTCTGACCCACCTGCTACGACTCCTTTTTTTCGTCGACGCACACAGTGATATGACTCGTCCGCTTGCGGATACGGCTGGCCCGCCCCATCGCCCGCGGCCGGAACCGCTTGAGGGTGGGGCCGCCGTTCACATAGGCCTGGACGACATAGAGGTCGTCGGCGTCGAGGTCGTGATTGTTCTCCGCGTTGGCCACCGCCGAGTCGAGCACTTTGCCGACCAGCTTGGCCGCCGCGCGCGGGCTCAGAGCCAGGATGGCCTTCGCCTCCGCCACGTTCTTGCCTCTGATGAGGGTGGCCATATCACCGGCCTTGCGCGGGGAGACCCGCACGTATTTCGCAGTCGCGTTGACCATGCCGTCACTTCCTCTTCATGCGGCGCTCTTTGTTGCCGCCGTGCCCGCGGAACGTGCGGGTGAGAGCGAACTCGCCCAGCCGGTGGCCTACCATACTCTCCGTCACGTAGATGGGCACATGTTTGCGCCCGTCGTGAACGGCGATCGTGTGCCCGATCATCTCGGGATAGATGGTGGAGGCTCGCGACCAGGTCTTGAGCATGCGCTTCTCGCCACTCTCGTTCATGGTCTCGACCCGCTTCATCAGCCGCTCTTCGACGAAGGGAGCTTTTTTGCTTGAACGTGCCACGATGCTCTGTTACCTCCCTTTGCCCCGTCGCTTGACGATGTACTTGGTCGAAGGCTTCTTGGGTTTGCGGGTCTTGTGACCCAGAGTGGGGACACCCCACGGCGTCACCGGATTGCGGCCCGGAGGTGTGGAGCCCTCTCCACCGCCGTGCGGATGGTCGACCGGGTTCATAGTGGTGCCGCGCACGGTGGGCCTGACGCCCATCCAGCGCTTGCGACCCGCTTTGCCGGTCACCAGGTTCTCATGCTCGGCGTTCCCGATCTCACCGACCGTCGCTCTGCACTCGAGATGGATCATGCGCATTTCGCCGGAAGGCAGGCGGAGGGTGGCGTAGTCGCCCTCCTTCGCCATGACCTGCGCCGAGGTGCCGGCGGAACGGGCGATCTGCCCCCCGCGACCCTTGGCGAGCTCGATGTTGTGCACCACCGTACCGACCGGGATGTTCCGCAGCGGAAGAGCGCAACCCACCCGGATATCGGAGCCCGGACCGGCTTCGACCAGGGCGCCCACACCCAGTTTGTTCGGCGCCAAGATGTAGCGCTTCTCGCCATCGGCATAGACGATCAGAGCGATGCGGGCGTTTCGGTTGGGATCGTACTCGACGGAGCTCACCCGGCCCGGCACGCCGTCCTTGTCGCGCTTGAAGTCGATGACCCGGTACCGGCGCTTGTGGCCGCCTCCTTGATGCCGGGTGGTGATGCGGCCGTTGTTGTTCCGCCCGCCCTTGCGCTTCACCGGACGGGTGAGCGCCTTCTCCGGCTCGGCCTTGGTGATCTCGTCAAAAGCAGGTGTGGTCGCGAACCTGCGTCCGGGAGATGTCGGCTTATAGCTCTTTGTTGCCATGTGTCTCTACCCTTCTAGGTCGCGCCGAAGAACTCTATCCGGTTGCCCGGAGCGAGCTCGACCACTGCCTTCTTCCAGCGACGGGTCATGCCCATGTGGGCGCCCCGGCGCTTGGGCTTCGGCTTCACGTTGATGGTCTGCACACCGATGACCTTCACGTTGAAGATCTCTTCCACGGCGGCGCGGATGTGGGGCTTGGTCGCCCGGTAGTTCACCTCGAACGAGTACCGGTTGTTGTCGATGGCCCGGTAGCTCTTTTCGGAGATTATGGGGCGGATGATGATCTCACGCGCGTCCACTACGCCTCACCGCCTTTGCTCGATCCACCCTCGAGAAAGGAGACCGCGGCCTCGGTGAACAACAGGCTCTTCGCCCAGATGTAGTCCTGGACCTCAGCCTCACCGATGGTCAGGGCGCGTATGCCGGCCATGTTGCGGAAGCTCTTCAGGGCCGAGACTTCCTCGGCGCCCACGAGGACCAGCAGCGGCTTGTCCAATGCAGTCTTGTCGACTATGGACGCGGCGCGCTTCGTCGAGGGCTCGGCGAAACTCGCGCCCGCCAGCACCCGGACCGTGCCTCCGGCCACCAGGTCGGCCAGCGCCATGCGGAACGCCTGCGCCTTGACCTTCTTGTTGACCTTGACGGCAAAGCTGCGCGGAATGGGCGGGAAGGCCAAGCCGCCGCCGGTGAAGTGCGAAACCTTGCCGGAGCCTACACGGGCCCGGCCGGTGCCCTTCTGACGCCACTGCTTGGCGGTCGTGCCCGCGACCTCACTCCTCGTCTTCGCCGAAGCCGTGCCCTGACGATGGCCGGCCAATTCGGCCGTCACCACCTGATGCAGGAGGCCGACGTTGATCTGGTCCTGCACCAACGCGTCCGCCAGCTCGTGCCGGCCGACGACCGCGCCGCTCTCGTCGATTCTGTCGATTGATGGCATAGGCCTAACCCCTGATCAAGACCAGGGAGCCCTTGCTCCCTGGAACCGAGCCTTTGACCAGCACCAGGTTCTTGTCCGGGTCGGTCTTGACCACGGTAAGACCCGTTTGCGTGACACGCACATTGCCCATCTGCCCAGGCAGCCGGCTACCCGGATAGACCCGAGCGGGATCCGCGGAGGCGCCGACGGAACCGGGGGCGCGATGGAAGTGGGCGCCATGGTATCCGGGACCACCCGCGAAACCATGCCGCTTCACCACGCCCTGGAAGCCTTTCCCCTTGCTTACACCGGTCACCTTGACCGTGTCGCCCGGGGCGAACACTTCGACGGTCACGGACTCGCCGACGGCCGGTCCATCCTCACCGGGTACCTCGACGAGGTGGCGCTTGGGAGCTACCCCCGCCTTCTTGAAGTGGCCGAGAAGCGGTTTGTTCAGCCGCTTCGGCCTGACATCGCCGAAGGCGATCTGCGTAGCGGCGTAGCCGTCGTTCTCGACCGTCTTCTTCTGGGTGACCAGGCAAGGGCCGGCCTGGATGACCGTGCAGCGGACGACTTGGCCGTCTTCGTTGAAGAACTGGGTCATACCCAGCTTGGTGCCCAACAGCGTCTTCATCACAGTTTGATCTCAATGTCTACGCCCGCGGGCAAATCCATACGCATCAGCGAGTCCACCGTCTTCGGCGTGGGCTGATGGATGTCGATCAGGCGCTTGTGGGTCCTGATCTCGAAATGCTCCCGCGAGTCTTTGTCCTTGAACGGGCTACGGATCACGCAGTAGACGTTCTTCTCAGTCGGCAGCGGAACGGGCCCGGAAATGGTGGCGCCCGTGCGCTCGGCCGTTTCGACGATGCTCCGCGCGCTCTTGTCTACAAGCTCGTGGTCGTAGGCTTTCAGCCTTATGCGTATCTTTTGTTGCGCCACCGAGCGACTCCTACTTGATGATCTTGGTAACAGCGCCGGAGCCGACGGTGCGGCCGCCTTCGCGAATGGCGAAGCGGAGGCCTTCATCCATGGCGATAGGAGTGATCAGCTTGGCCTTGATGGCGGTATGGTCGCCCGGCATGACCATCTCCACACCCTCCGACAGGGTCACGTCACCGGTCACGTCTGTGGTCCGGAAGTAGAACTGCGGGCGATAACCGTTGAAGAACGGGGTATGCCGGCCGCCTTCCTCGCGGGACAGGACGTAGACCTGAGCCTCGAACTCGGTGTGAGGGGTGATGCTCCCGGGAGCGGCGAGGACCATGCCGCGCTCGACCTCCTCGCGCTTGATGCCGCGGAGGAGCACGCCGATGTTGTCGCCGGCCTGTCCCTGATCGAGCAGCTTGCGGAACATCTCAACGCCGGTGGCCACCGTCTTCGTGCTCTCGTCATGGAGTCCGACCATCTCGACGTTGTCCCCCACCTTGACGATACCGCGCTCCACGCGGCCGGTCACCACGGTGCCACGGCCCTGGATGCTGAACACGTCCTCTATGGGCATGAGGAACGGCTTGTCGACGGCGCGGACGGGCTCGGGGATGTACTCGTCGATGGCATCGGCGAGCTTGAAAATAGGGCCGCACTTCTCACAGTCGCGGTCGCCACAGCCGTGCTCAAGAGCCTGTAGAGCGGAGCCGGTGATGATCGGGATCTCGTCGCCCGGGAACTCGTACTCGGTAAGCAGCTCGCGGACTTCCATCTCGACCAGTTCGAGCAGCTCAGGATCGTCGACCATGTCGGCCTTGTTGAGGAACACAATGATGTAGGGCACGCCCACCTGGCGGGCGAGCAGGATGTGCTCACGGGTCTGGGGCATGGGACCGTCGGCGGCGGACACAACCAGGATGGCCCCGTCCATCTGGGCGGCGCCGGTGATCATGTTCTTGATGTAGTCGGCGTGGCCCGGGCAGTCGACGTGGGCGTAGTGCCGCTTCTCGGTCTCGTACTCCACGTGGGCCGTGGCGATGGTGATGCCCCGCTCGCGCTCCTCAGGGGCGTTATCGATGGAGTCGAAGCTGCGGAACTGGATGTTCGGGTTACCGGCCGCGAGACACTTCGTGATAGCCGCAGTCAGAGTCGTCTTGCCGTGGTCGATGTGACCGATGGTGCCGACGTTGACGTGGGGCTTGGTCCGCTCGAACTTCTGCTTCGCCACTTTGATCCTCCCTTTCTACCTGAATCACTCAGGCGGCCGCCGCAGCCGGCAGCCGTTCTTGCCGTTATTAGTCGTTTGCCATCCTGCCGCCCTGTTGGGCGATGATCTCTTGCGCTATCGCGCTCGGTACCTCTGCGTAGTGGCTGAACTGCATGGTGTACACCGCCCGCCCCTGAGTCATGGAGCGGAGATCGGTGGCGTACCCGAACATCTGCGCCAACGGCACGGCGGCGCGGATGACCTGGGCTCCCGCCCGGAGTTCCATGCCTTCGATGTGCCCCCGGCGTGAATTGAGGTCGCCCATGACGTCGCCCATGTACTCCTCGGGCACCACCACTTCGACCTCTTCGATGGGTTCCAGCAGGACCGGGCGGGCCTTCTTGGCCGCCTCGCGGAACGCCATGGAACCCGCGATCTTGAAGGCCATCTCTGAGGAGTCGACCTCGTGATACGAGCCGTCGATCAGCTCCACCTTGACGTCCTCCACGGGGAACCCGGCCAACACGCCGGTCTCCATGGCCTCGATCATCCCGGTCTGCACGGCGGGGATGTACTCCTTGGGGATGGCCCCGCCCACAATCTTGTTGTCGAACACGAAACCGGCCCCGTAGTCGTTCGGTTCCATATTGATAACCACGTGGCCGTACTGTCCCCGCCCGCCCGTCTGGCGCACAAAGCGCCCCTGGACCTTGGGGACCGCTTTGGTGATGCCCTCGCGGTAGGCCACCTGCGGGCGCCCTACGTTGGCGTCGACCTTGAACTCGCGCAGCAGGCGGTCGACGATGATCTCCAGGTGCAGCTCGCCCATGCCGGCGATGATGGTCTGACCGGTCTCCTCGTCGGTGCGGACCCGGAAGGTCGGGTCTTCCTCGGCCAGCTTCATCAGGCTGTCGGACAGACGGTCCTGGTCGGCCTTGGTCTTGGGCTCGATGGCCACGAAAATCACCGGGTCGGGGAACTCGATGGCCTCGAGGATGATGGCGCCACTCGCGTCGCACAAGGTGTCTCCGGTCGTGGTCCCCCTGAGACCCACGGCCGCGGCGATATCGCCGGCGAACACCTCGGTAACGTCGTCCCGATGGTTGGCGTGCATCCGGAGGATCCGGCCGATGCGCTCCTTCTTGCCCTTGCTGGCGTTATAGACGTACGAGCCCGCCTTGAGCACCCCGGAGTACACGCGGAAATACGTGAGCTTCCCCACGTAAGGGTCCGACATGATCTTGAAGGCGATGGCCGAGAACGGTTCGCTGTCGTCGGCGTGCCTGACCACCGGATGCCCGTTATGGGGATTGATCCCTTCCACGGGCGGGATGTCGAGCGGCGAGGGGAGGTAGTCCACCACCGCGTCCAGGAGCATCTGTACGCCCTTGTTCTTGAAGGCGGAACCGCAGAGCACCGGGGTCAGCTCGATGTCGAGGGTGGCGCGACGGATGACGGCTTTGAGATGCTCCACCGACATCTTGCGCCCTTCGAGATATTCCATCATCAGATGGTCGTCGTGCTCGGCGAGGATCTCGACCATGCGGGTCCGCGCCGCCTTGGCCTCGTCGAGCATCTCCTCGGGGATGGGGATCTCCTCCCACTCGACGCCCATCTCGTCGTGATAGACGTAGGCGACCATCCGCACGAGGTCGATGACACCGCGGAACTTGTCCTCATGCCCGATGGGCAACTGGACGACCAGGGGTCGCGCATGCAGTCTCTCGACCATGGTGCGCACGCCTCTCATGAGGTCCGCGCCGACACGGTCCATCTTGTTGACGAAGGCGATGCGCGGCACGCGGTACTTATCCGCCTGCCGCCATACGGTCTCCGACTGGGGTTCGACACCCGCCACCGAGCAGAACAGAGCGATGGCTCCGTCAAGCACCCGGAGGGAGCGCTCTACCTCCATAGTGAAGTCCACGTGCCCGGGCGTGTCTATTATGTTGATGCGATGATCGTGCCACTCGCAGGTCGTAGCCGCCGACGTGATGGTGATGCCCCGCTCTTGTTCCTGGGCCATCCAGTCCATCACAGCAGCGCCGTCGTGCACTTCCCCGATCTTGTAGGTGCGACCCGTGTAGTAGAGCATCCGCTCGGTAGTCGTGGTCTTACCGGCATCGATGTGGGCCATGATGCCGATATTGCGGACCATCGCCAGCGGATGCTGCCGGGCTGTCCTAGTTTCGGGT
The DNA here is from genome assembly GCA_964592075.1 of uncultured Gaiellales bacterium. Lineage (GTDB taxonomy): Bacteria > Actinomycetota > Thermoleophilia > RBG-16-64-13 > RBG-16-64-13 > RBG-16-64-13. Next base: position 53,313 of record CAZQDY010000007.1, read on the forward strand.
CTATGTGCAGTTGCCAATGCCACGTCCTTCGATGCCTTTATGCGTGCGGCCTACCAGCGGTAGTGCGCGAAAGCCCTGTTGGCTTCCGCCATCCGCAGCAGATCCTCTTTTTTCTTCATGGTGACGCCGGTACGGTTATATCCATCGAGCAGCTCTCCGGCCAGACGCTCGGCCATGGTGTGCTCGCGCCGCGCGCGGCTGTGGGTGACGATCCAGCGCACCGCCAAGGTGTACGAGCGCCGCGTGGGCACTTCCACCGGCACCTGATAGTTGGCGCCGCCGACCCGGCGGGACCGCACTTCGAGCGCCGGCCGCACGTTCTCCACGGCTTCCTTGAGCACGCTCGCAGGGTCGTTGCCGGTGCGCTCGCGCAGGATGTTCATGGCGTCGTACATGATCCGCTCGGCGGTCGACTTCTTGCCGTCGAGCATCACGCGATTGACCATCTGGGTGACCAGGCGGCTCCGGTACACGGGGTCGGGCTGGATGTCCCGCTTCGCTGCCCTTACTCTTCTTGACATCTACGTATGCCTTCCTGTCCCTACTTGGCCATCTTGGCGCCGTACTTCGAGCGGCCTCTTTTGCGGTCGGCCACTCCGGCCGAGTCGAGCGCCGCCCGGATGATCTTGTAGCGCACGCCGGGGAGATCCCTCACGCGGCCGCCCCGGATCAAGACCACGGAGTGCTCCTGCAGGTTGTGCCCGATGCCCGGGATGTAGGCGGTGACTTCCATCCCGTTGACCAGCCGCACACGCGCCACTTTCCGCAGGGCCGAGTTGGGCTTCTTGGGTGTGGTGGTGTACACGCGCGTGCATACGCCGCGCTTCTGCGGGGCGCCTTTGAGAGCCGGGGTCTTGGTCCTCTTGGACTGCTCCTGCCGGCCCTTGCGGATCAGCTGGTTGATCGTCGGCACACGAACTCCTCATCTAGCCATCGTCTATTGACACTAAGCACCGGTCGCTACGTAGGCACGCGCATAGCACGCGTCCGGACGCGCAGCGGCCGCGAAGTATAGCAAAGCGCCTAGGGGGCTGCAAGAAGCCCCCGCAGGCGCTGATACTCCTCTAGGCGTCGTTCCCCAGCAGGTCGCCGCCCAGCAGGGCCGTCTCCGAGTCGCCGGCGGCGCCGTCGCCGGTGCCGAGCAACTCGTCGTCGTCTTCCCCGGCCTGTTCGTCGCCGGTCAGGGTCCAGCCCCGCTCGTCGAGCCGGGTCCTGATCTCCTCGAGGCTCTTCTGCCCCAGCCCGGGCACCGCCAAGAGCTCCTTGGTGTTGTGGGAGAGCAGGTCGCTCACCCGCTCGATCCCCGCCCGACTGAGCACCGAATGCACGTAGGTGGGCAGATCGAGATCGTCCACCAGCATGTTGTAGGTCTCGGCGTTCTGGCCCGATCCGGTCAGAGCCGCCCACTGCTGCTCGGGCGTCAGCCCCAAGCCGGCGTCGGGTCTCGCCCCTATCACATCGCCGAAGATATCCATCTCCGCGGGGATGCCCGTAGAGACGAGTTCGATGTTACGGTAGGTGCGAAGCCCGGTGGCGGCCGGGATCAGCTTGCCGATTATGACGTTCTCCTTGAGACCACGCAGTTCGTCGACCTTGCCCTCCAGAGCGGCGTCGGTGAGCACCTTGGTGGTCTCCTGGAAGGATGCCGCCGAAAGGAAGCTCTCCGTGGCCAGTGAGGCCTTGGTGATGCCGAGGATGATCTCCTCGCAGGTGGCCGGCTCGCCTCCCTCAGCCACGACCCGTTCGTTCTCCTGGTCGAAGATGAGCCTATCGATCATGCGGCCGGGCAGGAAGCTGGTGTCGCCCGGGGTCTCCACCAGGACCTTCTTGGTCATCTGCCGGACGATCAGCTCCACGTGCTTGTCGTCGATCTGCACGCCTTGCTTGTGGTAGACCTCCTGGACCTCACCCACGATGTAGCGGGCGGTCTCCAGAGCTCCCCGGTACTTGAGCAACTCGTGGGGGTTGAGGGAGCCCTCATACAGCTGGTCGCCCGCCTCCACCTGCTGACCCTCTTCCACCATGAGGTCGGCCCGGCGGCTGATGGCGTAGCTGTGCAGCTCCTCACCCGTGTCGTCGAGGATGACCACCTTCTTGGCCTTGTCGGACTCCTCGATGTGCACGGTGCCTGCGAACTGGGTGATCTTGGCCTGCCCCTTGGGCTTGCGGGCTTCAAAGAGCTCGACCACGCGCGGCAGCCCGTGGGTGATGTCGGCGCCCGCCACACCACCGGTGTGGAAGGTCCGCATCGTGAGCTGTGTGCCCGGCTCCCCGATGGACTGCGCCGCGATGTGTCCCACCGCTTCGCCGATGGCCACCAGATCGTTGGCGGCCAGCGACCGGCCGTAGCAGTACTGGCAGACGCCTATCTCGCTCTGGCAACCCAGGACCGAGCGGACCTTGAGCTTCAGGTCGGCATGGGCGTGCGCCGGGTAGAGCGAGAGGAGTCTCTCGAGCATACGTTTGTTGAGCAGTTCGTTCCGCTCGTAGACGACCTCACCGGTCGCGGGGTCGGCTATGTCCACGGCCAGGACCCGGCCGAGAAGCAGCTCGTTCAGGCGTTCACTCTTGCGGAGCGACATCTCGATGTACCTCTCGGTGCCGCAGTCGCGCTCCCGGATGACCACCTCTTGAGCCACGTCGACCAGACGGCGGGTGAGATAGCCGGAGTCGGCCGTCCGCAGAGCCGTATCGGCCAGACCCTTGCGGGCGCCGTGCGTGGAGATGAAGTACTCGAGGACTCCCAGGCCTTCCATGAAGTTGGCCTTGATGGGCCGCTCGATGATCTCGCCCTTCGGCGAGGCCATGAGACCGCGCATGCCGGCCAGCTGGCGGATCTGTTTGAAAGAGCCTCGGGCTCCGGAGTTGGCCATCATATAGACCGGGTTGAGGCGGCGGAAGTTCTTCTCCATGGCGTCGGCCACTTCCTCGGTGGCCTCGGTCCACAGGTCGGTGACCCGCTCCCGGCGCTCCGAATCGGTCATCTCGCCCTGGTTGTAGGCTTCCTGGATATCGCGGACCTTGTCCTCGTAGCCCTGCAGGATCTGGTCCTTGTCGGGCGGGACCACTATGTCGTTCTTGGAGATGGTGACACCCGCCACACTGGCGTACTTGAAGCCCAGGTCCTTGAGGACGTCGAGCAGGTGGGCGACCGCGATGGAACCGTAGTACTCGACCAGATCGCTCACGAAGGTCGACATCTCGTTCTTGGTGAAGACCTTGTTCTGGAACTCGTAGTCGTCCTTCCGCAGAGTGCCCTCCGGCCCCTCCTTCTCCCATTCCTCGCCGAAGTACTCCTTGAGCGCGGCGGCCACCGCGGAGTTGAAGAGCGCGCGCCCCACGGTGGTGAGTGTCCGCCTCCCTTCCCAACGGAACAGGACGGGATCCTGGATGCCGATGGACTTCTCCGCGTAAGCGTGCTCCAGCTCGGCGACCGAGCCGAACGGGCGCGGCTTGGGATCGAGAGCCTCGAGCGCCTTGGTGTCGTAGGGGTCGATCTTCGCGAGATCAGGGCCCTCGAAGTAGGTCAGGTAGTAGCAGCCCAGGATCATGTCCTGCGTCGGCACCGCTATCGGCCGTCCGTGCGCGGGAGACAAGATGTTGTTCGACGACAGCATGAGGATGCGGGCCTCGGCCTGCGCCTCTACCGAAAGCGGCAGGTGCACGGCCATCTGGTCGCCGTCGAAGTCAGCGTTGAAGGCGGTGCACACCAGCGGATGAAGCTGGATGGCCTTACCCTCGATGAGCACCGGCTCGAAGGCCTGGATGCCCAGACGGTGAAGCGTGGGCGCCCGGTTCAGCATGACCGGGTGCTCGTTGATGACCTCGTCGAGGATGTCCCACACTTCCGGGAACTCGCTCTCGACCAGCTTCTTGGCGGCCTTGATGTTCTGCACCTGCTTACGTTCCACCAAGCGGCTCATGACAAAGGGTTTGAAGAGCTCGAGGGCCATGGTCTTGGGAATGCCGCACTGGTGCAGCTTGAGCTCCGGGCCGGCCACGATGACCGAACGGCCCGAGTAGTCCACGCGCTTGCCCAGCAGGTTCTGGCGGAAGCGGCCCTGCTTGCCTTTGAGCATGTCGGAGAGCGACTTGAGCGGGCGATTGCCCGGTCCCGTCACCGCCCGGCCGCGCCGGCCGTTGTCGAAGAGGGCGTCGACCGCCTCCTGCAGCATGCGCTTCTCGTTGTTGACGATGATCTCCGGCGCCCCCAGATCGAGAAGGCGCTTGAGCCGGTTGTTGCGGTTGATCACCCGGCGGTAGAGATCGTTGAGGTCGGAGGTGGCGAAGCGGCCGCCGTCGAGCTGCACCATGGGGCGCAGTTCCGGCGGGATGACCGGGATCGACTGGAGGATCATCCACTCCGGTCTGTTGTCGGAGCGCAGGAAGCCCTCCACCACCTTCAGCCGTTTGACCGCCCGCGACAGCTTCTGCCCCTTGGAGGTCTTGATGATCTCGCGCAGGTTCTTGGCCTCGGTCTCGAGATCAACGGCGGCCAGCAGTTCGCGGATGGCCTCGGCGCCCATGCCGCCCCGGAAATACACCCCGTAACCGAAGGGGCTGCCGAACTTCTCCTTCATCTCACGGAAGAGCGTCTCGTCGGTGATGATGTCGCCCTTCTTGATCTGCTTGAACTGAGCCCACAGCTCGCGCAGGCGTGCCGCCTGCTGGTCGGCGTAGCGCTCCAGGTCGCGCAGGCGGGTGTCGGCTTCCACGCGAAGCTCGCCCGCCCGCTTCTCCATCTCCTCCTGGGTCCACTCGCTGAGCGGGGTCTGGTCGAACCCCAAGGCGATCTCGTCGTCCTCATCGGGGGTGGAGTTGCCCAGGAGCACGGCCACGCGCTTGTCGCGCTCGGCCATGATCTTCACCTTCTGCTCGTCGCGCGAGGCGAAGGTGTTCTCGATGTCGGCCTGCACCAACTCTTCGAGTTTGTCCAGATCGCGCTGCCGCTTCTCATCGTCCACGAAGGTGACGATGGAGGCGGAGAAGTAGAGGACCCGCTCCAGTTGTTTCGGCGAGATGTCGAGCAGGTACCCCATACGGCTGGGCACGCCCTTGAAGTACCAGATGTGGCTCACGGGCGCGGCCAGGTCGATGTGGCCCATGCGCTCCCGGCGCACCTTGGCCCTGGTAACCTCCACGCCGCAGCGCTCGCAGATGATGCCCTTGTAGCGGACCCGCTTGTACTTGCCGCAGTAGCACTCCCAGTCCTTGGTGGGACCGAAGATGCGCTCGCAGAAGAGACCGTCCTTCTCGGGCTTGAGCGTGCGGTAGTTGATGGTCTCCGGCTTGGTCACCTCACCAGACGACCAGGCCCGGATCTGCTCCGGCGAGGCCAGACCTATCCTGATGGCGTCGAATTCGTTGATGTCGATCACGGAACGCTCCTATTCCCCGTCGTCGGCGAAGGGAGAAAGCTGGATATCGGCTAAGTCGGTCTCCACGGTCATCTCAAACGGCTCGATCTCGGGAGCTCCCTCGAACTCGCCGGACTCCTCCTCGTCATCCGGCTCCTCATCCAGCTCCGACCCGGTGTGCGTCGGCACCAGCGCCGCCGCGGCCGCTTCCTCGGCCCGCTCCTCCGCCCGGTACCGCGCCGACAGGTCTATGCCCAGCTCTTCGGCGGCCCGGAGAAGGTCGTCCTCCTCCTCGGCCACCTCCAGCGAGCCGCCCTCCTCACTCATCACCTGGATGTCGAGAGCCAGAGACTGCATCTCCTTGAGCAGGACCTTGAACGACTCGGGCACTCCCGGCCGGGCGATGTTCTCGCCCTTGACGATGGCCTCGTAGGCCTTGACGCGCCCTTGCGTGTCGTCGGACTTGATGGTCAGCATCTCCTGCAGCGTGTAGGCGGCGCCGTAGGCTTCCAGCGCCCACACCTCCATCTCGCCGAAGCGCTGCCCGCCGAACTGCGCTTTGCCGCCCAGCGGTTGCTGGGTCACCAACGAGTACGGGCCTGTGGACCGCGCGTGGATCTTGTCGTCCACCAGATGATGCAGTTTCAGCATGTACATGTAGCCGACGGTGATGTTCTGGTCATACGGCTCACCGGTGCGGCCGTTGAAGAGCTTCACCTTGCCGGCCACGCGGGTGCCCGGGTTGTTGTCCAGGTTGATGGACATCTTGACCTTGAGCGGGTCGCCGGCATCGGTCTCGTGGGCCAGCGCCCAACCGATCAGCGCCTCGTCGACGCCCTCCTGGCTGGCGCCGTCGAACACGGGCGAGGCGATGGGCACCGGGCCCCGGACGGTGGACTCATCGGCGGCGTCGTAGTACTTCTTGACCAGCTTGAGCTCTTCCTCGGGCGTCAGATCGCGGCCGTCGAGCAGAGCGTCGCCGTCCATGCTCTTCTTGTTGCGCTTGATCCCGTAGAAGCCGTGATGGGCCGCCCAACCCAGGTGAGTCTCCATGACCTGGCCGATGTTCATACGCGAAGGCACGCCCAGCGGGTTCAGGATGATGTCGACGGGGGTGCCGTCTTCCAGGAAGGGCATGTCTTCCTCGGGCACGATCTTGGAGATGACGCCCTTGTTCCCGTGGCGCCCGGCCAGCTTGTCGCCCTCGGCGATCTTGCGTTTCTTCGCCACGTAGACCCGCACCAGACGGTTCACGCCCGGAGAAAGGTCGTCGCCGGCGTCGCGCGAGAACTGCTTGACGTCGATGACCACGCCCTTCTCCCCGTGCGGCACTTTGAGCGAGGTGTCGCGCACCTCCCGGGCCTTTTCCTTGAAGATGGCGCGGATGAGCTTCTCTTCGGCGGTGAGCTCCGTCTCGCCCTTGGGGGTGATCTTGCCCACCAGGAGGTCGCCGGAGGACACCTCCGCCCCAATGCGCACGATACCTTCCTCGTCCAGGTCGGCCAGCGATTCCTCGGAACGGTTGGGGATGTCACGGGTGATCTCTTCGTCACCCAGCTTGGTGGACCGGGCCTCCACCTCGTATTCCTCGATGTGTACCGAGGTGAGCACGTCGTCCTTGACCAGCCGCTCGCTGATGATGATGGAGTCCTCGAAGTTGTAGCCCTCCCAGCTCATGAAGGCCACGAGCAGGTTGCGGCCCAGGGCCAGCTCCCCGTCTTTGGTCGAGGCGCCGTCGGCGAGCACCGTGCCGGGCTTTACCGTGTCGCCCACGTTCACCACGGGTTTCTGGTGGATGAAGGTGCCCTGGTTCGAGCGTTCGAACTTGAGCAGCTCGCACGACTCCACCTCGCCGTCCTCGGTCTCGATGAGGATGCGGTCGGCGGAGACGCCCCGCACCTTGCCGGCCCTCTTGGCCAGCAGCACGTCACCGGTGTCCACGGCCGAGCGGAACTCCATGCCTGTGCCGATCAGCGGAGCCTCGGCTTCCAGGAGAGGCACGGCCTGGCGCTGCATGTTCGAACCCATGAGGGCGCGGTTCGCGTCGTTGTGCTCGAGGAAGGGCACGAGCGCCGTCGCCACCGACACGATCTGCTGTGGCGAGACGTCCATGAAGTCGACGTCTTCCCTTCGGGCGCTCACGTATTCGCCGCCGGGAGCCCGGGCCAGGATCGTCTCCTCGGTGAAGACCTGGGTCTTGGGATCCAGGGCCGCGTTGGCCTGGGCGATGGTGTACTTCTCTTCCTCGTAGGCGGTGAGCCACACGATCTCGTCGGTGACCTTGCCCTTGCCCTTGACCACCTTGCGGTAGGGAGTCTGGATGAACCCGAACTCGTTCACCGTCGCATAGCTGGAGAGCGAGCCTATCAAACCGATGTTCGGGCCTTCAGGCGTCTCGATGGGGCACATGCGCCCGTAGTGGGTGGGGTGTACGTCGCGGACCTCGATGGGAGCCCGCTCGCGTGTGAGACCGCCCGCGCCCAGAGCCGAGAGGCGTCGGCGGTGGGTCAGACCCGCCAGCGAGTTGGTCTGGTCCATGAACTGCGACAGCTGGGAGCTGCCGTAGAACTCCTTGAGAGCCGCCACAACCGGGCGGATGTTGATGATCGACTGCGGCGTGATGGTGTCGACGTCCTCGGTGGTCATGCGTTCCCGCACCACGCGCTCCATGCGGTAGAGACCCACCCGGAACGCTTCCTGCACCAGCTCGCCCACCATACGCAGACGGCGGTTGCCGAAGTGCTCGTACTCGTCGAGGCGGTTGGCCACCTCATCCCAGGGAAGGCTGGGGGCCACTTCAGCCAGGTCGCGGGCTTCTTCAAGCAGATGCTCGTGATCGATGGCCAGGGGTACCGCGACCAGCTCCTTGACCAGGGCGACGATGTCGGCCTTGGTGAGAGTGCGGACGTCCAGGTCGGTGTCGAGGCCCAGGCGGGCGTTCAGCTTGTGCCTCCCCACCCGGGTGAGGTCGTAGCGCTTGGGGTCGAAGCAGATGTTCCAGAGCAGGTTGCGGCTGGCCTCGAGAGTGGGCGGCTCGCCCGGGCGCTGTTTCTTGAAGAGCTCGACCAGCGCCTCGTCCACCGTGCGGACCGAGTCCTTCTCCAGGGTGGCCTTGATGAAGGGGTTGTTCTCGAACAGGGCGAGGATCTCCTCGTCAGTGCCCTGGGACAGCAACTCAGGATCGTCTTTGGTCCGCTCGGAATCGATGCCTGCCAGCGCCCGCAGGAACACGGTCGCCGGGAGCTTGCGCTTGCGGTCGATGCGCACCGACACGGTGGCCCGTTTGTCGATCTCGAACTCCAGCCAGGAACCGCGGGCCGGCATGAGGTTGGCCACCAGCACCTGTTTGGTGGGGTCCTTGGCGGACATCACGTAGGCGCCCGGAGAGCGCACCAACTGAGTGACGATGACGCGCTCGGTGCCGTTGATGATGAACGTGCCCTGTTCGGTCATCATGGGAAAGTCTCCCATGAAGACGTTCTGCTCCTTGATCTCCCCCGACTCCTTGTTGACGAAGCGGACGGTGATGAAGAGAGGAGCGGCGTAGGTCTGATCCTTGTCCCGGCATTCCTTGAGGGACAGGTTCGGTTCCTTGAACTCGTAGTCCCCGAACTCCACCGCGTAGTTGCCGGTGTAGTCCTCGATGGGGTTGATGTCTTCGATGGTCTCCTTGAGACCTTGGGTCTTGAACCACTCGAAGGATTCGGTCTGGACTGCGATAAGGTTGGGAACGTCTAAGATGTGCGGTAGATTAGAGAAGGATTGCCGGGTTCTGGGAGTCTTCCTTTCGGCCAAAGGGGATCACTCCTCGCATGCCAGGGGTTTTCGACAGGGTTCAGCGCGCAACCCTGTATATTATCACGACCCTTGAAACGTGACAAGCCCAGCTCCGGAGGTACCTTGGTAGGATCCTCACGGGGCTGGGCTTGTTCTTCGCCGGAGACGAGGCGTGTCCTTTCTCGCCCTCCAGACGCGGACTCCCTACTTGACCTCGACCTCGGCGCCGACTTCTTCGAGTTGCTTCTTGACGTCTTCGGCCTCGGCCTTGGGAACGGCCTGCTTGACAGGGTTCGGGGCTCCGTCGACAAGGTCCTTAGCTTCCTTCAGACCCAGGCCGGTCAGCGCGCGCACGACCTTGATGACCTTGATCTTCTCGGCGCCCGCGGCCTTGAGGATGACGTCGAACTCGGTCTGCTCCTCGGCGGCCTCGGCCGGAGCGGCCGCGGCGGCGGCGCCGGCGGCCGGAGCGGCCACCATGGCCGCGGAGGCGCTCACGCCGAACTCCTCTTCCAGCGCCTTGACCAGCGTGGACAGGTCGAGGACCGACATCTTCTTGATCTCTTCTATGAGCTTCTCAGGGGTCACCTTAGCTCAACTCCTTTCGCGGCTAAGCCGCCGCGGCTTGCTTTTCTTGCACTTGGCCCATAACGACCACCAGGTTCCGGATGGGTCCGTTCAGAACGTTCACGAGGCCTGTCAGCGGCGAGGCGATCAGGCCTACCACCTGGGCGATGAGCTGCTCGCGGCTGGGTAACGTGGCGAGACGCTCGACCTCCGAGAAGCCCAATAGTGAGCTCTGGAGCTTGCCGCCACGGATGGCGGCCTTCTTCTTCTCCTTGATGAAGTCCTGGATGACCTTAGCCACGCGCACGGGGTCGCCGTGGCAATACGCTATGGCGGTGGGGCCTTGCAGTAGTTCGGTCAGCCCTTCCACGCCGGCGTCGGTCGCGGCGATCTTGGCCAGGGTGTTCTTGACCACCTTGAGAGTGGCGTCGGCCTTCGTAAGGCGGGCGCGCAACTCGGTGGATTCGGCGAACGTCAGGCCCCGGTAGTCGACGAAGAAGTAGACGTCGGTGGCCTTCAGATCGGCGGCGATCTCCTTGACCGCTTCGATCTTGTCCGGTCTCGGCATACGGTTTCACCTCCTTCAAAACGAAATCGTCCACCTCGGTCAGCAGAGGCGGACGATGACACCAGAGGCTCTCAGCGAGCCGGTATGCCGGTCACACTCTGCCTGGGCTGGCGGGTCGAGACTTCGGGGTCGCCCGGCGCTCTGTCGCGCCGGCGCCCCGGCTCTTCCGCTTCTGCCGCCATGCGGCACCAGCTGTCTCGGGCGGGTTTTGCGCGGGGGAGTATAGCACGGCGTCGGTCCTGGCCCGCACCAGTTGCGTGCCAGGCCATGGGCGACCCCTCCATGGGCACGCCGCATCCCGACCGGCTACCTGCTGATCAGGCTCCTCAAAGAATCGAGGTCGCTCTCTCGTATGCGCTCGTAGACCTCGGCTCGGCTCCCGACCTTGAGCACAGCGATCATCACCAGCCGGTCTTCCACCCCATACAGGATTCTGTAGTCCCCGACTCTCACGCGGTACAGGTTCTCATACCCGCTCAGCTTCTCGCAGCCATGCGGTCTGGGCTCAGTCGCCAGTGAGTCGATCTTCTCAGCTATTCGGGGAAGAACACGTCGATCGATCTTCCTGAGTTGCCGGGCAGCCGCCGGGCTGACCTCGATGCGATGAGTCATCGACGCCCGCTATACGCCCAGCTCAGCTTTGAGATCGTCCCAAGAAACAGAACCTTCCTCCCGCAACTCCTTGAGGGCCTCCAAGGCGTCAGAGAGATCAAGCCGGTCTTCGATCAGATCTAGCAATCTCGCTTCCTCGACTGACACCACGCAGGCCACGTCCTTGCCGTGACGAGTCAGGCAGATACGTTCTCTGCCATAGGCGACACGATTGACGACCTCCGATAGATCGTCACGCGCGGCAGTGATCGGCATACTGGTCACGGATAGGCCACCCCCTCCGACAACGAGTCCGATTGTTACGTACGAAGCGTAACTTATGTACGTTTTGGTGTCAACTCCTTCTGCAAGGCCAGTCCCACCTACTCCGGCTCGTCGTTCTCCTGCAGCCACACGTTAGGGGCGCTCCAGACGATGGCGCCGGTCGTGTCGATATAGGCGTTCTGCCCGTCGAGTGTACCGACGAACGCCATACCATTGTGAAACGGTCTGGCCCAATCGAAGGGGCCTAGTACTACGGACCCAGTCGTGTCGATGAAATACCAGCCGTCTGGCGTGCCCCCGGGCCGCTCAGACGAATCGGCTCCTGTCAGCAGAACCGGAGCCAGCCCAGAGGCGAAACTGAAGGCAAGGGTGAACTGGTACGGCATAGCGAGCTGCCCAGTACGGTCGATGTAGGCCCATTCTTCGAACCAAGCACCCACGACTTCCGGGACTTCCCGACTGACCGGCGCCAGTCCCTCCCCGAATCCGCCCGCGGAGAAGAATTGCGGCTCGACGACAAACCGGCCGGTCTTGTCGATAAAACCGTAGCCCTCCCAAGTGCTGGCCGCAGCCAAACCCTCACTGAAGGGATAGGCGGAAAGGTACTGCGGCTCGATGACCAATTGCCCCGTTGTGTCGATATACCCCCAGCCTGCCTCGGTCTCGACTGCGGCCAACCCCTCGCTGAAGCTGCAGGCCTCCGAGTACTCAGCAGGAAGCGAGAACACCACTCTGCCGGTCTTGTCCATGTAGCCCAGCCCGCCGCCCTCGCCGTCTGACACCAGGGCCAGACCATTGCTGAAGTCCTGCGAGCGCTCGTGCTGCTTGCGCAAGACCACCCTACCGGTGGCGTCGATGTACCCAACGATGGTCCCGCCATCCTCACTCTCTTCGCACACAAGAGCAAGACCGCCATGAAAGTCACTGGCGCTGCCATACCGAGCTTCAATGACAAGTCGACCCTCTCTATCGATGTATCCGTCCTTATGGCCAATCGGGGCGGGGAAAAGGTCCACGGTTTCCTCTGTCTCTAGACCCTCGCCAGCCGTCGAACCCGGGCCGACTGTGGACGCCGTCTCGATCGGGCTTGTCTCTGTGACCAAACCGGCGCCCGTGTTTGCGCTCCCACAAGCTGGCTGGCTGAAGGCAAGCCCCACGATAAGGAGTAGTTGGGCCGCCCACAACAGATGGCTTGCCAACCCGCAAGGGAAGAGCTGCCCATCGGTCTCTGGGGCAGGCTGGCCTCTCTTGAATGGCTTCCGATACCCGATCCTTATCTGGTTTCTGGCAGTCTTGTGTTGCGCCATATGTCTCTTTCCGGTCCGCACCATTGCTCCTCCAGACACCGACCAAGTAGGCTCGTTGGAATCCCAGCAGCGGCATTGACGATTGACGACTCCTCATTTCGTGGGCCCCCGACGCGCTGGAACCCTGGCAGCAGGTGTCCCGGGTGGCCTCGGCCCTACTTCACGAAGTACACGCCCGTCCAAACGGGCTCGTACCTAACCAGATAGTCCCATCCCCTTCGTATCATGCTCTGATCGCGCTGCTCATTCGGAGACAAATGCCCCCGAGCCTGTCCTGCCTTGAGCCTGCTGATGTCACACAACTGACCCTTACTGAATCCGAGAGCCCCGCCTATGTAACCGAAGGCTATGTTGCCGAAGTCCTCACCAGTAATGGGAAGTTCCATGCCGAGCCAAGGGTCATAGAACCTGAAGACTTGGCCTTCGACGGCTCCGGTCTTGAAGTCCCAAGGCGCGTCGTCGTCAACCATGTTCCTGAACCACCAGACCGCCAAAGCTGTACCTAAGCCCTCCCCCCACTGCGCCTCGTACCTCTCCAGCATTGCGACAGCATATCCCGCACACCTCTGTAGTACCTTTGGCAGGTAGTAGGGATCTTTGACCGCCCTCTCCCAGTCTATCTCCTTGGCGATATCACCGAACCCTGCTGCCGCAAGCAGCTCGAAGACCTCGTCCCCCGGCAGAGGCTCATTGGCCCGCTGGCTGTTCATGGCGGCGTTGCGCAGCATCTCCATTAGAGTGGTGTGCCTCCCGCCCGGGATATGGGAAGCCCGAGCACTCATCTTCTCTAGGTGCCGCT
>CAZQDY010000008.1:0-63869 GCA_964592075.1 uncultured Gaiellales bacterium
GGCCGGCGAGAGCCGGCCGCGCCGCCAGCGTGTCGCACACCGGCGGGTCTTGGACTTCGTGGAAGGGCGCCAGCAAAATCTCCAGGTCCAGAGCGGCTCCTGCCTTCTCCAAAGACCGGCCCAAAGCCTCCAGGTAGCCGGTGCGTCCCAACCAGGGCCGGGGGCAGACCGCCAGATAGCGCCTGCCTGGAGCTAGACCATATCTCTCTAGTTCAGCTTGAGCTTCGTCTCGGGAGGCCGGCGTCAGCGCGTAGGCGGGGTCGGGCACCACCAGATGGGCGGGCGCCCGCACGCCGATCTCGTACGCCAGGCGCGCGGAGTCGGGGTCGCGCCAGGTGACGGCCTGCGAGGAGGTGGCCGCCCGGGCTACGAATGCACGCGCGGCACGGGTGTGGAGCGGTCCCAACCCCTGCGCATACCACATCACCGGCAGGCCCTGCGCCCGCGCCAGGAGGATCACCGACAGGAAATAGGGCACGGGCCGGAGCTTGCCCTCCCGGAACAGGAACGACCTTCCGTGGAGCTCGAAGTCGGCCTCATGCAGGAAGCTGCCCCCGCCGCTGATGAGAAGATCCGCTCCCTGCATGACCGTCCGCAACAGCCCCGGGGAGCGCAGGCTGGTGGAGACGGCGGCGAGTTCCCTTCCGTGGCCGTGGCGCAGCTCGGTGTCGTCCGGATCGAAGGAGAGCACGATGTAGCCGGCGTCGGGGTCCCTGCGGCCGATCTCCTGGAGGATGCCGGCCAGGATGGCCTCGTCTCCCGCGTTCTTCTCCCCGTAGTAGCCGCTGATGAGGTATCTCAACCGGCGCCGCCTATCTCGGAGCCGCCGGCGCCGGTCTTGTCGTCTCCTCCGCCGGGGACCCTCCTCCGACGCGGCGGACCGTAGTCCTCCGGCGACCAGCGCAGCACCTGGACCGCATACCGGGGCAGCACCGACTGCCTGCGCCAGCGGCGCGGGTCGCGGGCCAGCCTGTAGAGCCACTCCACCTTGGCCCGTTGACTCCAGGCCGGGGCCCGTCGGACCGTCCCGGCCCAGACGTCGAAGCTGCCGCCCACGCCGAGGGCGACCGGCACCCCGAAACGGTCACGATGCCGGTAGAGCAGCAGCTCCTGGCGGGGAGCGCCCATCGCGACCAGGAGGATGCCCGCACCCGAAGCCCGGACGGTATCGACGACCCCGGCCTCCTGTTCGGGAGTGAAGTAACCGTGGTGGGTCCCGACCACCCGCAGCCCGGGAAGCCGCTCGACCTGGAGGCGGGCGGCCTCCTCCGCCACGCCTTCGGCCGCTCCCAGGAAGAACACGCCCAACCCTCGCTCCGCCGCCAACTCGAGCACCCGCTCCGCGAGCTCGATGCCGGCCACCCGCTCCGGCTGGCCTGATTCCGAGGCCGGGGGGCGGGCCCCCTGCCGGGCGGCCGCCCAGGCAGCGCCGACCCCGTCTGGATACGACAGGTCGGCTTCCCACATGACCTCGGCGGCCGCGGGGTCGGCCTGGGCCCGCATCACCAGCTCCGGGTTGAACGACACGGCGAAGGCGGTACGGCCGGCCGGCGCCGCGGCGCCCGCGGCCGCCCCGATGGTCCATTGCGCCGCCTGCTCGAGAGTGACGACATCGAGCGGGAAGCCGAGGACCGAGATGGTCGGCCACTCCATCGCCAGCATCCCGGCCGGCTGCGCTGCGGCCAACGGATCGCCGGGCGGCGTGTCCGCCCGTTCCGTGGCGATGGCGCCGGCGGGCGCAGAGGCCGCAGAGGGCGCCGCCGTTGCGGCGGGGCCCGCCGTCTTCGAGGCGACCTCGGCGCCCGTGGGATGTGCCCCGGCTTCTGGCGTCCCTCGAGCGGCCGCCGTCCGGTTGTAGACCTCAACGTAGGCCGCCGCGGCCCGAAGGTGCGAGTGGTTCTCGACCACGTAGCGGCGGGCCGCCACAGCCAGTCTGGCTCTCAGTTCAGGGGAGGCGGCCAGCCGCAGGATGGCCGCCGCCAGCACCTCGCCGTCGGCCTGCACCAGGAGGCCGGTCTCGCCGTCCACGACCATCTCGGCCAGACCTCCGACATTGCCCGCCACGAGTGGGCGGCCACAGGCCATGGCCTCCAACGCCGATAGCGAGGTGGCCTCTTCAACGTTCTCCGAGTGCACGGACGGGACCAGCACGATGTCGGCCATGTGATACAGGTCGCGCACGGTCTCCGGACCCTGCCCGCCCAGAAGTCGCACGTGCTTCTCCAGACCGTTCTCGCGGACGATCCGCTCGATCTCGCCTCGCTCTCCGCCCTCGCCGGCGTGTAGCAGCAAGAACCGCTCCCGGTCGGAGGCGCTCATGGTCGACAGCGCCAGCGACGGATAGATCACCCCGTTCTTCTTGACCAGACGGCGAGGGCAGAAGAGCACACACTTGCCCTCGGGGACGTCCCACTCCTTCCGCAAAGCCCGGCGCCGCTCGTCATCCTCGGCGGAAGCGCCGAGAGGGGTCAGGACCGAGGTGTCCACGAAGTTCATGAGGGTGTAGGTGGCGGCGGCCTGCTCCGGGACAAGGCCCAGGGCATGGCGGTAGAGGCGCGTGTCGACGGTCACTACGGCGTCCGCCAGCCGCAGGGCCCGCATCTCGGCCCGCATCAAGTAATGACGGCCCATGCGAGAGCCGGAGGTGAAGCCTTCGGAGACCGACTCGTAGAGCGGGTATCCGTGCAGAGTGAGGACCAGGGGTATCCCGAACTCGTCGGCCACCGGGCGGAGATAGGGGACGGAGTAGACCTCCTGGGCGTTCAACACCTCCCAGGGAGCCGTTCCCGCCGACCCGCCGTCGACCCGCTCGCCGGAAGCCTTGGCCGCACGGGCGAGCTCACGCGCCGTCACCGCGGCCAGCAGTCGCGCCCGCGTCTCGGCCGCGTACATCATGCCCCAGCCGGCCCGCACCCGATTGAGAGCCCCCGCCGGCCAGATGAGGCTCGTCTTGCGCACGACCCCCGGCATGGTCCCCCCTAGGTAGAGGGTATGCGCCTCGTGCCCCAGGGCCTCGAGTCCCCGGGCCAGCATGGCAAGGTGCGTGCTGGTGCCGCCTATCTGCCCGGGGTCGCGCATGGTCGGCAGAAGCACTCTCATCTCTCCACCGCCCTTCCTTTGCGCGCAAGCGCTTCCTCCACATGGGCGGATATCTCCTCCACCCGATGGTCCCAGGTGTTCTCCGCCGCCAGAGCCACCCTCTCCGCCCGCTTCTCCGGCGAATCCCCGGCCAAGGCCTCACGCACCAGCCGGGGATAGTCCTCGGGGCCGCCGGCCACCCCGATGACCCTGGCGAAACGCTCCAGCTCGGGGAGGCCTCCGACGACCACCGGCACTCCCGCCGCAAGGTACTCGAACAGCTTCAGGGGGAAGATGTTGCGCGTCAACTCACTCGCGGTGTAGGGCACGAGCGCGACGGCCAGGCCCTTGATGTAGGCGGGAAGCTCATGCCGAGCCTTCTGGCCCAGCAGATGGATGTTGGGCTGCCGCCGCAGGCGGCCCTCGTCGATCTGGCCGGCTTTCAAGGGCCCGATGAGCACTATCTGCCAGGAGGGGTCGGAGCGGCCAAGGGCCTCAAGGGCGTCGAGGTCCAGCCGGAAGTCGTGCATGCCCACCACTCCCAGGCGGGGGGCCGGGATCGCGGCCAGGTCTGCCGGGATGGCCAAGTCGGGATCGAGGGCGCGGTTGAAGACC
Organism: uncultured Gaiellales bacterium; assembly: GCA_964592075.1. Lineage (GTDB taxonomy): Bacteria > Actinomycetota > Thermoleophilia > RBG-16-64-13 > RBG-16-64-13 > RBG-16-64-13. Next base: position 3,694 of record CAZQDY010000008.1, read on the forward strand.
TCCACGTCGGCGGCGTTGTAGACCGTGCGGACGTTCGGGTTCAGGGCTTCGCGGGACCGCCGCAGGTTGTCGGCCGTGGTGATGACCAGGTCCGCCCGCCGGGTGATCTCGTCGTCGTAGCCCTTGACAACACGCGGGGAGATGAAGCCGGGGAATTCCGAGTACTCGTCGGCGCAGTGGTAGATCGCGAGCGACGGGCGGCGCGCTTTGGCCGGTCTGTCGAGGCGGTCGAGCAAAGCGGCGGCGGCGGGGAGGTAGGTCCAGAAGATGTACTCCTCGTCGAAATAGAGACGGTCCATCGCCCGCTCGACATACCGGGCCAGCACGGCCTGGTTCGTCGCATTCAGGCCGGGACGCATGTTGCCGAAAGGCAGCACCGGCGGGGGCGTGAGGGTCCAGAGCCCGGCGTCGATACGCTTGACAGTGGGAGCCACGGCCGCCCAGCGGCGCCAGCGCCGCGGGACTTTCAGCGGGGCGAGCAAGGTGACCGGTTCTTCGACGTAGAGCACCCGGTTGGTCTGCGCCAACCGGTGCATGATCTGGTGCTTGCTCGTCCACATAGCGTCCCAGTCGAGCGACGAGATACAGACGATGTCTTGTCCACGCAGCATACCGGACCCTTCCTGCCTAGCTAGAAGAACCCGCCCCGAGCCGCCAGGCACCGTTCATAGGCCCGGCGCACCAGGGCAGCCGTCTGGTCCACCGTGAAGCGGGCGCGCACGCGCCGGGCGCCCGCGGCGCCCATGCGTGCGCGCAGACCCGGGTCGCTCAGCAGGGCGGCGGCGCGCTCGGCCAGCGCCGCGGCGAGCGCGCCCCGCTCCTGGTCTCTACTCACCACATAGCCGGTCTCTCCGTCCACCACCACCTCGGCCACTCCGCCCGCGTCCGTCGTGACCACCGGCAGACCGGCCGCCATGGCCTCCAGCACCGACATGGACACGCCGCCCTCGAACACAGAGGTGACCAGATAGACGTCGAGCGACGCGAGCGTCGGGTCTGTATCGTCCAACCGGCCGGTGAAGTGTACCGTCTCCGCGAGGCCCATCTCGACCGCCAGAGCCTCGAGGCGCCCCCGCTCTGGCCCGTCCCCGACCACGACTGACTCCACCTCGGGGTGGGTTCGGCGCAGCCGCCCGGCAATCTCCAGCAAGAGCGCGACGTCCTTGACCGCCACCAAGCGGGCTACCGTGCCGATCCGGGGCCGGCCGCTCCGGTCCTTCCCGCCGGTGTGGTCGCCTACGGCCTCCAGCCCCGAGCGGACCGTGATCAAGCGCTTCGCGGGATATCCGCGCTCGATCAGTAGAGTCTTCAGAGCGTCCGATACGCAGATGATCCCGTCGACCCAGCCCACGGTGGCCCGGTCCAGCCCTTCGTACGCCCGAGCGAGCGGGGCCGACGCGTAGTCGAGTCTCAGGTCGGAGTGGACGGTCGTGAACACGCAGGGCCGGTAGCGCAGACTGCTGGAGACCAGCCGGGTGGGCAGGTTGGCCCTCATGCCGTGGGTGTGGACGACATCCCACCGCGCGGCCCGGCTGCGCCCGGCCGCCGCCTCCCCGCCGCTCGCCTCCCCGCCACCGGCCTCCCCGCCGCCCATCCCCGCCGGACCCATGCTCAGCAGACGTCGCAGGGGCCCGATGACCCTGGGGTCCCGGGGTCCGCCCATGGGCAGCACGGACACAGTGAGTCCCCGCTGCGCGGCCTGCCGCGCCAGGCCGCCTTCGCCCAGACAGGCCAGGTAGACGTCGCATCCGCTCCGCTCCAACGCCGATAGCAGGGGCAGCAGGTGGCTCATCGCGCCACCCGTGTCTCCGCCGCCGATGAGATGCAGGACGCGGAGCGTCATGATGCTCCTCGCCCGTCCGTCACCTGTCCTTCGGCAGCCGGTTCTTCGGCATGATCCTGCAGGCCCGCCGACGTCGCCAATCCCGCCAAGAACCAGAAGGCCGCGCCGACCACGAGCGCCTCCCACACGCTGGCGGTGAAGTTCGCGGCCGCCACCGCCACGAAGGCCCCGAACACGCCGGCACAGAGCGCCTGCAGATAGGGGTCGCGAGCCGTCCGGTGAGCCTTCACCAGGCCCTTGGCCCCGCGCAGCAGGATCCACAGGAACAGCGCCAACAGGATCAGGCCTCCCTCCGCCCCCAATTGCAGGTAGAAGTTGTCCACCCACAGGCGCCCGTAGCCGAAGGTCACCGCCGTGGTCCCTCCGAAGGTCCCCAAGCCCAATCCGAACCAGGGATGGGCCGCGATGTCCTCCAGTGACATCTTCCACACGTAGAGACGGCCTCCCGCGAGGCTCTTGGTGATGTACCAGGAACTGAAACCCGACGTCAGCCGGTTGACGAAGGTCCGCGGCGCCACGAACCAGGCCACCACCGCGGCCGCCACGAGTGGGGCCAGGAAGCGCCGGTAGGCGAGGATGAGGAGCGCCAACAACCCGGCCGCCAGTCCGATCCAGGCCCCCCGGCTGAGCGTGACGGCCACACCGGCCAGCTGCACCACGCAGGCCGCGGCCAAGAACAGGCGGCGGCTCCGGGATAGCCTCGACGAGAGCGCCAGGCTGAGAGCCACCAACGCCCCGATCACGAGAAAGGCCCCGAGTCCGTTGGGATTACCGATGACCGAGTAGGCTCGGGTGCTAATGTAGGTCTCGCGGACGTCCACCCAGCGCGCCGGCATGGGGGCGTGGGTCGCATACTGGTACAGACCGTGCAGAGCCATAGCCACGCTCGCGACCAGGAACACGGCCACCGCTCCCTGGACCCAGCGCTTGTTCTTGGGCAGCAGGAACCCGACGAAGTAGAAGAGCAGCGGCTGGAACAGCACCCGGAGAGCGAACAAGGCCACGTCGCCGGGAACATCCCGCACCACCACCGACCCAAGCGCGGCGACAAACGCCAGAATGGTGGGCAGCGTTATCGGCACCGTCCACAACTCGCCGCGGCGAAGCACGATGACGCTCCAGAGCAGGAGCACGATGCAGAATATGAGCAGGGCTTCGTCCCACGCGGCCCCCAGGCCGCCCAGGAACGACCGGGCCACCCAGTCCAGCCAGGGAAAGGCGGCCACCGCCAGGAGCACGGCCTCCGGGCGCAGAACGGCGAGAGCGAACAGGCACACGGCGACCGCCACGGCCACCACCACCAGGGCCCCCGACCCCGCCGTCAGACCGGCGGTCACACCGGCCGCGGCGGCCAGGACCGCCGCGGCTCCCGCCATGCCGGCCGGTGTGCGCCACGAGCCCCGACCAGGCGCCGGCCGCGTGGGCGCACCGAGCCCCACGCCGCCCCCGTGCACCGCCGGCTGAGCCGGGGGGATGTCTATCGCCAGCCCGACTCCCCGACCTACGAGACTCTTGCGAAAAGCCTGGACCAACCGAGGCCCCGAAGCCAGCAAGAGAGCCCCCACCACCATCACGATCACCGGGGTGACGAACCGGAGCCAGGGAACCGCCAAGGAGAGGCCGCTCGATTCCACGGTGGTGACCCCCCGGGCGATCATGAGGGCCAGCCGGCCGCAGCCGAGCGCGAACAGACCCGCTCCGACCACGAAGACCCAGACACCGCCCGCGAAGCGCGACTCAGTGAAGGCCCTTCCCCCCGCGGCGGCCGCCCGGCCGGCGGCGCCGCCGCCCAGCCGCTCGCGCAGCCACAGGTAGGGCCGGGAGATGGCGAGCACGCTCAGCGGATGGCCATCCCGCTGCAGCCTGCGGGGACGCAGATACTTCGTTCCGAAGGTCCTGCTGTCGGAGAAGACGGACCCCAGGATCCGCGTCAGCGCCACAAGGAACCGGCCCACCAGGGAGCAACGGGCCACCTTCACGATCCACCGCCAGGCGGGTCGGGCGGCGCGGTACGAGAGTGAGCTTTCGACGACCCTCACGGCCGTACGTTCCTCATGACCGGGCCTCCTTGGAGCCGCTCAGGCTACTCGGCCGCCTCGTCGCCCCAGACCACGCCCATGATCACGGTCTGCACTTCATATCCGGTCCCGACCAGCGTGACCTTCTTGCCCACCCGCATAGGCACGCTGCCGATGCGAACGGTCGAGCCCGAGACGCGTCCGCTCCCCAGCACCACGATACTGACGTCGCTGAACACCGGCGATTCGACTGCCTTCAACCCACCGTCGGAGGTGGGGACCTCCACGAGGGTCGGGGTGACCACCACATCCTGGACCTTGCCCAGTCCGGTGCCCCCGTCGTCGGTCACCGTGCCCTTGGCCTGCAGGGCGCTCACCGTGGCCTGCCGCACGGCCTCCACGACATAGGTGACCCGCACCGGGACGGTCTTCGAGCTGCTGCCGGTCATACGAACGACGGCGAACACCACCACCGCGATGATCACCAGCAGGACTATCAGGTCGACGATATTGACTTTGCCGAAGAGGCGTCCGCGGTCATCGAGAAAGCGGCTCATCGCCACCATCCTTACTGTAGTCGTGCCGGTGGACCGAACCTTCCGAATTCTATCGGAATAGCCTGGCGCTGCCTACTGCGCGGCGCGCCGCCACCCTTGCTTGTCGTCGGCCCGTGGGCTAGAGTCGATACCTCCACATGGACAACACCGTATTCATCACCTTCGGAACCCGTCCCGAGGCCATCAAGATGGCCCCGGTGGTGCTTGAGTTACAGCGTCGTGGAGCGTTCCGTGTAGTCACCTGCCTGACCGGCCAGCATCGGGAGATGCTGGACCAGGTTGTCGACGACTTCGCGCTACCCGTGGATCACGATCTCAAGATCATGCGCGAGCGGCAGTCGCTGGGGCACATCACGTCGGCGGTCCTGACCGGCCTCGATCCTCTCCTCGAGGAGACAAGACCCGACCTGGTCATGGTGCACGGCGACACCACCACGACCTTCGCCGCCGCCCTGGCTTCCTACTATCGCATGATCCCCGTGGCGCACGTGGAGGCGGGACTCCGGACCGACAACATCTACAGCCCGTACCCGGAAGAGATGAACCGGCGGATGGCGGATCGCCTGGCCGAAGTCCACTACGCCCCCACCGACGCGGCGCGCGCGGCGCTGATGCGGGAGGGGGTGCGGCGCAGGCAGATCCTCGTGACCGGCAACACGGTCATCGACGCCCTCCTCATGACGGCTTCCGGAGAAACGCCCGCGTGGGAGCCCCAAGTGCGGCAAGCCCTGGACCGGCCCGGTCCGAAGGTCCTCGTGACCGTGCACCGGCGGGAGAGTTGGGGCACCCCGATGGAACGCGTCGCCCAGGCGATCAAGCGGGTCTGTGAAGAGCAGCCTGAGACCACGTTCATCTTCCCCATCCATCTCAACCCGGTGGTGCGGTCGACCTTCCACGGGGCGCTCGACAAGGTCGCCCAGGTTGTCTTCACGGAGCCCCTGCCCTACCGGCCCTTCGTCCACATCATGAAGGCGGTGGACGTTGTGATCACCGACTCGGGTGGCATCCAGGAAGAGGCGCCCACGCTGGGCAAGCCTGTGCTCGTGATGCGGGACACGACGGAGCGCCCCGAGGGCATCGAGGCCGGCACGGCCAGGCTGGTGGGCACCGACAGCGACGCCATCGCGCGGGAGCTGTTGCTCCTCTTGACGAACAGCACGGCATACGACCGGATGGCTAACGCCATCAATCCCTATGGCGACGGGCGCGCCGCGGAGCGGATAGCGGACCACCTGGAACATCGTTTCGGCCTCCGCGACAGCGCACCGGGGGATTTCGGGGAGATGGCCGATGACCTGGGCCTCTCGGCAACCTAGATCTCAGGCCGCGGACCGCACGACAACGAGACAGCAAGGAAGGCGCCTGTGATCCTCGACAAGGTCAAAGTCGCGAAGCTCCTGATGAAAGCCAGGCCGCGGACCCCCGCCTATCAGGAGACCAAGTTCGTCTCCGAGATCTTCAAGCACCCCAACTACACGTCCCTGCCGGAGTCGGAGAAGGTCGCCTTCGCAGAGAGGCTGGTGCGGCTCAACATCGACGAGCACAGCCGCAAGCCCTTCGACCTCTTCTTCCCGGCGCGCTCCCTGGCGGCTGCTCTGGCGGACAAGCGCGTCCTCGATCTGGGATGTGGCATCGGCGGACTCATCTTCGCCCTGGGCGACAGGTGGAAAGTGCGAGAGTTCTACGGGCTCGACGTTAATAAGGACTCCATCGTCACCGCCAACCTCTACGCTCACAAGCACAGAGCCTATTCCAGGTACACGTTCGTGCAGGGCTACGCGGAGAAGATGCCTTTCGAGGACGACTACTTCGACGCCATAGTCTCCCACGACACGCTCGAGCACGTGCGATCGCTGAAGGACACCCTGCATGAGTGTAGGCGGGTGCTGAGAGCCGGTGGTTCCGCGTACCTGGTCTTCCCCTCCTTCAACTTCCCGTTCGGCGGCGCTCACATCGATCATGTGACCGGTACCCCCTTTCTGGAGTGGTTCTTCTCCCCGGACACTCTGAACCGGGCCTATCAGGAGATCGCGGACGAATGGGGCGAGGATCTCGACTGGTATCGCTCGGCGGAGGATACGGAGGGGAACTGGGCGATCGTGAAGGGCGGGATCGGGGTCAACGGGACGGGCTACGCGGACTTCGTGGACGCAGTCCTAGAGGCCGGTTTCAAGGACCTGGAGTTCATCAAGATCCCCTTGCTCAAGGTGAGCGAGACGGCGATCAGACACCCGGCGGTCAAGGGGATATCGGCCCTGGTGAGCCCCCTGCTTTCCAGCGACAGGCTGAAGGACTACCTGACCCACAGGCTGGTCTTCGTGCTGCACGGGTAGCGCCGCGCGGCCGGGCTCAATCGCGGCGGCCCCGGGCGATGAGGGCCGCGGCGGCGCCGGCTCCGACCCCGTTGTCTATGTTCACGGTCACCAGACCGGGCGAGCAGCTCTGCAGCATGGAAAGGAGGGCCGCAGTGCCATCGCCCCCCAACCCGTAGCCGGTCGAGGTGGGCACTCCGATCACGGGGACGTCCACCAGCCCGGCCACCACCGAGGGCAGAGCGCCTTCCATCCCGGCCACCACTACCAGCACATCGGCCCCGGCCTCCAACATGCGCGTCAGCGGCTCGGCCAGCCTGTGCAGACCCGCCACTCCGGCGTCGTAACCTCTCTCCACCCTGCAACCCATGTGCGTGATGATGAGGGCGGCCTCCTCCGCGACCGGGATGTCCGACGTGCCGGCGGTGAGCAGCCCCACGCAGCCCCGCTCATCGGGCACCCGGTATGCCGCCGTGTACGCCGCCAGGATGCGGGCACGCGGCTGGTAGGTGACGCCCATCTCCGTCGTGGCCCCGGACCCCTCACTCAAAGCCCGCTGCAGCCTTTCCGCCCTGTCCGGCTCCAGCCGGGTCACGAGAGCGTAGCCCCGTTCGTCGAGGTAGCTGCCGACGATGGCCCCTAGGTCGTCGTCGCTCTTGTGCGCCGCGTATATCACCTCGGGTACGCCTTTGCGCAGGTCGCGATGCGTGTCGAGCCGGGCGAACTCACCCAACTGCGCCACCTGGAGCAGCCGGTGGAGCCCGCCGTCCCGTCCGGGCTGCCCGCTCATAGCCTGAACACTTTCCGCGCGTTGCCGCCTGCCACGGCCGTCCGTTCCTCCGGCGCCAAGCGACTCAGTCCCTCAAAGTACCGCGTCGGGCTGAGGAGGGGGTAGTCGGTCGCGAAGAGCAGCTTCTCCGGCCCGGCGCATGCGACGGCCACTTCGTAGACCTCGCTGCCGTAGAGATAGGGCACCGCGGCCGTGTCGTAGTAGACGTCGGCCAGCGCCTCGCGCACCTCCGGCATGAGCTCGTAGAGAAAGAGGCCGCCACCCATGTGGGCGAACACGAGGGGAAGCCCCGGGTGGGCTTTGGCCAGGGTGAAACAGACCTCAGGCGTGTAGCTCCCCTTGCCCGGGTACCGGTGGCCCAACGGTTCGTTGGAGTGGACCATCAGCATCGAGCCCCGCTCGGCGAGGCAGTCGGCCACGGCGTCGAGGCCGGGACCGTTGGACTCCGGAGCAAGCTCGCCACAGCCGCGTAGACCGGCCCCCAGGCAGCGCTCCAGCTCGGCAACGGCGCCAGGCGCGTCAGGCGCAACGCAGGCAAGACCTGCCAATCGGCCCGGGTGGGCCGCGACCGCCTCGATCACGTAGTCGTTGACCATCCTGCACAGGCCCTGGTCGGCGAATCCGAACCCCACGAGGATGGAGAAGTCGACCCCGGTCTCGTCCATGTGCGCGAGCACCTGGTCGGCCGTCGCCATGGGCGCCTTCGGAGAGCGGTGGAGCGTGCCAAAACGCTCGTCGCGGTCCAGGTAGGCCTCACGATCCCGGATCATCTCGGGGGGGAACACGTGGACGTGAGCGTCCACCAGGCCGGCCACCCGGTCCGGGGCCGTTGGGCCTGGAGCCGCCCGTTCCGGAGCCGCCGGACGCGAAGCCGCCCGGTCATCGGCGCCGCGCTCCGCCCGCCCGTCAGGCGACGGCCGCGAGGAGGATGGTCTCGACGAGCTCTTCATAGGAGATCCCGGCAGCGCGGGCCTGCGCGGGCAGGTCAGACGTGTCGGTCATGCCCGGGAGCGTGTTCACCTCGGTGAACCAGGGGATGCCCGCCTCGTCGACGAGCATGTCGACGCGGGAGTAGCCCCGGCAGCCTATGGCGGCGAAGGCGGCGGCGGCGGCGCGCTCGGCCTCAGAGTAGACCGCCGGTTCCAACCTCGCGGGGATGATGAACTCGGTCATGCCCTCCGTGTATTTCGTCTCATAGTCGTAGAACTCGTGCTTCGGCACGAGTTCGAGTATGGGTAGGACCTGCCGGCCGCCGTTCCGCTCCAACACCCCCACGGTGATCTCCCGGCCCGGCACGTACTTCTCCGCGAACATGGCCCCGTACGCGACGCGGTCGCGCTCTATGGCCTCGGCCAACCCGCCTGCGTCGTTGCACTTTGTGACACCCAGGCTGGAGCCTTCCTGCACCGGCTTCAGCATGACCGGCAGACTCAGCTGCTCAAGGACCCGGGCGACCGCCGTAGAGGCCGGTTCGTCCATGTCGATCTCGCAGTAGTCGGGAGTGGACACCCCGCTCTGCCCGACGACCTTCTTCGCGGCGATCTTGTTCATGCCGAGAGCGGACGCCAACACTCCGGAGCCGGTGTAGGGGATCCCCATCATCTCGAGGAGCCCCTGTACGGTGCCGTCCTCTCCGAAGCGGCCGTGCAGGGCGATGAAAGCCACCTCCACGCCGGCCTCGTCGAGCCGTTGCGCCACATCGCGCACGGCGTCGATCCTCACGGCCCGGTAGCCGCGCGAGAGCAGTGCACGCAGGCACTTGTCACCGGAGCGCAGGGACACTTCGCGCTCTCCCGAGAGTCCGCCCATGAGCACGCCGATGGTCTTGGTCTTCAGGATGCGGGGGTCCATGCGCATGTGGGACTGTTCGCTCATGCGGGGAACTGTACCACAGCTCCCTCGGGGCTCCGGTCGGAGGCTGTCTGCGGGCTCCGGTCGAGGACGGAAGACCGGGCGCTTTGCCGCGGCAGGCCGGGTTCGACGCTAACCCGCGGCCACCCGGGTCTTCTCGGGGACCGGCACCCGTGAGCCGGCTACTCGGCGGAACGCCGCCGCGCTCTGGGCGCCGCTGTCGGCGGCGTACATCAGGTCCTCGGCGCTCATCCCGTCGGCGGGAGCCGAAGCCCAACCGACCACGCACTCGATTCGATGCCCGTCGATGAGGTGTTCGCAGGCCTTCCGGGCCAGAGCCATCGCCAGGCTCTCGACGTCGTACGGGTCGATCCAGCCCGGAGCGCCGTCGGGAGGATTCGACCGGGTGGCTCCCGCGCCGGTCGCGAACAGGAAGGCGACGCGCCCACCCGGGAGTACGAAGTGCTGAGCGTCCGGACCGAGCAGGCGCAATCCTCTGCGGGTCACCGCGGCCACCAGATGCTCAGCCTCTTCCTCGCCGTAGTAGGCTCCCATCTCCTCGAAGCGGACGATGCGGAGCACCACCAGGGCGAACCGGGCCCGAGCCGTCTGAAGGACCTGGAGCCGCACCCTGAGAGCGCGCTCCAAGGGGACTTCACCGCCGGCCTCACGAGAACGGCTCAGCGCCACCCGTGGCTCAAGGGACCGGTTGTCCCGGCGCACCTGGCGCACGCCCTCGCTCCGCGTACAGTCAGCCCAGAAGCTGAGGCCCAATCCTGCCACGCAGACGAGCACCAGCAGCGACTGCATGCCGGCCGACGAGGTCCAGACCAGGAGGGGGAGCAGGATGGCCGTGTCGGTGAGGCAGAGGAGGTAGCCGAGACGGCGGTCGCCCGCGAAGTTGCGGGTCAGGCGCAGCGTCCACAGCGAATAGACCACCATGAACGCGATGTAGAAGATCCAGACGGGGGCGGATCGTACGCCGGCGAGGGGCGGGCAGACGAGGGAGATCAGTGTAAGGAGGATGAGCCTCGCCCGAGCTTTCTGCCGCTCGGTCACATGCTGAGGCCTGGCTGTCCGCTGTCCTGTCATGTGCTTTCTATTGCAGTATAAGTGAAGTGAAAGGCATTTGCAATAGATGTTGCGAAGCTTCGTAAGTGAAATGAGACGGCTCTCTCACAGAGGACACAAGGCGGCTCTATACCGCTGTCAGACGACGGATCCGAGTGCAACGCGGCAGGATCGGCGGGGGCTGCGATCCGCACTCGGGCCCGTCGGGGCGGCGGAGCGCTATGGGAGCATCAAGGGACCAGCAGTATGGGTACCGCCACGCGGCGGGCCACCCGGTAACTCACGTCGCCTAGGATCAGGTCTTTGGGTTCCATGCGGCTCCTGCGACCCATGATGACCAGGTCCGCTCCACTCGTCTCAATCTCGGCAAGGATGGACTCCGCCGGCGGGCCGATGACCACCTTGACCTCGGCTCCGACACCCCACCGCTCGAGCACCGCGAGAGCAGGCGAGAGAGACTCCTGGGCCATCCTCTCTGCGACTCCATGCACGGAGCGCTGGCCCATGTTCGCGCTGAGGACCAGGTGCTGAGGCAGGGAGACGGCCGTGAGGAGCAGGAACTCGGCATTGTCGCGGGCCGCCATCCGCGCCGCTACCTCCACCCCTCGGAGGGCGACCTCGGTGCCGTCTGTCGCGGCCAGTATCCGGGTGAAGATCACGTCCGTCTCTCCTGCCAACGAGCTTCCGACCAGGGGAGTGGAGGATACCGGGGTCGAACCGGCGACCTCCGCCGTGCAAAGGCGGCGCTCTCCCAACTGAGCTAATCCCCCGAATAAGGCGATATGGAACCTACCGGTCGGAAAGTCGATGGTGGGCCTAAGTGGATTCGAACCACTGACCTCACCCTTATCAGGGGTGCGCTCTAACCAACTGAGCTATAGGCCCATGCGCGGGTAGTTTACCGGCATTCCGAGTGATGTCAAGAAACGTCCCCTCTGCGCGCCGGCTTCCCCGGAGTGAGGAAAAACGCGCGCCATCCTGGTGACGGAAGAGGCCGGCGGGGGTAACCTAGGGAGGGACACTCCAGTGGGGGAGCGATGGAAGGTTTCGAGAAAGTCACGGTCTACGGGGTCAGCTTCGATGTGGCCAGCAAGCAGCCCATCGTGCTCTTGAAGGTCGAGGGAAGGAACCGCTTCCTCCCGATCTGGATAGGCCACCCCGAGGCGGCCGCCATACTCATGAAGCTGCAGAACGCCGAGCTGCCGCGTCCCATGACTCACGATCTGCTCGCGGCGGCCATAGAACAGCTGTCCGCGAGCGTCGAACGGGTCCTGGTCACCGAACTCCGCGACAACACCTTCTACGCCGTGCTCCAGCTCGACGCGAGCGGCCAGGAGGTACGCCTCGACTCCAGGCCTTCCGACGCCATAGCGCTGGCGGTGAGGACCGATGCTCCCATCTTCGCATCGACCGAACTACTGAACGCCAACGGCATCGAGTTCGAGCAGGAGGTCGAGGACGTGGAGGACATAGTCAAGGAGTTCAGGGAGTTCCTCGATGAGGTCTCGCCCCAGGACTTCTAGGACCGCCGCCGGACCGGGGTTTCAACGCCGGACCGGGCGTCGTCGCCGGGTCGGAGTCCTGCCGCCGGACCGGGGGTCGCCGCCGAGGCCGGCCGACAGCTTCACTCAGTCTTGGCTTCTCCCAGAGCAGCCGCCTCGCGCTTGGCCAATTGAAGGATCAACCCGAATATCTCGCGAACAGCTTCGTTTGAGAGCGGACCGCTGTTCGCACGGCACAGATACGTGACGACCCAGTCCTCTTGGGCGGCATCGTAGAAGCTCAACCCGTGAGCTTCCTTGTAATCCTTGAGCGTCTTGACCAGCTTGATGCGCTTGTTCAGCGCCTCCAAGATCCTGAGATCGTTGTCGGAGATTTGCTCCCGGTAGTTCCTGATTACCGGATCGGTGCTGCCTGCCGCCACATCCCCTCCTATCCGCCGTACCGTGCTGACGGCCTCGTCCGTGTTCGGCCGTCGTTGATGATGAGCGTGTAGGCTACCGCACTCCGGCCTCGATGACCAAGCCCGGATCCGTTCAGTGGACCCCCGCGGCATAGTCGGCACAGGTCCGGACGAACCGTGGAGCCATATCCGCGACAGAGGCCAGATGAACGAGCACCCGCCCGGCTGTGAGCGAGCCGCTGCCGAACCCCTCGGGCCGGCCCGCACCCTCCCCCTCTCCTCCTACGACGAACGCGGGCTCCCATCCCGCCCCCGGGGCCATGACCTCGGCCTCGGTCAGAGCCCATCCGGTCACCGAGTCGCCCTTGGCGAACAGAGGGCCGTCGACCGTGGCGACGAGTTCCACATAGACAGGCTCCTCCGCGTCCCAAAGGATCTCGGCCTCCGTGGGGATCACTCCGGCCAGGTCGGAGCTCCTGCCCAGCGAGTCATGCACCCGCTCGAGGAGCAGCAGCATCCCTCCGCCCAGGGCCAGGGTCGGCAGCCCGTTCGTCACGCGCCGGCGGATGTCGCTCAAGAGAGACGTGTTCATGGCTATGTCGGCGACGGCTGTCTGCCATAGAGTGCCCGCCAGGATCAGCCCGGCGGTTCCCGCGGGCAATCCGGTGTCGTCCAGCAGATCTAGACGCCTGACCTGGGCTCCGGCGGCTCGGAGCACCTCGATCGAATCACGGCTCCACGGCGTGAAGCCCTTGCCACCCGCGACCGCCACCATGGGACCGTCGGCGCCGCGGTCGACGAGGGCGGTCTGCGAAGGGAGGAACCCTCGTTGACCGGCCAGCGAGACAAGCCCCCCGATGTCCACCTGGCGCGAGACCGCGTCGAGGAGGGAGGCCTCCAGCGGCAGTCCCCAGGCCCCGGGGGCCGCCGCCTTCCATCCTGGCCCGTCCCCTTCGAAAAGGCAGCCCACCACAGGTATGCGCTCGTCGGTCAGCACCTGTCTGAGGAGCATGAAGTGGTCCTTGTCGGCTACCCCGGACAGCACGGCACCGGCCAGATTGACGTCCTTGAGCTGCAACCTCAGGCCCGAAGCCAGGATGCGAACGCCGGCGCCCCAATCGCTGCAGTCCATGACCACCACCACGGGACAATCGAGCAACCGAGCCACGTCCGCGGCGATCCATGAAGCCCCTTCCTGCCGGTCCAACAGCCCCACGCTGGACGAGATCAGAGACAGAGCGGCTCCCCGCGTGGCAACGCCGTAAAGGCTGAGAAGCGCTTCCCGGCTGTAGAGCGAGGGATCGATGAAGGCCGTGCCCTCCCACCTGTCCCAGGCCGACTGGGGGCCGAGGGGGCCAAGATGGTGATAGCGCACCTGCTGCCCGTTTGCGGTAACGATCTCCGCTACCGTCGCGGCCACTGCATCGGCGAGTCCCGTGCGGTGAGTGGGGGCCAGCAGTACCCGCGGTATGGACATCATCTCTCCCTTCGCGCGACTCCTCGGCCTCGGCCGCCTAGTCTCTGCGACTTATGAGGATGAGCCGCAGGAGCGTGAGGATGGCCGAGAGTGCGGCCGCCACGTACGTGAGGGCGGCGGCGCTAAGCACTTTCCTCGCACCCGTTAGTTCGTCGGCGACGAGGATGCTCCTGTTCTGAAGCTCTGCCATGGCGCGGCGGGAGGCGTTGAACTCCACCGGCAGGGTGACCAGGGTGAAGAGGACCGCGGCGGCATAAAGCACAATGCCGATGTTCATCAGCAGGCTGTTGCCGCTGTAGGAGGCGATGATTATGCCCACGATGAAGAGGATCAGCCCCAGGTTGGTGCCTATGTTGGCCACCGGGACCATCGCGCTCCGCAGCCTGAAGGCCGCATACCCCTGGGCGTGCTGGATGGCATGGCCCGCCTCATGGGCGGCGACCCCGAGCGCGGCCAGGGAGTTGCTGTTGCCCACCGCCGGGCTCAGGCTGAGCGTGCGCGTGCGCGGGTCGTAGTGATCGGAGAGCGTGCCCCCACCGACCTCGATGCCCACATCGGCGAGACCGGCCGAATCGAGGACCATGCGGGCCCCCTGCGCTCCGGTCAGACCTCGGGCCGAGGGGATCTGCGAATACCGGTTGAACGCCGACTTGACCTTGAACTGGGCGTAGATACCCAGCACCACGGCGGGAATCAGCAGGATCAGGTCCCAGTGGAAGAACCCTGAGTACATGCCAGAGACTCCTTTCCCCGGCGGACGGTGACTCGCCCGCCGCGAGGGGATGATATCAGAAGGCGGTCACCGGCGCGGCCGGGGGGCGAAACTCGGTCTTATGCGGGGCTTATGCGCCGCTGAGCCCTCAGTCGACGTCGCTCTCTTCGCCGTCGGGGACCTCGTCGGCGTCGCCGGCGTCGGGAGTCTCGGCGTCGTCGTCGATCTCGGGGGCGTCTTCCGGTCCTCTGTCGGCCGGTCCGTCTTCCGATAGGCCGTCCATGCCCGCGCCCTGTCCATTGCCGCTGCCGTCCGAGACCACTCGCGCCATGCTCGACACCTTGTCTGCGCCGCGCAGCTTCATCACCCGCACGCCCATGGTGTTGCGACCCGTGGTGCGGATGGTCTCCACCGGCACGCGGATCACGGTGCCGTCCTGGCTGATAAGCATGAGCTCGTGGTTGTTGCGCACGGTCGCCACGCCCACCAGATCGCCCCGGTCCGGGCTGTCTTTGATGGTTATGACTCCCTGTCCGCCCCTCTTCTGGGTGGGATAGCTCGACACCGGGGTGCGCTTGCCGTACCCCCCGCTGGTCACGCAGAAGATGTCGGCGTCGTCCTCAGCCACCGCCATGCCGAGCACGCTGTGGCCCGCCGGCATGCGCATGCCCGTCACGCCCATGGTGTTGCGACCCGTCGGCCGGACATCGTACTCGTGGAAGCGTATCGCCTTCCCCTCGCTCGACACCAGGATGAGATCGTCGTGCCCGTTAGTGTGGGCCACGGCCACCAGCTCGTCGTCGTCCTCGAGGTTGATGGCGATAATGCCATCGGCCTTCAGAGTGGTCGCGTAGTCGAGGAAGCGGGTCTTCTTCACGATGCCTTTCCTGGTGGTGAACACCAGGTACTTGGCGTCGGTGTAGTCCTTGGTGGCTATGACGGCCTTGATCTTCTCGCCTTGGGCCAGCGGCAGCAGGTTGGCCACGTGCCGTCCCTTGCTCTGACGGCTTCCCAGCGGCAACTCGTGCACTTTCTGCCGGTAGATCTTGCCCCGAGATGTGATGAAGAGCAGGAAGTGGTGCGTGGTGGTGATAAAGAGATGCTCGACGTAGTCGCCCTCTTTGAGGTCCATCCCCATGACTCCGATGCCGCCGCGGATCTGCGAGCGGTATGTGGACACCGGCAGTCTCTTGACGTATCCGGAAGCCGTGATGGAGATGGCCATCTCCTCCACCGCGATCATGTCTTCCATGTCGATCTCGTCTTCGGCGGGGAGAATCTCGGTGCGGCGGTCGTCGCCGTACATCTGCTGTATCTCGATCAGCTCTTCCTTGATCACGTCGTAGATGAGAGCCTCGTCGGCCAGCAGGCCCTCCAGGTAGGCGATGCGCTCCAAGAGGTCCCGGTGCTCCTCCTCGATCTTGTGGCGCTCGAGCGCGGTGAGGTTGCGCAGGCGAAGATCGACGATGGCCTGGGCCTGCTCGTCGCTCAGGTTGAAGCGCCCCATCAGGCCCATCTTGGCCGCTTCGGTATCCTCGCTCGAACGGATGATGCGGATCACCTCGTCCAGGTTGGAGATGGCTACCAGCAGCCCCTCGAGGATGTGGGCCCGTTTCTTTGCCTTGTCGAGCTCGTACTTGGTCCGGCGGACGATGACGTCCCTCTGGTGCGCGATGTAGTACCGGAGCATCTCCTTGAGTGACAGGGTCTTGGGCACTCCATCCGCCAGCGCCAACATGTTCACGCCGAAGGTGGACTGCATGGCGGTGTGCTTGAACAGCTTGTTGAGGACCACCTTCGCGATCGCCTCGCGCTTCAGCTCGATCACGATGCGCATGCCCGAGCGGTCGGACTCGTCGCGCAGGTCGGATATCTCAGGGATGCTCTTGTCCCGCACCAGTTCGGCGATCTTCTCGATGAGCTGAGCTTTGTTGACCTGATAGGGGATCTCGGTGACTATGATGGCCGTCTTCCCCTGTTTCAGCGGCTCGGAATGCGCCCGAGCGCGGACCACGACCCTGCCCCGGCCGGTCTCGTAGGCCTCGCGGATGCCCGAGCTGCCCATGATGATGCCGCCGGTCGGGAAGTCGGGCCCCTTCATGTACTTCATGAGGTCGCCGCTGGGCAAGCCCGGTTCGTCGATCAGAGCCACACAGGCCGCGATCGTCTCGCGCAGGTTGTGAGGCGGGATGTTCGTCGCCATGCCGACGGCTATCCCGGAGCTCCCGTTGACAAGCAGGTTCGGGAAGCGGGCCGGTAACACTGCCGGTTCTTCGCGGCTCTCGTCGTAGTTGGGCATCCAGTCGACGGTCTCTGCCTCAATGTCGCGCAGCATCTCGGTGGCGATACGGCTGAGCCGGCACTCGGTGTAGCGCATGGCCGCCGCCGAGTCACCGTCGACCGACCCGAAGTTGCCGTGGCCGTCGACCAGGAGGTAGCGGATGGAGAAGTCCTGGGCCATGCGCACCAGGGCGTCGTAGATGGAGGCGTCGCCGTGGGGGTGGAAGTTGCCCATCACGTCACCCACGATGCGGGCGCACTTCCGGTAGGGCCGGTTGGGCTGCATGCCCGAGTCGTGCATGCCGAAGAGCACGCGCCGGTGCACGGGCTTGAGCCCATCGCGGACATCGGGGAGAGCACGGCCCACGATCACGCTCATGGCGTAGTCGAGATACGCCGCCTTCATCTCCTCGGCGATCTCGACCTGCTCTATGCGGCCTTCAAGAGTCTCCATGATCCACGAGTCCCAGTCCTAGACGTCCAGGGTACGCACGTAGCGCGCGTTCTCCGTGATGAAGTCGCGGCGCGGCTCCACCTTGTCGCCCATCAGCATGGTGAAGATCTCGTCGGCGATGGCGGCGTCGTCCACCGTCACCTGCAGCAGGGTACGTTTGTCGGGGTTCATGGTGGTTTCCCACAACTGCTCGGGGTTCATCTCGCCCAAGCCCTTGAAGCGCTGCAAAGTGATCCCCGTGCGCCCGAGCCGGCCCAGGAGTTGTTCGAGCGCGGCGTCATCGAAGCAGTAGTAGTCCTGGCGCTTGTGGGTGACGCGGTAGAGCGGCGGCTGCGCGATGTACACGTAGCCGGCGTCGATCAACTCCACCATGTTCCTGAAGAGGAAAGTGAGGATGAGGGTCCGTATGTGGGCCCCGTCCACGTCGGCGTCGGTCATGATGATGAGCTTGTGGTACCGCGCGGCGGAGAGGTCGAACTCATCGCCCAGGCCGGTGCCGCAGGCGCTGATCATGGCCTGGATCTCCGCGTTGGAGAGGATCTTGTTGAGACGCGCCTTCTCCACGTTGATGATCTTGCCCCGCAGCGGCAGGATGGCCTGGAAGCTGCGGTCGCGGGCCTGCTTGGCGGAACCGCCGGCCGAGTCGCCCTCCACCAGATACAGCTCACACGAGGCGGGGTCGCGGATGGAGCAGTCGGCCAGCTTGCCCGGCAGAGTGGTGTTCTCGAGCACGCTCTTGCGCCTGGTGAGGTCTCGGGCCTTCCGGGCCGCCATCCGGGCATGCGCCGCCTGGACAGTCTTGGTGATGATCTGCTTGGCGTCGGCCGGGTTCTCTTCGAGGAACTCGGCGAACTTCTGGTTGACCACGCCCTCCACGAAGCCCCGGATCTCGGAGTTGCCCAACTTGGTCTTCGTCTGGCCTTCGAACTGAGGGTTGCGCAGCTTGACGCTGAGGATGGCCACCAGGCCTTCGCGGACGTCCTCCCCGCTCAGGTTCTCTTCCTTCTCCTTGAGAAACCCCTTGGACCGCGCGTAATCGTTGATGGTCCGGGTGATGGCCGCCCGGAAGCCGGAGAGGTGCGAACCGCCTTCATGGGTGTTGATGTTGTTGGCGAACGAGAAGACGTTGTCGTTGTAGCCCGCGTTCCATTGCATGGCGAGCTCGACGGTGTGGTCCGCCTCCTCCCCCTCGAAATGGATCACACGAGGATGGATCGCGTCCTTGTGCTTGTTGATGTGCTTCACGAAGTCCACGATCCCGCCGTCGTAGCAGTAGGTGACCAAGCGCGGTTCGGAGCGCCTCCTGCCCGCCTCGGAGCCGGGGGCCGCATCGGCGGGCAAGCCCTGCGGATTCAGGAAGAGCTCCCGTTCGGCGGTGAGGTCAAGGTCGACGCGCGGCGCGTAGTCGTCGTCTTCAGACTCGGCCGCCATCCCTTCGGGCTCACCGAAGTCCACCCGTTCGTCGGTGAGAGTGATGCGAAGCGAGCGGTTCAGGAACGCAACCTCCCGCAGACGCTGCGAGAGGGTGGTGAAGTTGAAGTTGAGGTCGTCGAAGATCTCCGGGTCGGGCCGGAAGTGGATGGTGGTGCCGCTCTGCCCGTCGCTCTCGCCCAGCTTCTCCAGATCCGTGACGGGGATACCCCGTTCATAGCGCTGACGGAACCTGCAGCCGTCGCGAGCGACCTCCACGGTAAGCCACTCGGACAGGGCATTGACAACACTCACCCCTACGCCGTGCAGACCGCCCGATACCTTGTAGCCCTCGCCCCCGAACTTACCACCCGCGTGCAGCTTCGTCATGACGATCTCCACCGCGGGCCGGTCGTAGCGGGGCATGTTCTTCACTGGGATGCCCCGGCCGTTATCGGCAACGCGAACCGAGGCATCTTCGCACACGGTGATGTCGACGGTCGTGCAGCAACCCGCCAGGGCCTCGTCGACCGAGTTGTCCACCACTTCGTATACCAGGTGGTGCAGACCCCGGTGCCCGGTGGACCCGATGTACATGCCCGGCCGCTTGCGGACGGGCTCGAGGCCCTCGAGGACCTGTATATCGCCTACGTCGTAAGAGTGTTCTGCCAAACCTTCGCTACCTTCCATCGCACCATGAATCGACCCCGGCGAGCCCAGCAAGAGAGCGACCGCATGGGCCTGGGAAATGCTCCACGTTAGGCTGGGAGAAGGACCGGCCTGTCCCCGGTGGAAGTGTCGACCACGGCCCTCACATGATACCACACGAGGCTTCCCCCCGACCTATAGTGGTACGCTGTCAGCGCACGGAACCCTGCTCTCCGCGTACGAACGCCGCGCGCATGGAGCGGATGATCTTCTCGCGTAGATCGGCCGGCAGATCGAGCCGTTCCACGGCCGCCAGTGCCTCCGCCTGATCGCGGGAGAGGCCCACCCTCGTCGTGCGCCGCGCACCTCCACCCGCGCTCTCTTCTGGCCCGCCGCCCAGCCCGACCGGGCCACCTTGGCTCCCTGCCGGGGCGGGAGCCGCCGGCGCCGGACCGGCGGGCGCGGGGGGCCTCTCCTCCCAACCTGCGTGCCGGAACGCCACCTGCTCCACCACACCTGCGCCCAGACGCTCCGTCAGCCTTGCCAGTATGGCCTCGCCCATCAGTTGGAGCGTCTGGGCCCACGCGCTGGACGACGTAGTCACGACCAGCCGGCCCCGCTGCAGGTGCACCGGCCTCGCGTTGGCCGCGACTTCTTCGCCGACCACGTCCGGCCAGGCCGCGGCCAGTACGCGCGCGGGGTCCTCGGCATCGCGTGGGGCGGTCGAGCGCGACGCGTCGCCGGGCCGGGGCGCGCGGCCGGGGCACGCCGCCGTCTTGCCGGCCGAGGCCCCCACCTGCGGCAGCAGGTCGCCCACGAGACTGAAGTCGTCGAGAGCCTTCCCGGCGCAGTGACCTTTCGCGGGCCCGCCTGGAGGTTCAGCGATCATTGGGCCCGCCATCACCGGCCTCCGGGACGGCCCGGAGGCCGCCCGCCGCGAGTTCCACCACAGTCGCCTTCTCCAGCTCCTCCGCAGTGAAGTACCGCAGATCGGTGGTCGTCACGACGACCTGGCCTCCCCGGCCCACGAGGGTCACGAGGGCCCGACGCCGGGCTTCGTCTAGTTCGCTCATCACGTCGTCGAGCAGGAGAAGGGGTCTTCCGCCCGCAGCGCACCCGTAGTCCCACTCAGCCAGGACGAGGGTCAACAGAGCCGTCCGCTGCTCCCCTTGAGAAGCGCAATCGCGTACGTCGAGACCGTTCCGTAGCAGCCTGAGGTCGTCCCGGTGAGGTCCCAGGTGGGTGTACGTGCGTTGACGGTCGCCCTCCCGCATCTCCTCCAACCGCGCCTGGTACGCGTCTTCGTCGAGGCCTGCGACGTTGGTCCGGTAGACCAGTCTGAGAGCGTCCGGCGGGTCACCGGTCAAGGCCGCGTGTATGAGCTGGAAGGGCTCCACGAAGGACGCCAGCGCAGCCGCCCTCCACCGGCACACCGCCAGCCCGGTCTGGGCGAGCAGGCTCTCCCAGGGAGCGAACTGGTCGCGCTCGGCGCTGCGCGAAGGGCCGCCTCGAGAGACGCGCAGAAGCGAGTTCCGCTGGGCCAGGGTTTCTTCGTAGCGGCGGAGCGTGACCGAGTATCCCGGCTCACAGCGCGCGGCCAGGGTGTCCAGGTACTCGCGCCGCCGTCTCGGGCTGCCTTTGATGAGTCGCAGGTCGTCAGGGACGAACGTCCGCACCGGGAGGGCCTCGCGCCAGCGTGAAGAGTCGGCCAGCGCCGCGCCGTCGGCGGTCAGCCGGCGCTCGCCGTCGCGCGAGTACGCGGCAGCCGCCTTGACCGCCATACCGGCATCCTCCAGGTCCACCTCCACTCGCAGATGCCCCTGGTCCTTACTGATGAGATCCTTGACGCCCGCCGCTCGCAAGGGGGTGCCTTCCAGGACCAGAGCTACGGCCTCCATGACCGTTGTCTTGCCTGCACCATTGGGCCCCACCAGGATCGTGAGACCCTGCCCGAACTCGACCTCCAGCTCGTGACGGGAGCGCACGTTCGTCATACGCACCCGGCTGACGATCACGGATATCAGCCTCCAGACGGACCGGAGCCGGAAGGATGTACGATGACCTCAGCCGCCCGGCCGTGCACCTCCACTACGTCCCCGGCGGCCAGTTTGCGCCCCCGGCGAGTCTCAACCTCGGTATTCACAAGAACGCAGCCCTCGGTGACCAAGTGCTTGGCCTCGCCGCCGGTGGACGCCAAGCCCGCGACTTTCACGAACTGGCCCAGTGTTATGGGCAGCCCGACCGAGACGGCCCTTGGCGGTCCCGCACCGCTACCATCAACCGGTGACGCCATCCTAATCGTTCAGACGGATGGGCATGACCAGGTAGAGGAAGTCCTCTCCCGCCCCTTTCAGCAATCCAGGCCGTAAGGGGCTGATGAACCGCAGATAGACAGGGGACTCTTTGACCGCGGCGACCCCAGCCTCGAGGAACTCCGGATTGAAGCCTATCTCCAGGTCCTCACCCGAGTACTGTACCGGCATGGCCTCGACTGCCTTGCCTACATCTTGAGATTCTGCGGAGACGGTAAGGGTGTTATTGGAGAAGCGCATACGGAGGGGAGCGTTCTTCTGAGCGAGGAGACCGACGCGCCGCACCGCTTCCAGGAGCTCGTCATGGTCGACGGCCACCTCGTAGTCGAAGGTCTCCGGGATCAGTTGCCGGTAGTTGGGGAACTGGCCGTCAATCAGACGAGAGATGATGGACACCCCGGCGACCTCGAAGAGCATCTGGTTCTCCCCGGCCACTACAGATAGGACATCATCCGCGGAAGCGGCGGCTATCCGTGACAGTTCGATGAGGGTGCGGGCGGGCAGGATAGCTTCCAGAGACTCGGGGACGGATGAATCGACCGGTGTCTCCTTGACACTCAGGCGGTAGCTATCGGTGGCCACCATACGGACCGAGCGTTTTGCGAGATGTACGAGCACCCCGGTCAATACCGGGCGGGTCTCATCACGAGAGGCCGACGGGGCCACCCTATCCACAGTCTCAAGGAATGCCGCTCTACTAACGGTGAACCGCTCTCCGGTGAAGCTGGGGAACTGTGGGAAATCCGTCGCAGGCAGAGAGTGCAGATCAAAGACCGATTCCCCGGCGCGGATCTCCACCTGAGTCTCACCCGGCTTCTGCTCGAGAGTGACCTCTCCTTGAGGCAGACTGCGCGCTATCTCCCCCGCAATACGAGCGGGCAGCACCAGAGAACCGGCACGTTGTACATCACCAGCGAGAGAAGCCTTGATGGATATCTCCATATCTGTGGCCGATAGGGTAATCGACTCATCGGCGGCCTCCATCAGCACGCCCGACAGCACCTGGATCGAACTGCGCGATGAAACCGCTTTGTTGACGATGCTCAGGCAGTCAACGAGAGCCTGCTTGCTGGTGACGAGTTTCATCGGAGCTCCTTACTCATGGGGACCCACGCCACATCGTGCTTACTACTCTCCTAGTCTTTCGTAAGAATATAGCCGTTGTAATAGGTGCTGTGGAAGATGTTAACAAGAACAACGGACGTGTCGAACAGGCCGCGAGCCGTCTGGTGAGACGGTGGATGAAAGTGTGGACGGGTGGTGGATGGGCCGCTCTCTTCTACGCAGCAGCCGCGGCCTGGGGAAAGAGCGGCTCATCATCCACACAGTCTCCGCAGGGTTCTCCACGACCAGGCCCTCCTGGACATCAGTGAGCACTCTTGATCCGTGTCGTCAGACGCTGCACTCTGTTATATAAATCGCGGTCTTCACGCATCAGCTTGGTGATTTTATCCACAGCATGAAGCACCGTCGTATGGTCTCTTCCGCCGATACGGTCGCCGATTTTCGGCAGGCTGGCGTCGGTCAATTCCCGGGCCAAGTACATGGCCAGGTGGCGCGCCTCCACTATTTGGCGTGACCGCTTATCACCTGTGATCTCAGTGACGGAGATTCCCGTGGTCTCCGCGACAGTGGAGACGATCAGGTCGATAGTCACGCGGGTCGACGGCGTCTCTGGGATGTCCTTCAGCACCTCGCGGGCGAGGTCGGCGTCTATGGGCCGTTTGGTGAACGACGAGAACGCTACCACCCGGGTGAGGCACCCCTCCAACTCACGGATATTCGAGGGCACCCGGGAGGCGATGAGCATGAGCACATCATCGTCGGCGAGAGCGATGCCCTCCGCACGGACCTTCTTCCTCAGTATGGCGACCCTGGTCTCAAGATCAGGGGGCTGGATATCAGTGATGAGACCCCATTCGAAGCGGGACACGAGCCGGTCCTCAAGCGTGGCCAGTCCCTTAGGGTGCCGGTCGGACGTGATCACGATCTGCTTCTGGGCGTCGTAGAGGGCGTTGAAGGTGTGGAAGAACTCTTCCTGGGTCTGCTCTTTCTTCTGAAGGAACTGGATATCGTCGATCAGGAGGACGTCTATGGTCCGGTATCTGTTCTTGAAACCCTCGATGCTATCCCGGGTCAGCGAGTTTATGAAGTCGTTCGTGAATGTCTCCAGGGTGACGTAGCGGACCTTCTTCCCGGGATGGTTGCGGGCGGCATAGTTGCCGATGGCCTGCAAGAGATGTGTCTTGCCCAAGCCCACACCGCCATAGATGAAGAGAGGGTTGTACTGTGTCCCGGGTGTCTCGGCCGCCGCGAGCGCGGCCGCGTGAGCGAAGCGGTTGGACGGCCCTATGACGAAGTTGTCGAAGCTGTACTTGGGCAGGAGACCCGTACCCAGCGCCGCGCCGTCACCGGCGAGCGAGCCAGACACGGCTTGACCGTCTGGGGCTCGTCCCTCGTCGTCTTCCCGGTCGGTGTCTTCTGGAGCGGCACCGGGGCCACCGGCGTCTCGACGGCGAGCGCCGCCGGACCCGCGAGACGGGGCGGCGTGAGATTGTGCGGCCCCGTCGAGGACGGCCCTTGTCATCGCGGGGGACACTACGATATCCACGCGGGTGGGCTTGCCGACCACCTGAGACACCGCGTCCGACATGTAGGCACGGAAACGGGTGTCGATCCAGTCTCTTGCGAAATCGGACGCCACTCCGACGGAGTACGTGTCATCCACCAGGCCGAGACCCAGGGTCGGCTCGAACCATATGCGGAAGGTTCCCTCGTTCACCTGCTGAGAGAGGAGATCGAGCGCCTCCTCCCAGACAGGGTCTCCCTTCTTTGTCTCCACCTGTGTACCTCTCCCTATCGGTTCGGCGCCCCCGGAGACGAAGCGTCCGTCGTCTACAGCACGGCATCCAGGTACGCCAGCCCCACTTCCGTCACCGAGCGATGCCCGGTCTCTCCGGAGGTGACGAAGCCGGCATCCTCCAGGAAGACGAGGTCTCTGTACGCGGTCGATGTGGACACACCCAGCTCCTCAGCGATGCGTGTCGGGCCGACCGGGGCGAGCTCGACCGCCAAGAGCAGGGTCTTGAGCTGGCGCTCGGATAGATTATAGGACGGGAGGGCGGCGGGCGCGAGCGGAATGTTCGGCCGACCGTGGAGGCGGACCGTGACCACCGTGCCGCGGCCCAGGTTGTCGTCGATCTCCAACTCCCCGTCCAGATTGGCCAAGGTCTGACGGACCAACGGGAGTCCGGACCCCACCCCGCGGATGAAGCGTTTCGACCGGGAATCGGCCGATGTGAAGCCTGGTCGAAGAGCCGCATCCTTGTCGGGGATGCCGGGTCCTCGGTCGCTGAAGCGGACGGTGTTCCCGTGGTCGAGGATGGTGATGACCACACCGCGGAAGGCCGCGTGCACGAGGTTGGCAACCAGCTCCCTGAAGACCTCCAGGGGCAGTTGGCCGCCTTGCTCGCGGGCAAGGTCGTAGGCCCGAGTGGCGAGGGTCTCGATGAGTGCCGGGAGGTGTTCGTCAAGGGGGGGAAGACCGTCCACGGGGATCACCAGCGGAGGCGACTGCGCCGCAGTATAGACTGCTATGCGAGGGCAGTCGCCGTCCGATGACTGCGACGGAGCCGTCGGAGCCGAGGGTGCGGCAACGGCGCCGACCGGGGCGGCGGCCGACCCAGGCGGCGGTCGATGAGGTAGCTTCTCAGCGGTCATTGCTCAGGCGCCGGCCTCGCACGTGACGGGGTTGATCGGGCGTGCCGAAAGCTCGCCGTCATTGTAACCACGGACACCCGGTTTTTCCACAGGTTGGACCGCAGAGGAAGTCCGCAAAGTGCAACGCTTTGGCCACGATGGGCTTATTGCAGCGGGCGCTGTCAGGAGATAGAGAGCGTCCTTTTGCAGGAGAAAGATTATGTTTATCCACAGAGCAGTCCACAGGTGTGGAAAACGTGTAGAAGGTTGGAAGCCGAAGCCCGCATAGACCACCTTTTCTGTTGAAAATGGGGAAATCAGGTTTCTGCTGGAGCGGCGAGCTGGTGGCGGCGGGGCCTGTCCATGGCGTGGAGAAGGCATGATGGCCACATGGGATGGGGGCCAAGCGACTAGGGGGCGGCATACGCGGATGAGATGGCGCCCCGGCGTGGATGCGGGCGGGGGACGGGCAGGAAGCGCGTGCGGAGCGGGTGCAGGAGCGCGACCATGAGCGGCGGGGAACAAGCGGCTCGGGCTGTCGTGCTTGGCGGCGCGTGATCGGGGCGGCGGGACTAACGGGCCGACCGGTGGTCAGGGGAGCCATCATGGGTAGACAGCGGCGAGGCGTGCGCTGAGGGCGTCCACTCCGGACGGAGGTTCCACAGGAAGCAGCCGCGGTAAGCGCGGCACTCGGTAGAGCAGTGGGCTCTGTCCACAGTATCCACAGGAGCCTGTGTACGCTCGCAGCGGGAGCCCCGGGGAGCGGTAGGAGGAGCACCGGGCGCAGCGGCGAGCGTACGGCGGAGGCGCGGTCGCCCAGGCACCCCACGTAGGGTCTCATTGACGGCAAGAGAGCAGACTTGTATACTTCGCCACCTTCTGGGGTGACGGATCGTCGGCGTGTGCGCCGGAGCCGACTGAAGGCCAGAGAGGGTTTCGCGGCGAGCCCCGGTTCTACCCGGTGTCTGCGCTGCTAGAGCGACAAGCGAGGAAACGTGAAGAGGACGTATCAGCCGAACAAGCGTAAGCGCAAGAAGACCCATGGCTTCCGGGCGCGCATGAAGACGCGTGCCGGCAGGGCTGTGCTCAAGCGGAGGCGCGACAAGGGCCGCAAGCGTCTGTCGGCGTAGCCCAGGGTGATTCGGTCCCGGGGCCGGCTGTCTCGATCTGAGGACTTCACCCGCGTCTATCGCTCGGGCCGGTCTGTTGCTAACAGGTACTTGGTCCTGTACTATTTCGAGCGCTCGGAGCCCGGGATCGCCGACGCCTTGGGTGGCCCGCGGGTCGGGTTCTCTGTATCCAAGCGGCTCGGCACGGCCGTTGAGCGGAACAGGATCAAACGCATTTTGCGGGAGGCCTTTCACGCGCACGGCGAGTTTCTGAGGGGGAACATGGACCTTGTTCTTATCGCCCGTGCGCCGCTCGTGGAACTTCTCGAAACGGGCGGCCTCGTGGCTGTGAAGGAGAAGATGGCGGAGGTCTTCCGTAAGGCCTCGCTCGTCTCTCCGAAGGAAGACCGGCGGCCGTCCTCGTGAAGAAGGGACCTATCGAGTCACTCCCGGGTTGGTGGAATCCCTTCAAGGTCCTGCTGGTACTGCTCATCCGCGCGTATCAGACTCTCCTCTCGCCGCTGATCCCCGGACGCTGCAAGTACTATCCGTCCTGCTCTCAGTATGCGATCGACGCTCTCACACAGTACGGACTGTTGCGAGGGACCGTTCTCGCCGGGTGGAGACTGTTGCGGTGCAACCCACTGAGTTACGGCGGGTACGATCCGGTCGAGCGGCAGACGCTGTTCCGCAAGAGGGAAGGGGGGCGGAGCGCAGGGCGCAACGTGGATTCGGGCCCGCGCATCGCGGCTTCAGCCCGGGCTTCTTCGAGAGCGCGGACGAGTCTTCCGGTCCTCCTTGTTGTGCTCGCCGCCCTGATGCTGCTACTGCCGCTGAGCGCGACATCGTGCGCTTTGATGGAGACCACCACAACGACCGCCGCGACCTCCGGGAGCGACAGCACCACGGCGAGTGAGACCACGGCGGTGGGAGAGACCACCACGACCACTGTCGCGGAGCAGCAGCACCCGGGAACGTTCGACAAGATATCGAAGCCGTTGCAGGCCTTATTCTTCGCGGTCCTGGAGTTCTTCCACAAGACTCTGCACGTCAGTTGGTCGTGGGCCATCGTTCTCCTGACGGTGGTTGTGCGCATCGTCCTCCTCCCCCTGATGTGGCGACAGATCAAGAGCATGCGGGCCATGCAGGCCCTCCAGCCACAGATCAAGGCCCTCCAGGAGAAGTACAGGGACGATCGTCAGTTGCTCAATCAGAAGATGATGGAGTTCTATTCGCAAAACAACGTGAGTCCCTTCAGTTCGTGTCTCCCGCTGCTGCTCCAGCTCCCGGTCTTCTTGGGCCTCTTCTATATGCTGCGTACGGCGGGACGGCCGGACATCGACCCTGCTGAATGGGGCCGGTGGGCAGGCGTCTTCGCCGAACCCCAGGTCGGATGGCTGTGGATCCAGGACATCACGAAGTTCAGCGTCATCCTCATGCTCTTCTATATCGCGAGCCAGTTCCTGGCCTCATGGCAGATGGCGCGCAAGGCCGGTGGCCAGCAGAAGATCATCGCCTATATCATGCCGGTCGTCGTCGGCATCTTCATGTGGATCTACAAATGGCCCGCGGGGTTGGTTATCTACTGGTTCACCTCCAACCTGTGGACCATCGCTCAGCAGTTCGCCGCAGAGAAGATCATACCGGTGCCCGTCCCCGTGGGGGTCGCTCCCGAGAAGGAGAAGAAGCAACCGGAGCGGCCGATTGGGAAGAGCCGAGCGACTCAAACGGGCAAGGCCCGACCGGCGACCTCCGGCAAGCCTCCAGCCAAGAAGGCTGGCGGCAAGGCGCCGGCGACCTCCGGGAAGCCCCCCACCGTGAAGAGCGGCGGCAAGCCCCCAGCGGCCTCGACCGGAAAAGCGCCTTCGACCGGAGGAGCCAAGGGTGGAGCGGGTGGAAAGAGTGGAGGCAAGACCAGTGGCCAAAAGACGGGACAACAGAGGAAGACAACAGGTGGCAAAGGCAAGCGGCCGGACCGTGGAACTGGCCGTCCAAAGGGCTCTGGCTGAGCTTGATTTCGCCCCCGGCGAGCTTGCCGACGACCAGTATGAAGTCACGATAGTCATCCCGCCCGAAGAGGGGTTCATGGGCGTGGGCGCTGTGGATGCCGTGGTCGAGGTGGCTCTCGTGGGCGAAGAGTTCGATTTCTACGGGCCCGAGGACGATTCGCAGCCGGAAGAGTTGTTGGGCCACGGTGTCGAAGATGACGCCTACGACGAAGATGACGAGTTCGAGGAAGACGAGCGCCCCGGCTACGCCGAGGACTACGACGACGAGGACTTGGACGAGGGGCCGGAAGCCGCGAGACTGCGGGCCTTCCTGAAGAGGGTGCTGGTGGAGATGGGGCTGGCCGCCCGTATCCGGATCACTGAGGACCCCGAGGAGCTGCACGCGGAGATCACCGGGGACGACCTTGGGATACTGATCGGGAGGAGAGGTCAGACTATCGACGCCGTCGAGTATCTGGCCGGCATAGCGGTCTTTCCCGGGGCGCACCCGCGCAAGCATGTCGAGTTGGATGCTGAGGGCTACAAGGACCGCCGCAGACGCCAGATCGAGAGGGTGGCCGCACGTAAGGCAGATGAGGTGGCGCGGCGGGGCCGACCGGTCCAGCTGGCTCCGATGACGCCTGCCGAGAGGAAGATAGTCCATCTGGCGTTGAGGGGGCGCAAGGACGTCGTGACCGCGAGTGAGGGTCGCGAGCCCAATCGCTCGGTGGTCATCTCGCCGGTGCGGTAGCCGCTGCGCGGTAGCCGCCCGGGGCGGCCGGCCGGTGTCGGCCACAGGCCTCGACAGACGTCACGAGGCGAAGAGCTGAAGATGAACCACGAACCAGAGACCCATGTCGATCGCGATCGCTCCTGGGGCGAGGATACGATCGTAGCCATCTCCACGGCGATGGGTGCGGGGGCGATCGGCATCGTGAGGCTCAGCGGACCAGATGCTATCGTCGTCGCCGAGTCGGTTTTCCGGGCGGCGCGTGGCGCCTCCATCAAGCCTGATGAGACCTACTCCTTGCTCTACGGTCATGTGTTCGACCCCGAGAGCCGTGAACCGGTAGACGAGGTCCTTCTGGCGGTCATGCGGAGGCCTCGCTCGTACACCCGGGAGGATGTGGTCGAAGTCCACTGCCACGGCGGAGTCGCAGCGCAGCGGGCAGTCCTCCGGCTCATGGTGAGATCAGGGGCCCGGCTGGCGGAGCCTGGGGAGTTCACACGGCGGGCCTTCTTGAAC
The DNA here is from genome assembly GCA_964592075.1 of uncultured Gaiellales bacterium. GTDB lineage: Bacteria > Actinomycetota > Thermoleophilia > RBG-16-64-13 > RBG-16-64-13 > RBG-16-64-13. Next base: position 33,374 of record CAZQDY010000008.1, read on the forward strand.
GGACGGCTCGATCTGACACAGGCCGAGAGTGTCGCGGCCATCGTAGCGGCAAAGAGCTCGGGAGCACTGCGCGCCTCGGTTCGACAACTGGAGGGCGGTCTGTCCGACCGGCTGCGGAAGGCGAGACGGGATCTCCTCGGGCTTCTTGCGCAAATAGAGGCGACGGTGGATTTCTCAGACGAGGACGTGGAGGAACTGGATCGGGCCTCCCTGGCTAAGGGTCTAGGTGAGGTACAGATTGAGCTGCTCAAGCTTCTACGAACGGCCTTTCTGGGCAGGGCATTGGAGCAGGGAGTGCGGACGGCGATCGTGGGAAAGCCGAACGTGGGCAAGAGCTCGCTCCTCAATGCGCTGCTGATGAGGGAGCGGGCTATCGTCTCCGACATCCCGGGCACGACCCGGGATACGGTCGAGGAACTCCTGGAGATCGGGGGTGTCCCGATTCATCTGGTCGATACCGCCGGCATCCGAAGCGGCGGAGACCATGTGGAGCGACTCGGAGTAGCGCGCTCCGTCAAAGCGATGGAGCAGGCGGACCTAGTGCTGGCAGTGATCGACCTGTCGGCAGCTCCGGACGAGGCCGAGTGTAGCCTGCTGGGTGACCTCGACACGGCGCGCTCGATCGTGGTGGGAAACAAGTGCGACCTCGTGGAGGGAAGCCGAGAGTCGCTCGCGGCAGAAATCGCGGCCCGGGCGTCCGGTGGTGGCACGAGCCTGCTGGACCGGCGCATGTGCGCGGTGTCTGCCCTGACGGGGGCGGGTCTCGAGGAGCTGCGCTTGCTGATACAGCAGGTGATCACCGGAGGGGAGGATCTCCATCTGGAGGAGCCTGTACTGGCCAGCGAGCGACATCGGGTCCTAGTGGGAGAGGCCTATGAGAGTGCCGGCGCGGCGCTGGACGGCGCATCCCAAGGAGCAGGTGAGGAGCTGGTCTGCGAAGACATACGGGCGGCGGTCTCTGCGCTGGGCCGCTTGACGGGTGAAGACCTGACGCCGGACCTGCTAGACGAGATCTTCAGCCGGTTCTGCCTGGGCAAGTAGGGGATGGGCTTGGCCTTGTCAGGAGTACATCCAGACTGGCCTACAGGGTCGGCTGCAGGTTCGCCCCTGGGGTGGCCTTCAGAGTCGGCTCAGGACTCTCCGGGCTGGTCAGAGTCCCTCAGCGGCGCCGGCTCGCGTCTCGAGGTTGTAGTGGTGGGAGGAGGGGTGTCGGGCTGCGCTTGCGCTGTGTCGCTGGCAGGCCTAGGCATGAAGGTGACCGTTGTGAGCAGCGCCCTGGATTCCATCGGTCTGCCGGGGTACGGTCCGAATGTCATCGCGGGTGGCGACCGGGCCGCGATCGCGGAGGCCTTGGCGACGATCCCCTCGCCTCTCCGTGGAATATGGCTCGCCGCGGCCGTGACCCCGGACTGCGAGTCGGGTGTCTTTGCCGTGGACCGACGCATGGTCAGCATCGAGACGAAACGGGCCATGGAGCAGATCCCTCTGCTGGAGTTCCGTCAGGGTCTGGTGACGGATCTGCGGATTGCCGAAAGCGGTGGCGGGAGCGGGGGCCGGCCCAGTGTGGACGGCGCGAGAGTGCTGGTGGAGACCGCCTTTGGTGAGGTCATGGCGGCTGACGCAGTCGTGGTCGCGGTAGGCCTAGGCCTCGGCGGCACGGTGCACGCGGGAGAAGACGTGTTGCCTGGGGGGCGATACGGTGAGACGGGGGCGGACGGGCTCCGGAGGGCCTTGGAGCGCATGGGGGCCGGCCTCGAGGAGGTACGTCTGGAGGTCGGTCCGCGCCTGGGTGGGAGGTGCCCGACTTCCGCCGGCAGACGGGGCGCTGGATGGGATGGAGACGGGGTCCTCCTTCCTCTAGACAGCGTCTCGTCTGCCCGAGTGCTTCCCCTTCGGGAGGTGCTCGGGGCGACGGCGTTCCCAGACGGTGTGGCGAGTGTCGAGTGGCCCGCCGGGTATCCAACGGCACCACATTGGGTGGATGGACTGTGGGCGGAGCGGATGGTGGTGCTGGGTCCGGGACAGGGCTTGCCGGGTGCGGGACAGGGCTTGCCGGGTCCGGGAGAGCGCCCGGGTCCGGGAGAGCGCCCGGGTCCGGGAGAGCGGAAGCCGACTCCCGTGATTTCCCCGGACGGTGTGGCCACAGGCGAACTGTACGTGGATCCTCTGGCAGCACGGGCTCATACCGCAGCGGAGATGCTTTCTAACCACGAATGCGGGCGGGGCGAAGGCATGATCGCCAGCCGCCTTGGCCACTGCGTGATCGGGAAGAGGATCACCAATGTGTCAACACATGGGCGGCTGATTCTGCCGACTGCACCGGCACCTCCCGTGTGGATCGTGGGGCGGGCGGCCGGGGCCGGCGACTATCTGGAGAGTCTGCGGTCCGGCGTTCGGGCTGCCCGAGACGTGCGAGCGTGGCCGGAAGGAGCCCACGAGTGGGAATGAGGGCTCATCAGGAATGGAACTATGACGTCGTCGTGATCGGCGGCGGGCACGCGGGCTGCGAGGCGGCGCTGGCGTCCGCGAGGATAGGGTGCCGAACAGCTATGGTCGCGCTGCATCTGGACAACATCGCCCTGATGCCGTGCAACCCGGCTATCGGAGGCGTGGGGAAGGGCCAGCTGACGCGGGAAGTGGATGCACTGGGAGGCGAGCAAGGACGGAATGCCGATCGGTCCTATGTCCAGATCAAGATGCTGAACACATCCAAGGGGCCGGCGGTCCAGGCACTGCGTGCGCAGGCTGACAAACGGCTGTACGAGGACTGGATGAAGGTCGCGCTGAGCCGGACACCCGGCCTGGAACTGGTGCAGGGAGAGGCTGTAGCGCTTGATGTTTCACGTGAAACAGTCAATGGGGTGACATTGGCTGATGGCCGACATCTGCGCTGCCGGTCTCTGGTGCTGGCTACCGGGACTTTTCTCAGAGCCAAGGTCGTCATCGGAGATCGGAGCTACGCGGCGGGAAGAGTCGGGGAACTGCCGGCCCAACGCCTCTCCACCAGCCTGCTGGCGGCCGGGCTGGAGCTGGAGCGTTTTCAGTCAGCGACGCCGCCGCGCATCGACGGGGCCACCATCGACCCTAGCCGTATGCTTCTTCAGGAAGGAGACACCGCACCCTGGTCCTTCTCTCACTGGCAGATTCCACCAACGCGACGGCAACTCCCCTGCTACCTCACTCACACGACGCCGGCCACTCACGAGGTCGTCTCCAACCATCTTCATCTCAGCCCCCTGAAGAGCGGGTCGGTCAGCGGGAAGGGGCCTCGCTACTGCCCCTCGATCGATCGGAAGCTCATCAACTTCCCCGACAAGCAGCGGCATCCCGTGTTCGTGGAACCGGAGGGGGTGACCACCCGGGAGATGTACCTTCAGGGGCTTACGACCAGCCTGCCCGTCTTTGTTCAGGAGATGATCATCCACGCGACTCCCGGCCTGGAGAGAGCACGCTTGGTTCGGCCCGGGTATGCGGTCGAGTACGACTACCTGCCCCCCCAGCAACTCACACTCGGACTGCAATCGAAGGCGGTGAACGGGCTCTTCTCCGCCGGCCAGATCAACGGCACGTCGGGTTATGAGGAAGCCGCGGCTCAAGGTCTCATGGCCGGCATCAACGCCGCACTCCACGCTCGAAACGAACCGCCCTTCGTTCTTCGCAGGGACCAGGCCTACATCGGGGTGTTGATCGATGATCTCGTGACAAAAGGGGTGGACGAGCCGTACCGTATGTTCACCTCGCGGGCTGAGTACAGGCTACTGCTTCGGCACGACAATGCGGCGGAAAGGCTCTCACACCTCGGTCACGCTCTGGGGTTGATCAGCGACGAGCAACTGGCGGCCGTCGAGGAGAAGCAGCGGAAGGTCGCCGAGTACACGGAGTTGCTTGATTCCATTATGGTGCGCTCGGGGCAGGTGAACGCCGGGGTCCTTGAGGCGCTGGGCACGTCCCCCTTGGAGGAGTCGCAGCCTGCGGCAAAGGTCCTCCGCAGGCCGCAGATCTCATTCGTGGACCTCATTGAGCTGGTGTCTGGTGTGGACAGGGACTGCCTAGCCTCCGCTCCTCCGGAGGTGGTCGAGCAACTCGAGATACAGGCGCGCTACGACGGGTACATCCGGCGCCAGACGGCCGAGATACGGAGACACGGAGCAACGGAGACCTTGATGATACCTGCGGAATTCGACTACCGGTCTGTCGAGGGACTCACGTTTGAAGCCAAGGACAAACTCGCTCGCATCAGACCGGACACTCTGGGCCAGGCCTCACGGATACCGGGGGTATCTCCGGCTGATATCTCGGTACTTCTCATCCACCTGCACCGGTCGCTTGCAGCCCGGGCAGCACCGGCGTCCAGTTCCGGCGAGCAAGGCCTCCGGCAAACTCAGTGCACCTAGCGCAGACAGCCACGTACACGGCTCTGGGGTTGGATGCCCAGGCGCAGTCCAAGCTGGCCGTTCTCGGTGATCTCATCTGCTCCGCTGGATTCAACGTCACTGGGGTGACCGACCCCGAGGAGATAGAACGCTTCCATTTCCTTGACGCGTTGTCCCTGCTGAGGCTGGAGCCGGTTCTGGCGGCGCGGAGTATCGCCGACATAGGCTCGGGGGGCGGACTGCCGGGGCTGGTCCTAGCGCTGGCACTCGCGGATACTCACATCACGGCCCTGGAGTCACAAAGGAAGAAGTGCGCCTACATCGAGAAGACCGCCTCGGCCCTCGATCTGGCCAACGTGACCGTGTGCTGCCAGCGGGCGGAGGACTACGGACGGGCGTCGGGCCGAGAGGCCCACGACGCAGCTGTATCGCGCGCAGTGGCTGCTCTTCCCGTAGTGGCTGAGTACTCTCTGCCGCTGCTCCGCCTCGGAGGAGTGATGGTGGCCATGAAAGGTGTGATATCAGACCAAGAGTGTATCCAGGCCCAGAAGGCCCTCGGTATACTGGGTGCCGACGGGCTTGACGCGGTGCGTCTGGATCCTTTCGCGGAGGCTCGCGACCGGTGGGCGTATGTAGCGACGAAGATCCGAGCTACGCCCGAGAGGTACCCGCGACGTCCGGGGCTACCTGCGAAGCGTCCGCTTGGGTGACCCAAGAGGGTGTGCAGGCATGACTAGCGTAGGGCGACGATCGAGTCTGAGGAATGGGATGCGCTTCTCACGCGAGAAACTGACCAGCAGAAAGGAACTACGCTGATCTACGCCATCGCCAACCAAAAAGGCGGAGTGGGCAAGACCACGACCGCGATCAACTTGGCGGCCAGTCTCGCGCAGTCGGGGGAGCGCGTGCTGATCATCGACATGGATGCGCAGGCGAACGCGACGCACGGACTAGGTGTGCGGCTTTCGGAGGAAGAGTCGGGCGTCCTCGAAGTGCTGTTGGGCGAGCAGGATATCGATGAAGTCATCAGAACCTGTGCGGTGCCGGGCCTGGACCTTGTTCCCTCGTCTCCCGACATGGCCGGTGCGAGCGTCCTTCTTCCCGAACTGGATGAACGGGAACTAAGGCTCAAACGAGGCCTCGCGAACGCGGAGCATGTGCTCTCCAAGTACTCCTTCGTGTTCATCGATTGCCCGCCTTCTCTGGGTCTGCTGACGGTGAACGCCCTGGTGGCAGCCGACCGAGTGATCGTACCGGTCCAGGCGGAGTACTACGCCCTGGAGGGTCTGGCGCAGCTGATGTCGACCATCGCGGCGGTGAAGGAACGGCTGAACCCGTCTCTTCGCATTGCCGGACTCGTGCTCACCATGATGGACCCGCGGACCACCCTAGCGCGCCAGGTGGAGGAGGAGATTCGGAGGCATTTCCCGACCTTGAGTTTCAAGACCGTGGTGCCGCGCAACGTCCGCCTGGCCGAGGCGCCCAGCCATGGCCTGCCGGTCTCGATGCTCGACGCGCGCTGCGCCGGATCAGACGCATATTTCGATCTTGCGATGGAGGTCGCCGAACATGGCTAAGAAGCCTGGATTAGGCCGGGGGCTGGCTGCTCTCCTTGGCGAGAGCAGCGGCTCCGCCGAGAACCCCGAGCTTGGTGACATGACGCCCGGGGGGGTGGCCGCACCAGCCACCGTGATAGACCTGCCGGTCAACGCGATACGCCGGAACCCAAGGCAGCCGCGCCGTGCATTCGATGTGGCCACCCTCGACGAACTGGCTACGTCGATCTCGGCCGTCGGTGTAGTCCAACCGGTGATCGTCAGGCAGGTGAACGATGGCTATGAGCTCATCGCCGGTGAACGTCGGTGGAGAGCGGCGCAGAAGGCCGGCTTCACGGCCATACCGGCCATCGTCCGATCAGCCTCTGATGTCGAAAGCCTCGAGCTGGCGCTCGTGGAGAACGTCGTTCGTCAACAGCTCAATCCGGTCGATGAGGCATTCGCTCTGAAGGTGCTGCTCGAGGACTTGGGGGTCACCCAGGAGAGCCTGGCCGCTCGCGTAGGCAAGAGCCGCTCGGCGATCGCGAACAAGATCCGTCTGCTCGACCTGCCCTCGGCAGTGCAGGACCTTCTAACCTCTGGGGCTCTCTCCGAGGGCCACGGTCGCGCTTTGCTGGGTGTCGCGGAGCGCGGCAAGCAGCTTCAGCTCGCTCGCCGCATCGTGCAGAAGGGGCTGTCCGTCCGCCAGGTCGAGGAAGAGGTACGCCGTGTGGCCGAGGGCCCGCGGAGGGCTACGCAACGGGTGCGCCTCGCCTTGGATCAGGACACCGTCGACGAAGTGAGGGACGCGATCTTCGGCATTCTCGGAGTGACGCCGCGGGTGAAGAGCAAGGGCAACGGCGGAGTGATCGAGGTGCCCTTCAAGGACGAGGCAGAGCTGGAGGGGCTCGCGCTGAAGCTGCGGTCCCAACGCTGATCTTCCCGGGGCACGGTCCGGCCCTCGACGGAACGTACCTAGGGTATGGGCCGTCCCAGAGGGACACACGACCGGGCGAAAGGGGATGGGGATGCGCTTGCACAGAGAGTCGTTCTGGGGCGGGAAGCATCGGTTGGTGGGCATTATTGCGATCCTAGGAGGTCTCTCAGTGGTCATGTTCGTGTCTGGGTGTGATGGTTCCTCAGAAAGCAAGACACCTGCGACCTTCGTCTCCAGCGCCGTGGCTGCTCCGAACACCATCACCGTCCTCGGCAAGGCGACCGTCACCAGTGCCCCGGATGAAGCGGTGGTAAGTCTGACGGTGGAGAGCGACGGCGTCGACCCGGCGGCCGCGATGAACGCCAACTCGGCGTCTGTGACCGAGGTGATGGAGCGCCTCAAGACGGAAGGAATCGAAAGCGCGGCAACAGAGACGGCGAACGTCAGCGTATACCCGAACCGCCAGTACAACCCGCAAACAGGCGAGGAGAAACTCATCGGATACAGGGCACAGAACACAGTCACGGTGACCCTGAAGGACGCGGCGGTGATCGGTAAGGTGCTGGCGGCGGCGGTCGAGGCAGGAGTGAACAACTTCTCGGGCCCGGTCTGGAGACTCCGTGACGACAGCGCAGCCGTGTCCGAGGCGTTGACGCAGGCTGTCGCTGACGCGCGGAGTAAGGCCGAGGCATTGGCGGCGGCCCAGGGAGTCAAGGTCGGCGACGTGATCATGATGAACGAGGGTTCTGTTCAGACGCCCGCCGCGCAGGTCTACTACGAGGCGTACGACCTCGGCGCTGGCGCCGCGAAGGTCGCGCCTGCTCCGATAAGCCCCGCCGCCTTGGACGTCACGGCCACGGTGACGGTGACCTACGCCCTCGACCGTTAACGGCTATACGGACGCCCCACGCTCTCAGAGCCGCCCCACGCTCTCAGCCGTTCGTGGACGAGCGCTCGGCCCCCTAAACGGCAAGGCGGACTACGCCGCCGCCCGTCTGGTGCTATATGATGGAGCCATGGGCTACACGGTTGTCATCGAACACGAGGCGGGGTCGGACGCCTGGGTTGTCGTTCTTGAGGCCACGCTGACCAGAGCTGAGAGCAACGACCTCTTCCTTTCGGGTGACTCCATGGTGTCGTGGCCTGTGGACGGCGTCGAACCGACGGACGACCCAAGGTTGGAGCGTAGCAGCATATTCGTGTCGGAGATCGCCGCCCGCCCAGAAGGACTGAGGATCCGTTATCGAGAACGGGCCCAGGCGGAGCGGGCGGCCGGCGTTCTGCGGATCCAGCTCGGCCAAGTTGGGATCAAAGAGGAGACTTGAGTGGACGGACCCAAGGATTCCGCGCAGGGCGATCCGCTGCGCGAAGCGCTCGCGGACTATCTCACGATCCCGGGTATGAAGGCAGCGATTCTTGTCTCAGACCAGGGACTGATGATCAGCAGTGTCGCGCACGAGGGAGTAGACACCGCGAGCATCGCAGCTTTGGCGATCGACACGGTGGCGTCCGTCCAGCGGTTTGGCCTGCAGGTCCAGGCTGGGTTTCTCGACACCATGAGGATCGAGTTCGACAAGCTGACGGTTGTTCTGGCCCCCTTTGCAACGGACGTGATGCTGGCTCTCGTGGCGTCGGCCGGTTCACTCGGCGCGCTGTCCGGCGATCTGACACCGAGTCAGCGTGGCTCCGACGCTCAGCCGGGAAACGCGCCACGGGCCTAGTCGCAGGCGCTCAGAAGGTAAGACCATCCGTCCAATCCACAATCGCCTCCGCGGTTCCGTACGAACGACGGCCGGCCGGACCGGTAGGCGTGCCAACTGGGCTGCTCAGCCCGAGCGATAACGGCCCGCCAATTGACCGCACGCGGCTTGTATCCCGCTGCCCTTGCTGTGCCTGACCACGGCCTCGACGCCCATACTGAGCAGGATCTCCCGGAACGATGAGACCTCCTGCCGGGACGGGGCCTCGAAGGCCGGGCGCGGCGATGTCCCGTCCCGCACCCCTGTGCGGCCGGGTTTCCCGTCGGCACTGACCGAGGCTGCACGGCTCGACCGGCCGGGAACAGGGTTCCACGTCAGCAGGTTGACCGTCACCACATGGCCCCTAAGGAAGCCCGCGAGCCGACGGGCGTCGTCTGCGGAGTCGTTGATGCCGCGAAGGAGGACGTATTCCACCAGTAGCTTGCGGTGGGTGATGGAGAAGTGCTCCCAGGCCGCCTCGAGGACCTCCGCGATCGGGTGTCGATGGTCCTTGGGTATGAGGATCGAGCGAATCCGATCGTCCGTGGCGTGGAGCGAGAGCGCCAGGTTCACCTGGGGCTCGGTCCTCGCGAGCTTCAATATGCCGGCTGGGATACCCACCGTGGACACAGAGAGCGATCGATGGCCCAGACCGAGCCCTCTGGGGTCGGTGAGGACGCTGATGGAGTCGAGCACAGCCTGCAGGTTCAGCAGAGGCTCCCCCATGCCCATGAAGACGACGTTGGAGAGTCTGCGGCCCTCTGCGGCTGAGTGGCTCTCCGAGGCCGCGTGGCCCGCTGCTGCACGCACCTGGTCCACGATTTCGGCGGCGGACAGGTTGCGCGCGAAGCCCATGGACCCGGTCGCACAGAACGCACACCTCACCGGACAGCCCACCTGGCTCGATATGCATGCCGTGACCCGGTCACGATAGGGCATGAGGACGGTCTCGACGCACAGCCCGTCGCGCCCCGACAGCAAGAACTTCACCGTCCCATCGCGCGCCGCCCGCGACTCCACGGTCTCGAGAGTCGACGCGCCCAGAGAGTCCAGTGTCTCCCGAGTCGCAGCGGGAAGGGCGGTGGCAGAGGAGAACGGCTGCGGGGACCGGCGCAGGAGATGCTCGTAGACCTGGGCGTAGCGGTAACCGGGAGCGTCCAAGCCGGCGAGCGCCTGGGCAATGTCGGGCCGGTACAGAGCGAGCATCGTCCGGGGCGAGTCGGGCGTCGAGCCCGGCGGGGCCCCCGCCGGGCTCGGACGAGAGTCTCCCGGGGCCGAACGGGAGCCCCCCGTGGCCGGCCGGGTCGTGCGAGGGCCTCCCTTGGGAGTCCCTCGGCGCGGTGTTCCCGAACTCGGTCTGGAGGCCACTCGCGCTACCCTGCCGGGAGCGATCCGCGTATCGGGGCCAGGTGCACCTTCATGCCGCGTCCCACCGCCAGCAACTCCGCGGCGCTGGCAGACCTGAGAGCCAACGCCACCTGGCCCCACGAATCACAGAAGACGCCGAGTTCCCCCGGTAGTAGTTCGCCGTACGTGTTGACTACCCGCGCCGTCCATTCGGGCAGGTCTTCTCCGACGATCTCCACCGAGTACCGGTTCGCTTTGGGAGCCAGGTCGGAGAAGCGAAGCGCAAGGCCAACGTTCCCGAACCGGTCCACCTCGATCACCTGCGCCACGGCGCCCTCGGGGGTGATCTCGCACTGCGGCGGAGCCAGCCGCACCAAGCCCGCCGGATCCACAGACGAGGCCACAGACGCAGGCCCGATCCCCGTGGCCAGGAGCGCGGCCGTCGGAGCGTAGACATCGCGTCCCTGGAATGTAGCCGAGATCTGGTCCACGGGGAGCCCCGCCTCCGCCCTCACCCGCGCAGGGTCGACGACCCAGGATGCCCGCACGCCGCCGAGGGCTGTCGCCGCGCCGACGAGGAGACCATTGTCCGGGCCCACGAGGACGTCGCCGCGCTCGGTCTCCAGAGCCAGCGGCCGGCGGCTCGTCTCGACCCCGGGGTCGACGATGCCCAGATGCACGGCCGGCGGATAGAGCGGCGCGATCCTCTCCAGGATCAGGGCCCCGGCGGCAATATCGCCGGCCGGGACCTCGTGGGATATGTGGAGGACCTTAACCGCGGGCCTGATGCGGGTGACAACGGCCTCGCAGACGGCCACATAGCCGCCGCCCCATCCCGTGTCACTGATGAAGGTGATGATGCCGAGTTCGCTCATTGTCCCCCCCATCCGATAGAGGCGAGACCCGCCGAATGAAACGCATGCTCCGTCACACCTCCGCGAACGATACGGACGGCAAGTCTGGCGTAGCCCGCGGCGGCGTTGCCGGGGGCCGCCAATGGCAACACCGCCTCGAGCACCTGCTCATGCGCGGCCTGGACCTCCCCCGAGAGGTTGTCTCCCTGCACGAAGCTTACCTCCGCCCGCCCGCTCTCCGCCAGAGCCAGGCCGACGACCGTGTCCTCCGTCTTGCTCTGGTCAGTGACGCGGATCTCGACGTCCAAGCCGGTCAGGCTCGCCAGGTGGGACGCGGCCACAAGCACGCACAACTCCCCAGAGCGCCAGCCGAAGCGCACTTCAGCGACGTCAACGGCGCCCGCCGGTTGCATGGTGGAGGGTAGCTCGGCGACCAGACGGCCCGCCGCATCCCACTCGGCCAGGCTGCCGATCAGCCCGTCGATGACAGGGGAGATCTCGCCCTGGGGCAGAGCCGGCAGCTCCGACACCGAAGGCTCCAATACGGGCCACAAGAGCCCGGCCGGGACCGGCTCGCCCAGGCGCCGGTAGACCTCCTGCAGATGGAGACGGAACCCACGGTCCCAGACATGGTCGAGCTCGGTGTGATGGTGATCTCCGAACCACCAGAACCAATCGCTGCCTTCCGCGACCAGGACATGCCGCCAGGCGGCGGCCGATCGGGGGTCGGCCGGGTCCCGCCGTGACGCGGCCAGGTCACGAGCCTGATGCAGCAGGTCCCACGCCGTGTTGTGAGCCTTGTCGCCGCTCCAGGTCCTGAGGTCGCCCCCTATCCAGGAGCCGGTGTGGAGCCAGTCGAGCGACCTGTCGGGGGGCGACTCGCGCAGGTGCTCCGAGACGGTGACGCAGCGGAACGAATCATCGGCGCTCAGTCCCTCGTACAGGTATCTGAGGAAGTCGTGGCCGTCGCGTGGGTAGTACTCCCAGGCGTTCTCACCGTCGAGGGCGATGGTGACGAGGGTAGATGACGCAGAACCCGCGATCCCCGGTGGCGCTCCGGACAGCGAGGTGCGTAGCTCGGCAAGGCGTCGGAGGAGGTCGGCGGCCGCGTCGCGCGATCCCCACGAACGGTAGGTGAAGCCGATGAGATCGGACAGGGTATGGTCGCGGAAGACGATTGCCATCTCTCCCTGCTCGCGCTCGAGCCTATAGGGAGCATAGGGGAACGCCTGAGCGGCCACCGGATGTGGTGCAGATGTCGATCCGCTCCGAAAGTCGCCTCTACGGGGCGCCGCCCCCGACACGGATCGGGAGAGGACCGTCTCATCGGAGACAGTCCAGGAAAGACCCGCCTCGAGAAGGAGCCCGACGATGTCCTCTCCAACAGCCTGCTCCGAGCACCACATACCGCTCGGCCGCTCGCCGAACACCCGCTCGTGCTTCTCGAGGGCGGTCTCGATCTGTTCGGCGGCATCCTCCGGGTGCGCGAAGCGCCTGGTGGGCAGCAGCGTGTCAGGAGCGGACACCCGGGCGGCGTCGCTGTTCGCAAGCAGGGGCAGGATGGGATGGTAGTAGGGTGAGGTTGTTAACTCCACCTGGCCTCGTCGCGCCGCATCCCTGTAGGCCGGGAGAGTCCGGGCCAGGAGATCGGCCTGTGTCTCTGCGATGACCTGCTTGTCGGCCTCGGTGAAGCCTCTGCCCCGGTCCACGAGTCCGCACAGCGGCTCTCGCGCCAGAGCCTCGGGGTCGAACCACGCCAGGTTGAACCACATCTGCAGGTCGCGCAGTTCTTCGTCGGTGAAGACGCGGGAGCAGGCTTCCCATCCGAGATGGATGTGCGCCAGCCTTTTCTCCGCCAGCTCCAGGTACCGGGGATGTGAACGCGCTCGCGGGTGGTCCGGCCGCTCGCACATCCGCTCGACCACGAACAGGCGGGCCGCCGGAGTGAGCTCCTCGACGGGCGTGAGCGCGTGTTCCCAGTAGACATCACGGAAGCCCGGAGCGACGTAATCCTCCAACTGCTCGACGAGGCAGGGGACGAGATTGAAGGTGGCATGGATATCGGGGTAGTCCGCGAGGATCTGCACCATGTCGAGGTAGTCCTTGATCGCGTGCAGCCGCACCCAGGGCATCTCGAACGCGCCCGTGTGCGCCGCCCGGTAGTCGGGCTGGTGCATGTGCCAGACGAAGGCTACGTTCAGGGGGTCAGACGTAGGCATCCATCGCCCGTACGAAGTTGGTGTACACACGCTGCTGCTCGGTGAGGATGTTGTCCGGCCCGAGGTCCCACCACTCGTTCGGTGTGAAGTATGCAGAGACCTCAGCCTCCGATCCCGACCGCCCCGCCCATTGGATGAGGTGGAGGTTGTCCGACTGGAGCAGCCAGAGAGCCAGGTCGAGTAACGTGCGGTTCCCGGTCAGGCGGGCTTTGTGGAGAACCGAATGCATCAACCTGAAGATGGCCTGTTGTGATGCGTTACCGAGGAAGAACTCCATCCCCCCGGAGCCTGCCCAGGTGGTGCCGAACTCCGGCAGGGGGAGGTCGGGCAGGCGCGCCGTGCCGCACCGCTCGACCGCCTCACTGGGAAGAAGCGACGTCACTCCCCGCCGCTTCAACTGAACGGGGAGCGCACGCATGAACTCGAATATCCCGGTGTCCACGTTGTGGTGCTCGCCGAAGGTCTCGAAATCCCAGCCGATGAACACCAGATCGCCCCAGGCCTTGCGCAGGTTCGAGGCGTACGTGTCGGCGTGGAGCGGATAGCCGGCCCAGGTCTTGTTGCTGAAGCGGTAGCCCACGTCGTCGGACAGCTCGTGGTGGCGGCAGAACAGCGCAAGGTCGCGCTGCCCGTGCCCGTAGAGATGGGTCGGCTCCCGCCACTCCATCACCCACGGCCGCCCGTCCAGCATCCCCGCGAGGTACCCGGCCTGGTCGAGGGCGTAGAAGATCTCGTTGTTCATCACCATCTCGGTGGTGTCCGTGACGCGGATCTCTTTGTCGAAGAACTCCTCGGCATAGGTCTTGCCGCGCAGCATCTCTCTCTGAAACAGCTTGATGTCGATGGCGAACACGAAGCTATGGTAGGGTTCCACGCCCACGAGCTCGCAGTTGGGATGGGCCACCAGTTCGCGGAAACGCTCCGCCAACCCGCGGTCCCATCGCCGCAACTGCCAGAGGAAGCTCACTGAGAAGCCGATGCCCAGCTTGAACCCGTCGCGCAGCATGTCCGCGAACATCTCGGTCGCCGGGTAGTAGCACCACTTGGCGACCTTCTGGAAGTACCGGCGATTCATGTCGTCGTCGAAGAGATACTGGGCCATGGCGCCCGGTTTGGTCTGAGCCGGGATGACGTGCGCGGGCAACCGGATCCGGCGCGGCTGGTGGACGACACAGTAGGTGACGAGGTTCTCAGCCATCCGCGCCTCTCAGTCGGTGCGCTTGTGAGTCTTCTTGGGACGGCGCCCGGCGACTTTGCCGCCCGGGTCGCCCGGGGCGTCCACCGGCGCGGTCTCGTCGCACGGCCTGTCCGCGACCGGCAGCTGAGGTTTGACGGTCAGGCGCCTGCTGGTCGCCTTGCCGCCGTAGGCGACCGACTCAGGTCCTCCAGCGGCTTCGTGTGGCGACTCGATCGTCTCCTCGCTTTCGGGCGGCGTCGTGGTGTCGACGGGAGAGGGAGTGCTCTGATGCGGCGGCGTTATCAGTTGTCGCCGGGCGACATACTCCAGTTTGCCAAGAAGAGTGTCGTCGATCACGTTCTCCCAAGTGAAGCTGCGCGCTGTCTCCTGAGCATCCGCCCGGAGTCGCTCGACTACCTCAGGGTGTGTGCGGAGGAACTGCAGTGCAATGCCGATCTCCGCCGGGTCGTCTGTATCCAGCACCACCGCGTTCAGGTAGGGCACGGCATAGTCTTCCCCGGTCGAGCCCACGAAGGCCACTCCGCCGGCGGCCATGACCTCGAGCCCCACCAAGCCGAACGGCTCGTGCCCCGAGTTGGCGAGCACCGCGTCGGCCCCCGAATAGAGGAGCGAGATCAGTTCGTCGCTCATGAAGCTGGTGATGTTGTAGACGTCGGCTGCCTGGGCGTTCTTCAGCGCTTGGAGAGCCTCAGAAGGGTCTTTGGGCAACTGCACATCGGCGACCGACAGCCCTCGGGCGCGGGCCTCGGCTAAGACCTCCAGACCGTGGGGCTCCACGCCTCCCCGGATCACGGTGGCGATGCTCCGGCCGCGCTGCCTCTCATCCGCGATCGCGTTCAGGGCCATGTGCCAGCGCTTGTCAGGGCTGAAGCGACCGATCTTGAACACCAGTTCTCGTCCGGGGAATGCGCCGCGCAGCTCGTCGATCATCCGGCGGTCGGCGCTTCGTATGCGGTCGCCGGGGATGCCGTTAGGGATCACAAGAGGGTTCACCGAACGGTCCCACATGACATGCTTCATGTAGCGCGAGACCGTGGTGATCTGGGAGCAGAAGTCCAGCCGGCGCCAGTCTATGCGGTCGAATCCCATCACGTTGTTGGCGTTCCACAGGATGATGGCCTTATCGCGGAGCCCCTCGGCCCAAAGGCGGTCGGATACCTGGCAGGTGCAGTAGGCCGTGTGCCACTCTTCGGCGAGGACGGCCGTGAGCCGCCCGGCGGCCGCCGCCGGAGCGACGAGATCGGAGGCCACGAATCCGGGGAGTTGCTCGTTCCAGTCGACCAGTTTGGCCTCTTCCCCGTGATAGACGCCCGCCGGATAGTGGGCCGACAGCCACTGAGACCAGCGATGGAGGGTCAGATTGCCAGCCGGTGACTCCTGAGCGGGGAGATGTGGGTCGCCGACGAACACGAGATGCGTGCGGAAGCCCTGACGGGCGAGTTCGAGCGCGAGTTCCTTCATCCGGACGCCCAGCCCGCCGGCCATCGCGTACTGGTCGGGGCCCTCGAATGAGAGCAGCACGAAGTCAAGGGTGTCCGGCGTCAAGCGGGGAGCAGTCACCATGCCGCCTCCTGGGCCGTATGACGATTCGCAGGTAGCATACCCTCGTTCCGTCTCGACGATGCATCCCGGCCGCCGCCGGCCCGCCGCGTGCCACGGTGCATGTTTTGCAGCATTGTGATAGTTTTCACATCTCACCGCCCCTACAAGGATGGAAAGGCAGAAAGGCATGGCGATTAAGTTCTTGCTACCGGAGGATAGGATCCCGACGTCGTGGTACAACGTCGCGTCCGATCTTCCCACGCCCCCGCCGCCGCCCCTCCACCCGGGAACACACCAGCCGGCCGGTCCGGACGATCTGGCGCCCCTGTTCCCGATGGGCCTCATCATGCAGGAGATGTCGACGGAACCCACGATCGAGATCCCCGATGAGGTCCGGGAGATCTATCGGCTGTGGCGCCCCACTCCTCTCATGCGAGCCGCTCGATGGGAAAAGGCCCTGGGAACACCCGCGAAGATCTACTACAAGTATGAAGGCGTCAGCCCGGCCGGGTCACACAAGTTGAACACCGCGGTCGCCCAGGCCTGGTACAACAGGGAAGAGGGCATCAAGAAGCTGACCACCGAGACGGGCGCAGGCCAGTGGGGCTCGGCGCTTTCCCTGGCCTGCCAACTCCTGGGGATGGAATGCCTCGTCTACATGGTCAAGGTCTCCTACTTCCAGAAACCATACCGGAGGAGCATGATCCGGGTGTGGGGCGCCGAGGTCATCCCCAGCCCGTCGGATACCACCGAGTGTGGACGGGCCATCTTGGCACAGGACCCCGACAGCCCCGGCAGCCTGGGCATGGCGATCAGCGAGGCCGTGGAAGTAGCCGTGAAGCGTGACGACACGCACTACTCTCTCGGCTCGGTCTTGAATCACGTAACGCTGCAGCAGACCATCATCGGCCAAGAATGTCTGGCGCAGATGGAGATGGCCGACGCGTACCCCGACTTCGTGGTGGGATGCGTGGGTGGCGGCTCCAACTTCGCCGGGATCGCGTTCCCATTCGTTGGTGAGAACATCAAGAAGGGCAAGAAGACGCGTTGCATCGGTGTGGAGCCGGCGGCCTGTCCCACCATGACCAAGGGCATCTACGCCTTCGACTACGGTGATACGGCCAAGTTCACGCCGCTGCTCAAGATGGACACGCTGGGCCACGATTTCGTGCCCCCGGGTATCCACGCGGGCGGTCTTCGCTATCACGGCATGGCGCCGATGGTCTCGCACCTGCATCAGCTCGGTATGCTCGAGGCCCGTTCGGTCATGCAGACCGAGGTCTTCGAGGCCGGCATCAGTTTCTCGCGGTCCGAAGGCATCATCCCGGCTCCGGAAAGCAACCACGCCATCGCCGTGGTAAGGCAATTGGCCGAGGATTGCAGGCAATCTGGGGACGAGAAGACCATCCTCTTCAATCTGAGCGGGCATGGTCATTTCGATATGGCTTCGTATGACAACTACCTGGATGGCAAGCTGGAAGACTTCGCGTATCCCGAAGAGAAGATCAAGGAATCGATGAAGAACCTGCCTAAGATCTGACCTAGCGGCACTGCAGTATCTACCGGGGCGGCGCCTCTTCGGAGGCGCCGCCCTTTTCGTTGGCCTCGGCCCCGGCGGCTGTGGCGGCGGCGGTCTGTCCGGCCGGCCACCGCTCGGATCCGAGCGAGAACTCGAGCAGCGAGAGCATCTGCTGAGCGTTGCGGGGCGCGTAGTCGGCGAAGCAGTTGTTGAACATGAGGTAGGTGGCCGTCGTCTCCGCTTGAAGCTGACGTACGGGCTCCACCCATTCCATGAGTTCCTCATTGGAGTAGAGGTACTTGAAGCGCTCTGCCGCCGACCTTGTGCGGGCGTTCCAGGTGGCGGCGTTGCGACCGTGGAAGCGGACGTAGGCGATATCCGAGGTCGCGGCGGCCAGTGGTGGCAAGATGGTAGGACCACCCATCCTGGGCGCGTCCACACAGACGTAGCTCACCCCCAGAGACGTGAGCAGGTGAAGGGTCGTCCCCACCTCCTCCGGCTCGATCCATGACGCGTGTCTGAACTCCACCGCCACCCTGTCGGGGGTCAGCAGGCCGACGCTGCGGGAGATGTACTCCCGGTTGGCCCGGTTGGCGGCGAAGTAGGGAGGGAACTGCAGGAGGACGATCCCCAGCTTGCCCGCGGTCCTCAGCGGCTCCAAGGCCTCGCTGAAGAGCGTGAACACCTCTCCACGCAAGGCCTCGGAGGGATGCGTGACGCGGCCCCGGCCGTCGACCTCCAGGTTGTGAGCAGCCCGCAGCGAGGCCGGCAGCCTGTCCGCCCGCACTCCATGGCGGGTCATCATGCCGAAGGCCTTGACGTGGAAGACGAAGCCCGGTGGAGTGCGCTCCGCCCACAATCGGGCGGTCGCGGGGGTCGGCAGCCCGTAGAAGCTCGAATCGACCTCGACGGTGTCGAAGTGGGCGGCGTAGTAGCGCAGGCGGTCGGCCGCGGCGCGGACGGCAGGAGGGTACCAGGCCCGCACCATGGTCGGGTCGGTCCAGGAGCAGGTGCCTACGCGGAGCGTTCCGGGCATGAGCTAAGGATATACTGGTTCGAACATGAACGCCCCGAGAAGCGACAGCCCCCGTCTCTTCCTCACACGCCGTATCCCCGAACCGGGATACTCGCTGGCTCATGAGGTGTTCAGGGTCACGGGCGGCGAGGAAGACCGGCCTCTGGCCCGTGAACTCCTCCTGCAAGGGATAGCGGGCGCAGACGCCCTGATCTGTCTCCTCACGGAGACTGTGGACGGGCCTGTGATGGACGCAGCCGGAGGCGGGCTGCGGGTGATCTCCAACATGGCCGTCGGGTTCGACAACATAGACGTGGCCGCGGCTACCGCGCGCGGCATCCTGGTCACCAACACCCCGGGAGTGCTCACCGACGCCACGGCCGATCTGGCGTGGGCACTCATCTTGGGGACGGCGAGGCGGGTGGTGGAAGGAGATCGTCTGGTGCGCGAGGGGTGCTTCGAGCAATGGGGTCCATTCCTGCTGCTGGGGCGCGCCGTGGCGGGCGCCACCCTCGGCGTCGTGGGTATGGGACGCATCGGACGGGCGGTGGCCCGCCGCGCGATGGGCTTCGACATGCGGGTGCTTTACACGAGGCTGAACGGCCCACTGCCCGCGGATGAGGTGCCGGCGGGCGCCCGTTGGGAATACTGTCCCGGGCTTGACACGCTTCTGAGCGAAGCCGACATCGTGAGCCTCCATGTGCCGCTGGACTCCCGCACCCGTCATCTCATCGGGTCGCGGGAACTCGCGCTCATGAAACCGGGCTCCTTCTTGGTGAACACGTCCAGAGGGCCGGTGGTCGACGAGGCCGCCCTGGTGGACGCGCTCAAAGCGGGCCGTATTGGAGGAGCCGGTCTGGACGTCTACGAAGACGAGCCGCGCCTGGCCCCCGGTCTTGCCGGACTGGACGAAGTGGTGCTGCTGCCTCACCTGGGCAGCGCGACGGTAGAGACCAGAGGCCGGATGGCCGTCATGGCGGTGGAGAACGCGTCGGCCGCCGTCCGGGGAGAGGCGGCGCCCCACATGGTCAATCCCGAAGTCCTTTCGCGTATTATGGGCTCGTGAGACGATCGACCCCGACAGCCGTGCACGAGCCGAGACTCAGGACCAGGCGGCCCATCTGGCGATCCGCAGGCGTCGCGATCTTGGCGCTGGCCCTCGCAGCCTTCTCCGGTTGGATGGCCGGGTGTGACTCAGAGGAGGGGTCGTCTGTCGAGGGGGGCACAACGTCCTCCACTGAGAAGGGCGAGGTCGAGACGGGCGACATCGAAGGGGTGGTGGGCGACAAGATCAAGGTCGGGGCCGCGATTGTGACGGTCCGAGCTTTGCAGGCGACCTTCCAACCGGCGGTCCCTGAGCAGCGACTGAGCGAGCAGACCCCTCCGGCCCCCGACCCCGGCGAGTCGTTCTATCAGGCCTACGTCACCGTGGAGAACACCGACGTCTCCCCCCTGAGGGTGAACGCCAAGGACTTCGTCTGCGCGGTCGGCGACTCGGTGGTCGCCATCGAGCCCACCAGGTCGGGACCACTCCCCCGGAGCCTGCTCAAGAACACCTCGCTGGATCTTCTGCTCACCTTCAAGGCCGAGACCGGCTATCAGCCCATCCTGATCTACCGGCCGGCATGGTACAGCGGGGTGATCACGGTGAGTCCGGCCCCGCTGGAACCGGTCGAAGAGACCAGCTCCACCTCCTGAGAGACGGGGTCTGAAGGGCGCCGGCGGCGGAACCGGTGGCCTTGTCTCATCTCCAGGCCACAGCCCTGACCGGCGCCCCATCGGCGTCCGGCAACGCCAAGGGCAAGAACGCGCAGGTCACGGGTCCAGGGCCGAGGCGTTCCAACCCGCGGAGGTTCTCGGCCAGCAGCACCCCGTGGCCAAGAAGCAGCCGGTGCACCGGGAAAGGTGAGGCGTCGAGGCTCGGGCCGTCGGTGCCTACCAATGCCGCTCCGGCATCCAACAGACTCTGGGCCGCGTCCGGGGCCAGCAGAGCGCCCTCCATCCAAAGAAGGACGAACCCGCCTGAGGGCACGGTGTACGGCGTGAGGCGCTCAGCCAGAAGAGGGGCGTCGATGAGGGTGAGGGCGTCCAGGGGGACGGGGGCGGTCATTCCTCGAGTGGCCTCCACCTGTCGAGCCCCGCCCGCGCTTCCTGGGGCTTCTCGGCGGGCAACGGCGCGGCAATCGACCACCACCCCCGGCCTCACGAGGCGGGCGGCGGGGTATCGGTCCAGAGTCGCCCCTTGGCGGAAGAAGTGTCGTGGGGCGTCAAGGTGGGTGCCCGAGTGCGAGCCCAGGCACACCTGCGTGACCTGGTAGCCGTCCGCCTCGTGCGAGTGGACCCGGGCGATCGCGACCGGAGGGTCGCCCGGGTAACCGGGCATGCCGTCGCACAGCGGCATAGTAAGGTCCACGACATCCATCACCATGACGGGGGTCGTTGCCTCGTGGTCGCCGCCGGCCGTGAGCCTAGCGGAAGAGGTCGAGCAGGAATACCAGGTCCTCCGTGGACGTGAGGGCGTGATACAGGCCGGCCGGCAGGTAGTAGATCGAGCCCGCCTTGCCCTCGTATTCGGTCTCTCCCACCTGGATGCTCCCCTTGCCGCTCAGAACATGGATGGTGGCCGGCATCCCCGCGGAGTGGCCGGAGATGGTCTGCCCGGTCTTCATGCCGAAGAGGATGATCTTCACCTTGGGGCAATCGACCAGCGTCTTGCTGACGATCCCACGGTCGGCGAACTGCACCAGCTCGCCCAGATCGCCCGCCCAGGGCTGTTCACATTCGGGTTGAGTCGTCTCAGGTTCCTGCATCAGTGCCTCCTAGTAGGTCGTGGGCAGACCCGTGGCTTCGCGCACCTGGTGCATGACCTTCTGGGCCACGGTCCTGGCGCGGAGGCCGCCCTCCCTGAGGACGTCTGTCACATAACCGGTGTCTTTCTCCAGCTCCCGGCGCCGCTCCCGGTAGGGGGTGAAGAACTCGTCGACCAGCACCAGCAGGCGTTTCTTCACGTCGCCGTAGCCCATCCCACCGGCCTTGTAGCGTGCCTCCCACTCGGCGGTCTCGTCAGGAGAGGCCAGGAGACTGAGGAGCAAGAAGGGAGTGGATTGCGAGAAGTCCTTGGGCGCCTCCACCGGAGTGGAATCGGTGACGATGGACATGATCTTCCGCTTGAGCTCCTTGCCCTCGTCGAAGATGCCGATCTCGTTGCCGTAGCTCTTGGACATCTTGCGACCGTCGGTGCCGGGCACTACTGCGGTCGAATCGAGGATATAGGGCTCGGGGATCACGAAGACCTCGCCGAACTGCTGGTTGAACTTGCCGGCGATGTCGCGGGTCATCTCGAGATGCTGCTTCTGGTCCTGGCCCACCGGGACGAGGTCGGACAGGTAGATGAGGATGTCGGCGGCCTGAAGCACCGGATACGCGAACAGCCCGTGGTTGGGCGTGAGTCCCTGGGCGATCTTGTCTTTGTAGCTCACCGCCCGTTCCAAGAGCCCCATGGGGGTCACGCAGGAGAGGATCCAGGTGAGCTCGGTCACCTCGGGGACGTCCTGCTGGGCGAAGAGAGCGCTCTGGTCGGGATCCAGACCCAGGGCTAGGAAGTCCAGGGCCACCCCGATAGTGTATTCGCGTAGGAGCTCGGGTTCCTGGACCGCGGTCAGGGCATGGTAGCTCGCGATGAAGTAGAAGGGCTCGTTCCCCGATTGCAGGGTGATGTATTGACGCAGGGCTCCGAAGTAGTTGCCCAGATGGGGCCGGCCCGACGGCTGGATGCCTGAGAGTATTCGCATGGTCTTCCCGTTTCTCCCCTCGGTCTGTGACGCCGTACCGGCCGTGCCACAGCCGTGCAGCGCCACCTAGTGTAGCGGAGGCGGATGAGGGCCGCCACTGGGCGGCCGCATCACCGGCCGACGGCCTTGTACGCAACGCGTGCATTTTTGGTATACATATATCAGAAAGGGCGCTACCGTCGCACCGATGGCACCTGCTACCGGCCTAGGCGGGCTATCGGAGACAGACTCGAGAGTGTAGAGTGGCGGGGAGAGCGCGTGGGGAAGCTTGCGCGGGAGCTGAGGAGGGATACCGTGAGGGAACTGGACGTTGCCCAGGTCACGGATGCAGTGGCCAGGCTGGCCGTGGACGCGTGCAACCACCTGGGGGGCGACGTGGTCGCCTTCTTCGAGAAGGCCTTGGAGCGCGAGGAATCTGAGACCGGGCGGGACGTCCTGGCCCAGCTCCTGGAGAACGCCCGGCTGGCCAAGGACACCGACCGGCCGCTCTGCCAAGACACGGGCCTCGCGGTGATCTTCGTGGAGATCGGGCAGGATGTGCACCTCACCGGTGGCGACCTGGAAGACGCGGTCAACGAAGGCGTGCGTAGGGGCTACACCGATGGCTATCTCCGCAAGTCGGCCGTAGCCGACCCCATCGGGGCCCGCAGGAACACGGGCGACAACACGCCGGCCATGCTGCACACGCGCATCGTCCCCGGGGAGCAGGTGCGCATCGTCCTGGCTCCCAAAGGGGGCGGCGCTGAGAACATGAGCGCCATCGGCATGCTGAAGCCCGCTCAAGGACGGCAGGGGGCGATAGATTTTGTCGTGGACACGGTCAGCAAGGCCGGTCCCAACCCTTGCCCGCCTATCGTGTTGGGAGTGGGGCTCGGAGGCACCTTCGAGAAAGCCGCCTACATGGCCAAGCACGCACTCCTGAGGGAGGTTGGCTCCACCAATCCCGAACCGCGGCTGGCGGAGCTCGAGGATGAGATCGAGGAGCGCTGCAACGCGCTGGGGATAGGCCCGGCCGGTTTGGGGGGCACCGTCACCGTCGTCGACGTGTTCGTCGAGGAGCTCCCGGCACACATAGCCAGTATGCCCGTGGCGGTGAACATCCAGTGCCACTCGGCGCGGCACAAGGAGGTGGTGCTCTGATGGACCGCACCATAACCACTCCGCTCACCGACGAGGTGGTCGCCACGTTGCGCGTCGGCGACCGCCTGCTCATCACCGGGACCATCTACACGGGGCGGGACGCCGCTCACAAGCGGCTGGTGGAGCTCATCGACAAGGGGGAGCCTCTACCCGTAGACCTTCAGGGCCAGATCATCTACTTCGTCGGACCGACTCCGGCCAGACCGGGGGAGGCCATCGGCTCGGCCGGTCCTACCACCTCGGGGCGTATGGATGCGTACTCACCCAAGCTGACGGCCCTCGGCCTCAAGGGGATGATCGGCAAGGGGTCGCGCAACGACGCCGTGAAGGAGGCCCTCAAGCGTGACAAGGCCGTCTATCTCGGCGCCACCGGCGGCGCCGGCGCCCTTCTAGCGCAGCGGATCATCTCGGCCAAGGTGGTGGCCTACGACGACCTCGGTCCAGAGGCCGTCCGGGAGTTGGAGGTCAAAGACTTCCCGGTTGTGGTCATAAACGACATGTACGGCGGCGACCTCTACGTTGAAGGGCGCAAGAAGTACGAAAGGAAGGAGGATTCTTGAGCAAGAAACCTCGTGAGACGGCCAACGTGGGGGCTGGTCTCTGGAAGGCGACAGGCATGTGGGCCTGGCTGCTCTTCAGGATCAGCGGGCTCATCCTCGTCTTCTATCTGGGCGCCCACATCATCATCATATCGACGGGCCAGTTCGGCACCGGCGGCGGCACCTTCGACAACGTCATGGACTTCCTCGAGCATCCCGTTGCCATCGTCCTCGACATCGCTCTCGTGGTGGCCGTTCTCTATCACGCGCTGAACGGAGTGCGGATCATCCTGATGGACTTCGGCGTGGGCATCCACCGTCACAAGCTGGTCTTCTGGAGCGCCATGGCCGTCGTGGTCATATGCTTCGTCATCTTCGCCTACGTGGCCTTCAGCTACCTCGCCAACGATGTCGGACCGTGGAACGGAGCATTGGGGGTGGTGAGTTGAAAGCCGAGACCGTAGCCGCTCACAAGGGAGGCATGTGGGCCTGGTTGTTCCAGCGGATCACTGCGATCCTGCTCATCGTCTGCCTGGCGATCCATCTCACCTTCACGCACCTTCTCAACATCGGCGATCTGGGCTACGACAATGTCGCCGACCGGCTTGCCCACGGTGGGCTGACGGCGGTCGACATCATCCTGCTGGCCGCCGGCATCTACCATGCCCTGAACGGCCTGCGCATGGTCCTCATGGACTACTGGCTCACCTCTCGCACGCGCGCGCTTGCGGTCACGATCGTTCTCTGGGTCGTGGGCATCGCGTTCCTGGTCTACGGCATCTGGGGTCTCTGGCCCTGGATCGGTTATTAGGTAAGGTGAGGCAGACATGATCCATCATGATGTGATAGTCGTCGGCGGCGGGCTCTCGGGCCTTCGGGCCGCCATCGAGGCCAAGCGGGCGGGGGTCGATGTGGCCGTCCTCTCGCAGGTGCACCCCAGCCGCAGCCACTCGGGCGCCGCGCAAGGAGGCATCAACGCCGCCTTGGCTAATCACCCGGACGGCTCCCACGACACTTACGAACTCCACGCGTTCGACACCACCAAGGGTGGCGACTACCTCGTAGACCAGGACGCCGCGATCCAGATGGCCAAGGACGCCATCGACATCGTCTACGAGATGGACCACTGGGGGTGCCTGTTCAGCCGTTTCGACGACGGGCGCATAGCGCAACGTCCCTTCGGGGGCGCCGGATTCCCCCGCTGCTGCTACGGGCTGGACAAGACCGGCCACTACCTGCTGCACACCCTGGTGGAGCAGGCCTACAAGCTGCAGATCAAGATGTACGTCGAGCAGTACGTAGCCAAGCTGATCGTCCACGACGGCGTGTGCCAGGGTGTCGTCGCCTACGACATGATCCACGGCGGCTTCGAGTCGTTCACAGCGAACGCGGTCGTGATCGCGACGGGCGGCGCCGGCCGGACCTACAGCAACTCGACCAACTCCATCGTCAGCACGGGCTGCGGCATGTTCATGGCTTATCACGCCGGCGTCCCCCTCAAAGACATGGAGTTCGTCCAGTTCCATCCCACGGGGCTCTTCACCACCAACATCCTCATGACGGAGGGCGCCCGGGGTGAAGGAGGCTATCTGGTCAACGGCTTGGGCGAGCGCTTCATGGAGAAGTACGCGCCCAAGTTCATGGAACTCGCGCCCCGAGACATCACCGCGCGCTCCATCCAGACGGAGATCAACGAGGGCAGGGGCATCAACGGCCAGGGCTTCGTGCACCTGGACCTGCGGCATCTGGGCGCAGAGAAGATCCTCGAACGCCTCCCGGGCATCCGCGACCTCGCCATCCACTTCGAGGGAGTGGACCCCATCGAAGAGCCCATCCCGGTGGTCCCCAGCCAGCACTACTGGATGGGAGGCATCGACACCAACGTCGACGGAGCCACTCCGATGCCCGGTCTCTACGCGGCAGGGGAGTGCGCCTGTGTGTCCGTGCATGGCGCCAACCGCCTGGGCGGGAATTCACTGCTCGAGACCATCGTCTTCGGCCGCCGGGCGGGAGCCGATGTGGTGCGGTATCTCGAAACGTTGACGGATAAACGGCCGGATGCACGGACCGCCTTCGCTGCCGCGCAGCTCATGGAGCAGAAGATCGATGAACTGGGAGGGAAGACCGGCACCGAGGACGTTTACGCGCTGCGCGCCGAGATGACCGAGACGATGAAGGAACACTATGGGTTGTTCCGCGACGAAGCCACCATGAAGGCGGGACTCGAGAAGCTCCTCTCCATCAAGGAGCGGGTCAAGAACGTCGGCCTCCGTTGGACCGGCAGCGTCTTCAACGTCGACATGATCCGGACGGTGGAGTTCGAAGGGATGGTCGACCTGGCTCTCTGTGTTGCCGCGGGCGCTCTGGCCCGCACGGAATCCCGCGGGGCCCACTACCGTACCGACCACAACACACGCGACGACGTCAACTGGCTCAAACACACGCTGGCCTACTACCAGCCCGACGCGCCAGGACCGCGTCTCGACGCCAAACCAGTGACCCTTGGCCCCTTCGAGCTACAGGAGCGGAAGTACTGATGCCTGACATCAAGTTTCGCCTCAAGCGCCAAGACCCCCGCAGCAAGGAGAACCCCGAGGCTCACTGGGAGGAGTACACGGTCAAGTACGAAGGAGAGAACCTGACCGTGCTGGAGGGGCTCTTCTACATCCAGGAGAACCTGGACCCGAGTGTGTCCTTCCGTTACGGGTGCGGACAGTCGATCTGCGGCAGTTGCGCCATGTACATCAACGGAGCGTATCGGCTGGCCTGCCAGACCAACGTCAAGCATCTGGACGTCGACGTGATCACCGTGGCTCCCATGCCTCACCTGCCGTTGATCAAGGACATGATCGTCGACATGGACGATTTCTTCGCCAAGTACGAGCAGATCAAGCCGTGGTTGATCCGCAACTCGGCGGATCCCGAGAAGGAGATCATCCAGTCGGCCAAAGACGCCAAGAAGATAGAGATGCCGTCGGACTGCATCCTATGTGGCTCCTGCTACTCGAGCTGCCCCTCGGCCTGGGGAGAGGACAACTACCTGGGACCGGCGGCACTGCTCAAGGCCTACCGGTTCGAGGTCGACACCCGCGACGAGGCGGGCAGGGAGCGGATGCCCAACTGGGACAACGAGCGCGGCGTCTATCGCTGCCACACCATCATGAACTGCGTGGAAGCCTGCCCGAAGGAGCTCAACCCCACTGAGGGCATCGAGTGGCTCAAACGGGCCGCCGTCCGGCGGAGGATGTTCAAGAAGGCCAAGTAGCGCCTGCCGGGCGGTGAGGCCGCGGCCACGAGCCGGGCGCGCGCCCGCGCGGCGGATCTACGTGGGGAACACGTACGGGCGGCGCCCCAACCGGGGCGCCGCCCGTACTATGCCTTGAGGGCCTCCGCCGGGGAGCGGACGGTGATGTCAGGCGGCAGACTACCGCGCTACTTCTTGTCAACCGTGGCCAGGATGGCTTCGAAACGGCGGGCTGTGGCGGTGTAGACGGCGTCAGCACCGCGGAGCTGGGCCCGCATCGCCAGAGCCGCCGCCTCAGATCGCGTAGGCCTCCGCCAAAAGCAGAACGGGGTGGACGGCTTCCAGGCCGGTGGCGTGAGCCAGTTGCATGCGGCAGGTGCTGCACTCGCTCGCCAGGACGTCGGGAGAGACCTCGGCCACGCGCTCG
The DNA here is from genome assembly GCA_964592075.1 of uncultured Gaiellales bacterium. Taxonomy (GTDB): domain Bacteria; phylum Actinomycetota; class Thermoleophilia; order RBG-16-64-13; family RBG-16-64-13; genus RBG-16-64-13. The sequence continues at coordinate 60,793 of CAZQDY010000008.1, forward strand.
AAGAGCGGCTGCCCCACCTTCATGGAGAGGTCGTACGTGCCGGCCTTCATGCCGAAGGTGCCGGCCATGCCGCAGCACCCCGCGGCAAGATCGATCACCTCGATCCCGGGTATCTCGCGGAGCAGCTCCACCGCCGGGTTACCTATCTGCTGGGCCTTCAGGTGGCAGGGCTGGTGGTAGCCGATGCGTACTCGGGGAGGAGCCTCACCGAGCGCCGGACCTGAGGCGTGAGCGGTGGCCCCGACCGTCCGGAGCGGCCCGGCCACCGGGGCGGTCTCGGGACGATCGAGGCGGCGGCGCACCAGCAACTCCCCCAGGTCGCGGGTCGCGTTGGCCACCAGGGAGCAGTCGGTGCTGCTGACGTAGTCGGCGTAGTGCACCTTGAAGGCGAAGGAAGCTGTGGGCTCGGCGCTGACCACGAGGGCGCCTTCCTTGACGTACGGCAAGACGGCGGCGATGTTGGCTTGGGCTATCTCGCGGGCCCTGTCCGCGTAACCGTAGAGCATCTCGGGGATGCCGCTCGACCGCTGCGGGGGTATGACGACGCGCAGGCCGTGAGCCGCGAGCATCCGCTCTACCGTGAGCGCGAGCTCGGGGTCGTTGTACTCGGCGAAGAGATCGTAGAAGTAGGCCACGAGCGGTGCGGCGGGGCCCGCTCCGGCGTCTCCGGTCCGCGCGCCGGCCAACCGGCTGAAGGTCTTGCGGGCGAAAGGAGCCATGGAGCGACGCCGGTCGATGCCCACCACGGGCTCCGCCAGCCGTCTCAGCAACGGCTGGTTCACGAGCCGGTTGGCCAACGGGGCGGCCAGGCTGCCGGCCCGGGAGACTGTCTCAGCGTTGGTAAGGAGCATCTCCACGGGTCCTGCCCGGTGGACCGCCCGGTACTTGCTCTTCGCCTCCAGCATGAGCTTGGGGATGTTGACTTGGGAGGGGCATTCCACCGCGCACATGCCGCACTCGATGCAGTAGTCGGTGACCGTCCTCATGGCGGCCGTGCCGTAGGTGGTTTCCGGATCGAGCGCCCCGGTGATGATGCTCCGAAGCAAGTTGGCTTTCGCCCGGGGAGAGGCGTGCTCACGCCGAGTCGCCTTGTACACGGGGCACATGGTGGTCACCACAGCGCTCTTACAGACCGCGCAACCGTGGCATCGCTCGGTCTCGCTCTCGTACCCGCGGGTGGTGAAGTGGAGCAGGGGTTTCTGCGGCACCGTTCCGTACTTGGGCCCGTAGCGGACGCTGTCGAAAAGGCCGCCGGTAGTGTCCTGGGGACCGATCTTCTTGCCGGGGTTGAGCACGTCGTGAGGGTCGAAGGCCTTCTTGATCCGTTTGAAGAAGGCGTAGATCTCTTCCCCGTACATCTCCTGGATGCGGGAGGTGTGCACGAGCCCGTCCCCGTGTTCCCCGGACATGGTGCCGCGAACGCCGAGGACGTAGGCTGAGATCTCGTCGTAGAGCAGTTGCATCATGCGGCAGTCGGCCGGGTCCTTTGGGTCCAGCACGGGCCGGGTGTGGAGATTGCCATCGCCCACGTGGCCGACCATCACGGCCGAGACTCCCTCACGGTCGAAGAGCTTCTGGAGAAAGTCTACGCACGCAGGGAGCTCGGTGGGGTGGACGGTGATGTCCTCGATGAAAGGCAGCGGTTGGCGAGGTCCCGGCATGCGCTGCATGAGAGCTACAGCCGACTTGCGGACCTTCCACAGATGCTCGGTCTCGGCGGCCGTGGTCGCTCGGACGAGCTTCAGGGCCGCCGTCCCCTCCAGGTGGCGGCCGAGAACGGCGAACTTGTCATCGAGCTCGGCGTCGTCGTGGCCCTCGAACTCGATCAGGATGGCTGTGTCCGTATGTTCCGGCAGCATGGCGTCCACGCGTGAATCGTTCTCGCGGACCACGGCAAGAAACCGGGAGTCCATGATCTCCACCGCTGTTGGCAGCAGGGCGAGGATCCCGGGCACGGCTTCGCCGACGGCGAACACCGAAGGGAAATAGGCCATGGCGATGCCGCGCGTCGCCGGCAGGGGGACCAGGTTGAGCGTCGCCTCGGTCACGATGCCCAAGGTGCCTTCGGCGCCGATGAACAGCTTCTGCAGGTGGGCGAGACCGGGTTCGACAGACCCCTGCGCCGCGCCCGCGCGCCCCGCGTGCGAGGGCGCAGCCGCGCCGGATATGCCGGTGTCGCCGAGGATCGCCTCCACCCGGTACCCGCAGGAGTTCTTGACCACCCGCGGCATCCGCGCGTAAATGGCGTCCTTGTCGGCCCGCAGCTCGGGGAGCACGGTGCCGAACGCCTTGCCTGCCAAGGTGGGCTCGGTTATGAAGGCGCTCATCTCGTCACCGTCCAGCTTGATCGGCCGGGCCTTGAAGAGGCTGCCGTCGGCGAGCACCACGTCCAGAGCGAGCACGTGGTCTTTGGTCGCTCCGTAGGCTACCGTGCGGGCCCCGGAGGCGTTGGTGCCGATCATCCCCCCCAGGCTGCAGTGGTTCTCGCTGGAGGGATCGGGAGCGAAGAAGGCGCCATGCCGGCGTAGGTGGCGGTTGAGCGACGCCAGTACCAGCCCCGGCTGCACGCGCACCCACGACGCGTCGGGCGCTACCTCAAGGACCGAGTCCATGTACCTGGTGAAGTCCACCTGTATCCCCGCGCCGACTGCGGCGCCGTTCAAGCCGGAGCCCATGCCGCGCGGCACCACCGACAATCCCCGATCGGCGCAGTAGGCCACCAGGCGCGCCACGTCCTCAGCGTCACGAGGGGATACGACTCCCAGAGGCTCCATCTGGCTGAGGCCCGCGTCGGTGGCGTAAAGGCGCCGGCTGACGGGATCGAACTCGACGTCGCCTCGGATGAGTGAGCGCAGGTCGCGCGCGATTGGATCGGCTGGAACGGTCATGGGGAGGAATGATAGCGCGAGCAGAGCGTTCGTGAGAGAATGCACGAATCCGGGCGGGCTTCCGCTCGGGCAGTCGTCAGTTGTGTGTGCGGGGAGGATCAAGCCAGTATGAAACGCGGTGCGTCCGCCTGTCCGGTGAAGGGGGTGAGTCATGCTTGCCATTCTCAAAACGACCCCAACAGGTCTCAC
>CAZQDY010000009.1:0-58892 GCA_964592075.1 uncultured Gaiellales bacterium
CAGCTGTTCCAGTGGTCGTCAAGGTCTTCGTCGTCGTAGATCACCGTGTAGGGGTTCGGGTAGGTCACGACGGGCGTCGCAGCGGCTGCCGCGGTCACGTCATCACCGCCGGACCCCTCGTCCTTCGCCGGGCCTCCTGCCGCCGGCGTTTCCGCCGCGGACCCCCTCTCAGTGGTGAGGGTCTCGATCGCCGGCTGGTCCGAGTCCGCCAAGGCCTCGGTGCCCGCGCAGCCCGCCGCCCCGATCATCAGGACGAGACCCAACCCGAGCGCTGCAAATGCTGTCGACGGCTTCTTCATGGAACGACCACTCTTCCTTTGTGGCACGGGACCAGACGAGCCTGGGCCTCAGCCTACGAAGATCTCCACCTTGGAGGGGGCGGTCAGTCGGTTCAGGTCGTTCACCAAGGCCGTCCAGTCAAGGCTCGGCTGCTGCTTGTACTGATACTGGAGGTTCACCCGTTCGTCCACGATGGACATCGATTGCAGCGAGAGGCTCTTCAGCCGCTCACTCATGAAGGTCTTGATCTTGTCTTCCAGGGGACCGAACTCGTCCTGGCCGAGAGAGATCATCAGGCTGCCCCGAGTCCCAAGCGCCCTTCGATCACGGAGCAGCCACTTGATCCCAAGCACCACGAACACGGCTACGATCAACAGGCCGATGACCATGTAGTTGCCGGTGGAGGCGCCGATGGACGACGCGATGAGCAGAAGCAGGAAGCCGATCTCAGCCGGGTCCTTCACCGGGGTGCGGAAGCGCACGAACGACAGCGCGCCTAGCAGTCCCAGGGAGAGGGGGATGGAGGTCTGAATGCCCAAGAAGAGAACGGTGATAGCCGGTCCCCCGATGAGGAACATGCGGTGCACCCCGGCCCCGATGTGCCTCGATCCATAGAACAGGTGGTACATGAAGTACACCACCAGCGAGAACACCACCGAGAAGGCCAAGGCGATGATGGCCTCGGTCCAGGTGAGCGAGGACAGCATGCCCTCCCACGTCGACGTCAGATCCTCCCACATGTTGCGACCTTTCTGTCCGCTCTCTATTCGGTTTCGTATCCCTCCGCGGAGCGCGGGGTGATATCCACCGGCCGCACTCCGCTTGCTTCCCCGTTCGAGTCGAACCAGCTGAGCACTCCAGGGGCGGCGTCCATGACACCGGACGGCCACAGCCTTGACACGCTGCCCTGTGGAGCCTCATGCGCATCCAGACACGCCGAATACTTGGAATACCTGGTCCACGACGACCCGATCTCGGCGATCTCGCGCAGAGGCGGCGGCACGTCGAACGCCGGGCCCTTGACCTCCACCACTGCCCCAGGCAGCTCCAAGCCCCGTTCCCCACGCCCGATGCCCGGCATGACCACGGTCGAGCGCACGTGCGAGTCGATGGAGATGCGAAAGCCGGTCAGAGGCTCGATGAAGCGGTAGCGCCGATAGCTGACGACGATCACCGGGCAGAGACGCGCCCCAGCAAAGAAACCGAAACCGGCCATGGTCCGCACCATCGTGGTGGGCGAGACGATACCCCGTGCGAGCGCATGCCGGCTGAGGGCTGCCGCGGGTACGTTCATCTCGACCCGCTGCTTCGTGGAGGAGAACCCCCGGCGCGACTTCAGCTCCAACCAGACCCTCACGGTTTCCTGGGCCGGATGAACGGCGCCGCCATCGTCCCTGTGCGGGTCGTGCTCTTCGCCGTACCAGCGTATCCGCACCTTGTCCTTGGCGAGCTCTCCGGCAGCGGACCGTTCGTGCTGCTCCAGATCCTCCGTGTCGAGGTACAGGCTGTTGACCTGCCCCACGGGGTACACCTGATCCTTTCGGCAGGTCCGGCGGAGGAGAGCGAAGGCCAGTGCCTCCCTGGAGGGGTGGACGAAGAACTTCTGCTCCACCCGCTGGCGAAGCGGCAGAGCCTCTAAGACCGGGCTGCCCGGACTGACGTGCAGGTTGGAGGGGCACGTGGGCGTCGCCGTCGGTTTCATCGTAAATGGTCGCCTCCACATGTCCCGGTCTCAGAGTGCGCGGTACAGCCTAACGTGACCTCCGTAAAGCGGGCGTCAAGTCGCCCACATGGCGACGCCGCCGCGGCACGGCCGACAACGGAGAGCCCTGCCGGGGCCGGGCCTCCGCCGGCCTCACGGCCGGTCAAAGGGAGGTCCCTGCGACTCCATGCCACCGGGCCCGCCGATGATGAAGCCCCCGCGATTTCCGCTGCCGTCCCCGTGACTCGCTTGTTTCTCTCCGCTCAACTGGGCGTCTATCGAAGCGCATCTCTCCTCCACGAAGTGTCTCAGGCCCATGAAGACGCCCCCCATGGCCCAGCTGGGAGCATGGCCGGCAAGGTGCTCGTTCAGCCCCTCCTCGAAGCGCCTGAGCGACACGTGACGGTCGTTTGCCACGTGGGGCCTTATGACTCCGGCGATCTCCTCGATGCGGGCATCCATCCGCTCGATCGAGAACGGCCCTTCGATCAGCTCGCGGAGGTAGTCATGGTACCTCTGCAGGCACTCCGGCTCCTTGACCAACTGCTTCACCAACGGGTACATGTCGAGCGACTGCGCAGTGGGCTCGTCGACCAGGAAACCGACGAGTTGGGCCTCGCTTAGACCGGACTCGAACCCGCCGAACGACATGTTCAGGTCCCAGGGGATGATGGAGAACCGCCCACGGTTCTCGTAGAGATAGTAGTTGTGACCCATCCCGATGTAGTTGTCCAGATCCACCAGGACCACCAAGGCGGCGAGACAGCGAAGGACCTCGTCCACGTCGAGCACTCTCTCGAGATCGCCCACAGACACCTCATCGGGATCGGAGTTGAGGACCTCCAGGAGCTCGAACAGCCGGGAGTGGTCCGCTGTGTCCTCGTTGGTCTTCAGCCCGACCGAGGTCAGGTATTCCAGATCGATGCCCATGAGGCTCATGGGGTCCGTCCTGGGCGGCCTGCGCGAGCCGCCGGGGGCGGCGGGAGACTCTCCATCGCGAGACTTGTCCAGTCTGCCGGGGATCCAGCCTGCCTCGTCGCCGAGTTGCTGGATGATGGCCTCAAAGTCGCCGCCGCCGATCCTATACGACTCTGCAGTGCTGGTCGTAGTGGAACCCGGTCCGTATCCCGGCGCCGGGGGTCGCGCGCCGGCGGCGCCGGAGGCCTCCGCCTCCTGCGCCGCGGCATCCGCCTCGGTCCAATCAAGCCTCCCCGCAGCCAGTTCGGGCTTGTACAGGTTCCCGTTGCCGTCGACAAAGCGTTGCTCGACGAAGTACCCGTCGACCGCTTCCACCTGCGTGAAGACCCCTTGGTGAACGTCGTTCACCCAGAGGTCCACGAAACAGGCCCGGGGCGTGGGCACTTCCATGGCGGCCATGATCTCGTAAGCAAGGAACTCCTTCATCAGCGTGGGGTCTGTGAAGGCATTGCCGTAACAGAGCTTCTTTATGCCGTGGTAGTTGCGCTTGGAGTTGAAGAAGTTGAAGTCGACCTTCAGCCCGGCGGCGACATCTGGCGAGAACGCCGCCTGCATCAAGGAACTGCTGCCCTTGGTACGGACCGCGACGTCTTCGACCACTTCGCCGTCGATGGATATGTCCGCTCGGTAGTAGTGCTTGCCCACGAGGTCGGCCATCATGGCCGCTCGGTCGGCCTTGTCCATGGTGATGTGGACCGGGAGCACGCGGTCGTCGGGGAAGATCTCATCGTACCGGCCATCAAGGAGCTCGAGATAGGCATCGGGGACTCCCGTCACGGGGGCAGCGGTGCTCGCCTCTCCGCACCCCGCAGCCCACGAGAGCGTACCGATGCCCACGCAGAGGATCGTCAGTAACCACCGCGCGGCAGCGTGAGACCGGCGCGCGACGCCCCGCGCCTGACCGGCCGCCCGGTCTCTCAAGCCGCTTTTCCCCCACATCAGGTCGCGCCCCCGAGTAGTGAACAATCCCGCCAATTGTGACACAAGCCGCCCATGCGACGGGGTGACCGGGTATCATGGTGCCCGACCCGATGACCGACCATGGCAACAACTCACTGGTCTTCTCGCCCTTCGCCCTCGACGGCGTGACACTGCGCAACCGGACGATCCGTTCCGGCTGCTTCGAGGGCATGAGCCAGGAAGGTATGGTCACCGAGCGGTTGATCGATCATCACAGGCGGCTGGCCGCCGGCGGAATCGGCATGACTACCGTCTCCTACTGCTCGGTCAGCAAGGACGGGCGGGCCTTCGGGCACGAGCTCTGGATGCGACCCGAGGTCCTGCCGGGCCTGCGGCGGCTCACCGACGCCGTACACGCCGAGGGCGCAGCCGCGTCGGTCCAACTGGGCCACTGTGGGTTCTTCGCGAGCCCGTCGGTCATCAACCGCCGTCCCTTCGGCGCCTCGCCCAAGTTCTGCCTCTTCCGCCTCTCGTATTGCGCCGAGATGACTGAGGGAGACATCGAGGACAAGATCGAAGACTTCGTCCGGGCGGCGCGACTTGCCCGTGAAGCCGGTTTCGACGCAGTCGAGATCCACGCGGGCCACGGGTACCTCCTGAGCCAGTTCCTGTCACCCTGGACCAACCGCCGCGGCGATCGATACGGGGGCTCGCTCGAGAACCGCGTGCGCTTCCCGGCGGAGGTAGTGCGGCGCGCGCGGGCGGAGATGGGCGGCGGATATCCCATCGTGGTGAAGATGAATCAGCGCGACGGTATGCGCGGCGGCCTGGAGTTGGGTGAGTCGGTCGAGGTGGCCCGAGCCTTCGAGACCGCCGGAGCCAGCGCTCTCGTGCCGTCTTGTGGCTTCACCGCGAAGACCCCGCTCCACATGCTCCGTGGCGATGTGCCCGTCAGAGAGATGGTCCGGGCGCAGAGCAGCTTCTTCTACAGGCTCGGCCTGTCCCTGTTCGGCCGCACTATGGTCCAGAGGTACCCGTTCGAACCGCTCTTCTTGCTCGAAGGAGCCCGGCGCATCCGGGACGCGGTGAACATCCCCGTCGGCTATATCGGAGGCGTGCTCTCCCGCACCGACTTGGAGACCCTGATCGACGAGGGGTTCGCGTTCATCCAGCTTGGTCGGACCACGATACGCGATCCGGATTTCGTCAGGCGTCTGGAACGCGGCGAACTGGATCGCTCGGACTGTGACCAGTGCAACAGGTGCGTCGCCACGATGAGCGTGGAGGGAGTCCGCTGCGTGACGGCGGACCAGGCCCCGCCTGATTAGGCGCCCCGCCTGATTAGGCGCCCCGCCTGATTAGGCGCCCGCTCGGCTGGGAATACCCTTCTTCGGTCGCCCACCCGAAGGAGGATCAAGACTCATGAACATCAAAGGCACCAAGACCGAGCAGAACCTGCTCAAGGCCTTTGCCGGCGAAAGCCAGGCCCGCAACAGGTATACCTTTTTCGCCGGCAAGGCCAAGGACGACGGCTTCGAGCAGATTGCCGCCATCTTCCTGGAGACCGCCGAGAACGAGAAGGAGCACGCCGAAGTCTTCTTCAAGTACCTGAAGGGCGGACCGCTGGAGATCACGTCCACATACCCCGCGGGCAGGATCGGGACAACCGCGCAGAACCTCCTCGCCGCGGCCGAAGGCGAGAAGGAGGAATGGGACATCTTGTACCCCGACTTCGCCGCGACCGCCAAGAAGGAGGGCTTCGCCGCCATCGCCACCTCCTTTGAGGAGATAGCCGAGGTCGAGGAGCAGCACGAGCTCCGCTATCGCAAGCTACTGGCCAACGTCAAGAAGGACCGCGTATTCAAGCGTGAGACCACGGTGAAGTGGCACTGCCGCAACTGCGGCTACGTCCACGAGGGTCCGGAAGCCCCGAAGGTATGCCCGGCCTGTAAGCATGCGCAGTCATACTACGAGCTCTGGGTAGAAGCATACTGAGCGAGGGACGGACGTGAGATTCGAGAACGCGGACGACGTGAAGGTACCGTTGTCGATGAGACTCGAGAAGGGCACCTACCACTGGTGTAGATGCGGAAAGACAGAGAACCCGCCATTCTGCGACGGAGCCCATGCGGGCACCGGCATCGAGCCGCTCGAATTCGAGGTGGACGTCTCGTCGACCAAGGTGCTCTGCTCATGCGGCCTGACGAAGAACCCACCGCATTGCGACGGAGCCCACAGAGATTACTGAGCTGAGAGACGCCGAGCGGGGATGGCCGGGGTGACGTCTCAAGGGAGCCGATGCGCGGCGTGGTGCACCGCACTGGACCGCACCGAGCCGCGTCGGCGCGGCATGGTGTCGCATCGGCTCTCTGCGGCTCAGACCACTCGCAGGTTCGCGGTCCCGCGGGCGACGCCGATCTGGTCTGAAGTGTTCACCTGGCCGTTCTTGAGGCAATCCAAGAACACGCGGGCCACCTCCGGGTCGAACTGAGTGCCGCTGCCTTTCCTCAGTTCTTCCATGGCATCCTCCTGGGAGAGCCCCGCCCGGTACGGCCTGTCGGTGATCATGGCAGAGTAGGAGTCGGCAACCGCGAGTATGCGGCCCAGCAGCGGGATATCCCGGCCGCCCAGTTGAGCAGGGTAGCCGTTGCCGTCCCACCGCTCGTGGTGCGCGGCCACAGCCTCTCGCACCTCTTCCAGCTCGGGGAGATGCTGCGCGATCATCATGCTGCCCAGAAGCGAGTGCTGGCGCACGGCGTCCGCCTCCTCAGGCGTGAGCGCGCCCGGCTTCCGCAGGATGCGGTCGGGCAGACCGATCTTGCCGACATCGTGCAGGAGCGCAGCCACGCGCAGCAGTTCCTGCCGGTCTTTGCTGAAGCCCAGTGACTTGACGATGGCGTTGGACATCTCGGCCACGTGGGCGGAGTGCCGCCGGGTGTAGTGGTCCTTGTTGTCCACGGCGCTGACCAGGGCATCGAGAGTGCTGAAGCCTCCGGAATCGATGTGGTCGCCGCCGATCGGCTCGCGGCGCAGGGTGACCGTGTCGCCCCCCCACCGTTTGGACTCATACAGGTTGGCGTCGGCGACGGCGATCAGCGCAGCCGCGTCGTGGCCGTCCTCAGGGTAGGAGGCCGCGCCAAAGCTCATGCGCAGGGGGATGGGCATGCCATCGGGCGCGATGAAGGGCTGAGAGCCGAGAGCCAGCCGCATGTGATCGGCCACGGTCGCGGCGCCCGAGCGGTAGGTGGCAGGCAGAATCAGGATGAACTCGTCTCCGCCGAAACGACCCACGAAGTCCGAGCTGCGGTTACGGTGATGGAGCATGTGGGCCACCCGTTTGATGACCTCGTCGCCGGCCGGATGGCCATAGGTGTCATTGAAGAGCTTGAAGTTGTCGATGTCGGCGATGAGGATAGAGAACGTCCCCTCGTACCGCCGGGCCCGCGCCACCTCGATATCGAGCTGCTCGAGAGCCCTGCGCCGGTTGTGGAGACCTGTCAGGGAGTCGATTTCCCCGAGAGCCTTGATCTCTTCGTACAGCCGCGTGTTCTCAAGAGCCTGCGCCACCTGGGCCGCGAAGAGCAGGACGGTCGATCTCCTGTCGTCGGTGAACCGGCTCGGCTTGGCGGAGGCTGAGATGGCCAGCCCCACGGGTAGGTCCTCGGCGTACAGCGGCACCACGCCCAGGGAATGGAAGCCGGCGAGGATCGGCACGGTCCCGCCGAACAGGCGGTTCTTCTCTTCCTCGTTCAGCTCGGTCACGGACTCGATGAAGACCGGGCCGGTCCCTTGGAACACGGTCCTGAGAAGGTGATGCTTGTCCAGAGGCACCTCGCCAAAGGGGTCGGCGCACCCAAAAAGCCTGGGCAGGCGGGCGAAACCCTCGCGATGGTTTGAATAGGCGCGCAGGCCCTCTAACTGCTCGTTGTCGTCGGTCAGCCTGAGCAGCCAGACCTCATCGGCCTCGAAGATGCCGAGAGCAACCTCTTCCATCTGTCCCAGGGCGTCCCTGATCTCGAGGCTGCCGCCCAGTGACGCGCTGACCTCCGCCAGTTGCTGGAGGTTCTTGTGCGCCGTCTCCAGATCGGCGTGCCTGACTTTGAGTTCCTCGAGAGCTTGGGTGAGGCTCTGGGATTGCTGCTCCTGCTGAGTGCGGGTCCGTTCGAGCTCGGCGAAACCCGAACCGATCTTTTCGGCCAGCAGGCTGAGCTCGTCGTTCTGGTTCCCGGTGATGGAGGCCAGGTCCACCACCCCCGCCGCTCCGACCTGCACCCCGGAGGTCAGGCGAGCCAGCCTCCGGAACAAGTACTTGTCGAGGATCCAGCAGACCGCGGCCCCCAGTATGATGACCAGTCCGATGAGTGAGAGTGTGAAGATGAGGACTTCGCCGGTCCATTGGCCGTCATGGACGAACACGGCTTGTGAGACCGCGAAGATCGCGACTGCGGCGATCAGCAGCGTGGCCCCGACAAGCAGATAGGTCTTGCGACGAAGCGACAATGGGCCTCCAAGGGCATGCGTAAGACTCGACGTGCAGCTTCGAACCGGTTATCGGCCGGAAACGGGCCCGACTTGAATCCTGCTGGCGCGGGTAGAAAAGGCGCGTGACAATTGACCGCATGAACGCGTACGAAGACATCAAGCTCGAGGGGCACATCATCGATTCGCTGCTTCTGCCCCGGGTGCTGGACGATATCCTGGAGCGGGGCGGTGAGTACCGGATTCTGCGGTTCCGCATGGGCCGGGAGCGCAACGACCACTCTTCAGCGCTCCTGCGAGTGAGCGCGCCGAGCGAGCAGCAGTTGGACACAATCCTCCGCGCGATACAGAAGCACGGCGCCGAGATCGTGGAGCAGGGCGAAGTGGTGTTGGAGCAGGCGCCCGCCGATGGAGTGTTCCCGGAGGACTTCTATTCGACCACCAACCTGGAGACCTACATACGTCTCGACGGGCGGTGGATCCCCGTGCAGTGGCCTGAGATGGACTGCGGCATTCTCGTCGACGAGGCTTCCGGCACGGCCAAGACCGTTCCTCTGATCCAGGTGCGGGCGGGCGACCTCGTCGCGGTCGGCGCCCAGGGCATCCGCGCGGTCCCGCTGGGGCGGGACCGCGCCTCGCGGGCCTTCGAGTTCATGGGATCGGCCGTGTCTTCGGAGAAGCCCAAAAGGCTGGTCGTGGCCAAGGTCGCCCGCTTGATGAGACAGGTCAGAGGTGAGGGCAAGAAGATCGTCGCCGTGCTCGGGCCGGCGGTGATACACACGGGGGCCGCTCCCGCCTTCACCAGGCTGGTGGCCGGCGGTTGGATAGACGTGGTGTTCGGGGGCAATGCCGTCGCCGTGCACGACATCGAGTCGGTCTTCTTCGGCACGTCGCTCGGCATCAACCTCACCGAGGGAGAGTCGGTGGAGGGCGGTCACGAGCACCACCTGCGCGCCATCAACCGCGTCCGGCGCTCCGGCGGCATCCGTCAGGCGGTGGAGCAGGGCGTGCTCACCTCCGGTCTCTTCTACGAGATAGTGAGGAGAGGCATCCCCTACGTGCTCGCCGGGTCTATTCGCGATGACGGTCCGCTGCCCGATGTGATAACTGACTCGGTCGAGGCCCAGCAAAGCATGCGCGAACACGTCCGAGAAGCCGGGCTCTGTCTCATGCTCTGCACAATGCTCCACTCCATCGCGACGGGCAACCTGCTGCCGGCCTGCGTGCCCACGGTCTGCGTCGACATCAACCCGGCCGTCGCCACCAAGCTGTCCGACCGGGGGAGCTTCCAGACCATCGGCATCGTCACCGACGTGGGCCTGTTCTTGGACGAGCTGGTATCGAAGTTGGAGAGCACACGGGACTAGGAGGTTCGCAGGGCATGGAACAGACACCGGGACCCGACAAAGGCTTCAACGACACGGCCGAGACCGCCGAGCAGGTGGACACCGGAGCCGATCCGGAGACCGGGACCGCGGCCTCCGAGATGGGCACGTCCAGTTCGAAACGGGGGGTGTTCCTCCTCCTGGCCGGGCTGGTGGTGGCAGGCATAGCCGCCGGCTACAACTGGGCCCGGGGCCTCCCCAGGGACTGAGCCGGGAGACGGGGCGCCGTCAGCCCTCCTTACGCACCCTCCAGATCTGCTCTCCCGGCCAGTGACGGTACCAATCGCGATCCGCGTCGTCGCGGAATGAGCTCGTGGCGCCGGGTGCCGGCCGCAACTCAATGAGGTCTTCCACGACGAACCCATGAGCCCGGAAGAGGCGGATCCAGGCCCCGTACGGAAGCATGTAGTCGACATACCCTTCGAACGGTAGCGCCCACATGCTGAAGTAGTCCCTCAGCAGCCGGTCTCCCGGGTGATCGCTATCGTCGGGGTAGCACATCTGGACGATGGGTGTGGCTCCGCAGAAAGCCAGCAGTCCGCCGAGCCTTAGCAGGCGGGCGGCCTCCGGGACCGTGGCGTAGGGATCTCCGAAGGTCATACCTCCGTAGTCGCAGAAGACGATGTCGAAGCTGTCGTCGGGGAGAGGCACCGCTTCCGCAGTGGCGTGGACCAGAGGGAAATCCACACCCGCCTCCTCCATGAGACGACGGGCGTGCTCCAACTGCCTCTCCGACAGATCCAGGCCTACCGGGCGCGCTCCGAGCTTCGCGAGCGCGATGGACCACTGGGCGGCCCCGCAGCCCAGCTCCAAGATGTCGCGGCCCTCCACCTCGCCCAAGACCTGGAGACCGGCCTCGGGAATCTGCCAGACTCCCCAGGCAAGACCACCCGAGGCCGCCAATTGGGGCCCGTGGTCCGCCTGGTACGTGTCGCTGTCGGCGTTCCAACTGCCACGGTTGTCCGCGGAGTGTTCGGACAGCGACTCCGGGTCCAATCTTGGGATGTCCGCCGTTCCCATCTCCGTTCCTCCCGTCGTCTGTTGGCTGGTGCAACAATACCAGCCGCTCTGCGCTCTGACCGCCCCGTGGCAAGGCGCGGTTATCGACGGGCGCGCGCCGCTCCCACTGAACGCGCAGCCTTATTGTGGGAACATAGGACCTCAAAGAGAGCCGGAGGCGCGTCCCCCTTCCGGCTCCACCCACCAGGAAAGGGGAACGCCATGACAGACAAGAACAACCCCCGAGTGCTCATCAACACGTCTCACGGGGGTATCACGCTGGAGCTCGATGCCGTGAAGGCTCCCACCACCACCGAGAATTTCGTCGCCTACGTTTCGGGCGGTTTCTTCGATGGGACCATCTTCCACCGTGTGATCCCCGGCTTCATGATCCAAGGCGGCGGCTTCACCGCCGACATGCTTCAGAAGCCCGCCAAGGCCCCGATTGCCAATGAGGCCGACAACGGTCTCAAGAACGACCGTGGGACCATCGCGATGGCCCGGACCTCAGACCCGCACAGCGCCTCCAGCCAGTTCTTCATCAATCTGGCGGACAACGGTTTCCTCAACCATACAGCCAAGACCGGGGCGGGTTGGGGCTACGCGGTGTTCGGAAAGGTGGTGGAGGGCATGGAGGTGGTGGACGCCATAGCCTGCGTCGCCACCGGAAGCCACGGCCCGCACTCCGACGTCCCCCGCGAGCCTGTCGTCATGAATCAGGTGACGGTCCTCGAGTAGCCGTCGCTCCGTCGGCCGGCGAGGGAGCATAGGCGTGCGATCTGGGTCGCTCAAGCACCGAGGGCGCGGGGTCGGCCCGGCGTGGGCCGCTATCATGCTGTGCTTGGTGATAGTGCTGCTCATCTTCAGCGCGCCCGCCCACGCCCTTCCGGAGATCAAGGGCTGGACGATCAGAGCCTCGTTCCCCTCCGGGGAGCCGGCCCCACCGATGATCACGTGCACGGCCGCCTTCCTCATCGACGCCGACACCGGGGAGTACCTCTTCTCGCACAATGCCAACGCGCGTCTCCCGATGGCATCCACCACCAAGATCATGACGGCGGTCTTAGCGCTCGAGACGCTGGAGTTGGACGCCAAAGTCAAGGTCTCGCAAAACGCCGTATCGACCATCGGCTCCAAGTCGAGGTTGGTCGCCGGCGAGGTATTGACGGTGGAGCAACTCCTCCATGCTCTGATGGTGGTGAGTGGCAACGACGCCTCCATCGCCCTGGCCGAGGCCATTTCGGGCAGCGTAGCGGCTTTCGTGGAGAAGATGAACGCGAAGGCGAAATCCCTGGGCCTCACCAACACGCACTTCGTCAACCCCTGTGGGCTGAACAACAAGAAGCATTTCTCTTCGGCCAAAGACCTGGCGTTCCTGACCCAGTACGCTCTGAGAAACCCGGTGTTCGCCCGCATCGTCGACACGATCTACTTCTCTCTCCCGCCTCTGGAGCCGGTGCCGCCGGCGGTCAAAGGGGAGCTCCGAGATTTCGACAACCAGAACGAGCTGCTCAAGCGGCTGGCGTGGGTCACCGGAGTCAAGACGGGCTCCACTCCATATGCGAAATCCTGCTTGGTGGCGTCGGGCACCATGGAGGGCGTCGATCTCATCGCCGTGATCCTCGGCGCCAAGGACAGCGAGACGCGCTGGAAAGAGGCCCAAGCCTTGCTGGAGTATGGTTTCAGCCTTTACCCCAGGATGCTGCTCAGTGACATCGGGCAGTTGGTGGCGGAGGTCGATATCGGTGACTATCTCGGTCGCAAGGTCCGGCTGGTCACCGACGGACCGCTGGTGGCTCGGCTGTCTCGCGACGACGTGGTCGAGTGCCGTCCGGCGCTGGAGGGCGAAGCCACGTTCCCCGTGCACGCGGGCGACAGGCTCGGAACCATCGACTTCATGGTCAAGGGAGAGAGCATCGGGTCGCTGGGCCTCATCGCCGCTCAGTCGATGGAGCGGCCCCCGATAAGGATGGTCCTCGAACGCTGGATGCAGTGGTGTCCGCCGCATCTCAGGCTGGGCGGCTGAACGGACAAGGAGACTCGGGAAGGAAGCGACGTGGTCGAGCAAGTTCAGATGAACAACGGTGCGCGGTCCGCCGGCGATGACCCGTCCGGTCCTGTACTCATCATCCCCTGTCTGGACATGAAGGAAGGCAGGGTGGTCAAAGGTGTCCACTTCGTCGACCTGCGCGATGCCGGCGACCCGGTGGAGAGCGCCGTCCACTACCAGCAGGAGGGGGCCGATCGACTGGCGATGCTGGACATCGCCGCCACCGTCGAGAACCGCAAGACCCGGGTGGAATGGGCCAGACAGGTGGCCTCGGTCATAGACATCCCCTTGGTGGTCGGTGGAGGCATATCTACGTTGGCCGACATGGAAGCGCTCTTCTCAGTCGGGGTGGCGGCGGTGTCGGTCAACTCGGCGGCCGTGGCCCGACCCGACCTCGTGAAGGAGGCGTCGGTGCGTTTCGGTAGCGAACGTGTCGTCGTAGCCGTCGATGGCAGGCGCAATACCGATATGCCTTCCGGCTTCGAGGTCGTGGTAAGCGGCGGCCGGAAGCCGGCGGGCCTGGATGCGGTGGAGTGGGCCCGCTCCTGTGAGGCCGGGGGAGCCGGGGAGTTGCTGCCTACCAGCATGGATGGCGACGGCACGCTTGCGGGCTACGACCTCGCCTTCACCAGAGCCATCGCCGAAGCCGTGCGGATCCCGGTGACGGCTTCAGGGGGAGCCGGCAGGCTGGAGCACTTCTACGCCGGAGTCGTGGAGGGGAAGGCCTCCGCTCTGCTGGCCGCCTCCGTCTTCCATTTCCGCACCTTCACGGTGCGGCAGGTCAAGGAGTACCTGGCGGATCGCGGGATCCATGTGCGGCTTTGAGCTGCATGATTGCAGTCCAGTCTCCACGGGTATAGATTTGGGAAGCACATCCTTCCGATCATGGAGGCGAGGCATGGGATTCTTCGATTTCTTGAAGGGCGGAGCCAGGAAGGCTGAGACGGCGGCGCAAAGCACAGCCGCCACGGGTGCAGCGGCCGCCGGTACCGCCGCCGCAGGCGCCGCGAACGCCGCGGCCGCCGGTACCGCCGCGGCCGGCGCTGCCGCTGAGGAGAGCATGATCAGCAACCTCTTCGGTGAAGGCGGGGCGAAGCTGACCGGCCTGCTGGACAAGCTCAACGTCGGCGGTCTGGACGACATGGTCAAGTCCTGGATAGGCAAGGGCGAGAACAAGGCTGTCAGCGCCGACCAGATCAAGGCTGCCCTCGGATCCGAGGAGGTGGCCGGCGTGGCCGCGAAGCTGGGAGTCTCCGAGGACGAGGCTGCCGACAAGATCGCGAAGATGCTGCCGGGCATCATCGACAAGCTCACCCCCGACGGCCTGGTCCCCGATCCCGATTCCGTCGCCGACAAAATCACCGGCCTCTTCAAGAAGTAGGCCCGCGGCCGCTCACCAGATACTGACGTGACGGGCGCCCTCCGGGGCGCCCGTCTCCTTTCATGACCTGCTAGCCTGGACTCATGACACCGCCACTCCTGATAGTCAACCCGGCCTGTGGCGCACGCGGCAGGGGAGCACGCGCTCTCTCCGCGGTGCTGGCCGGAGTGGAACGGACTCTTGGCGACGTCTTAATCCGGTACACAGTCCGGCGGGGACACGCCCGCGAGTGGGCGCGGGAAGGTGCGCTCGACGGTCATCCCCTCATAGTGGCCGTCGGCGGCGACGGCACGTTCAGCGAGATAGCCAACGGGGTGTTGACGGCGCGCGCAGGAGAGGTCGGCGGAACGGGCGATGGCGCGCCGCCCGGCGGCGCGGCCGCCGCCGTGTCAAGCCCCGCCGTCGGTCTGATCAACGTCGGGACGGGTGGCGATTTCCGGCGCAGTCTTGGGATCGGCCCAGGCTTCGAGCACTGCCTCGAAGCGCTCGCCCTGGGAAGGGAACGCCTGGTCGATGTGGGGCGGGCCCGCTTCCCCGGACGGAACGGCGAAGACGTCGAGCAGTACTTCGTCAACGTGATCTCTGCCGGCCTTGGCGGGCTGGTCGACCACTACATCGAGACCATGCCCGAGGCGCTGGGGGGCAAGGCTGCCTACTACATCGCGTCTCTGCGCGCCGTGGCGGCCAGCAAGGAACGACCCCTGCTGGCGCGGATCACCTGGGAGGACGAGACCCGCGAAGAGACCATACCGGCCTATCTGGTGGCCATCTGTAACGGCCGCTGGTTCGGAGGCGGCATGGACGTCGCCCCGATGGCCCTGCCCGATGACGGCCGCTTCGAGGTGGTGACCATCACAGCGCCCACCAAGCCGTATCTGGCCAGGCGCGTGCGCGGCGTCTACACAGGCCGCCACCTCGAGGAGCCCACGGTGCATCACTTCCCCTGCACCGCCATCGAGTTGAAGCTGGAGGACGCGGCTGCGGAGCGCCGATTCCTCCTGGACGTCGACGGAGACGCGCTCGGGTCCCTTCCTCTCACTGTGGAGGTGGTCCCGCGGGTGTTGCGGGTCCGCGCCTAGGCCGCGCCGGCCCTCGTCCCCAGGTAGTGCACGGCGTGGTAGACGGCGAAAGCCCCCCGTGCGCACGCGGTGACGACCTGCTTGAGCTTGTAGTTCGAAACGTCCCCGGCGGCGTACAGACCGGCGCGCGAGGTCAGACCGTCGGGATCGACTCTGACGAACCCCAACTCGTCCAGTTCGCACAGGTCGGCCACCAGACTGCTCTGCGCGTCGATACCCACGAACTCGAACAAGCCGTCCACGGGCAGTACCATCTCACTCTCGTCCGCCTTTGAGCGCAGCCTCACACCCGTCAGCCTGCCCCCATCCCCCAGGATCTCCTCGGCCACGTGCGAGAGATGCATGACGATCTGGGGGTTGAAGAAGCACTGCTCCTGCAGGCACTCGGTCGCTCGGAGCTCGTCGCGACGGTGTATGAGATGCACTTCCTTCGCGATCTTGGCGAGATAGACGGCCTCTTGGGTGGCCGAGTCTCCCCCGCCCACGACGGCGACCACCTTGTCGCGGTACAAAGGCCCGTCGCAGGTGGCGCACCACGACACGCCCCTGCCGGTGAACTCGGATTCGCCGGGGATACCCAACTTCTTGGGGATGGCGCCGGTCGCGAGGATCACCACACGCGCTCTGACCTCATCGCCGCCCACGCTCAGCACGTAGCCGTCGCCTTCGGCCCGGATGGCCTCCACAGGAGAGAGGGTGCGGAACTCCGCGCCGGCGTTCTCGGCCTGCTGATACATCAGATCCGCCAGCGCCTGGCCTGTGATGCCGTCGGGGAAACCGGGGTAGTTCTCCACCCAGGATGCGGAGACGATCTGGCCTCCCGGTAGTCCGGTCTCGAACACGACCGTCTTCACTCGGGCCCTCGCGCCGTAGATGGCCGCGGTGAGCCCCGCCGGCCCCCCGCCTACGATCGCGATGTCTATGATGTCGCCCACGCCATCCTCCCTTTTCTTGTCGAGCGGCGCCCGACCACTGCCGAGCGCCGGGTCGTCTCGGCCCCTAGTATTCCCTGCATCACGGCACGGCTAACGGGCGGTCAGCCGCACCCCCCGCAGCTCCACCGCCTTGTCGGATGCGACGATGGTGAGCACAAAGGGACCCCTTGGGACCCCGTTAGCGATGATCTGGCCCACCAGCCCATCGGTCCCCTTGAGCCGGGCCCAGTAGCCCTGTTCCCCGACCACCACCCCGTCATAGGCGCCCGGAGCGATGTCTTCGCCCACCAGGAAGACGCCATCCGCATACGTCTCGGGGAAATGGACAGCCGGTTGGGACATGAAACCCCCACCGGTTCCCTCCGTGGTCGAGGTCGAGGGCGGGTCTCCGGCCTGGGCCTCGAGCGCCGCTTCCAGAGCCTGGTTCTCACGATAGTAGTTCCAGTTGCGTTCCTCGGACTGGGCCAGTGCCCGTTGCGCCAGCCCCAGTTGCTCCCGAGCCTGCGCCAGATCGGCTTCCATCTGGTCCGACTGAGAGCGGGCCACGAAGAACCCTACGAGCGCGCCCACTAGAATCAGGGCCAGCGCCGCGACTATCCAGCCCGCCAAGTTTCGCGCCGCGCGGCGTCGTCTTGCAGATACGGCCGGCGTCTCGGCAGGTTCCTCCGAGGGAGGTTCCACGGGAGGGGCCTCGAGGCCTACGGCCTCGGGGCGCTTTGCAGTGTCCGGCATGATGATGGCGCCGGAGAAGGCCTTGGTCGTGTCGGGCGCGGAGCGCGGGGTCGTGTCGCTGTGCGATCCGGCGCCGGCCGAGCCGCCCGCGGCCGACCCTCCCCGGGGCTTGTCCGGCGACGTGGACTTCTTCGGCGGAGGAGGCTCGAGATCCCAGTCGGTCATAGAGGCTATTATCGCACCAGCATGAAACGCTCAGGTCGAGCATGGATCCTTCTGCCTGTGGTGCTCATCGCAGCCGCCGTGATCGGCTGGGTCGTATCGAGCTACCAGAAGGAAGCCGGGCTCATGAGGACCAGTCCAGGCGGCGCGGCGGCGGTGGCCGCCGCGGCCGCCGCGCGGGAGGCCTCGACGGGCACAGGAGCCGTCGACTATCGCGTCTTCAGCGAAGCCTTACTCGTGGCCACGGTCGCCCGGAGCAACCTGCCGGTCATCAACCCGGCCGACACCAGACTCGAGCACATGCTGGCCGAGGCGACGGACTACCTCACCGCGCTGCGAGAGGCCTGGCAGGCCGACCTCGACCAGGCGTGGGACCCCGGCATCCAGGGTCAGCCGGCCTACTGGACCGCCCTACACCCTGCCCTGGAGATCATCGCAGACGGTCCTCTCTCACCAGACGGAGTCCGCGACATCTGTCGGGAAAGGGCCGGAGAGATCATCGAAGACGCGACCGACTTCGTCGGTTAGCTAGCCCAGAGCTACGTCCAAAAGCATCATGAGCGCGAACCCCGCCATGGCGCCGCCTGTCGCAAGGTCTGTGTTCTTGCCCCTCTGCGACTCGGGGATCACCTCTTCCACCACCACGTAGATCATGGCTCCGGCGGCGAACGCGAGCACGTAGGGCAATATGGGACGCGCGACGGTCACCGCAGCCGCTCCTATGACCGCAGCCGCCGGCTCCACGAGACCCGAGAGCTGACCGTAGAAGAAGCTCTTGCGCCGCGACATCCCCGCTCCCCGCAAAGGCAGCGACACGGCGGTGCCCTCGGGGAGGTTCTGGATGCCTATGCCGAGAGCAAGCGCCGCAGCCGCGGCCAGCGTCGTCCCACCCTCCTGCCCGACCGCCCCGAAAGCGACCCCCACCGCCAGACCTTCAGGGATGTTGTGAAGGGTGAGCGCGGTGAAGAGCAGGGTGCCGCGGCTCCAGGAGGTCTTGACTCCCTCGGCGTGGTCCGATGAGAGGCCGGGATGTACGTGCGGGAGTATCCGGTCGACCGCGAAGAGGAACAGCCCGCCGACTATGAAGCCCACCAAAGCCGGCATCCACTTCGGCAGGCCGCCGGCCTCGGCCAGATCCATCGACGGGATGAGTAGCGACCAGACGCTCGCCGCGATCATGACCCCCGCGGCGAACCCCAGCATCAGATCGACCACGCGCCGGTTGATGGACTTCATGCCGAACACGAACGCGGCGCCCACGCTCGTCATCAGCCACGTGAACACCGTGGCTATGAGCGCCTGCAGGATCGGGTGAAACTCAGAGAACGACGACATCCTCCCGTCCTTCCCATGCCTTGGCGCCGCCAAAGCCCTCTCGGATGGCCACACCGTAGCATTTCCGGGCGTTTCATGGCATGGTGAGAGACGATGACGGTCCCCTAGACCACCTCAGGCCCCCCACTTCGCCGGCACCTCCCGATCTACCCAAGCCAGATCATCGGAGCGATGGTCTGGGAGAGCGGGGTGGTGAGCTCTTCGTTCATCCTCGTGGGGTCGCCTGTCTGTACGGCGGCCCCTACCTCTTCGGACACCTCGCCGACGCAGCGGGGTTCAGAGCGGCCATGGCCTCGGTGGCCGTCCCGGCCGTCATTTACGGCCTCATCTCTCGGCTGATCCGCGCCCGCGCCGGCCTAGTGGCGCTGCTACAATCCTCCCCGGCCTGCTGACCCACTCAAGGAGGGAGCCGTCGATGTTGGTGGTGGAACCATCTGAACTCGTACCCGTGCTGCAGACGGCCGTCAGCCCGGTGGTCCTCATCTCCGGCGTAGGCCTCCTGCTGCTGACCATGACCAACCGCCTGGGCAGGATCGTCGACCGTGCTCGTTCTCTCGCCGCTCGCGTCAAGGACATCGGCGGCGAAGACCCCGAACCGCTCCATGCTCAACTCTGCATCCTCGGCCAGCGGGCCCGGATGGTACGCCGGTCCATCGCATTCGCGGGATTCTGCGTGCTGTTCGCGGCCCTGCTCGTGATCTCGCTCTTCATCACCTCGCTGGCCGGCGCCGATCTACCCTGGCTTTCTGCGACGTTCTTCATCCTCAGCCTGCTCTGCCTCATCGCTTCTCTGGTGGACTTCATCCGTGACGTCAACCGATCATTGGAGGCCACCGCCCTTGAGGTGGGCAAGGACTGGGAGAAGGAATAGCAGGACGCCTGACGCGGCCGAGCTGCCGCCCCGCTCGCCTCGCCCGCCCGCCGCGCCCGTGGACCGACCGCCCGGCTATCCTAAGGCCGGGGCACCAGCATGGGCGTCCGCTCGCGGTACTCTCCGTAGTCGCCGCGCGTGGCTAGTAGACGCCGCTCCATCATGGGGACGCTCACGAAGACGAACAGCACGGTGATGGCAACCGCCCCCGCGACGGTCCACCACCACCGGGCGCCGGCTCCCATCGCGAACAGCCACAGGCCCCACCAAGTGGCCACCTCGCCGAGATAGTTGGGGTGGCGGCTGCGCGACCAAAGTCCATCCCGCATGATAAGACCCTGGTTCACCGGCCTGCGCCGGAAGGCCCTCATCTGCTCGTCGGCGACAAAGGCCAGCACGATTGCGCCCAGCATAACCACCGCGCCGATCCCGTCCGGCCAGCCGAACCCCGCCGCGCCCGACCTGGTCATACCGTACAGGGGCAGGCAGCCCAGATACACCATGATGGTGGGGAACAGGTGGATCCCTAGGAAGCTCACCGGCCAGTAGGCCGGCCCGAAGCGCTTCCGGAACGACACGTAACGGAAGTCCTCCTTGGTGAGGCCCGACCAGTCCCGGTAGAAGTTGCTCGTGAGCCGTAACGCATACAGGAACACGAGGACCGACACCACGATCAGCCGGGCGTCGATGCCGCCCGCGCCGCCTTCGCCCCCATCCCCGCCACCCAGCCCGGTCCACAGGTAGTAGGCGGCGATGGCGAGCGGCTGCACGCTCCAGTAGGGGTCGTAGATGCTGGAATTGTCAACCAGCACCGAGACGGCGAAGACCAACACCGTCGCCACCAGAGTGCCCAGCCCCAGATCGGCCAGCGGATGCCCCAACCCGGCCGCCCTCACCACCAGCACGGCGACCGCGAACGCGACGATGTACGTGACCGCGCTGATGAGCATCCCCCAGCCCCGCGCGGCGCGAGTCTTCTCCCTCATGAGTCCAGGATATCCGATATCCTCATGCCATGGACCTTTCCCGCTTCGACACCATGGACGCCGACGAGCTGCGCAGCTACCTCGCGTTCCTGCTCTGGCACTACCGGGTGGTGGACAGCTTCTGGTTCCTCTACATGGCCGACGAGTACAGCCAGGAAGCCGCCGAGAAGCTCAACGAACGGGTCTGGGCGCGAGTCTCCGGCCTAGCCGCCCGTGATCTCGTGAGCCGCTTCAAGCTCACCGAGAAAGGCCTGGAGGGGTTTCTCAAAGTCTTGCGCGTCTATCCCTGGACCCTCCTTCTGGAGTACGAGATCGAAGAATCTCCCGATGAGATCGTCCTCACCGTGCCGTGTTGCGCGACGCAGGAGGCGCGGCGCACCCGGGGACTACCCGAGTACGAGTGCAGGGAGATGCACCGGCGGGAGTTCGAATCCATCGCCGGCCAGGTGGATCCCGACATCCAGGTGCGCTGCGAATTCGCACCACCCGGTGAGCGCCCGGCCGGCTGCGACTGCCGGTGGCGTTTCAGGATGGCAGACTACGGCTCGACGGACTAGAGGTCAACTTGGCGCTTCCTGATCCCGGTCCGGCTCTCGTTTTCCGGCGGCCGGTTCTGAAGCCTCGCGTCGCAAAGCATGCAACACGCCTCGCGCCCCCACGAACAGAGCGTACCCGAACAACGCCCCGGCCGTGTTCAATATGACGTCGTCGATGTCCGTGGAACGGAAGCTCTGGCCCACCAGCACCGAGATGGCCAATTGCAGCAGTTCGATCGCCGCCGAGGCCCCGACGCCGATGGCGAGCGCCCATCTCCACGCCCTCAGACGCGGCCACAGCGACGGCACCAGGAGCGTGAACGGCACCAGGAGGAGGAAGTTGCCTCCGTGCTGGCGGATGATCTGACCCTGGCTCAGGTATCCGAACGAACGCACCAACTGACGGAAGGGCACCAGATTGACCGCACTCATCGACAGTCCTGGGCCATGCTCGGTCGGGATGGGGAAGAAGGCCGCCGAGGCTATCCAAAACGCGTAGGTAATCAGGGCCAAGACGCCGAGTGTGTGCCACCACGGGGCACGCCGCCTCACCTGCAGGAGCGCCACCACCACGATAATCGGCGTCCAGACCACCCACATCCAGGCCCCGGAGATCACCCAGCCTCATCTCCGTCGACCGCTTCGCACCGCTCCCGCGCCTTCAGCGTCACCACATGCGCGGTCACCCCGATCGCTATCACGAAGAGCAGGATCCGAACCCAGAGCGCGTCCACGAAGAAGACGGCGGTACAGGCGATCACCACCCAGAGGAAGGCCAGAGTGCCCGCCTTGACCCTCCAGGAGATCCCCCGGCCGTGCAGGTAGTCGTCGAGATGCCGCCCAAAGACCCGGTTGGTGGTAAGCCATCGATAGCAGCGCAGAGAGCTGCGACCGTAGCAGACCGCGGCGAGGATCAGGAACGGGGTGGTCGGCAGCACCGGCACGGCGATCCCCACCATCCCCAAGACCAGGAAGACCGACCCCGCGACGAGCAGAAGCGCCCGGCGCAGCCGGCCGTGACAGACGGGCCGAGGTGACGGGTCGGCGACCATGGGCGTAGGGTAGCAGGAGGCGGGCGACGTGGTGCGGGTCGTCGAGCGATGGACGATGGACGCACGTTCCGCGTCGGCCTTGATTGCGAGGCCGCCCTCCGTGGGTAGAATTGTCCCTGCGTCCGAAAGTCGAGCGAAAAGGGGCCTGCCGTGCTCACTGATGTCGCGGACCTGCGTGAGTTCAAGATCTTCGAGGAGCTGACCGACCGGGAGCTCGAGACCATCGCCAAGATCGCCAAGACCGAGGAGCTGGGTAAGGGAGCTCATCTGACCCGCACCGGCGCCACAGCGAACAACCTCTACCTCATCAAGGAGGGGCTCGTCACCGTGACCGTCCCGGGCCCGAAAGGTGAAGACCTACCCGTGGATGAGGTGGGACCCGGGCAGATCGTCGGATGGTCGGCGCTGACCGGCCCCTACGTCTACACCGCCACCACGGTGACCGCTGAGAAGTCGACGCTGATCGTCCTCAACGGCAACAAGCTCAGGGACATCTTCGAGGTCAACAACCACATCGGGTACCGCGTGCTCAAGGGCATCGGCTACATCGTCGCCCGTAGGATGACCGCCATCGAGGGCAAGGTGGCAGGCAACAGCCACAGGAAGGGTTAGCCACGGCCGCCGCCCCCGACTTCGAAGAGCGGGTCGCCGCCCAGACACGACGTCTGGCCGGCGGCGACCTCCGTGCGCTGCAGCGCGAGGTGGCCGGCAAGCGCCTGGCCTGGCTGGGAGAGCGAGGTTACTCGCGGCCACCCGGGTGGCCCCTCCCGGCAGAGCCCGTCTCCCCTCGCCGGGCGTTCGAGCTCTTCTTCTTCGAATACCTGGGGGTGGACCCGACCGAGTTGCCGGTGGTCGACGAGTCTGATTCCCGTATCACCTGGCTGTCGGAGAATCCCTGTTCCACACTTGAAGCGTGTGTCCGCCTCGGTCTCGACACCCGCGAGGTGTGCCGCGCAGCCTACGAGAAGCCCACCCAGATGTTCTTCTCCCAGTTGGACCCTCGCTTGAGGTTCGTGCGCGACTACTCCACGCTCAGGCCTCAGGCGCCCCACTGCCGGGAGAGCATCGCGCGGGTCGACCTCGAGGAGTATATGCGAGAGGCCATCTACGAAGCCCAGGCCTCCAAAGCCGAGGGCAACAAAGGATACGGCGCCGTGCTTGTGATGGGCGACCAGGTCGTCGCCCGCGAGCGCGACTCCGTCTCCACCGACGAAGACCCCAGCCAACACGGGGAACTCAAGGCCATCTGTGAGGCGGCGCGCCTCCTCGGCTCGACCGACCTGTGCGGCGCCCTGCTGGTCTCCACGTGCGAGCCGTGCCCCATGTGCGCGGGTCTGGCGGTGTGGTCTAACGTGACCACCATCGTGTACGGCTCGTCGATCGAGGATACGGCCGCCATGGGACGCACGAGGATCATGGTAAGAGCCGCGGAGATCGCCGAACGTTCGCCCTTCACGCTGGAGGTCATCGGCGGCGTGCTCAAGGAGGAGTGCGACCGCCTGTACGCCTAGTGGTGCCGCACCGTGTTCGGGTCAACCCGTGTTCGGGCCCGCCGTGAGCTCTAGCCCCGGTCGCTCTCCAGGTACTCGACCAGAGCCTCTGCCAGGGTGCGGAATATCCAGGCCCGCTTGGCGTCGTCGGTCTCGAGCAGCGTGAACCTGAACCCAGGGTGCGGAGAGTAGAACCCGGTCAGCGGGACCACGCATATGCCGCGAGACGCCAGCAGGTGATAGACGAAGCGCGCATCGGCGGCCGCCCCCTTGCACTGCCGCGCCACCACGTCACGCAGCCCCGGATCGGCAATGGCGAGCCGGTTGTTGCCGTTGAGAGCGCCGTGCTCGAAGAAGACCGTTATGTAGAAGGCTCCCTGGGCCGGATGCACTTTGATGCCCGGTACATCGCGCAGTGCTTCGCACGCCTCTACCGTGCGATCGGCATACATCCGCGCGCGGGCGGCCAGGTGGCCGGCGTAGCGAGGGTCGCCGAATATACGCGGCACCGTGAGTTGCGGTCCGCTGGTGGAGCACACCTCCAGCCGTTTGGCCGCCACCACAGAGTCCACATAGGCGGAGAAGTTCGAGTCCTCCGAGCGGTTCAGCACCTCTATCCAACCGCAGCGGGATCCCGGCCAGGGAAGCTCCTTGGAGATACCGCGCATGACGATGGCGGGCACGTCCGTAGCCACTTCCGACAGGTGGACGGTCTCCGTGCCCGGGAACACCATGTGGATGTATATCTCGTCGGCGACTAGGAACAACCCGAACTTCCGGGCCAAGGCGACGATCTGCTCCAGTACGGCCACCGGATAGACGGCGCCGGTAGGGTTGTTGGGGTTGATTATCAGGATGCCTGCGATGGACGGGTTCTTCTCGACCTTCCGCCGGAGGTCGTCCAAGTCGGGCAGCCAGCCGTTGTCCGGATCGAGGTCGTAGGTGAGATGGGGCAACGCGCAGTGGGCTGATTCGGCCGATGAGTGCGTGCTGTAGGCAGGTGAAGGGCCGATGACCCGGGCGTGAGGGCTCAGGAACCCATAGACCTTGGCCACGGCGTCGGCCACGCCGTTGAAGAAGATGATGTCGTTCGCCGTGACCCTTGCGCCCGGCCGTTCGTTCACGTGCGCGGCCAGCGCCTCCCGAGCCTCGAGGAACCCCTCGGTGGGACAGTAGCCCCACGAGTCGTTCAGCTCGACCACCTCGTGCATGATCTCACGGATCCAGGGTGCGACCGTCTCACCCTTGGCGATGGGGTCGCCTATGTTCTCCCAGGTAACTTCCATCCCATGCCGGCGTACCACTTCCCCGAACTTCACGATGTCGCGAATAGCGTACGAGAGGTGCGACGCCGAGGGGCTGACCAGATTGGCCCTCATCAGATCTCCCCGACTACTTGGACAAGGAAGCATCGAGTATACAGGACGCAGCGCGAAGGGCCCGGCGGCGGTAGGCGGTACGGCTGCGAAACGGGCGCGGCGGCCACTACGATGTCGACCTCGCGGCTGCTACGCTGGGACGATGGACCGCTCCACCCAGAGGATCATCCTGGTCGCGACAGCCATGATCGGCTTCGTGGCCACCTTCATGGCCTCGTCCATCAACATCGCGCTGCCTCTCATCGAGTCGGAGTTCCGGATCTCGGCGGTGACCCTCGGCTGGATCTCGACCGCCTACGTGCTGTCCGCGGGAGCGGTGCTGATGACGGTAGGCCGCCTCGCCGACCTCTACGGCCGCATGCGCGTCTACCTCATAGGTTTGGCGGCGTTCACGGTCCTGTCGTTCGCCTCCGCCCTCGCGCCGTCGGCGTCGGTGCTCATCGTGCTGCGGGTGTTCCAAGGGCTGGCTTCGGCGCTCCTGTTCGCCACGCACACGGCTCTGGTCATCCTCTCCCATCCTCCCGAGGTGCGGGGACGGGCTTTGGGCCTGCAGGTGGCCGGCGTCTACCTGGGGTTGACCCTCGGACCCGTGTTAGGAGGCATCATCTCCCGCAATGCCGGGTGGCGGATCCTGTTCGTGGTGGTGGGAGGGCTCAGCCTGGCCAACTGTGTGGTGCCGTTCTGGAGGCTCCGTAAGATCGACTGGCGCGAGCCCAAGGTGGCGCGCTTCGACGTGCTCGGCTCCGTGGTCTGGGCGATCGCGCTCTCGGCGCTGCTTCTCGGGTTCACTTATCTGCCCGACACCGCGGGAGCGATCCTCATCACGGCGGGCATGGTGGGGCTCGCGCTCTTCTTCTGGTGGGAGACACGGGCCGGCGACCCCATCCTCAGCGTGGACCTGTTCCGGCGCAACCGCGTATTCGCCCTCTCCAACGCCGCCTCCCTCATCAACTACAGCGCGACCTTCGCGATGACCTTCCTCATGAGCCTCTATCTGCAATACAACCGGGGGTTGGACGCTCAGGAGGCCGGCCTCATCCTGGTCCCGGGGCTCTTCGTGCAGGCGGGGCTATCGGTGCTGGCGGGCCGTCTCGCAGACCGCCTGCCCGCCCGGATGCTGGCCTCCACGGGCATGAGCCTCACCGTGCTGGGGCTCTTCGCCTTCACGTTCCTGAGCGAGACCACGCCGTACTGGTACATCATCGGTGTGCTTTGCGCGCTCGGCATGGGCCTGGCCCTGTTCGCCTCGCCGATGACCCACACCGTCATGGGAAGCGTGGAGAAGCGTCACGTCGGCATCGCCTCAGCCACTCTCGCCACCATGCGCGTCACGGGTCAGAACCTCAGCATGGGGCTTGCTACTCTGGTCCTCGCCATCGTGATCGGCAGGCACGAGATAGGACCCGCGGACTACCCACAGTTCTTGACCAGCGCGCGCATCAGCTTCGCCATCTTCGCCGCGCTTTGCGTCTTTGGGGTCGCCGCCTCGCTCGTGAAGCCGGTGAGCAAGCACGGAGACCAGACGCCTCCGGCGTCAGGCCCCAGCCCGACGGCCATCGGCACCAACGAGTAGCCACCAAGGAGAGCGACATGTATCCGAATCCATTCACCCTCGAACGTTTCTTCGCGCGTCACGAGTTCAGCGCGCGCTACCTGCTCTCCACGTCCGACTGTCAGGGCACGGCCATGCGCGACCTGGTCGCCGGCGCCGGGACCGAGCTCCGGGCCCGCTGGGACGGCCTACGCCTCGGCTACACCGAATCGCAAGGGCTGCCGGAGCTGCGCGCCGAGATCGCGGCTCTCCATCAGACCGTCGAGCCGGACGAAGTGCTGGTGGCCGCCCCGGAGGAGGCCATCTTCCTCCTGATGAACGCCCTGCTCGAACCCGGTGACCACGTGGTCTGCACGTTTCCGGGCTACCAATCGCTGTATGAGTTGGCACGGACCATCGGGTGCGAGGTCGACCTATGGAAGCCGGTCGAAGGGGTGGCAGGTCCCGACGAGACCGGGAACAACGACGAGCGTCTCTGGTGGTTCGACCCCGCGGAACTGGAAGAACTCCTGCGCCCGGACACGAAGCTGGTGGTGTGGAACTTCCCCCACAACCCCACCGGCGCCCTGCCCGCTCAAGATGACTTCGCCCGCATGCTCGCCGCCGCCGAGGCAGCCGGAGCGTGGGTGTTCTCCGACGAGATGTACCGGCTGCTCGAGCCGACCGACGGAGTCCGCCTGCCCACGGGCGTCGACGGGTACGAGCGGGCGGTCTCCCTCTCGGGGATGTCCAAGGTCTTCGGCTTGGCCGGCCTGCGGCTGGGTTGGGTCGTCACCCACGACCGGGAGCTGCTCGAGCGTATGAAGTCGCTCAAGGATTACACCACCATCTGCTCGAGCGCCCCCAGCGAGATCCTGGCGCTGATGGGGCTGCAGGCGCGGGATGACATCCTTGCCGCGAACCGAGAGCTGGTGCGCCGCAACAAGGAGGTGGCCGGGGCGTTCTTCGCCCGGCACGCCTCGGTCCTCAGTTGGATCCCACCGCAGGCGGGCACGGTATGCTTCCCACGGTTGGAGGAAGGTCACGCGGCGCGCCACGCGAAACGCCACGCGGCGAACCTCACGGGACGCGCGCCACACCACGCGGGAGATCACGCAACCCCGGCGGCCTCGCGTGACGCCGTACCGGGCGCGAGCGCCGAGGCCTTCTGCGCCCGTGTCTTGCGCGATGCGGGCGTGCTCCTTCTCCCCTCCACGGTCTACCATTTTGGCGACGAGCACTTTCGAATGGGCCTTGGACGAGAGGACTTCGAGACCGGGCTGGCGGTCCTTGACGCCTACCTGACAGGCGCAGTCCTCGCCGCGACGTGAGACGGCCCGTGGAGCGGCTCCTGATGTGAGGCGCGACAAGACGCTATAATCACCGGCCGCGCTCAGTGAAGCACCCGTTCCAAGAAGGATCCGAGGCTCCATGTCGTCCCCCAAGATTCGCAACGTGGCGATCATCGCCCATATCGACCATGGCAAGACCACGCTCATCGACTCGATCTTCCGAGCGGCCCGCGTCTTCCGGGAGAACCAACGCGTCGAGAGGCGCGTCATGGACAGCAACGATCTGGAGCGCGAGCGGGGCATCACCATCCGTTCCAAGCACTGCACTGTGGAGTGGCAGGGATACCTGATCAACATCGTCGACACTCCCGGGCATGCCGATTTCTCGGGCGAGGTGGAGCGGGTGCTCTCCATGGTCGACTCGGTGCTCCTGGTGGTGGACGCCAACGAGGGCCCCATGCCCCAGACCAGGTACGTGCTCATGCGGGCATTGCGCCTGGGTCTGCGCCCCATCGTGGTGGTCAACAAAGTGGACCGCCCCAACGCAGACCCCTTCGGGGCGCTCGACAAGACCTTCGACCTGTTCCTCGAGCTCGGCGCCACCGATCGCCAAGCCGACTTCCCCGTGGTCTACGGCTCGGCGTTGGAGGGTTGGATAGCCTACGACCCCGACACCGGCGCACGCGAGGGCATGGACGTGCTCTTCGAGACAATCGTAAACGAGGTCCCGCCACCTCAGGCCGAGCTCGACGCCCCGTTTCGCATGCAGATATCCACCCTGGCCTGGAGCGACTACCTGGGCCGCATCGGTTGCGGAAGGGTGCTCGAGGGGACCCATCGCCGCGGCGAGGAGATCGTCCGTACCTCGACACGCTGGACCGGCCGAAGCCGCGTCGTGGAGACGCGGGCCGGCGCAGGGACGCGGCCCGGCGCCGCTGCCGCCATCAGTGGAAGCGCCTCACAGCCCGGCTGGGAGATCACCGGAGCCGAGAGCACGCGGAGCGCCCACCTCTGGGTGACCCGGGGTCTGGAGCGCCAGGAAGTCGACGAGATCCGCGCGGGCGACATCGTCTGGGTGAACGGCCCGGCCGACATCACCATCGGCGATACGCTGTCGGTCCCCGACCTGGCCGACCCGGCGTTGCCGCCCCTCGAGATCGAGGAGCCGACCGTCTCCATGTTCTTCCTCGTCAACAGCGGCCCCTTCGCCGGACAGGACGGCCAAGCCGTGACGCTTCGCCAGATCAAGGACCGCCTCGACCGCGAGATCCGAGTCAACGTCGCCCTGCGCGTAGAGGACTTGGGCCGCCCCGACGGGGTCAAGGTCTCGGGCCGGGGCGAGCTCCATCTCGGCATCCTCATCGAAGAGATGCGCCGTGAGGGCATCGAGCTTTGCGTGTCGCGACCCGAGGTGATCACCCACGTCGGCGAGAAGGGCGAGACGCTCGAGCCCATGGAGGAGCTCACCATCGACGTCCCCAACGAGTTCCAGGGGATAGTCATCGAGAGGCTGGCCCAGCGCAAAGGCGAATTGACCGGCATGCACAACGCGGGCACGGGCGTCGTACGGGTGGAGATGAGCATCCCCACCCGGGGCCTGATCGGCTACCGAGGGGACTTCCTCACCGAGACGCGAGGGTTGGGCATCATGTCGTCGCGTTTCGTGGGATACGGCCCTTGGCGGGGCGAGGTGGCCCACCGCGAGCAAGGTTCCCTGGTCAGTATGGAGGGCGGCACGGCCACCAGCTACGCCCTGGAGAACCTGCAGGCCCGAGGCACGCTCTTCATCTCCCCGATGGATCCGGTCTACACCGGCATGATCGTGGGCGAGCACGCCCGCTCGGGCGACCTGGCCTGCAATCCCACCAAGACCAAGAAGCTGGGCAACTATCGGGCCGAGACCAAGGAGATCGACGTAGGGCTCAAGGTCCCCTGGAAGATGACGCTGGACCAAGCCCTCGAATGGATCGCCGACGACGAGCTGGTGGAGATCACCCCCAAGTCGGTGCGAGTGCGCAAGGCCATCTTAGGCGTCGAAGACCGCAAGAAGGCGAGTAGGGGATAGCGATGATGGCGCCCCGCGCGGAGGCAGGCATGTCCACTCTCTACCGCGACCGCTGGATCGAGTGCACCGCGGAGGCGTTGACCATCCGCGGCTACTACTTCCCCTTCGGGAACAAGAAGACCATCCCGTACGACCGCATCCGAAGCATCGAGGAGTATGAGATGGGCCCGCTCACAGGTCGGGGGCGTATCTGGGGGTCCGGCGACCTGCGGCACTACGCCAACCTCGACCCGCGCCGCCCTCACAAGAAGAGGGCGCTGATACTGGATCTGGGCAGGTTCATCAGGCCGGTCATCACACCCGACGACATCGACCAGGTCAAAGCCATCATCGAGGCTCGGCTCGGGGGGGCGCCTGACCCGCGCCAGACGAGGAGCGGGCCTACGGGACGTACTGCTCCTGGATGCTCGTGACCACAGCGCCCTCCCGGATGATCCACCACGGGACGACGTGCAGATGGCTGTCGCCGTCGGGCAGTGGGCCGGAGCCCCAGAAGCCGACGAAGTCCTCCCAGCCGCAGGGCGCTTCCCAGCCGTCGTTGGGTTCCCACCGGGTGGACGTGCGGATGTCGACCGAGGCGGACACCGTGAACTCCCGCTTCTTCGGATTCACGTTGCGGATGTAGTAGTCGTTGGGCAGGTCCTCGCCGGGCTCGAGGTCCCCCGCGTCGATGGCGGCCTGCCTGGCTTCCTCGCCGGTCAGGAACTCAGCATAGTCGATGCTCAGGTATCGCGCCCCGTCCGCTTCCCACACCTTGTCGATGAAGCCCATGCCCCTGATTGTACCGTCGGGCTGCAGGGTCTCGGCGCTGGATAGCTGTTCGGTGGTGGTCGCGGTGGACGGCTCGGTCACGGTAGTGGACGAGCCCGTCGTGGTGGTGGGTGTGGGCACGTCTGTCGTTGGCGGGGTGGTGGTGCCGGTGGTGGCGACGCTGCTGGACGTGGAGGCGAGCGTGGTCGTCGGTTCCCCGTCATCGCCGCAGCCCGCCGGTCCCAGGGTGAGCGACAGCACCAGCGCCACGGCGATAGCCGACACGGCGGCGCCGGAAGGTCTGGATCTAAGCCCCCGTTCCATGATCTCCCCCCTTACGCAGCGTGATGGGCTATACTTCCTCGACATTCTATTACAGACACGGTTGTCCCGCGCTCTTTACCCTGAGACTCGACTGGATCAACTGCGTCTATGATCGCGGTGCCTCCAGAAGAGACGCACGGCAAGGAGCTACAATCTAGATGACATTCGCTGAACTCGGCCTGGAACCAGGCCTCCTGAAGGCTGTACAGAGCCTCGGCTACGTAGACCCCACTCCCATCCAAGAGCAGGCCATCCCCCTCGCCCTCACGGGTCGCGACCTTCTCGGCTGCGCCCAGACCGGCACCGGCAAGACGGCCGCCTTCATCCTGCCCACGCTGCAGCGCATGGGCGCGAGGCCCGTGGAAGGCAACGGCAACGGAGCCGGTCGGCCCTCCGGTGATGAAGGTGGCAGACCAGACGGCCACAGCCGCGATGGCCGCCGTCGCGATGGCCGCCGCGACGGAGCTGCGAGCCGGCCGCCCATCCGCGCTCTGGTGGTGACCCCCACCCGAGAACTGGCCGGCCAGATCGAGGAGGTGGGGCGCGCCTGCGCCAGGTACACCGGGCAGCGCGTCAGCGCCGTCTATGGCGGCGTCGGCTACGAACCCCAGCTCAAGAAGCTGCGCAAAGGCGTAGACCTGCTGGTCGCCACGCCCGGCCGCCTGCTCGATCTGCAGCAGCGCGGCGACGTGGATCTCTCCCACGTGGAGATCCTCATCCTCGACGAGGCCGACCGCATGCTCGACATGGGTTTCTGGCCCGACGTGCGCCGCATCCTCAGCCTGCTTCCCCCCGAGCGCCAGAACATGTTGTTCTCGGCCACCCTGTCCAAGGACGTCATGCGCGTAGCCGGCCCGACGCTCACCGACCCGGCCCGGGTGGAGGTCGCCCCGAGCGCCACCACAGTCGAGACCGTGACCCAGGCCGTCTATCCCGTGGCGGAGATCCAGAAGCCCGACCTGCTGGTCCGCCTGCTCGAAGAGGAGAAGCTCGATCGGGTCCTGGTGTTCACGCGCACCAAGCACCGCGCCGACCGGGTCTGCCGATACCTCGACCGCAACCGCATCAAGGGCACGGCCATCCACTCCAACCGGACCCAGGCCCAGCGCCAGCGGGCGCTCGACGGCTTCAAGGACGGCACCTACCGCGTGCTCGTGGCCACCGACATCGTGGCCCGAGGCATCGACGTCGACAGCATCTCGCACGTCATCAACTACGACCTACCCTCCCAGGCCCACGACTACGTGCACCGTATCGGCCGCACGGCTCGAGCGGGAGCGGTAGGCACGGCCATAAGCTTCCTGGCCGCGGAGCAGGCAGGCGAACTCAGAGAGATCGAGCTCATGCTCGGGGAGCCTCTGCCCTGCCGCGACCTCGAAGGCTTCGCCTACATGCAGAGGTTGGTCCCCAACCCAGACCGCACCGCGAAGAAGCCCAAGCCGCGCCTGGTCTACAACGGCAGCCGGCGCAGGCGGCGATAACACCGCCACGCACACGGAATCGAGGGGGCCGCGCTCATGGACACCGATACCGGCCCGACCCACGCCGGCCGCGATCCCGTGGGCGCCAACCGCGACGTCATGGACGCCGGCCGCGACTTCGTGCGCGCCAACCGGAAGCTCTGGGACGGCTGGAGCGATCTCCACGTCGCAAGCGAGTTCTACGACGTGGAGGGCTTCAAGGCCGGGCGGGACACCCTGGACGACGTGGAGCTGGAGGGCGTTCTGGAGTCCGTCGGCGACGTGGAGGGCAAATCGCTGCTCCATCTGCAGTGCCACTTCGGGCTCGATACCCTGTCGTGGGCGCGCCGTGGCGCCCGGGTGACCGGAGTGGACTTCTCCGAGAAGGCGGTCGCTCACGCACGGCGCCTAGCGCGGGAGATCCACGTCGGCGCCCGCTTCATCTGTGCCGACGTCACCGACACGGCCACGGTCTTGGAGAAGCTCCAGGGCGAGCTTTTCGACGTGGTCTTCACCTCGCACGGGACCATCAGCTGGCTCCCGGACCTGCGTCCCTGGGCCCGCACCATCGCCGGCGCCCTCAAGGAAGGCGGGACCTTCTTCATCGCCGATTCCCACCCGTTCACGTGGATGTTCGACGACGAGGCGACCGAACCAGGGCTGGCCTTTCGCTACGAGTACTTCAGCCGGGAGCCGGTCCGCTTCGAGGAGAAGGGCTCGTACGCCGTCCCCGACAGCGACTTTCGAGGGGTCTCCCACTCGTGGCAGCACTCGTTCGAAGAGATCGTCACCTCGTTGGCCGAGGCGGGTCTCATGGTCTTGTCGATCCGCGAGTATCCCCACCTTGCCTGGCGATGGTTCCCCTGGATGGTCGAAGGCGAAGATGGGACCTTTCGGCTGCCCGAAGGAATGCCTCAGATCCCCCTGATGTTCTCTCTCAGAGCGACCAAACCGTCCGGCGGCCGAGGCCGCCCCGGGACCTCACAGGGGTGTTAGCATAGGCGGCATGAGCGAGGCCGCCGTCAACATCGAGGTAGCTCAACCCCACGAGATCTTCTCGGTGCTCGAGCTGCTCGAGGAACTGCTCATGGAACTGGTCGACGAGGGCCACGAGCTCCCCGGCGTCGACAAGGACAAGCTCCACGCCGATATCCGGCGCAACCTCGACTCCGAGACCGGGTCGCACGGCGCCCCGGGGCGGCTCATCGCCATCCTGGCCAAAGAAGATCGCGGCGTCGCTGTGGGCATCCTCATGCTCACCCAGTGCTTCGCCCTGTACGCCGGCGGAGAGTACGGAGTCATCGACGAGATGTACGTCCGGCCTGAATACCGGGGCCAGGGCATCGAGCGCCAACTGCTCGACGAGGCCGTGGCCGTGGCTCAGCGGCGCGGATGGCGCCGGCTGGACGTCACCGGCCCGGAGGCCGGCCGTGGCGAGCGCACGACTCGCTTCGCCAAGGAACTGGAGTTCTGATATCGGACAGCCGGGTGCTTGTCGCCCGACCTGGTCGTAGCCTACGGTCCCGTTCCCATCGACAGTACCTTCCAGGGCGACTCCGGCGTCCATCGTATCCAGTCGTTGCTGCTCGCTTCCCGACAGGGAGCAGCTGTCGACAAGGACGATCAGCACGAGAGGCGCCGCGACCTTGTAGGCGGAGCCCGGGACACATCTGGAGCTCATCGTGGATCCATCCCGTCAATCGCGGCGACCAGCGCCAGAGTGGCGATCGGCAAAATCAACGCCACCTCACGCGACCGAGAGACCATGACCCACCCCCCTGGTTGGAGACGCCGCGCGTTGGCCCTTCAATCGTCGGCCACGGAAGTCACATGTCGGTCACGCGTCTGCAACGATCAGGTCACGAAACCGGGTACGGATGCCGGCCGGAGTCAATCCATCCACGGCGGGCGGTATTCTTCCCCGTCGTGCCAGGTCATCACCAGGCCCAGCTGGAAGTCGTGCACGTCGCGGAGCACCGGGGCGCCGTAAGGGCCGTCGATGCTGAGCTGCAGGACAGCCATGCGATAGCCCTCCTGGTTGAGCTTTTCCAGAGCCGGGATTAGCCCCGTCAGATAGCCGACGTAGGTCTCGCGTGTGTCGACCTCGGGCAGCCGTAGTCGAGCGCTCAGCACCCGGCCGTCGAATTGCGATTCGCCCCCCAGAGAGTAGGACCCCCAAACGGCGTCCGCCACCTTGCTGCCAGCGAGGGTCCAGTCGACCTCCTCCACCAACTCGCGGCCCGGCGCAAGGCTCAAGCCGCTCTGCAGTGAGATCGCTCCCTGCGATACCTCGACCCCGTCGGCATCGATTCCGGAGATGGTGAGCTTGTCAAAGGGGAGGCCGTGCTTTTGCACGGCGAGGTATGCCTCCCGCACCAGGGAGGCGTGGACGAAGACCCCGTCGGGGGGAGCGAGGGCGTCGGCGGAGATCTTCACGAATACGGCGTCGGGCTCGGACTCGTCGTGCCCCACGCCCAAGACATAGATCGACCGGCTCGTCCAGGCCTCCATCAACGGGGCGAACTCGGGCGCCGCTTCTGTGGTGGCCGTCGTATTGGGGAGCGCGATGCCCGCGCCGACCACGAAGAGGAAGCGCATGGTGTCGGAGGGCTCCGGGTCGAAGCTCCGTCCGTCGATGCCCACCAGGGAATACGAGGAGGCGTTCACCGAGGGCATCCCCGGCTGGAAACCCGCTCCGGTCCACGCGAAGGTGTTCGAGCCGCCCCCCATCTCATCCTCGGGTTCCCACTGCCCGACCCGGTAGTAGCCATTCGAGCCGGGAGCCGGCAGCTCGGCCAGAATCTTGGCGACTCCCACCTCATCGATCTTGGATAGATCGTCATGGAGCCCGTGCAGGGCCTCGTAGGAATCCTGGCTCGGGATCGGGGTCGTCTCGACGGTGGCAAGGACCTTCTGCGCGGCCGGTCCGCCCCGGCCATCCCACGACACCAGCACCTCCCTGCCCGGGAAGACGAGGGCGATGGACATAGCCTCGAAGGCCCCCGAAGGCGAGAATTGGAGGTAGTAGTCCTCGCACCAGGTGGTGGTGACGTCCGCGCCTACCAGGTCCGCGATCTGCCGCCAGGCCTCCTTGAACCGAACCTGGTCGGCGGGCCCCAGGTCGATCTGTTCGCCCCAGATCGTAGTGGTCGTCTCCGACCAGATCGTCGTGGTCGTCTCCGACGCCGGGGTCAGACCTCGCAGCAATGAGAGCAACTGCTCATAGTTGGCGACGTACGAGATGTTGCCGATCTCGGGGCGACCGGCCAGCCGGGCCGCAATGGCAGCCGGGCTCACGTCGTCCGCCAGCTCGATCTCCAAGGAGGCGGGCAGCGGGTTACCGGAGAGGTCCTCGAATATCTCCGGACGGTATCTGAATCTGAACGTCTGCTTCAACCTCTCGAGGGCCTCCGCCTTGCTCGTGTACACCACGCTCTTTACTCCAGCCATGGCCGCGATCTCCGCATGCAGGGCGGAGACGTCCTCAGACCGAGCGTCGTCTTTCAGGTAGATGGTCATCTCCACGACCGAACCTTCGCTGAGCAGCCTCTGCTCGATGAAACTCCAGAAGCCGAGCCAGCTTTGGAGGTCGAGGTCGGAGTACCCCGCCGCACTCCATACAGAACCCATCGCCCTCCAGGTGCGCTCGATGTCGACCCAAGCCAGCGCCCCGGACTCCGACTGCTCCTTGACCCGCTGTATCTCGCTCCACAGCTCGGCCTTGACACCGGTGAGCGACTCGGGCGGGGCGTCGGTGATGACCAGCAGGGGCTCGTCATGATTCGCAGCCGAGTAGAGAGACCAGCCACCGTAGCCCGCCGCGGCCACCACCGCCGCGGCCACCACCGCACCTGCGCCCCGCCTGCGGCGGCGTTTGCGGCGGACCCGCTCCTGGACGGCGGACCAGGAGGCCGGAGCCGTGGGACAGCCGACCAACCGGTCGAGCTCTTCCTTCAATCCGAGATCTTGTGCGTACTCAACGCTCATGGCTTGCCTCCAACTGCGTGCGCAGCGCTTCCCGGGCCCGGTCCAGATGGCGCTTGACCGTACCCTCCGACACCTTCATGACGGCGGCCACCTCGGCCACCTTGAGATCGCCCAGGTAGAACAGGGCGACGGCGGCGCGTTGACGAGAGGGGAGCCCCCGAAGGGCCCTCCACAGAGCTGGGTCCCTTTCCACGGCGAGTGGTGGCACCCCTCCGTCCTCGGCCCGCCCGCCGAGACGCACCAGGAGCCTGGCCCGGCGCGCGAGATGCCGCCGGTGGTCCTGGGCGAGGTTGAGAGCGACACGGCGCACCCAGGCGGCGGGGTCGTCGTAGCCGCCGATCCGCTTCCACTTGATGCAGAGGCGGGCGAAGGCTTCCTGGACGCTGTCCTCTGCAAGAGCCGGATCCCCACATGCCAGGGTGAGGACCCGCACCAGGGAGTCGCGTTCGGCTCTGAAGAGCGCCTCGGGAGACGCATAGCGCACACGGCCGCACGCGGCTTCGTCGGCGGCTACAGTCGCCTGAGAGTCCTTCGGCTCATCCCAATCGGCCTCAGGCGCAAGGCCGGGACTCGTTGTCTCGTCCAGCACGGGCCACGCTCCAGAGAGGGCTCGGACGCCCCGCTCGTCTATCCGGCGTCTACAAGCGCCGGGATCCCCTATGGACGGCTACACGTCTGAACGTCCGTTCAGGTTGACACGAGCGAGTCGCCCCACAGTGCGGGTCGCTCCACAAAGCGGGTCCCTCGCGGCGCGGGTCACTCTGCGGCGCGGTTCGTCCTACGAGCGCACAGGGCGCGCCTTCGTGAACTCCGCGTGTGTGTAGACGATGCGGAACCCCAGCCTCTCCATGTTGCGCTGCGAGTCACTGCCCGGCGCGGCTTCCGTCACGGCCAGATCGCAGCCGGCGTAGCGGGCCAGCTCCAGACGGAGCCGCTGCAGAGACTGCTGAACGCCGCGTCTTCGGTACTGGGGCGACGTCGAATCAGCCGAGAGCCAGCCCACGCCGCCGTCGACGATCAGACTACCCGCTCCGGCGGGCTCTCCATCGACCCAAGCCAGCACCAGGACTGCCTCCGGCCGCGCGGCCATGATCCGGCCGAGCTCTTCGTGAGCCGGGTCCAGCTCCTGACCGTCTGCTAACCCACTGGTGGCGACGCGCGACCAGATCTCGCGTTCTTCAGGCGTGCAGACGCCCACATCCACCACGCTCTCGGGACCGGGCGGGGCGTCGTCGAGCTCCACCGCCAGCACATGCTCGAACCCGGTGAGCGCCCAGCCTCTCCTTGCC
This sequence comes from uncultured Gaiellales bacterium, assembly GCA_964592075.1. Taxonomy (GTDB): domain Bacteria; phylum Actinomycetota; class Thermoleophilia; order RBG-16-64-13; family RBG-16-64-13; genus RBG-16-64-13. Next base: position 37,409 of record CAZQDY010000009.1, read on the forward strand.
AGCATCTCGAAGAGCGCAGGGTCGGCCAACTGGCACACGCTGGCCATGGGCAACGCGCCCCGGTTGCTGTAGAAGGTCTCGAGACGCTCGATTTCCATCTCCTTCAGGTGGTCACGCATGCCGAGACCGACCGCCGCGTTGAGCGGCGAGCCTTGGCCCAGCCAGAGCGCCACTCCCCCGGCTACTTCGATGCACTCGGCGCCCGTCCCGGGGGACGCGGCGCGCCCAACCTCCGCGAGACGTCGGAACTCGGCGCAGATGAGGTTCTCCAGGCGACGTGCCAGAGCGCGGTCGGCGTGGATCATGCGATCATCCCCCCTAGCGGTCATACGTGCCCTCCATGATAACCTCTAGCCGTTACGCGCAGGGGGCCGTTCTGGCTGAAGGGGCCGTCTTCTTGGCGATAAGGGCAGCACGCGGATCGGATCTCGCGACGATCCTCGACATCTACAACGACGCGGTGGTTGACACCACCTCCACGTTCGACACCGTCCCCCGCTCCATGGAGAGCCAGGTGGCTTGGTTCGAAGAGCACGTGCATCCCTACCCGGTGATCGTAAGGGAAGAGGACGGCCGAGTGCTCGGATGGGGCTCTCTCAGTCCCTACCACACCCGTCCGGCCTACCGCTTCACCACCGAGGTCTCGGTGTACGTGGACAAGGCTGCGCGACGGCGAGGAGTGGGCGAGACTCTGCTGCGTGAGCTGATCGCCCTCGGAGCCGGCAACGGATTTCATACCTTGCTCGGCCGCATAGCCGAGGAGAACGACGCCGGCATCCGCCTCGCGGAGAAGACGGGGTTCCGCCGCACCGGCATCCTCGAGGAGGTCGGCTTCAAGTTCGGCCGCTGGCTCGATGTGGCCACATACCAGTACCGGCTCGCGTCGTGAGAGACACCAGGTTCCCAGACACCCCGTCATTCAACGGGCTCACCTCCGCCGAGGTCCGCCAGCGGGTCAAGGCCGGCCAGACCAACATCACCCCACGCCCGGGCGGGCGTACCACCTGGGACATCATCCGGGGAAACGTCTTCACCTGGTTCAACCTGATCTTGGGCGTGCTCTTCGTGGCCATGCTCGCCTTCGGATCGTGGAAGGACGCCCTATTCGGCTGGATCATCTTCATAAACGCTGGCATAGGGATAGTCCAGGAGATGCGGGCCAAGATCGCCCTTGACCGCCTCTCAGTGCTGACGGCCCCGGCGGCCAAGGTGATCCGGGACTGCGAGGACCAGGAGATCCCCGTGGCCGACGTGGTGCTGGACGATCTGGTGCGCGTCGCGGCGGGCGACCAGATCGTGGCCGATGGTGAGACCCTCGAGTCAAGCAGCCTGGAGGTGGACGAATCGCTCCTCACCGGAGAGTCCGTCCCCGTGGTGAAAGAACCCGGCGACAAGCTGCTCTCGGGAAGCTTCGTGGTGGCGGGGAGTGGAGTGTTCCGAGCCACCGCCGTCGGCTCCGACGCCTACGCCCAGCGGCTCACGGGGGAGGGCAAGCGCTACGTGCGCCTGAGCTCCGATCTGGTGAAAGGCATCAACAACATCCTGAGGGTGATCGGCGTGGGGATCGTCCCGGTGGGCATCCTCATGATATGGGCGCAGTTTCGTATGGGCGCCACCATGGAGGAAGGCGTCACCAACACGGTGGCGGCGCTGGTGGCCATGGTGCCGCAGGGGTTGGTGCTCTTGACGAGTATCGCCTTTGCGGTGTCGGCCATAGTGCTGGCCCAGCGCAAGGTGCTCACCCGCGAGTTGCCGGCGGTGGAGGGGCTGGCGCGGGTGGACGTGCTCTGCATAGACAAGACCGGCACCATAACCGAGCCGCATCCGGCGTTCGAGCGCTACGAGGCGTTGGACGCAGCCGAGCCGAGCGACCCGGGCGCAGCCCGGATCGAGGACGTAGCGGCGGCGCGGGGCGGCGGCGCCCCGGCGCCCGTGGACGCCGACCCCGGCCGGGACGCGCTGGCCCTGCAGGTGCTCGGCATGATGGCCGCCACGGCCTCCGGCCGCAACTCCACTCTGAACGCCATCGGGGCCTCGCTCCCGGCTCCCGCCGGCTGGGCCCTGGAGGACTCGGTGCCCTTCTCGTCCGCGCGCAAGTGGAGCGCGGCCCGCATCGCGGGCCGCGGCTCCTGGGTGCTCGGAGCACCCGAGATCGTAGCGGTGGACGGCGCCGCGCCCGCCGACGGCCGGGCGCGCGCCCGAGCGGCCGACCTGGCCGACGACGGCCTCAGAGTCCTTCTCCTCTCCCACGCAGAGGCGCCGCTGAGAGGAGAGACGCTCCCGGAGGGTCTCAAGCCGCTCGGCCTGGTGATACTCAGCGAGCGGGTGCGCTCCGACGCTCCTCAGACCCTCGCCTACTTCCAGCAGCAGGGTGTCGACATCAAGGTCATCTCCGGTGACAACCCCGCCACAGTGGCCACCATCGCCGCAAAAGCCGGCGTGCCCGGCGCGGAGAGGGCCGTCGACGCCCGGTCGCTCCCCCAAGGGGAAGACCTGGCCGACCTTATGGAATCAACCACTGTGTTCGGCCGCGTCGATCCCGATCAGAAGCACGCCATGGTGGAGGCTCTGCAGCGCCGGGGCCACACCGTGGCCATGACCGGGGACGGCGTCAACGACGTGCTGGCTCTCAAGAAGGCCGACATGGGTATCGCCATGGGGACCGGCACCGCGGCGGCGCAGGCGGTGTCACAGCTGGTGCTCGTCGACTCCCGCTTCTCGACCCTTCCGGGCGTGGTGGGCGAAGGCAGGCGGGTGGCCGCGAACATCGAACGGGTCTCGAAGCTGTTCACCAACAAGAGCGTATGGGCGGCCATCCTCGCCATCGCCGTGGCGGCCATCGGTGTCTCGTACCCCATCCTGCCCCGGCACCTCACCGTCATCGACGCCCTGGTCATCGGCATCCCGGGGTTCTTCCTGGCCCTGGCTCCCAACGCGCGCCGTTTCATCCCCGGCTTCGTCTATCGCATGGCCCGGTTCGTGATCCCCACGGGCATCCTGGCCGCCATGGTCATGCTCCTCTCCTTCTTGTTGCTGCGAGAGGTCGGCGCGACGGTGGCCGAGGCCCAATCCATGGAGACCATCATCTTCTGCGTCATCGGCTGGCGGGTGATCGCGGCCATAGAGCGGCCGCTCCGCGGTTGGCGTCTGTGGCTGGTCATCGCCATGGTGGCGATCCTGGCCGTGGGCATGGCTATACCCTTCACCCGGGAGTTCTTCGCCATCGTCTTCCCTGACTGGACCGCGATCGGAGTGACCGCGGGAGTGTGCGTGTTCGCCTGGTTCTTCGTCGGCCTGGGCTGGCGGATCGGCAGGAGGCTCCCCTTCTGGCGGGAAGCCGCCACCCGGGGTGAGGAGGCTGAGGAAGCCGCCCGACAGGGCTAGGGGAGACGGGTGCGGCGCTCCGACGAAGCCGGCGGCACTCGGCTGGTTCGGGAGGCGCAGCCCCGCGGCGACGCTACCGGCACTCGGCCTGTTCAGGAGGCACGGGGTCGATCCAGGGGCCGTCGGCCCCGGGGAGCGCTTCCGCCTCCACCGGGCCCCAACTGCCCGGCTCGTAGAAGAACACCGGGGTCACGTCTCCCAGCACCGGCTCCACGATCCTCCACGAGGCCTCGATCCCCTCCTGGCGGGCGAACAGCTCCTTGCTGCCCGCGATGGCATCGGAGAACAGCCGCTGATACGGCGGCCGGGCGTCTCCTGGACATGACGTGAGCGTGAGCTCCACGTCTCTCCCCACCATCTGCTCGCCGTGGGTCTTCACGCGCATGCCGATGCCCACCGCGATATCGGGCCCGATGCGCATCCGCACGTGGCTCGAGCCGGGAGGGACGACCTCGCCGAACAGGTCCCGCGGAGGCCGCTTGAACTCCACGAAGAGCTCGGTCGACCGCACGGCCAGTTCCTTGCCGGCCCGGATGTAAAAGGGCACACCCGACCAACGCCAGCTGTCGATGAAGAGCTTCATGGCCACGTACGTCTCCACGGTCGAATCGGGCGCCACGCCATCGGCGGAGCGATATCCCCGGTATTGCCCCCTCACCACGTTCTGGGCCTCGAAGGGCTGCACGTGCTCCAGCAGGCGGACCTTCTCGTCGCCAAGGGCATCCGCACCTGTGCCACCGGGCGGGTCCATCGCCGCGATGGCAAGGAGCTGGAGCAGGTGGTTCTGGACCACGTCCCGTATGGCTCCCGCTTCCTCGTAGAAGCGGCCGCGGTTCCTCACGCCGAAGTCCTCCGCCATGGTGATCTGTACCCGGTGGATGTGGTCACGGTTCCAGACAGGCTCCAGCAGAGGATTCGCGAACCGGGTGTAGGTGATGTTCTGCACCGGCTCTTTGCCGAGGAAATGGTCGATGCGGAAGATCTCCTCCTCGGGGAAGTGGCGGCGGAGCGTGCGGTTGAGCTCCTTGGCCGAGGCCAGATCCCGTCCGAAGGGCTTCTCGATCATCACCCGGGCGCCGTCCACGCAGCCGGCGTCAGCGAGGGCGTCGGTGACCACGGGGAACACGCTCGGGGGCACGGCCATGTAGAGAAGCGGGTGCCGGGCCCCACCCAGAGCGCGCCTTACCGCCGCATAGGTCTCGGGAGCTCCATAGTCACCGGAGATGTAGTGGAGGAGGGAAGCCAGCTTCTCGAAAGCCTGGGGATCGAGGCGCCCGCTCTGCTCGAGGCTGTCCCTGGCGCGAGCCCTCAACTGCTCGGTAGTCCAGGGAGAGCGGGCCACGCCTATGAAGGGCATATGGGTCCCGCCGTCACCGACCAATCCCTGCAGCGCCGGGAACAGCTCCTTGTGCACGAGGTCGCCGGTGGCGCCAAAGAAAACGATGGCATCTGCGCGGGCGGACGTCAACTGTGGTGCTCCTTCCGGGTCACTTGCCGAGCAGAGCCGCGGCTGCTTCGTCGAGGAACCAACGGACCTCCCCCGCGCGCGGCCGCACGAGTCGGGCGGGCAGGCGGTCCGCGTCGGGCGGACCCTCCAGCACCTCCGCCACGATGGGGGCCTTCGCGGGGCCAGAGGCCATGAACAACACGGAGGCCGCCATGTTGATGAAGGGTGCGGTGAGCGTGACTCGCCACAGGTCTTCGTCGCCGGCGGTGGCGCCGGCGGTGATGCCGGCCGCAGCGGCCGCCCGGACGAACACGGGCGCGACCCAGCGGCGGCGTTCGTGCAAGACCTCAGAGTCGGGGAAGAGAGAGGCCGTATGCCCATCCGTGCCCACTCCCAGGAGGACCAGATCGAGCGCCGTCCCCGCCGGCCCCGCATGGTGGAGCAGACCGGCGGGCCCCACATGGTCTCCGTCCTGGAAGAGGCGTCGCAGCAGCGCGTCATAGTCATCGGCTCTCCGCCTGGCGGACTGTCTCGCCCAGCGGGGGTCATCGCTCCGGCGCTCCTCTTGGCCCGCTCCGCACCGGATGGGATGCACCCGGTCTGCAGGTATCGGCACCCGATCGAGCAGTGCCTCCCGGGCCATCCGCTCGTTGCTTCGCGGGTCGTCCCCTTCCACGCACCGCTCGTCGGTCCAGAACACCTGGACCCCCTGCCAGGGCACCACCCCAAGCAGCGGCGGCTCCGCAAGGAGCTCGTACGCCCGCCTCGGCGTTGCTCCCCCTGCCAGCGCCACCGCGAACCGGCCCCGCGCTTCGACGGACCTGCGGGCCTCCTCGGCTATCGCCGCCGCAGCCGCCGTCGCAAGGGCCTCTGAGTCGGCGTACACGGCCACCGAGACCCGGTCCGATACTCTCGCGCGCCTGGTCATGCCTGCCCTCCGGGCTGGGATGTCCTGTCTAGGTCGCCTCTTCACCTGACGACCACTCTGTGTGGAACACACCCTCTTCGTCCGTCCGCCGGTATCCGTGAGCCCCGAAGTAGTCCCGCTGCGCCTGGATCAGGTTGAAGGGCAGCCACCGCGCACAGTAGCTGTCGAGATAGGAGAGGGCGGCCATGAGACCGGACGCCGGGAGCGCCCTTGCCGCCGCTTCCTGCACCACCCGCGCCAGATCGCCCCGCCGCACGAATACGGCCCCGGACAGCTCGCTGTCGAGCAGGAGGTTCGGCGATGCGGGCCGCCGCTCGAACGCCGCCTCGATGGCGCGCAACAACCTCGACCTGATGATGCAGCCGCCCTGCCATATGGAGGCCGCCTCCCGCAGTCTCAGGTGGTAGCCGTACGCCTCTGAGGCCACCTGTAGTTGGGCGAACCCCTGGGCATAGGTGACGATCATGGCTGCGTAGAGCGCTCTCCGCACGTTCTCGGTCCTCAGCCGGTCTGCCGTCCCTTCGCCGTCGCGGACCCATGGAGCCGGCGCAGGCACGTTCCCGCCCAAGCCTTCAGTACCGCACAGCCGGGCGGCCTCGGCCCTCTGCTCGGCGAGAGCGGACAGGTTCCTCATGGCGACGGCTGTGTCGATGTTGGGGACCGGGACGCGCAGCTGCATCGCGCTCTCGGAGGTCCACATCCCGGTGCCCAGTTGACCGGCTTCGCCCCGTATCATGTCGACCAGATAGCCCCCGGTCCTCCCGTCGCGCCGCTGTAGGATCTCGGCCGTGATCTCGACGAGATACGACTCCAGCTCGGCATCGTCCCAAAGGGCGAAGAGGGAGGCGCACCGGTCGTTGTCGAGGTCCAAGGCGTCTCTCATGAGAGCGTATGCCTCCGCTATCAACTGCATGAGGCCGTACTCGATGCCGTTGTGCACCATCTTCACGTAGTGGCCGGCTCCGCCTCTGCCCAGATACGACACGCACGGCTTCCCATCCGCCCGCGCGGCGATGGCTTCCAGGATGATCCGGACCGTCTCATAGGCCTCCGGCGGCCCACCCGGCATCAGGCTCGGTCCCGTGCGGGCGCCGGACCGCCCCCCGGACACACCCAGGCCCAGGAAGCCGATGCCTCTCTCGGCCAGCGCGGCGCCCCGCCGCTCGGTATCACGGAAGTGAGAGTTCCCCCCGTCCATGAGCACATCCCCCGGTTTAAGCAGAGCCCCGAGTTCTTCTATGACGGCGTCCACCGGCGGCCCAGCCTCGACCATGACCAGGACCCGGCGAGGCGGCGTCAGCGAGCCCACGAGCTCCTCAGCGGAATAGCAGGGTCGCACGCGCCGGTCGGGGGCGAGCGACGACACGAACTCCCGGGTGACCGACCCGGTCCGGTTGTAGACGGCCGCCGCGAAGCCGTGGTCGGCGATGTTCAGGGCCAGGTTGCGGCCCATGGTCCCCATTCCCACCACACCGATGTCGTTGGCGCCTGCGTTCATGCGGAGATGGTCCCCGCCGCTCTCCCTGCCGAAACCGCCGCGACCCAGGGATAGCCGGCGCCGACCATCCCGTTACCCGAGGTTCTCGGGATTCAGCCCCTCCAGCTCAGGCAGGACGAAGAGACCGTCCTTGCGCACCAGCACGTCATCAAAGTAGATCTCGCCTCCACCCCATTTGGCGGTCTGTATGAGGACCACATCCCAGTGGATGCCCGATCGGTTGCCGTTGTCTGCTTCCTCGTAGGCCCGGCCGGGAGTCAGATGCAGACTCCCCCCGATCTTCTCGTCGAACAGGATGTCCTTCATGGGGCGGTCGATCCTCGGATTGAGCCCCAGGGCGAACTCCCCCAAGTAGCGGGCGCCCTCGTCGGTGTCCAGCATCTGCTGCAGCCGCTCGGGCTCGCTCGCGTCGGCATCGATGATCTTGCCGTCTTTGAAGGTCAACCGCACGCGCTCGTAGGTGACGCCGTCCTCGAGAGAGGGAGTGTTGAAGACCACCTTCCCGTTCACCGAATCTCGCACCGGAGCCGTGAACACTTCGCCGTCGGGGATGTTGAACTTACCGGCCGACTTCAGGACGGGGATGCCCTTGATGGAGAAGGAGACATTCGTTCCCGGACCGGTGATGCGCACCCTGTCCGTCCGCAACATGATCTCGATCAAGGGGTCCATGGCCTTGTCCAGGCGGGCATAGTCCAGCGTGGAGACGGCGAGGCAGAAGTCCTCGAAGGCCTGAGTGGACATACCCGCGGCCTGCGCGGCGGCGGGTGTGGGGAAGCGCAGGAGGCACCACTTCTTCTTGAGGTAGATATCCATGACCGGCTCGTTGGCCAGATGCAGGGCCTCCAGAGTGGACCCGGGCACGTCGGCCAGTTCGGAGAAGTTGTCGCCGGCCAGGATGTAGACGCTGGCGTCGAGGTCTCTGACCTTGTACATCTCCCATGAAGCCCGCAGATCCATCTGCTCTCTCGTAGCGCCGAGGAGATAGGCGCGGCGCAGCCTCTCGTCACCCAGGTCCGCGTAGGGCACCGCCCCTCGCGCATACGCGCCCTCCACCAGGGCGATCATGAGTTCCACGGAACCGGATTCCCCCTCGACGAGCACCTTCTCACCCGGCTGCAGATCGAGGGAGTAGTCGAGCAGGTTAGCGACCAGCGTATCCAGCCGGGGGTCTCTCATCATCCGTTCCTTTCTGAGTCGTGCCCTTGCGCCTGCGCACAGCCTCCCGCAACACGTACTCGATCTGCCCGTTCACACTGCGCAGTTCATCGGCGGCCCAGGTCTCCAGGTCCGCCCACAGCTGCGGATCGATGCGGAGCAAGAATTGCTTGCGCTCGGCCACTACCCGGTGCTCCGCGCGATCCTAGGCGTACAGGGTACCGGCATTGACCACCGGATGCACTTCGGATTCACCGCACAGCACCACCATGAGGTTGCTTACCATGGCCGCCTTACGCTCGGCGTCAAGATCCAGGACGCCCTTGGCCGTCAGATCGTTGAGCGCCATCTCGACCATGCCGACGGCTCCATCGACGATCTTGCGCCGCGCGTCGATGATGGCCTCGGCCTGCTGGCGCCGCAGCATCGCCTGGGCGATCTCGGGCGCGTAGGCCAGGTGGGTCAGACGGGCCTCTTCGACCACCACTCCTGCGCGGGCAAGCCGCTGCTCGAGCTCGTTCTTGAGGGCCCCGGACACCTCGTCCACGTTGCTGCGCAGGGTGATCTCGTTCCCTTCGCCGTGGTCATAGGCGTAGGAGCTGGCCAGATGGCGGAGGGCCGTCTCGCTCTGCGTCTCCACATACTGCTCGAAGTCGTCGACGTCGAAGACCGCCTGGGCCGTGTCCCTCACCCGCCAGACGACCACGTTCGCGATCTCCACGGGGTTGCCGCGGCGGTCATTGACCTTGAGCTTCGGCCCGTTCAGAGTGCGGGCCCGCACCGAGATCTTGTAGCGGGGGTACTTCTTGGGCATGCGGGGAGCCTGGCCCTTCTTGGCGCCCACCGCCGCCGCGGCCACCGCTGCGGCGGTTTCGCGCCCGCCCGCTTCACTCCCGACCTTGACGGCCGGGCCGTTGGAGTAGAAGGGGTTGGCCCAGCGGAAACCGGTCTGCCGCACGGTGCCTTTGTAGGCCCCGAAGAGGACGCACACGCGTGTCTCGTTGGGCTCCAGGGTGTAGAAGCCGGGAGACAGGATAGAGCCCAGGGCGAGCAGTACGATGCCCGCCACCACCATGGCAACGACCGTCCCGTCACCGCCGCCCCTGTCGTCTCCGAGCACCGCGGCCACGATCAGGAGCGCAACGCCCACGACGAAGATCGTGATGACGGCCACGAGCATCCCCCAGCCGCCGGCCGCCTTGATCTCCTTCTCGTGATTCAGTGATACCTGCTGACCCTCCATCTGTTCCTCCTGTTTCCTGCCCCACGGTGGGGCGGGCTTGAACCTACCTCACTCCCACTTGAACTGCTTCACGGCGATGGCGCCGAACACCACCGCGTATCCCACCATGACCAGCAACGACTGAGCCGAGGGAAAGCGCCCCTCAGCAGCGGTCTGGAGAGCGTTGACGGCCGCGCCCAGAGGAGTCCAGTCGCTCACGTGGCGTAACACACCGGGCATCATCTCCCGGGGGAAGTAGAGCCCGGCGAAGAACATCATGGGATAGAAAAGGACCTGGCCGATGGCGTTGGCGACGTTGGCGCTGCGGGCGATGGCGGCGATCCACAGCCCTATGGCGAAGATGGCGGCCACGCAGAGAATGGTTGCCAGTACGTATCCACCCACCTGCTTCGGCCCGCTCACGCCGAAGGCCTTGATGCCCAGATTGACCACGAGGAGCGCGAGCAAGGCCACACCCAGGTTGATGATCAACTGGGCCCCGAGCATCCAGGACGGCGGCGCCGGCGTACACGACATGCGGCGCAGCACCCCCTGCTCGCGATAGCCGGCGAGCGGCATGGAGACGCCCACCAGACCCAGGAAGCCGAGAGCGAAGACACTGAGTATAGGAGCATAGAGGCTGAGCACGGTGAGCCCGCCCAGGTCCGCCAGAGGCTCGTTGAACGAGGGGACGAACCCGAAGATGATGAGGAGCAGGATCGGGAGACCCACGGACAGCATCAGCACCACCGGGGTCCGCACGGCAAGCTTGGCCTCGACGGCCACCAGCTTCCAGAAGGCCGACCACGGAGGCCGCCCGCCGGAGTAAACGCGCTCCGCCGTCATGAGAGCACCTCCCCCGCCTCGTCTTCGCCGTTCCCGTCGTGAAGCCCCCGTCCGGTCAGGCTGACGAAGGCATCCTCCAGCGACGGCGCGCCCAACTCGACCTTCTGTGCGGTCACCCCGGCGGCGGCCAAGGCCAGGATGACGGCATTGACCAAGTCGCCGCTCCCGTGGACGACGACCCGCTCTCCCTGACGCTCGATGCCCTGCACCTCGGGCAGATCAGTGAGCAGCCGGTCGTCGAAGGGTGCCGAAGGCGTGAAGCGCACCAACGTGCCGCTGTGCACGCGCCGGGCGAGCCCGTCCGGACTGTCGAGCGCCACGATCTTGCCGCGGTCCACCAGGGCCACCCGGTCGCACAACCGCTCGGCCTCGTCCATGAAGTGCGTGACCAGGATGATGGTGACTCCGCGGTCGCGCACCCCCTCGATCAACTCCCAGGTGTCCCGGCGAGCCTGCGGGTCGAGCCCCGTGGTCAACTCGTCGAGCACGGCCACCTTGGGATCTCCGACGAGAGCCAGAGCTATGGACAGCCGCTGCTTCTGCCCGCCCGACAGGTTCTTGAAGTAGGCGTCGCGCTTCGCGGAGAGGCCCAGGAGGTCGAGAAGCCGGTCGGGATCGGCCGCGCGGCGATAGAAGGAATAGTAGAGGTCGAGGGCCTCGCCCACCTTGATCTTGGAGGGGAGCACGCTCTCCTGGAGCTGCACCCCCACGTCTTCGCGCATCCGGTCACGCTCCGTCCTCGGGTCCAGGCCGAGCACGCGGATGGCGCCTGAATCGGCGACCCGGAGTCCGACGACGCACTCCACGGTCGTGGTCTTGCCGGCCCCGTTGGGCCCCAGGATGCCGAAGATCTCGCCCTCCTCGACCGAGAATGAGACCCCGTCCACGGCCACGACTTCGCCGTACGTCTTGAGAAGCTGCTCTACCTCGATGATGCTCATGGCGCCTTCTCACCCCTCGCTATCCCTCGTCAGCGGGATCCGCCCGAGAACCACCGGAGACCGGCGGCACTGCGATATTACTATGATATCACTGAGAAATCAATTGTGGGTGTTCGGGCAGACGCCGGATCCGGCAGACCGACGGCGAGCCCGGGCTCCGATGGTCGCGATGACGGCTCACGGGTACAATCATGCCAAACACGTCCGACCGGCAGAGGACATCATGCTCAAAGCCTACCCGGTGGTGGCCGATGTGGTCGTGCGCTGGGGCGACATGGATTCGCTCGGCCACGTCAACAACATCGTCTACCTGCAGTATTTCGAGACCGCCCGCATCGAGTACCTGGTCCGTCTGGGGCTGGACCCTCCCGGCCCCACCTGGAGGGAGGTCGGCCTCATCATCGCCGCCAACAGTTGCCGGTTCATCACGCCGGTGACCTTCCCCGATACGCTCTCAGTGGGGGCGCGCGTCTCGGCCATCGGCGAGGACCGCCTGATCATGGATCACGTCGCGGTGAGTCAGAGACTCGGCAGAGTGGCTGCGGAGGGCGACGCCGTGGTCGTCTCGTACGACTACGTCGCGGGCAGGCGCACTCCGTTCCCGGAGGATGTCCGGGAGGCCATAACCGCGCTGGAGGGACGGGAGTTGCCGGCCCTGCCCGGTCGCGTACGGTCGACGGAGGCGGGCGGATGAGCGGGCCATCGTTCCACGAAGCAGTTCCCTCCCCCGTGGCACGTATCCGAACCGAACGCTCCGGAGACGCAGCCGCCATCAGGCATCTGAACGAGCTGGCCTTCGACGGATACCGCGAGGCCGACGTCGTGGACGCGGTCCGAGCCGCCGGCGCCGTGATCTTGTCGGTTGTCGCGCTGGGTGAAGACGAGGAGCTGATCGCCCATGCCCTCGTCACTCCCGTGACCGTGACGAATGACGAGGGGGAGGTCGGCCTTGCCGGTCTGGGGCCGGTCTCCGTGCTGCCGTCGGCCCGGGAACAGGGCGTGGGGACCCAACTGATCGAGGTCTGCCTGGAAAGGCTGCGGGCGCTTGGACACCCGGCTGTGGTGGTCTTGGGCGAGCCCGACTACTACTCCAGGTTCGGTTTCATCCCCGCCGATCGCTGGGGACTCCGCCTGGAGGCCGGCGGGCTGGACGATGTCTTCATGGCGCTGGAGCTGATCCCCGGCCGGCTGGGAGGTCTCACCGGTACCGTCCGCTGCAGGCCGGAATTCGACCTCCTCGCCGGGCTCTAGCGGGGTCTGGCCGCCCGCGTGAGCGCGAAGAACGCCCGCTTCCAGATGGTCCTGACCTCGACGAACCCGGCCGCTTCGAGCCATGCGAGCTGCCGCTGCTCCGTGGCCGGATGGTCATCGTCGCCCACGAGCCACCGCTCCCACTCGCTCGGGTCGTCGCCTCGCGAGCTCATGTACTCCTGCCACTCGGCCCGCATAGCCTGCTTGTCGGCCTCCGTCTCGCCGGCGATAAGATCGCCGATCACGAACAGCCCGCCGGGCAGGAGCGCCTCGAAGACCCGCCGGTAGAGAGCCTGCTTCTCGTCGTCCTTCAGATGATGTATGGCCAGGCGCGAGACCACCGCATGATAATCGCCGCCCAGATCAGCGATCCCGAAATCGGCTTCGAGCACGCGCGCCCGGTTCCCAAAGGGAGCCAGAGTCTCCCGGCATGCGACCAACATGACCGGTGAGACGTCAAGGGCCGTGACCTCTACACGCGGCAGGGTCGTGAGCAAATGGCGGGACAAACCGCCGGCGCCGGCCCCCAACTCCAGGATGCGTAGGGGCTCCTCCCGCCCACCCGTGGCGGCCTCGTGGATCGCCTCCGCGATGAGCGACCCCTGCCGGTGGTAGTCGGGGACCACCCGGCCGATCAGGTCTTCGTAGCGCTCCTTCGACCAGTCGAACCCGGCCCAGGCGGCGCCGTTCGTCCGGTCTGCGCCGCTCATGACCCGGCCTCCAGCGGCATCTGCGGCAGGCGGCCGCCGTAGAGCCAGTCATCGAGCAGTCCCGCGACATCGACGCCGGCCCCGCCCCCCAGCTCCGCGGCCAGGTCGATGAAGTCCCTGGTCTCCGCGTTCGCATACTTGTAGCGGGAGGCCCATTCGCGCAGGATGCGGAAGAACGCGTCGTCTCCCACGGCCATGCGCAGCGCGTGCAGGGTCAACGCGCCCCGCTGGTAGGTGCTCGCTCCGAACAGCTTGTCCGGCCCCGGGTCGCCCGGGGGCTCGTGGCGCCGTCCTGCCAGCGTATCCAGACTGTCCTCCACCATGGCCGCCAGGGCCTGCGGGCCGCGATCATGCTCCAGCCACAGCCAACTGGCGTAAGTGGCGAACCCCTCGCTCAGCCAGATATCGTCCCACTCCCGGATGGTCACGCTGTTGCCGAACCACTGATGCGCCAACTCGTGGGAAAGATACACCGCGCCTATGGTGGCATCAGACATCATCTTCTCCAGCACGTCCCTTCCGAAGAGCGACAGGGTCTGGTTCTCCATCGCCGCCCCGGTGGCAAGATCGGTCGCCACCACTCCGTAGGCCTCGAAGGGGTAGGGCCCGAACAGGTCGGAGAAGTGCGCCAAGACCTCAGGGGTGCGCGCGAAGGCTCTTTCCGCCTCCTCAGCGACAGCGCAGGCGAAGTAGTCGCGGATGATTACGCGGTTAGGCGCCCTGCTCTCTCTGAGCACGTAGTCCCCCACGGTGACCGCGGCCAGATAGCCGGCGCAGGGCTGTCGCATCTCCCACACGAAGGTCTGGTCGGCCCCCTGGGCCTCCGTCGCCGTCAGCACCCCGCCGGCCGCCGCCACATAGGGCGCGGGCACGGTGATCCGGTACGTGTATATGGCCTTGTCCGACGGATGGTCGTTAACCGGGAACCAGGTGGCCGCCCCCCGCGGTTCGTCCAAGGTATAGATATCGTCTCCGGAGTGCTGCCAGCCCACGGAGAGCGACCCGCCGTCCGGCAGGGGACCAGGCACCCCCGAATACGAGACTTGGGCGGAGAATGCCTCTCCCTGTCCCAGTGGCTCCGGACACTCGACGATGAGCTCACCGCCCTTGCGTTTGTGCTCCACCGTCGCTTCGTCTAAGGAGACGCTCTCCACTTCGAGACCCAGGAAGTCCAGGGAGAACGACCCAAGCGCCTGGGTGGCCCGAGCTCGGATGGTCGTCGAGCCTCCCAGGGCGCCCGAACCGGGGTCCACCCGGAGCGAGATCTCGTAGGCATCGACGTCGTACCCGCCGTTGCCGGCCTCCGGGAAGTAGGGGTCGCCGGCGCCGGTCGGACCGGACGCCGGGTCGGCGCAACCGGCAAGAACCGGAACGATCAGCAGCGTCAGGAATGCCACAGCTGCGAGCCGGTCGAAGTGGGGACGACGCATGCGCTCCTCCTGGTCTGATGCCAGCTTACGCCGCCGCCACACGGTTCTCCAGGTCGCGGCTCAGCGCGTCGACGAACCCGCGTCTTCCTCCCCGCCGTCCTCGTCCCCGCCGTCCTCCTCCTCGCCGGCGCCCTGGACGGCCTTCGAGGCCGTGCGACGCGCGTAGATCAAGGCCGTCAAGATGCCGGCGGCGCACAGCCCGGCCAGGATGAACACGGTGCCGCGCACGGCCACCCTGTCGTCTGAGGAAAGATGCTCGGCCAGGAAGCCTATCAAGTAGCTGCCGATGGGCGTGGTGCCTATGAAGACGAGGAAGTACATCCCCATCACGCGTCCGCGCAGATGGTCGGGCACCTGCAGTTGCAGACGGGTGTTCGCGGTGGTCATGAACAGCACACCGGCGAACCCGGCCATCAGCAGCAGACCCGCAGTGAGCAGCCGCCACTGCGACAGCCCTATCAGGCCCAGCAGGACGGTGAAGACGGCCGAGGCGCCCAGAAGAAGCCCGCGGGTGAGCCTGCCCCGGTAGGCCACGACGATGCCCGCGATCACCGACCCGATCCCCATGCTGGTGGTGAGGAGAGCCAGAGTGGACGCTCCCGTGCTGAGGACATACTTGGTGACGAGAGGGAGGAGCGTCTGGAGGTTATAGCCGAACGCGCCCATCGTCCCCGCGACGATGAGGATGATAACCACCTCCGGAGTGGAGCGCGCATACCGAAGGCCTGTGCGCAAAGCCCTGAACGAGCTCTCCCGGGGAGGGCGCGGGGCGATGTGGAGCTCGTTGGGCCGCATGGCGAGCAGTCCCGCGACGGGCGCCAGAAAAGTGACCGCGTTCACGTAGAAGCAAGCCGCGATGCCGAAGGCGCTGATCACAGCCGCCCCTATGGCTGGCCCTACGATGCGGGCGCTGTTGAAGAGGGTGGAGTTCAGAGCGACGGCGTTGGGCAGGTCCGCCGGCCCCACCATCTCGATCACGAAGCTCTGCCGGGTGGGCGCTTCGATGGCTTCTCCGATCCCGCGCACCGCGGCCAGGGAGTAGATAAGAGCGACGGTTATCACCTCCAGGTCGGTGAGTATCGCCAAGGCGAGCGCCAGAAACAATTGAAGCACCTGGGCGGCAAGGACCGTGGGCCGCTTGGGCAGGCGGTCGGCCAGGACCCCGCCGTGGAGCGAGAACAGCAGAGCGGGGCCGAAGCGGATGGCCATGGTCAGCCCCAGAGCGAGGGGCGAGTCTGTCAGGGTGAGAACGAGCCAGCTCAGTGCGACGTCCTGCATCCAGGAACCCGACACCGAGACGAGCTGGCCGAACCAGAACAGACGATAGTTGCGTATGCGCAGGGAGCGAAATGCCTGCGTCACAGAGCCCATGCTTATCATGCCGGTATCATACGGTAACGCCGGACCCCGCGGCGCCCACTAGCGCTCGAGGCGGGACACCTCGTCTCGGTCGAACAGGGGCCACTCGCCGCGGACACCCTCCCGGAAGGCGTCTATCCCTTCTCCCCGACCGAGGACCTCCCCGATCTCGGTGACCTCGATGCCGGCGGCTGCAATGGCTTCGGTCAACGGTCCGGCGTCCGCCGGTGAGCAGGTGATGAGAAGGCTCCCCGACCCGATGAGGCCCAACGGGTCGAGACCCAGAACGGAACAGAAGCGCTCTGTCTGCGGGTAGACGGGGATCCTCTCCATGTGGAGGCGCAGCCGGCGGCCGCCGGCTGCGCCCAGCTCCCTGACCGCGGTGGCCAAGCCGCCCTCGGTGACGTCGTGCAGAGCCGTGACCCCGTCGAACGACCCGGCGATGTGCGCCTCCTCCAGGATCCCTATCCTGTCGAGGAACGCGCGGGCCTCGTCGATCTCAGCCGCCGTGACGCCCGCCGCGAGCAGTCTCGACCGGTGCTCGCGGGCCAGCAGGGCCGTGCCCTCCACCGCCACCCTCTTGGTCAGAAGCAACCGGTCGCCCTCTTTCATCTGTCGTTTGTCGATCAGCCGCTCCCTGGGCGCGGTGCCGAGCATCGTTCCCACGACGACCGGCCTCGAGACCGCGTCGGAGATCTCGGTGTGGCCTCCACACAGCGCCACCCCGCAGGCGGCGCAGGCCTCCCGGATGTCGTCGATGACGAACAGCGCTTCCGAGGCGCTGCAGCCGGGCGGAAAGAGGAGAGTGGAAAGCAGCCACCTGGGGACGGCCCCGGACGCCGCGACATCGTTCGCGTTGGCCAGCACCGCGTACCTGGCCATGGAGTCGGCGGCCAGCGTTATCGGATCGGAAGCCGCCACCAGTACCTCGGCCCCTTTCACGTCCATGGCCGCCGCGTCCTCTCCCACGGCGGCGCCGACGAGCAGGGCCGGGTCGTCGCACACGATCCCGGCCAGGCCTTTCTCCAGCACATCGGCGGGCAGCTTGCCCACAGGCAACGGCAACCCGAAACGCATGATCTCCATAGCCTCCGCGAGCGTCTCCACCACGAAGTCCGCGCCGCCGTCGGAGCGAGACTCCCGCGGATCGTTGCGCAGGAACATGGTGACCGACCCGGCCCGGATCCCGGCCTCCACGTCGAAGGCGTGGTCGCCGACCACCAGCAGGCCCCCGGCGTCCACCCCCATCTGGTCGGCCACGAACCGGACGGCATCGGGGAACGGCTTCGGATTCAGCGGCATGTCGCGGGTCACGATCGAGACGAAATCCGCCTGGTCCAAGTCCGGCAGCTCGGCGAAGGCCACCTCCACGGCGGCGCGACTGTTCCTGGTGATGATGGCCGCCGGCACGTGGTTCTCTCGCAGGAAGGCCAGCAACTGCGTCGCCCCGGAGTTGGCCCGGCAGCGGTCCGCGGCCTCCATCTCCGCGGCCGTGAGTATCGCCTCTTTGCTCCGCCGCTCCTCCGGGTCCTCGATACCGGCAAGGAACTCCAGCAACCCCACTTCGCGCGGACACCCCACCGACTCGTGTATGGCGAGGAAATCGATCGCCCCCGGCTCGGTCAGGGTGCCGTCGAGGTCGAACACCACCCCCTCCAGCCGGAAAGGCCGTCCGCCGCGCGTGTGATGACGGACGTTCTCCCCATGGGGACCCCGGTCTGCCATCGCTCGAGCCTCCTTGTCATGTCTCCAGGCGGGATGCGTGCCCTAGGTGAGATAGTAGAGCAACGCCGGGATGACACCCACAGCCATCAGCGTCGTCGTGAGCACTATCGACGACACCAACTCTGGGTTGTTGCCGTACTTCGTGCACAGCACCGACGTGACCACCGCGCTCGGCATGGCCGCCTCGAAAAGCACGACGGCCCGCGGCAGCCCGCTCATGCCGAGCAGCCAGACCGCCAGCAGCCCCACCGCGAACCCTCCGCCCATCCGGATCACGCTCGCCGTGATGGTCAACCCGATCTGGCTGAACTTGAAACGGCCCATGTTCATCCCCAGCACCAGCAGCATCAGCGGCACCGCCGCCTGCCCCACGAACCTGAGGGAGCTGGTCACCGCCTCCGGGACCGCGGCGCCCGTCAGGTTCAGTATGAGCCCCAGGATGGCCGCGTAGATGAGCGGCGTCCTGAACACCGCTCCCAGACCCTGCCTGAGTGCCTTGTGGCCCGAGGCCAGGTAGATGCCGAGCGAGTAGACGAGGAGAAGGTTCGGGATGAAGAAGAGCACCGTGAGCGCGACGCCTTGGTCGCCGAAACCGAGGTAGATGATGGGCAGGGGGATGTTGATGGTGTTCTGGAACATGATGGGCAGATACAGAGCCGAACTCCCCTTCCGCCGGATGCCGAAGACCAGCCAGGCGATGGCGAAGGTCCCCGCGATGAGGAGCAAGGCCGCCCCCCAACCACGAAGGGCGTCTCCGATCACGATCGGGTTCTGATAGAGAGAGTGGAGCACCAGGCAGGGCGTCGTGACGAACATGGCCACGTCAATGAGGGTCCCGACATCGGGTCGTCCCCACCTGCTCAACAAGTAGCCGAGGGCGATGGCGAATACGGTCGGCAGGATGACGGTGATGATCTGCTCCACGCCGTCAGGTTACACGCGGGTGCCTGGAGCCGCCAAGCTCCGGCCATAGGAGTGCGCGCACGTGTGTGCCGCGCGTCGCGGGTCCGGCGGCGTCAGCCGTCGTGCGCCCGGCTCCGCGAGATGGTATAAGTCTTGGAATGGACGAGGCGACCTTCTACCACTGGCTGGTCATCGCCTGGATGATCCTTGCCGTGATCACCTTCGTGGCGCTGTTCTTCGTCACCGCTCCCTACGGGCGGTTCACCCGCAGCGGATGGGGGCCCCGCATCAGCGCCCGCTGGGGCTGGATCCTCATGGAGGCGCCCGTGCTCATCACGTTCCTGGTCCTGTTCGGGAGCAGCGACCGCGTGACCAACCCCGTCTGCCTGGTGCTGCTGGTCTTCTGGATCGCCCACTACGCGCACCGTTCGCTCATCTACCCTTTCCGTCTCCACAGCAGCCGGCCCAGCATCACCGTGTCGGTCATCGCCATGGGGGCGGCTTTCAACATCGGTAACGGCTACTTGAACGGGCGCTACCTCTTCACGCTGGGGCCCGAACTGGAGGCCTCCTGGTTCTACGACCCCCGTTTCGTCATGGGAGCGATTCTCTTCTGGTCGGGCTACGCTCTCAACCAGCATTCAGACCGCGTCCTCATCGGGCTCCGCGCCCCGGGCGAGACCGGGTACAGGATCCCTCACGGCGGCGGCTACAGACTCGTCAGTTGCCCGAACTACCTCGGCGAGATGATGGAGTGGGGAGGATGGGCCCTCGCCTGCTGGGGTCTCGGCCCTCTGGCCTTCTTCGTGTGGACGTTCGCCAACCTGGCCCCGCGGGCGTTCAAGACCCACCGCTGGTACAAGGAGAACTTCCCGGACTACCCGCCGAGGCGCAAGGCCCTCCTGCCCTTCATAGTGTGAGTCCGCGAATCATCGCCGCCCCTCTGTCCGTCGGTCGCGATAGAATGGCGGCGGCGGCGCAGCTTCCGACAATCGACCATGAAGGGCTGAAGACTCGGTGAGAGCAACCGCGAGCCAGGTGAGAGTGACGGCCCCCGTTGCCCGGAGCGTCTTCTGGCTGCTGATAGCGCTGGTAGCCTGGGAGCTATATCAGAGTCTGAGGGCCGGGGCGGCGGCCCCTGCGGGGTCGTGGGCGATGCCTGTGGTGGATCTCGTCTTCCTCGTGCTGATACCGGCTTTCGCCGCTTTCGCCTTCGCCCGCCTCTTCCTCGTCGTCAGTCAGAGCCCCAGAGGGACGCTGAATGTCTACACGGCCATCTCCAGCCCGGTGGCCTGGACCTTCTGGCTGGGTCTCGCCATCGCCTTGATCGGCCATGGGCTGCATCTGACCGCCCATGCCATCCACAAAGCCATGCCGGCCATCTTCACCGAAGGCGAGTTCGCCGCGAAGATAGCCTTCCTCGATGGCGAAGCAGGCTATCTACTTCTGGCCATCGGTCTGTTCCTCGCTAGTGCGGCCGTGCTCATCGGCGGCCAGGGCGCCGGCCAACGGCTTTCGGGGCCGGAACGGCTGGTCTTCGTGCTCGGTTCGCTGGCCACGTACGGCGTGGCGATCATCTACCTGGGCGTCGGCGCGGGCCAGATCATCTTCGCCATAGTCGCAAGCGCCATCCTAAGCGCGGTGAGTCTGTGGAACATGCCCCCCTACGAGGTGACCCGCGATCCCATCGCCGCGTTCATGATCCCCGGAGCGCTCCTTGCCGGCATCGCCCTCATCGTCTGGACGATCGTCGTCGGGGGCCAACCTACGTGGCCGTGACACGCGTTTGCAGGTCACCTCTTGGGCTATAATCGCGCCTTGCCCTAAGACCGATGCACCGCGCGGAGTGGTGTCCGAGTTGGCTTAAGGAGCACGACTGGAAATCGTGTAGGCGGGGGTAACTCGTCTCGAGGGTTCGAATCCCTCCCACTCCGCCACTCGACCGGGGGGAGAAGACCATGGGCATTCATATCGCGAAGACGCGCTTTCTCGCCGCCGGCCTGTTGCTGGTCGCCGCCGTTCTGCTGGCGCTGTCCGGCTGCTCGGACGGCGACGAACAGCCCACCTCCACCTCTTCGATTACTGTCCCCAGCGGCGACACCGAGACCACCGTCAGCCGGACCACTGAGGCCCCGGATTCGCTGATGACCGAGTGGGAGAGAGCGCTCAGGGACACCGCCAACGCTCAACACCTTCTGGCGTTGGCTCTCGACGAGAAGAGTGTGCCCACGGACGACCCGCAGAGAGCCATACTCTACGGGCTGAAGGCCCGGGTCAACGCCCTGAGCTGCCGCAACGCCATCGAGAAGAGCTCCCTGGCGCCGGACGACACCCAGAAGGTCGAGCAACTCGAAGTGGCCGACGTAGCCATGAAGGAGGTCTACGCGGCGCTCAATCGCGGCCGCGCCATCGCCGCCGACCCGATGGCGAAGACCCTCGCCGACGCGCACGCGATCGTCGAGACGCTGGGCGTGCCGTCGAGCAGGCTCGAGGAGGCCGCGGCGATGCTCGAGGAGTTCGTCGAAGCGCTGGAGCCGCTCGTGGAGGAGGCTATCCATCAGGCGGCCGCGCCCACCACGACCCTCACCAGCACGACCTCGCACTAGCCGACCTGCTGTATACTCCGAGGCGACCGTGCTAGGTGGGGAGCCAGCGGTGCCCTGTACCCGCAATCCGCTTCAG
>CAZQDY010000010.1:0-54093 GCA_964592075.1 uncultured Gaiellales bacterium
TCACGTGTTGGCTGGCGCCGGAGACGGCCACCGCGACGTACAGGTCGGGGCTGACGATTCTGCCGGTGATGCCTATCTGCTGGCTGTCCGAGGCCCACTTCGCGTCGCAGGGCGGGCGTGTGGCTCCTACCGCTCCGTTCAACAGTGTCGCCAGCTTGGCCAGTTGCTCGAAGCCGGACGCGCTGCCGACGCCCCGGCCCCCGGCGACGATGACTCGGGCCTCTTCCAGCTTCACGCCGGTCTTGGGTTCGATCTTCCTCTCCCGCGTCGTCACTCGGGCCTCGGCGGGGTCCACAGCCGCGGTCACATCGATCACCTCGCCCTGCCGTGATTCGTCTCTCTCGGCCGGGGTCATCGACTTGAGCCGGATGGTCGCGACTTGGGGATCGGTGTGGCAGACCTGAACAGCCTGGGCGTTGCCGCCGTAGACCGGGCGGGTCATCTGCAGGCGCTTGGTGTCGGGGTCGATAGCCAAGGCCATGCAGTCCATGGTTGCCCCGGTGTCGAGGCGGAGGGCCAGCCAAGGCGCCAGGTCGCGCCCCAAAGAGGTCTGGCCCAGGAGCACGATGGCCGGCATGATCCGCTTGACCACCGTCCCCATGACCTGGAGGTAGGCCTCCGTCGAGTAATCCTGCAAGAAGGGAGCATCGGCGACATAGACCTCGGTGGCGCCGAGAGCGATGGCCTCCCGTGCCGCCTCGCCCACGCCGTTGCCGATAATGACGGCGCTCAGTGCCTGTCCAAGCTCGGCTGCCAAACGGCTGCCCACCCCCAGGGCTTCCGTGGCCACGGGCGCGAGCCTGCCGTCACGGATCTCACAATGCACCAGCGCACCACTGCCGGTCTGCTCTTCCATCTCGCCCCCCTCGATCGCTACGTCTTAGATCACCTTGGTCTCTCGCAGCCGCGCAAGGAGCAGCTCGGCCTTCTCTTCAGCGTTCGCCCCTTCCAAGATCTCGCACCGGCCCTCGTGCGCCGGGGTCTCCATCGAAGAGATCTCTAACTGCCTGGCGGCATCCACGTCTACACCCAGGTCGGCCGCGCTCCAGGTGGTGATGGGCTTCTGGCCGGCGGACATGAACGCCTCCACTCCCGGCTCGCGCAGGGGACCGACCTCATAGGTGGTTGTCACCACAGCCGGACAGGGCACCTCCAGCACCTCGTGGCCGTCGGGCAAGGACCTCTCGACGACGACCTTGTCGCCCTCCAGGTTGACTTTGCGGACCGCGGTGATGCAGGGAATGCCAAGAAGGCCGGCGATGTTGGTGCCCACTTGTCCTGAGTTCGTATCTGCGGCCTGAAGCCCGCACAGGATCAGATCGTACGGCCCAACCCTGCCGATGGCTGTCGCGATGGCCGAGGCCGTGAGTCGAGTGTCGAACTCATCGAAAGCGGCGTCCTGTAGGAGGATGAGCTGGTCGGCTCCGGCTGCCAGAGGCGCCGTGACCACCGCCCTCACGAGCTTCTTGCCCAAGCTGATCACGGTGACCGTGGTGTCTTGGGCGTCTTTGATCTGGAGAGCGGCCTCGAGGGCGCTCTCGTCAAAGGGACTGAGGACCGGGGGCGTGGCCTTGGGTGGGACGGCCATCCTGGCTTCGGGGTCGATGCGGAAAAGAGACAACGGGATTTCCGGATCGAGCACCTGCTTCATGCACACGATGATGCCCTTCAATGCTGCCTCGCTCATCTGATATCAAATGGCCGGTCAACCGTGCACAGGTAGGAACTCTGAAGCGGAGCCTACCCGCGAAATAGTGCGTCCTACTAGCGCCCACTACTAGCACACGCTACCGGCAAATGCAAGCCGGTGGTCGTGGGCAGACCGCCCGACCGCTACCTCATCGGGCGCCGGCCAACGGCGTTTCACCCGACCCTTTTGGGGACAGTCGCGGTTCCGGCGCCGGGCGCTCGTTTCGTCGCTGAGGTTCTCTGTCCCCGCCTCTTTGCCAGCACCTCCTCCAGGTCGAACACCTCTTCGGCCACGATGGCCAGCCCCCGCTTGTGGTTGTTCTGCAGCCGCCCCCGCACCAGGAAGTAGCTGGCCCGGGCCACCACCGGGGCGATCTTGGGGAGCCTCGACTCGAAGCACACGCACTCGTAGAGGCCGTAGGCGTCTTCTAACGTGAGAAACATCGTCCTTTTTCCCGAGCGCATCCAAGGGTTCTGGGCCCGCTCGTAAACCCCGGCCACCGTCACCGGTACCTCGTCTCCCATTTCAGGAAGCTCGTAGCTCATGGTGACCCCCATCTTCCGGAGCTCTTCCTCGTAGAGAGAGAGGGGATGGCAGCTTACGGTGAGGCCCAGGAGCGCGAGCTCGGCCCGCACGTTGTCGTCGGCGCTCCACTTCCGTTCCAGCCCGGTGCGGCTCGGCGGGCTGAAGAAGGCCCGCAGTTGGCCGCGCCTTCCTCCGGACGACCCGGCGAGCGCCTCCAGGCGATCGTGCAGAAGCGGCAGTCTCCAGAGCAGCTCGGTGCGGTCGGGCTCCAGAGAGTCGAAGGCGCCCACCCGGATGAGGTTCTCCGCCACCGGGTAGTCGATGCGGGTGCGCAGGTAGAAGTCTTCGAAGCTGCTGAAGGGGCCGTGGCGGCGCTCGGCCTCGATGCGGTCGAGGGAGCGGTCGCCCATCTGCTTGAGGTACTTGAATCCCACCCTGAGCGCCCGGCCGGCGTCGGAGGCGATGCCTGCGCTGGGGGCGAGGCAGGCGTCGGGCTCCACGCCTCCGCGGGCGCGCGGGGCGCGGGGGAGGGGCAGATCGCCGGGACGGGGCGGCTGGTGGGGCGACGCCGGGACGAGGGCAGGCTCCGGGACGGGGACAGGCTCCGGGCTCCATGCCTCCGCGGGCTTGGCCGATGCAACTGTGCACACCTCTTCCGGACCAGCTTGTGAATGTGCGCACAATGTACGCATAATCGCAAGGTTCCCCACGGACACTATGCCAATTCCAGAGGGAGCAGGATTTGCCTCACTCTCGCGGTGCCCCTCCTTCTCATGTGCCTGCTCCATAGCCCCCCGCAGCGCCTCGGCGTAGGCCGCTTCCCCTGCCTGCTCTCGCTCGAGCTTGGCCAGATCGGCCTCGGTGAGCCCCCAGTCGTGCTCGGCGGTCCAGGCCTGAGCGAAGGGATCGTAGGACGTTTGCGCCCCGGAAGTGTGTGTGACCACGCGATCTGGCTTTGCCCCGCCGGTGTCCCAAACCTCGGGTGGCTCCGCATCCTCCACCGTGAACCCCCGCCCCGACAGATTGATATCCAACGGCCGCACCTCCAGCCCGAAACGGCGGGCGTCGTTGAGCACCGTCCGAGGCGTGTAGAAGCCCATGGGCTGGTTGTTCAGCACCGAGCAGAGGAACTCCGCCGGGTAGTAGGCCTTGAGCCACGCAGTGGCATAACTGATTACCGCGAAGCACACCGAGTGGCTCTTGTTGAACCCGTAGGCGGCGAAGCCCTCCAGTTGGCGGAAGACCTCGCGCGCGGCGTCGTGCGGCACGCCGCGGGCGACGGCCCGGCTGATGAAGGTCTCGCCGATCTTGGCCATCTCCTCCCGGCTGCGGTCGCGGGTCATGGCCCGGCGGAGCGAATCGGCGTCGGCCAGGTCGAAGCCGGCCACGTCTTTAGCGATGCGGAGCACCTGCTCCTGGTAGAGGATGACCCCGTAGGTATCGGCCACCGCTTCTGCCATGGCGGGATGGGGGAGACTGACCGGTTCGGTGCCCCAGCGGCGGTCGATGAAGGGGCCGATCATCTCGGCCTCCAGCGGGCCCGGGCGGTAGAGGGCTATTGCCGCGATGACGTCGTCGAAGTCCCGCTCCTTGAGACGGCTGGCGAGGTTACGCTGGCCGGCCGACTCGAGCTGGAAGAGGCCGATCGACCCTCCGTTGCTGATGATCTCGTAGGCCGCCGGGTCGTCGGGGGCGAGGTCGTAGGGGCGGATCCTGCGGCCCGTGCGCTGCCGGATGATGTGGACACATTCCGAGACCGCCGAGTGGGTGCGGAGGCCGAGGATGTCCATCTTGACCAGGCCCAGGGCGGCGACGTCATCCTTG
This sequence comes from uncultured Gaiellales bacterium, assembly GCA_964592075.1. Taxonomy (GTDB): domain Bacteria; phylum Actinomycetota; class Thermoleophilia; order RBG-16-64-13; family RBG-16-64-13; genus RBG-16-64-13. The sequence goes on from CAZQDY010000010.1 coordinate 4,040, forward strand.
TTGAACTGCGTCACGACGACGCCTTTCGCGGCCCACTGGAGCGGGGCGTAGCAGGTGATGGGCTTGTCGGCGATGACGAAGCCCCCCAGGTGCGTGCCCAGGTGCAGGGGGAAGGAGTCGAGCCGTTCGACCAGGTCGAGGAAGCGCCCGTACCGCGCCCCGTCCTGCAGCGGCGAGTCGCGCAGCTCCGGCCAGGCGCCGGCCAGGTACTCCCTTATGCGCGCCGCGTCGCCGTGGTGGGGCACGTTCGCGGCCAAGGCGTTGATCTCGGTGGGCGCGAATCCCAGGGCCTCGGCTACGATGCGGACCGCCGAGCGGGGGCTCATGGTGTTGACGTTGGCCACCACAGCCACGTTCTGATCTCCGAAAGTCTTGTAGATGTGGTCTATCACCTCGTCCCGGCGCGACGAACAGAAGTCCACGTCGATGTCGGGCATCTCGCGGCGGTTGGGATTCAGGAACCGCTCGAACAGCAGGTTGTGGCGGATAGGCTCGCTGGCCGTGATATCGAGCGCGTGACACACGATGGAATTGCCGGCGCTCCCCCGCCCGCTGCAAGCGATGCCGCGGGTCCGCGCCCACCTCACTATGTCGTGTACCACCAAGAAATAATGGGCGAATCCCATCTGCTGGATCATGCGGAGCTCCTTCTCGAGAAGCTCCATGGCTCGGGGTGGCACGGGCCTGTAATGCCGCGCGATGCCCCGGAAGCAGCGCTTGGCAAGGAGCGAGTAGGCAGTCTCGTCTGCGGGGATGGCCACCTGGGGGAAGTGGAAGGTCCCCAGGTCCAGATCGACGTTGCACCGGGCGGCGACGGCTGCGGCGGTGTCGAGGGGGTCTCGACCGGCGAGCGGCCCGGGGCTGAGGCGCCCTGCGGTCTCCTCGCCGGCACCTCCAGATACACCCTCGTGAGCGGCTCCCGCCATCTTCAATGGTGCAATAGATGTTGCATTGCAATACTCATGCATACAACCGTAGTCTGACGGGGCCCAGTCTGACCAGCAGTCCGGTAGTTCCTCCGCGGCGAGCAGCTCCAGGAGTGGGCGGGCAAAAGTCTCCAGCTCGACTCGGGACCTGAGGCAGCGGGCTCCGGGCACCGGGTCGGGATAGGCCGACAGTGGCTGATCGCGTCCGGCGGCGCGGCAGACCAGGTGCAAAGCACGATCATTTCTTCCTGCATAGTGGGTATTGGTGGTGAGCACCGTTTTGAGACCGCACGCGGCGGCCAGGCGGCTGAGGCGCTCGCAGTAGGCGAGGCAGGACAGCCGCCAGGGCCGGCCGTCACGGTGGAAGCCGACGTCGTAATCGGCGGGGTTGAGGCGTTGCGGGGCGCCGCGCGGGAGGTCGGGTCGGTCGGCGAGAGCGGGGTGGGCGGCATGGCTGGGGCCGGTATCTGCCGCTCGGTCTGCGCGCCAGGATGCAATCATAGTTGTAGATGGAAAGAACTGCAATAGAGTAGACTGAGAGGAGGACGCGGCCTCGGCGGCAGTGGGCCGGTGCCGGAGACGGCCACCGCCGGCGCGGACCTTCTCGTACACAGGCGAGCCGTGCTGGCCGGCGTGGGCTTCCTGGTGGGGCTCGTAGCCGAAGTACTGTAGCTCCACATAGAGGTGGGCGGCATCGAAAATCTCGCGGAGGTGGAGGAGGGCGGCGCGGGCACCGTGATCACGACCTGCGTCGACCAGGTATCCGACCTCGCCGTGGCGGCAGGCGGTGAGGCAGATGAGACCCTCGGCGTGGGCGCACAGGGATGCGATGGTTATGAGTGGCGGCCGCTGTCGCTCGGGGTCGGCGAGGTGGGCCGTGGAAAGGAGGCGGCATAGGTTGGCATAGCCCTCCCGGGTCTCAGCGAGGAGGACGAGGTGATGAGGGTCGTCCGGCGGTTCGTCGCCGCACAACGACTCGACCCGCGCCTCGGCTCCGAAGATGGGCCTGATGCCGTGCTTGGCGCAGGCCTTGGCGAAGCGCACGGCGCCGTAGAGGCCGTCGTGATCGGTGAGTGCCAAGGCGGGCTGCCCCAACTCGGCCGCCCGGGAGACCAACTCGTCGATACGGCTGCCGCCGTCAAGGAACGAGAAGTTCGAGTGCACGTGCAGGTGGACGAAAGGGGCGCTGGGCCTGGCGTCGGGGACACCCTCGGGGTGGTTCGCTGTCATTGCAATGGAAGTTGCATTTTTTAAGAACAGCAATGAGATCCAACAGAATCTGGCTCGTTTCCCGAACATATGTTCGGAGGAGGCAGCAGTATAGCGAACAAATGTTCGTAGGGCAAGATGACCGGGAGCAACCGAACGCCGTGATCGTGACACCCGGCCCACGTAGCTGGGAGGTCTTCGCCGGGCTGTGCAGGCTGGCCGACGTGAGGGGCAATCTCGTCGCCGATGCCTATTTGGCCGCGCTCGCCATAGACGCGGTGTGAAATCCGCCGTCGCGGGTACAAGGAGATGCATGTCGTCCGGTCACTGTTGAAGACGGTCTTCGAGCAGGAGGAAAGTGATGAGTGGCATGAACTTCGTGCGGTTGATCCTGGCGGCCTTCATCGGGGGGCTGCTTGCCATCGTCGTCGCGATCGCGTGGAAATCATCGAAAGAGACGGGCAAGAGCCTGCAGGCGTCCTTCGTGGACGTTCCTACCGAGGCGCAGCGCCTGGCGCACGACGCGCGTACCCGGGTCACCGAGGCGGCTTCGACGAGTTGGCAGACCGTCAAAGAGAAAGAGGCCGAGCTGGCCAAGCGCATCCCGCATCTCGGTGGCGAGGAAGCCGGCATGGTCTCCGAAGCCGTGATCGACGAAGCGGTGGAAGGCGTGTAGCACCTACCGGGCTACTTGGTCACCTCCCAGTCGGCATACATGCCCATGCCGCTCTCGCCTGAGAACATGGTGCCCGACATCACCAGGGTCTGTCCCCGTCTGCTCAAGGTGCCGGTCATGTCCGTCGTCACTTCGGCCTCGCCCGCGTCGAAGGTGATCGTGTCGTCCTGAAGGGTCCAGCTGAGCGTCAGCGGCTCGCTGCTGATGTCGCCGCTCTGGCCGGGATCCAGCGCGGACACGTCCACGAGCATGACCGCGGTGCCGCTCTGTTCTCCGGCGTCGACCGTCATCTCCAGTGTCATGGGCAGCGCCTGGCCGAGTAGTTCCTTGAGCATGGCCAGGTCGCAGCCCTCTTCGGCCGCTGCGCCCTGCATCTCCTCGGGGATGTTGATGTCGGTCACGGTGAAGCTGCCGCTCCACAGACCTTCCAGTTCGACTCCGGAGACCGGCGCTCCGCTGGTGAGGGAGGTCGTGGTCGTGGGAGCCGCCGCGTCCTGGCTGCCGTCGGTCCCGGCCGGCCGGCTGAACGGCTCTCCGGTCTTGATGTCGACGACGACGAAGATGTTGATGGTCACGTTGGTCTGCTGAATGACGATGACCTTGGCCGGGTCGAATCCGGGCCAGCGCGGACCGGTGTAGGTGGGGGTTCCGCGGACGGGCTTGGGAGGCGTCAGCGGGTTGCCGCATTCGCACCGCACCCGGGGCACGCCGTACTGGTCGACTAGGACGAGCTGCCCAGCCTGCAGCGCCGACTGCCTTGGAGTGGGCTTGCCGTCACGATATCCGTGGTTGGTGACCCGCGTGTCGCGGGTGAGCTGCATGGGAGTGAGCTCGGCGAAGTAGGCCGGCAGTTGCTCCGGCGTCACCTGGGCGCCTCCGCTCCAACGTAGGTTCGGGTCGGCGTTCAGGGCTGCACAGAACGCCGCCGCCTTGTCGGGGTTGGCGGCCAGGAAGGCGAGTTGCCCCTCCTTGTCGGCTATCTGTTTGCTCTTCGAGCCGCCGTAGAGGGCGGGGGTGTCTCCCAGCAGGGTGGTGACGGCCACCGGCTGGACTCCGCCGGCAGCTGTGGTCGTGGTCGCGGGCAACGTGGTGGTGGTGAAGAGAGTGGTGGTGGGTATCGACAGGGTGGTGGTCGGGCCTGTGAGCACGAACTGTTCCCCGGCGAACGACTCGGGGCCGGCCTCGCCCGAGGGCTCCAGGAATATCTCGCCCTCGGCCTGCACGTAGGGGGCTTCGGAAGTGGTGGTGTCCGCCTCGGTAGTCGTCACCGCCTCGGTAGTCGTCGTGGGCTCGGTGGAGGCGGTCGTCTTGTCGCCGTCGCGCCAGACTCCGAAGTAGAGGCCAAGGAAGACACCCGCCAGGACCACCACCGCGAGCGGGATGGCCCATGCAATAGGCGAGACGCGCCGCTTGGCCGGCGCGGTTGCTCCGTACCCCTGAGTGGCCGCGTAGCCGGGCGCGGCGGCGTGCCCGGGAGCCGCGGCGGCCGCCCCAGGGGTGGCGACCGGTGCGGCGGGCATGGGGAACAGTCCTTGGATCTGGGCCGCGGGCATCCAGTTGCCCAGCTGCTCGTGCCAGACCACGTCGTTGTGAGCGAGGGCCCCGCTGCGGGCATACGACACGAGTTCTTCCCAGGTGACAGGGCCCAGGGGCTGCTGGCCTCCCGTGCTCGCCTTCTGGTAATACCAGCCGGTGCTCATCGGCTCTGTACTCATTCTGTACCTCCACAGTTTCCCTGTCGCCTTCGCCGTGCTCAGGCACGGCCCGCGCAAGCCCCTTCCCCACTATACGTGGTACATAATGACGAGGGAAGCATCGCAGGGCGACGAGTCGGCGCGACGCGCCGGGACATCCAGCAGGAACAAGGTGGTTCTTCGACATGACGGCGGCCCTGGGAAACGGCAGGGGCGTGGGTATGGGTGCGGCCCCGGTCGGGACGCCCGCCTATCTCGCGCTGCACGGCTCTGGGCAGCTGGGCGCGCGGGCCCGGCTGGCGCGGGCCCGCTTGCGAAGCTGCGCCCTCTGCCCGCGTGAGTGCAGGGTGGACCGCATAGCCGGCGACCTGGGGGAGTGTCGCACCGGCGCCCTCGCCCGCGTGGCCGGCTTCGGGCCGCACTTCGGCGAGGAGGCTCCGCTGGTGGGTCGAGGGGGGTCGGGCGCCATCTTCTTCGCCGGCTGCAATCTGGCCTGCGTGTTCTGTCAGAACCACACCATCAGCCGGCCGGCGGGCGACGCGGTGCCGGACGGGCCGAGCGTCGGCGCCGCGGCCCTCGACAGCCCCTCCGCCGCGCCGCGTGCCCTCCTCTGGGAGGTCACCCCTGAGCGGCTCGCCGCCATGATGCTCGAGCTGCAGGCCGCCGGCTGCGAGAACATCAACTTCGTCTCGCCCAGCCACGTGGTCCCGCAGATCCTGGAGGCGCTGGTGCTTGCGGTGGACGGGGGCCTTCACCTCCCCCTCGTCTACAACACAGGTGGCTACGACTCTCTGGAAACGCTGCGTCTGCTGGACGGCGTGGTGAACATCTACATGCCCGACATGAAGTACTCCGACGACGGCGTGGGCGAGCGTCTCTCCGGGGTGCCGGACTACGTCCGCCGCAACCGGGAGGCCGTACTCGAGATGCACCGCCAGGTGGGAGACCTGGAGCTCCGCGATCACGGCTCGGGTCGCCCCGGGCCCGCCGGGACGGCGCGCTCTGAGGGGCGGCGCGGCGCCGGCGGGGGCACGGCGCCCCCGGTCGCCCGGCGGGGTCTCCTGGTGCGCCACCTGGTGCTTCCGGGCGGGCTGGCCGGCACGGACGGGGTGGCCGCCTTTCTCGCCGCGGAGGTGTCGCGCGACACCTACATCAACGTCATGGACCAGTATCACCCGGCTCACAAAGCGGCGCGCTATCCAGAGATCTCCCGCCGTCTCGCGGCGGGAGAGCACCGTGAGGCGGTGCGGCGGACCCTGTCCGCCGGCCTGTGGCGGCTGGACGGCTTGGAGGTCGCCAAGACTGACGAACGGACGCAGGAAGCGGCGTGGCACAAGAAGTCGTCGCACAACGAGCGGTCGCACGACGAGCCGCCCGGCATGGAAAGGGGTGCCCCATGAGCATCGACTCAGCGCCGAGGAGCAGCGGGCTCTGTATGAAGCCATGCGTTTCGTCGTGGCGGAGCGGCTCCGCTTGGGCGGCAAGGACAGGTTCAGCGACCTCTACGGCTCACCCGGCGGCTGCGAACCGGCCATGGGTCCCGGCATGAAGGGACGCGCCTGCCCTGCCTGCGGCTCAGCGATACAGAAACTCAGTCTGGGCGGTGGAGACGTGTTCGTGTGCCCGGGGCGCCGGCCTCTCACTCCGTCTTGATCTGGTTGTAGGCCTCCATGAAGGTCGGGAACCCGCAGGTGGGGATCACCAGCAGCAGTGCGTGGACGATCTCCTCCTGGCTTGCGCCGGCCGCGCGGGCCTTGCCGGCATGGGTGACGACCCCTGTCTGATGGCGGCTGGCCGCCGATATTCCCAGCTTGACGAGCCAGCGCGTCTTCTCGTCCAGGGGTCCGCCGTGCTCGTGGATGAGGGTGCCGAGTTCCTCGTTCTTCTGCAGTATCTGCGGGAACCTGGCCTTGAACTGCAGGTACGGCTTGGGGACTTCTTGCACGGTCGCTCCTCTCTTCGGTATGTGGTCGCCGGCCTGAGGCGCCGGCGACCCGCGTGGGGGTCCTCTGTGCCACTGATACCCGGCCGGGCTGCCGTCCATTCGCGTTCCCGCGCGGAGGCTCCGAGGCTCGGCCGGTGGTATGGTTGAGTGTGAGGGCCTTGCGCGGCGCAACCGGAGCGGGCGAGGAGGTCGGATCGTGGGGGATCTTGTCAGGCTGGACCTCAGGGGGCAGTTCAGGCACCTGTACATGCCTTCGACGGAGGAAGTGGTCGAGGTCGATGTGCCTGAGATGCAGTTCGCGATGGTCGACGGCGAGATCGAGAAAGGCGTGTCGCCGCGGGACTCTCCGCACTTCGTAAGCTGCATCGGCGCTCTGTTCGCCCTCTCATACACGCTGAAGTTCGTATCCAGGCGCAGGTCGGTGGATCCCGTCGAGTACAAGGTCATGGCTCTGGAGGGGCTGTGGACCACTCCCGGCGGCGGAGCCGACTATGCCGTCTCCGATGAATGGTCGTATACGCTGATGATCATGCAGCCCGATCACATCACCGAGGAGATGTTCGCCGAGGCCCGGGAGAAGCTCCGCGCGAAACGCGCCAAGGAGGGGCACCCCACTTTTGCGCTCGAAGGGGCCCGGCTCGAGCGGTTCGCCGAGGGCCGCTGCGTCCAGATCATGCATCTGGGTCCCTATCTGGACGAACCGCGCACTCTCGAGAAGATGGCGGCCTACGTGCAGGCGCGCGGCTACGAGTTCCACGGACCCCACCATGAGATCTATCTGAGCGACCCACGCACGGCCGAGCCGGATCACCTGAAGACGGTGCTGAGACACGCGGTGAGGCCGGCGGGATGAGATGCGGCGGCGCGCGCCCCGCGGCGGCGCGCGCCCGCTATGAAGCGGGGACCCGGAACTTCTTCCCGTCCTGGTGGCACATCAGTTGCACGACCTCGCGCCCGGTCATCACGCCCGAGGGTAGGCCCCCGCCGGGAGCGACCCATTGCCCTGCCATGTAGAAGTCTTGGAGGCCCGGCAGGGTTCTCCGCATGCTGTTGGTCATCGAGCCCGGGGTGGGCAGCCAGCCCTCAAAACTGCCCCGCCAGTTGCCCGTGTAGCGCTCGAAGGTGGTGGGCGTGGCCACGTCGACCATCTCCACCAGTCCCGCCAGCCCGGGGAACCTGCCGTCGAGCCCCTCGATCACGGCGTCGCCGATGGCCTTCTTCTCGGCCTCATAGCGCCCGCGGTCTTGGGAGAGGTTCTTCCAGTACTCATAGTCGGTCGCGAACATGCAGGTGATGGTCGTCTTGCCTTCAGGAGCCAGGGTGGGGTCGAAGTTGTGCAGGTGATAGCTGAGACGGTCGATGGTCTGGCCGCCTACTTTGATGGGCCGCGCCAGCCCCAGACTCGAGCCATTCGCGACCTTGGGTTCCTCGGAGAAGGCCCGGCCGACCCCAAGGCCCACAAAAACCAGGGGGGGGAAGGGGACCAGGTTCTCGAACCAGCCGCGCACCGTGTCGTCCGCGTAGCGGCCTTTGAGCATGTCGAAGACGGTGGCGTGGCCGTCCGCCGCCGACACGACCACGTCGGTCGTCTCCTCCCGCCCGTCGGCCAGGCGCACTCCGGTCGCCCGGTCGTCCTCGACGATGATGTCGGCGACCCGGGCTCGGTAGTCTATCTTGCCGCCCAGTTGCAGGAAGCGCTTCTCCGCGGCCTCGACGATGGGCATCGACCCGCCGAGAGGATAGCCGGCCTGGCGGGCGTGGAACCAGGAGAGCGTCACGAGGAGCGCGAAGGCCGACATCTCGGGCAGCCAGAGCTGCGTGAAGGCCAGTCTCAGGTGAGGGTTCTTGATGCGCTCGGCGAACTGGGCGACGGTCAGGGCGTTCCATTTGCGGAGCGGCCCCAGGATCCTGAGCATGTGCGGCATGATCCGGAGGAGGGTGAGCGCGCCCATCAACTGGCGGGGCGGCAGGTCGGACGGAAGCTCGTGGCGGGAAAGCCGTTTGGCGTCGTTCAGGAACTCCGCGATGAACCCGGCGTCTTCGGGAGCGATCTCGGTCAAGTGGCGTTGCATGCGGTCGAGGTCGGAATGGAAGACGATGGTGGGGGCGTCGGGGAACTCCACCCGCATGAACTCGTCGAGGTCGATGAGATCGAGGCTCTGGATGAGACCGATCTCGTGCCACAGCTTGTACAGGCTGCTCCCGGGACGGGAACCGGTGAACCAGTGGATGCAGCCGTCGATGGTGTATCCATCGCGCTTCCACGCCGTGCAGAGACCGCCCGGCTTGGTGTGCGTCTCGTAGATGTGCGCCGCGTATCCGTTCATCTGGGCGTAGATGCCGGTGCATAGGCCGGCTATGCCCGCTCCGATAATGGCGACGCTGCGGTCGGTGCCGGGGTGTGACGAGTCGATGGAGTCTGACATAGAGCCCCCGATGCCTTCGTGTGCGCCGGTGCGTGCATCCGCGCCTGCGCCGATGTGTGTGCCGATCCGTGCGAACGCACGCTGGCGCGCCAGCCCTTGCCATTCTACAATGCCTGTCATGAGACCGCCGAGGCTCCTTGTCGCCATCGTCATCGTCGGGCTGGCAGCCTGTTCGGCCGGCTGCACGGTCGAGACGGGTGTGACCCAGGAGTTGGTGGTCGACGAACCTCTCGGCGCCGCGGCCGTCACGGAAGTCGAACTGGAGATGGGGGCGGGCGATCTCACCATCGCGCCGGGAGCCGTGGGACTGGCGTCAGGGACCATCCGCCACAACGTGGAGTCGTGGAAGCCCACCGTCACCCGTACCGACACCAGGCTGACCATCAAGCAGGGCAGCCAGAAGGGCGTCTCAGGTCTGGGCAGTGAGATCGTCAACAAATGGGACCTGGAACTCGGCAGACCTCCCATGCGCCTCAAGATCTCAGCCGGCGCCTACGAAGGGTTGTTCGATTTGAGCGGTCTCACTCTGCAGGATCTCAGCATCAGAGACGGAGCATCGAGGACCCAGGTGAGGTTCAACTCGCCCAACCCGGGCCAGATGACGGACTTCAGCTACAAGACGGGCGCGTCGACGGTGACGCTCATCGGCCTCGCCAACGCCAACTTCAGGAGCATGACCTTCGACGGGGGGGCGGGGACCTACTCTCTCGACTTCTCCGGCCAGCTGCGCACCGATGCCGGCGTGCGCATCAAGGCCGCCGCCGGGAGTGTGCGGATCGCCGTACCCAAGGAGACCGCTGCCCAGGTGACTATCGACGGCACGCTGAACGACATCGACGTTGAGGGACCGTGGACCGTCATCAACCGGACCTACAGCACACCGGCCGCGGGAGCTCAGAACCAGGGCAAGAAGCTCACCGTCAAGGTCGAGATCGACGTGGGCTCCATCACCCTCGTCACCAAGTGAGGGGCCGCGAGTGAAGAGTGGCTCAGGGCCGGCCGCGGAAAACGGCGAGATCTGGCTTCGTTCGGTGGAGGTGAGGGGCGACGAGTTCCCCGAACGAGACCGCTACCCCTTCAACATCCCGACCCTGCAGCGCCGTCAAGAGCTGCGCTTCGAGCGGAGCGTGTGCTTCTTCGTCGGTGAGAACGGCTGCGGCAAGTCGACCCTCATCAACGCCATCGCCGAGCGCTGTGGACTGCACCTCTGGGAAGAGGCCAAGCGGCGGTCGCCGCACGCCGCCGGGCGGCCGGCGGCGCCGCCCACGCACGGGCGGTTGAGCGACCATCTGGGGGTGACCCTGGCCCGGGGACCCGTGCGAGGCGGGGTCTTCAGCGCCGAGAGCTTCCGGCAGTGGGCGGAGTTCCTGGACGACGTGAGTCAGATAGACCCAGGGCATGCGAAGTACCACGGGGGCCACGACCTCACCCGCAGGTCGCGAGGGGAGGGGTTGCTCGCCTACTTCAGGGGCCGCTACCAGGTCCCGGGGCTCTACTTCCTGGACGAGCCGGAGGCCGCGCTTTCGCCCATGAGCCAGATCGACCTGCTGCGTCTCCTGGCCGAATACCGGCCGCGTGGGCATGCCCAGTTCATCCTGGCCACCCACTCGCCCATCCTGATGGCGCTGCCGGGGGCGCAGGTCTTCAGTTTCAAAGACGCGGCCATCGAGGAGACCCGATGTGAGGAGACGGCTCACTACCGTCTGTATAGGGACTTCATGGCCGATCCGGGGGCGTTCCTGGAGGGGCTGGGGAGTCCGTCGTAGGGCGAGCCCCGTTCTGGGGCGAACCCGTTCCAGAGGGCCCGCCCGAGGAGCGCCGAACGGTGCGGTGTGCGGCATCGAAATACGGAGCGGGCCGGCGCACGCCGGCCCGCTCCGCCGCCCCTAATCCTGTTTCTCTCGTTATTTGACGGTGATCTGCGCCTCGAAGGTCTCGATTGGCCCCACATCCTCAAACGACCGGGAATAGACCAGCTTGAGCGTGGCTTCTCCGGCCGCCTTGGCCTTGAAAGTGAACGTGAACTGCCCGCCGGCGCCGACCACGTCGTCCTCGGCCGGGTCTTGCACGTATGCCGGCTCGCCGGCCTGCTCCAGGATCTGAGCGGCCTCTTCCGTCAGATCCGCCGTCCATTCGTACCCGGTGGTGGGATTGCCGGGCAGGACCACCTCGATGGTCTCCCCAGCCTCGACCGTGTAGCTCTTGCCGCCGTCGGTCTCAACGAGCTTGAGCGGTCCGGCGCCGGCGTCGGCCGGGTCACCGCATCCCGTGGCGGCCACGGCTACAAGCGCCACGAGCACTACGAAGACAAGCGCACCCCCGCCCCTCCGATACCATCTGCCCCTGTCCATGATCGCCCTCCCGATACGTACGTTCCATCCTGTCGACGCCCCTCTGACGTTTTGGCGAAGGGCATGGTTTCGCGACGCCGAAACACGACGTGATGGCGGAACAGCGTCAGAGCGGGAGCGCGGCGCGATCAGATGCAGCGGCGGGCCGGGTGCTGCTAGGGATCGCCGGCGACCTGGACGGCCGCCGACCGCCGCAACTCCTTGCGGTGCGCTCTCCAGCGGAAGAGCACGATGACGGTCAGGAAGAGGATGATGGCGATCGAGGTTGCGACCATCACCGCCCACGACATCTCTTGCACGTACATGGCCACCACATTGGTGACCAGCGTGAGACCCCAGAGGATGAGTGTAGTGCGGGCCTGAGAGAAGCCGTGCGCCAGAAGACGGTGGTGCAGATGGTCTTTGCCCGGGCTGGAGAGCGGGTTCTTGCGCTGCAAGAGGCGCCGGAAGATCACGCGGATCGTGTCGCCCATCGGTATCAGGAACGGCAGCAGCATGAAGAACACGGTCGGGAAGAGGCCGAACAGGGTGGTGATCTTCAAGTCTCCCAGGATGCTCGAAGCGGCGAGCACGAAACCGAAGAAGTACGCGCCGCTGTCGCCCATGATGATCCGCGAAGGCGGGAAGTTGTGACGCAGGAAGCCGAGTGCGGCACCGCCCAGAGCGGCGAGCAGCAGGGTGGCGGCTGCCTTGGCCTGGTCTTGGGCGGACACGGCCAGGAGGCTCATGGCGGTGATGAAACTGACCCCGCCCGCCAGGCCGTCCACCCCGTCGAGGAAGTTCACCACGTTGGTGATGGCGACTATCCAGACGACGGTGAGGATTATCCCGATGGCGCTGGAAAAACTCCCTCCGAACTCCACGTCGATGCGGATGTCGACGCTCACCAGCAGCAACGCGGTCAGTATCTGCACCAAGAGCCGGAGGACCGGCGGTAGGCCGTACTGGTCGTCGATGAAGCCGGTGAGGATCAGGATGGCGCCGCCGAGAAGGATGGCGAGCACCTCCACCAAACGGGGAGGGAGACCGATCGGGTCGATGAGAGTGGCTATGACGAGGGCTACGATCACCGCGGCGAATATGGCGAGCCCGCCCGCATTCGGAAGCGGTTCCTTGTTGAGGCGGCGGGCGTTGGGCTTGTCGGCCCACCCGGCGCGCAGGGAGAAACGGCGGACTGCGGGGTTGAACAACCAGGCCGCCAGCACCGCGATGAGGAAGGTGAGGATCACAGTCACCCAGCCGCGTCGGTCGGGGGCAGCGATCCCGAGGGCGTTAAGGAATTCGGTTATCCGCTCCAGCATTGCAGTAGCATCGTACCATCGGGCGAAGGATGGAGGAGCGTTCGGCGTCTAACCAGGTGGAGAAGCGCGACACAGCGGCAAAGGCCCGTGAGGGCGGAGGTGCCGGCACGGACATGGACCGCCAGAGCGCGGTGGGTCAAGAGAGCGCGGAGGACCGCCGGGGCGCGGAGGACCGCGGGCCCGCGGCCTTCATGGAGATGGTGCGGCGGCACGACCCTGGGCTGCGCATGCTCGCCTACCGCTTGCTGCAGGATCGGACGGAGATGGATGACGCCATGCAGGACGCATACTTGAAGGCATTCAGGGGTCTTCCGCGGTTCCGCGGGGAGGCGCAGGCCCGCACCTGGCTCTATCGCATCGTCTACAACACCTGCCTGGGTCTGTTGCGAAGCCGGCGGAGAAGGCGGGAGGTGAGCCTGGGAGCCTTGGCCGACAGCGCCGAAGGCCGGAGTGGCGATCTCTGCGGGGAGGGGTGCGCGGCGGCCTATGTGGGCAGACGCGTACCGGCGGCCTCTCGCGGCGCGGACGACCCGGCTGAATGGGTGGCGCGTCACACGGATCTGTCCGGCGCTCTGGCCTCGTTGCCGGAGGACCAGCGGGCCGCGGTCCTTCTGGTCGACGCCGCCGGTTTCACCTACGAAGAGGCGGCCGAGGTGCTGGGCGTGCGTCCGGGCACGATCGGTTCCCGGCTGAATCATGCCCGCTCGGCCCTACGGGCGACCCTCAGTGGAGAGGGGGGGCGATGAGACGTTCCGACAGGCCTGACGGCGCGTCCGACCACGGCGCTGTTGACGGTGAAACTCAAGATCACGAACTGGGCGACCGCTTGCGGCGGCTCGAGATACCCGAGCACCAGCCGGGCTTCTTCACGACTCTGGCCGAGAGGCTGGAGGCTGAACCGGCCGGGCGAGAGCGGGGAGCGGCTGCCGCGCGGCGGCCTGGGGAGAAGCAGCGCCGATCCACCGGGAAACGGCGCCGCTCGTGGCTCCGCCTGGCATGGATACCCCTGCCGGTGGCGGCGGTCATTCTGGCGCTGCTCTGGGCCTTCGCCGGGCCTCTCGGGATCGACAGGTTCAAACCGGAGCCGGCCAGTGCCGCTGAGATCCTTGAGGAGGCGGCTACGGCCCTGGCCAATGCGAAGGCGCTGAAGGGGACTGTGGTCGTCCGGGTGCTTTCCGAGGCGCCGCCATCCATGGGGCTTGCTGTTGAGTCGCAGCTGGTCGGGGTCCCGTTCTCGTCTATCCTCACCGCGGAGGGGGATTACCGGCTTGTCGCAGAAGCGGGAGCCGCGATCAGTTACGGTATGGCTTACGACCATCGCACGGGCGTTCTCACGGTCGCAGGGTCTGAGGACGGAGAGACCTTTGTCTTCGAGACAACCGGCCTCGCGGTGGGCCCGCCTGATTCCTACTGGTATGTGTACGGCGACCTGGGCGCGGCGGTCAGGGCTCTGCGGGGATCCCCTGAGGCGGAGGTCGTGGAGGGCACCCATGAGGGCCGGAGCGTCTGGGTCCTCAGCACAGACCTGGCTCAGAATCTGATCACGGGCTCTGGTTTCGATCACGTGGAAGTCACGGTGGCCAAAGACGTGGGATTGCCGGTCCACATCGTGTATTGGGTGGAAGGCGAGCCCATCCTGGATTGGAGCCTCAGCGATCTGGAGGTCGACCCGGAGTTGCCGGCGGATGCTTTTGTCCTCGATATCCCGCCCGGCGTTCCGGCGGATCACATCGAGCGCGAAGATCACGGCTTCGGTGCCGTCGAACTGACTCGCCTGCGCACGGACGGCGCGAACGCAGTCGGGTATGTGCCCGTGCTACCCACCGAAGTGCCGGACGGTTTCGCCCTCACCGAGGTGAAGGTCGCCGAGGTGGGCCGGCCCAGCGGCAAGGAGGGCATGAACCCGCCCGGTACCGGAGTGGTCTCGGCCATGTACCGGCGGGGTTTCGACAGGCTGATCGTCTCCACTCGGATGGCGGGTGACGATCCCTCGGCATGGTCGGACCCCATGGCCAGTGGTGAAGGCTACATCGACAACCCGGAAACGGTCACTCTCTCCGCCGGCGAGTTCGCGGGCCGAAGCGCGGAGGTAGTGGTCAACATCCGGACCATGCCGCACCTCTGGGCCATGAACGACGCCCTGGTGGTGACGATCACGGGCGATCTGACCCGCGACGAGCTGCTTGCCGCAGCCGAGTCCTTGGCGCCGGTGGAGTGACGGTCGGCGTCCATACTCGCTCATCCGTGCCCACACACACCGTGCGCAGGCTCGACCAGTGCGATAAAGTCTCTCGAGGAACCGAACGGGCCTGAAGGCCCCATCCGACGGGGGAGCACTCTCAGCATGAAGAGCACTGAAGCGGTCAAACTCGGCGCGCGTTCTCTCTGGAACCGGACCATCGGCATGCCCGTGTGCGTGTCTTTCGAGGTGACGCACTCCTGCGTGGCTCACTGCCGCCACTGCGACAAGGGCGGTATCAAGCCCGATCCCATCCTCATGAGCCTCGACGAATATCGTCGCTTCTCAGAAGAGATGAAGCCGGGCGTCTGCCAGCTGTCGGGCGGCGAGCCACTGTTGCGCGAGGATCTGGAGGACATCGTCCGGGCCATCAAGCGCCCCAACGGCCTGCCTATGGTCGTTTGCGTGAGCAACTGGTGGCTCATGACCGAGGAGCGCTATCTTTCTCTCAAAGAAGCGGGCGTGTCCCTCTTCTCCATCTCGCTGGACTTCCCCGACGAGCGGCACGACGACTTCCGCCGCATCCCGGGGCTGTTCGCCAAGATGAGCGAGATCATCCCGTACCTGGTGAAGAAGTACGACCGCTACGACATCGCGCTCAACTCTGCGCTGACCCATGAGAACTTCGCTGAGATCCCGGGACTGGTGGCCAAGGCCGAGGAGTGGGGGACCCAGATCTCGTTCAGCGCCTACAGCTCGCTCCGTACCGGGGACAAGAGCCTGTGCATCACCACTCCGGACGACCTGGCCCTGCTGCGCCGCCACCTAGACTGGGCGAAGGCGCACAAGCGGGAATCGAAGAGCATCCTCAACTCCGGCTACATCCTCGACAAGACCTACAAGTTCTTCGCCGACGGTGGCATGGGCGGATGCGAGGCGGGCAAGCGCTTCCTGGTAGTGCGGCCCGACGGGCTCATCAACGGCTGCTCCATGTATCCGGAACTGCAGTACAGAACGCGCAGGGAGACGGTCAAGGGGTTCAAGGCGACCCGCAGGAGTTGCGATCAGTGCTATGTGGCCATCCGGGCGAGCACCGAGCGCTCTCTCTACAGACTGGTGCAGGACAACATCGGCCTGGCGGGGAGCACCCCCGGCCTCTCGCGGACTGCGGACTAGGCTCTACCGGGCCACAGCCTTCTGGAAGGCAGCGGCCGCTGCCCCTAGTGTTTGCGGTGGACCAGCCGGAGCGCGGCCCAGTCGCGGTCGAGGGCCGCGATCTTCACGTCCACCATGCCATGGGTCAGCGCCAAACGCCGGATGACGTTCTCGTTCAGGTCGCCGGTCATACCGCGCCCGGCCTGCTTCATCCACGAGACCCACAGGCTGCCGTTGGGGGCCAGCTTGTCCCGCAGCACGCCGAAGGCGGAGGCCAGCGCGCCGCGATCGCGGGCGAAGACCTGTATGTAGTCGAACGGGCCGGCGAGCGGCGCCAGCGCGTCGATATCGGCGACCATGACGAAGCCGTCGGGTAGGGGCAGCAGCGGGTTGTCGCTATCCTCGGGCGGCGCGACGAGCACGCCGGCGGTGCCCGGCCGCAACCCCAGTTTCTTGTGGAGCGGGTTGTCGGCGGCTTGAGCCGCGGCGGCTGGCTTGGGCGCCGGTGGCTGAGCCGCCGCCTTCTTGGCGGCGGGAGTCTTGGCCGGCCTCCCTTTGACCGTCGATTCCTCAGCCGCCGTTTGTTTGACCGCCGCCTTGGCCGTCGGCTTCTTCGCCGCCGGCTCCTGGGCGGACGGCTTCGCGGCTGTTTCCTTCTCTTCCGGCGGTTTGGCGGCGCGCCGCTTGGGTGCAGGCGTCTCGTCTGCGGTCTGGTCGACAGGGTCGTCTGGTATCTTCTTCGGCATGTCCACCCCGCGGATGCGTTTGGCAGCACGGCTCGCCTAGAGCCGTAATCCCGCCCATGTTAGCATCGGGGCGGGGTATGGACTATCGGGGCCGACTGTTTTAGGCTTTCAGCGGCCTGCTGAAGAGGAGGGCGGCCGAGTCGCAGTCGAGGAGGGGCCGATGTTCTGTGAGAAGTGTGGTCAGGCCTTAGAGGAGGGCAAAGCCTTCTGCAAGAACTGCGGCGCCCCTGCCCCAAGGGTCGGCGGCGCGGGCGCCCAGCCGGGTTCCGCAGAGGCGGCCGCTCTGGCGGCGACGCAGGTGAGGCCGTCTGCCCCCGAGTCCGCGGCGGCGGGGTCGCCGGCCGCGGCGCCACCGCCACCGCCGTCCTCGATTCCGCCACCTGCGCCACCCGCGCCCGGCTACGGAGTCGGCCGGCAACCTCCCCAGGGCCCTCCGCCGCAGAGGGGCCGCGGCGGGCTCATATGGGGCATAGTTGCGGCGGCCATCATCGTCCTCGCCGGGATCGGCGTGGGAGTGTATTTCGGCTTCCTCCACGATGGGCATGAGGGCGTCAGGACGAGCACCAGCAAGGTGGGCTCCACCAGCACCACGGGTGGCGAGACCGACACCACGTCCGGGCCGGCTACCTCGACCGGCGGCCAGACTGACACCACGGTGGCCGGCGCCTCCACGACCCAGACCATCCCCGGTTTGAACACCACCACGAGTGGATCCACCACAGGTGGGCCTTCCACGACCGGCTCCGCCGCCACCGACCCCACGGAGGCCTCCTGGGAGAGGTATTTCGCTGCCGCTGAGAACCTGGTGAACGAGTTGGAGTATGACGATGACCGGATCCCCGAACTGGCCACCGAGATCAACAACACGGCTCCTAAGGTCGCCACCTGGGTGAGAGATGAGCTCTCCACCATGCTGGGCTTGCTGGACACGCTGAACGTCGAATTGGCCGTGGTGGATGTCCCGGCGGCCTTCCAGGATTCGCACCACTGGCTGGGAGAAGCCGTCACGCACATGGGCAACCGCATCTACGCCACCATGCAGGGTGTGGAGACCATGTGGGACACCGGCAAGGTGAGTCCCGCCAGTCGATACTTCGACGAAGGCCGCGTTGAGCGCGACGCCTACCGCGAGGCGATGGACAAGTACTACGAGTTCCTTCCCGTGGATTAGGCCGCGGGTGGTATGAGAGCCACGGGAGTCGCGGTCCTGGCGCTCTGTCTGCTGCTGGTTGTCGGCGCCGGCCTTGGCGTCGGCGGCTGTGGGGGTGACGACGGAGCGGCTCTGATAGGCAGATGGGCCAACGAGGATGCGGGCGAATCCATAGAGTTCAGGCCGGACGGTTCTGTCACCATCTCCAGCGGCGAAAGCGCGATGGAACTCACCTACCGGACCGACGGTGACACCATCCGTCTGAAGGAGGAAAAGTCCGGGGAGACAAAGGCGCTCGTCTACTCTCTGGACGGTGACTCTCTGACCCTCACGGCCGATGGTAGATCCATGACGTACGACCGCACGGAATAAGGGCATTCATGATAGCCTGCATGATTTGGAAGGACTCTCTCCGGCCGGGCCCGGCCGGTCAGCTCTTATGACGTCGGAGGAAACGGTATGAAAGTGCTGGAGGAAGGGGTCGGCCCCTTGTTCATGGATCCCGATCCGGACAAGGCTCGCGCGTTCTTTCGCGAGAAGTCCAGGGCCATGGTCGACAAGCGGATGACCGTGAAGCAGGCCGTCGAGGAGTTCGTCCACGACGGGGACTATCTCGCCATCGGCGGGTTCGGGGCCAACCGCATTCCCAACGCCATAGTCCACGAGATCGTGAGACAGCGGCGCAAGGACCTGGGCTTTCTGGGCCATACCTCCACGCACGACTTTCAGGTGCTCTGCGGCGGCAAGGTCTTCAGCAGGCTGGATTCGGCCTACATCGTCGGTCTGGAGGCCAGGGGCCTGTCCCGCAATGCCCGAAGATACATGGAATCGGGCGAGGTGCAGGTGACCGAGTGGAGCAACTACGCGCTGGCCGCGCGGCTCAAGGCCGCCGCTGAGGGTGTCTCGTTCGGGCTGATCCGCTGCATGCTCGGGACCGACACCTTCAAGATGTCGGCCGGCAAGGTTGTGGAGTGCCCGTTCACGGGCAAAAAGTTCCTGGCCGTCCCCGCTCTTTGGCCCGATGTCTCCGCCATCCACGTCCACGAGGCCGACATGTACGGCAACTCGGTGATCCGGGGTATCTCGGTTGCCGACCTCGAGTTGGCCCGAGCCTCCAAGCGCCTCATCATCACCACGGAGCGCCTGGTGCACAACTCGGTCATCCGTGACGACCCGACCATCACCTCGATCCCGTTCTATCTGGTGGACGCGGTGGTGGAGGTTCCCTACGGCAGCTACCCCGGCAACATGCCGTATCTCTATTTCTCAGACGAGGAGCACCTCGCCCAGTGGCTGAAGGTGGAGAAGGACCCGGAGGAGTTCGAGGAGTTCCTCGACCACTACGTCTACAGTGTGCCCGACTTCCAGGAGTACCTCGTGCGTTGCGGGGGCCTGAAGAGGATCGAAGAGCTGCAGAGACTCGAGAACGTGGTCGACGGGCGCGACGGCGCCTGAGGCGAAGGAGCTGACTGACATGGCACCCGAATTCAACATGATGGAACTGATGATCTGTGTGGCTTCGAGATACCTCGAGAACGGGAAGACCGTGGCCGTGGGCACCGGAGCTCCCTGCGCCGCCGCCATGCTGGCGCAGAAGATGAACGCCCCCGACCTGGTGGTACTCTTCGAAGCCGGGGGAGTGGCTCCTCTGCTACCCAAGATGCCCATCTCCGTGGGAGACTCGAGCACCTTCTATCGGGCGGTCATGGCCGCCGGGATGTCCGAGATGATGACCACGTGCGCCCGCGGCCAGGTGGACTATGCCTTCCTGGGCGGCGCTCAGATCGACAGGTTCGGCAACATCAACTCCACATGCATCGGCGACTACCAGAAGCCGAAGGTCCGTTTCCCCGGCAGCGGCGGAGCGAACGACTTCGCCTCGCTCTGCTGGCGCACGATGATCATGACCGTCCACGAGAAGGCCCGCTTCGTGGAGAAGTGCGACTTCATCACCTCGCCCGGTTTCCTTGCCGGCGATGGCGGTCGCGAGGAGGCCGGTCTGCCCGAGGGGGGGCCCTACAAGATCATCACCGACCTGGCGGTCATGGGCTTCGACGATGAGACTCACGCCATGATGATCGAATCGCTGCACCCGGGCGTCGACGTGGAGAAGGTGCAGTCTGAGACCGGCTTCGAGCTGCTGGTGCCGCCCGAGATCGGCCGCACCGAGTTGCCCACCGAGGAAGAACTGCGCATCCTGCGCGAAGAGGTCGACCCGCTGAAGCTGGTCATCGGCCGCGCATAGGGACGGCCTGCGCTCCGCGACAGCACCCTGAGCCGTCACCGCCGTCGCGGGCGCCGGGCGTCCTGTTCGACAACACAAAGGAGGGCTCTTTCGAGCCCCCCTTTGTGGTCCTTCCAAGGCGCCACGTGCTACGGCGCCGTTGCTCCATCGTACTCTACCTGATGCTCATCTCCGCTACGTTGAAGATGCCGGTGTTGTCGATGTAGGCGCCCCGTACCGGGTCCATGCCCTTGACCTGGGTATGGAACAGGTCGGCATTGACGCCCTGCGCGTACAGCGGGACCAGGGCGTTGGTGTGCCAGTAGAAGTCGGGGCCGTACGCCCAGAAGTGGTTGTAGGCCACGGCGCCGGGCAAGTTGCCCTTGCCGTTGTTCACGATCGGCACCCACACGTCCGGATCGCCCGGCTCGTCGACCTCACCCTGGCCGGCGCCGGGACCCCAGAAACCGCCCGTCTCGTGGTCGGTGGTGACGACCAGCAGCGTATCGTCCCAGCTGCTGTTGGCCTCGACCCACTCGACCACGGCCTCGACGGCGTAGTTGAAGTCGACGAGTTCCTCGATAGCGCGGCCCATCCAGCCGAAGTGGCAGCCATAGTCAACATTGGCGCCTTCGATCATGAGGAAGAAGCCGTCGGGATCCTGGTCGAGGACGTTGATGGCGGCCAGAGACATCTCCGTCAGCGTGGGCGAGGTCTCCAGGAAGGGGATCTTGAACGGAACGTCGTCGGCGGCGCCCGTCCGGTAGAACTGGGTGTAACCGCTGCCGACTTTGTCCTCGCCGCCGCACTGAGCGACGCCCGCGACCCGCTCGGGCGTGTCGCCGGTCATCATGGCTTGGAAGTCTTCCCTGGACTCTATGAGGGTCCAGTACTCGATCTCGCCGTCGGCGTCGGCATCATTGCCGAGCTTGCCGTCCTTGAGGTCGTTCCACGTAGCTTCGGTCCACAGATACTTGCTGGTGTCGCTGAAGAACGGGTTGGTCTGCAGCTCGCCGTTGTTGTTGTACCAGGGGTTCTGCGGGCCCATGATGACATCGAGCTTGCTCTTCCTGAGCTGCTGCTCGATGATGGTCTTGAGGGCCTTGCGGTCGTTGGCGTGCGCCGAGAAGCCGGCAGGTGTGGCTTCGGCGAACGACTGCGTGGAGACCACGCCCGTCATTCTGCCCCGGCCTTCAGCGATCTCGACGATGTTCGTGTACCAATCCAGCTCCGGGTTGACGCCCACGCCGATGTTGGTCTTCATCCCCGTCCCCATGGCGGTCGCCGCCATGTTGGATTCGGTCACCTCATGAGTGGCCGTCCCGAGCTGGTTCTCGAAGGCACTCCAGAACTTCGCGGGGTTGTACGCTCCGCCGAACGCATAGGTGCTGACGGCGTATTTGGTGGGGAATTGGTCGTAGACCTGCTTGCCCGCCTCACCGTACTGGTAGTAGTTGCCTGCCAGGAAGGTGTTGTAACCGCAGCCGTCGGCGATCATCACGATCACGTTCTTGGCGTTCTGCGGAGTGACGGCCAGCGCGGTCGCAGCGAACATGCTGAGGACCAGCACAGCCACCAACGCGATCAGCAGCATTGAACGCTTCGCTAGTCTTGCCTTGTTGACAACCATCTTATCGTGCCCTCCCTCTCTGGTTTTCCTCGCGGTGTGGAGCCACTCGTTATCCGGGCGGCATGTGGAGCACGCGTCCTCGGCGCCCCTGAACGGCTGATAGCGGTCGTGACTGGTGTGGACCACCCCCCTTGCTCAAGTCAGGTACTTCCTCTTTTGACGGCAGGACTCCTTGCCGGAGACCTATATACTGGTGATGGGTCTCCCCGTAGAACCCTAGATATAGAAGACTGTCTCACTTCACGCAAGGCGTGTCAACACAGAACGGGCCGCATAGACGGCCGGGAAGAGAAGAGAAGCTTTGAGGGCGACCGCCCTCGAGAAGCGCTACTCGACGAAGCCCTCGACCACGTAGGTCCAGCCGGCCTTCTTGTCGCGGTGCAGCTTGATGAGCTGCCGCTTCTCGGCGTCGATGAGCAGGTTGCTGAAGCTGCGGTATCCGTAGGCGGACTCGTTGAACGAGGGCTTCTTGCGCTGCATGGTGTCTTTGACCATGGAGGCGAAGATGGGGTCCTTGTTCTCCCGGATGAGGGCCGCGATGGACTCGAGCAGGAGGTCGAACACCTCGCGCTTCTCCGCCGGGATGTCTCTGGCCTGCGGGCTCGCGGGAGCCGGGGCCGCCTGCTTCTCCAGGTCTTCATAGAAGATGAACTCGTCGCAGTTGCCGGAGAGTAGATCGGACGTCGACTCCTTCATCCCTATCCCGATGACATGCTTTCCGTTCTCCTTGAGCTTCGACACCAGCGGCGAGAAGTCGGAGTCGCCGGACACGACCACGAAGGTATCGATGTGCTCCTTCGACCAGGCAAGGTCCATGGCGTCTACGGCCAGGCGGATATCGGCCGAGTTCTTGCCGGTCATGGAGCGCCGGGGGATCTCGATGAGCTCGATGGCGTTCTCGTGCAGCGGCTTGGTGTATTGCTTGTACTCGCCCCAGTCGGCGTAGGCCTTCTTGACGATGACCTTGCCCTTCTCAACGAGGCGCTCGAGGATCTTGTGGATGTCGAACTCGCCGCGCCGGTGCTTGAAGCCTATGGCCAGGTTCTCGAAGTCGATGAAGACGGCCAGGGTGCGTTCGGTCTCGGTCATGTGGTCTCGGTGCTCCTTCCCTGAGATACCAGGCTGCTGAAAAGCGACGCTGCGTCGTCAGGGCACTATGTTTCTTCGGATGAATTCTTGCACGTTTGCTCGAATCCTGTCGTGCGGAGGTCTCTTGCCCGGCGGTCGGCCACACCCTGTTCGGTGTTTGACGTTCCCCTGACAAACCTCTGACTCCACCCTGACCGGGGCCCGTCACGCTGTGGTTGCGGGGCGGTCGGCGGGCGGAGGCGCCGTGACCGGCGAGGTTGCGGCCGGATTGCCGCCGTCGCCTGGAGATCGTAGGATTGGTGGACCCCGCTCGAGGGGAGCGAAGTCCACACGGCACTCGTTCTGAAGGGAGCGCGATGGACACCACAGCAGTACTCGTCATTGAAGACGAGCAGAACATCGCGAGTGTCGTCCGCATCGCGCTCGAGCGTGAGGGCTTCCAGGTCACCACCTTTCGCACCGGGGAGGAGGGGCTTGCGGAGCTGGAGCGCCACCCGTTTGCCCTGGTGGTGCTCGATATCGGGCTGCCCGGCATCGACGGCTTGGAGGTGTGCCGCCGCATCAGGAAGACCTCCACGGTCCCGGTGATCATGCTGACCGCCCGGGACGACGAGGTCGACAAAGTGGTGGGTCTCGAACTGGGCGCCGACGACTACGTTCCCAAACCGTTCTACCCCCGCGAGCTGGTGGCGCGCGTCAAGGCTGTCTTGCGCAGGGTGCAGCCCCGCACGGCGGCCGCCGAGGTGCTGCAGCACGGCGACTTGGTGGTGCGGGTCGCGGAGCGCGAGGTCGCTGTTGCGGGGGAGCCGGTGGACCTCACCCCTAAGGAGTTCGAGCTCCTGGCGTCTCTCATGGCTCATCCCGGCATCGTCTTCTCCCGTGACCAACTGCTCGAGCACGTGTGGGGCGTGGACTTTCCCTACGGCACTCGTACCGTAGACCAGCATGTTGCTCAGCTCCGGTCGAAGCTGGGGAAGAGGGATCCGATCGAGACCGTTCGGGGCGTGGGCTACAAGGTGACTCGCCCGTGAGCCGGCCCGATCGTATCTGGAGGTCGCTGGGCCGCGGGATCCGGCGCGCCGTCATCGGAGACAGCTCGTCTTCGCTACACGCCACCATCTTCAGAGTGGTGTTCGCGGCGGTGGCGGTCCCCGTGGTGATCGCTACCTTGGGGCACTACCTGATCTCCGGCAAAGACGAGTACGAGTCCCCGGACCGGCAGCTGCTCGACGCGTGTATCTCGAGCCGCGCGCTCATCATGCCCGACGGCGACTACGAGCAGATGAAAGACATCGTGCTGATGGACTACAAGCTGCGCTACAACCATCGGGGCGCGTGGCCGCCCGCCGCGGACGACCCTCTCTGGGCCGCTTGGGCCGAGCTGCCGCCTTCCGCCCACGAGGACTTGATGGCCAGGGGCTACGCGTTCGGCGATGCCGTCCACACTTCCGGCGACTCCGCCACGGGCGAGGAGGCGCGCTTCGCCGTCTGGCACGTGCCTGAGGGGATACCCAGCGGGGTCGAACGGGAGTCGTACATGGGTCTCGTGCTGGTGCCCAGGCCGATGCATGGGAGGATAGTAGAGGGGCTGGTGGTGTTCGGGGTGTTCTGCCTTCTGGTGGCCGCGATAGCGTCCCCCGCTGCCGGCTATCTGGTGAGGCGCATCGCCCGCCCCGTGGGCAGGGTGGCCGAGGCGAGCCGCGTGGTGGCGGAGGGCGGCCGTCCCATGCCGGTGCCCGTCAGGGGACCGGACGAACTGCGGGCACTCGGCGAATCGTTCAACGACATGGCCGCCAAGCTGGAGGGGGCGCAGGCCGCCGAACGAGCCGCCCAGGCCGCGGAGCGGGAGTTCCTTCTCTCAGTGAGTCACGAGCTGAAGACACCGCTCACGGCCATCGACGGATATGCGGAACTCCTGACCGAGGGAGCGGTGACCGGAGAACAGGCGGGGCCGGTGCTGACGGCCGAGGCCGCGCGTCTGAGGCGACTGGTGAGCGATCTGCTCGACATGGCCAAGATGAGGCAGAGCAGCTTCACCGTCCGAGAGGCGGAGGTCCATCTGGACGCCGTGGCCGTCGAGGTCGTCCGCCGTCATACGGCACGGGCGAGAGAGCTCGGCGTCGAGCTGATCGCGATGCCTTCCGGTTCTGCTCCGGTCAGCGCCGATGAGGACCGTCTCGTCCAGGCGGTGTCCAACCTGGTGGAGAATGCCCTCAGATGCGTGCCGAACGGGGGCCTGGTCACCATCGAGACGGGGCCCGGGATGGTCGTCATAAGGGACGACGGGCCGGGGATCGCCGCCCAGGATCTACCGCATGTCTTCGAGAGGTTCTATCTCCATGACCGCCTGAAGAGCGACCACGATATCGGCACGGGACTGGGGCTCGCCATCGTCAAGGAACTCGTGGAGAGGATGGGTGGGGAGGTCTCAGTCGCGAGCGAACCTGGCAAAGGGGCGGTCTTCTCCTTGAAGCTGCGGCCGTTTCGCGCCGCGAACGACCCCACGTAGACCCCGCCGTCTCGCGCGCGGGGTCATCTTCCAGTCTGCCCGGCCTTTCCTTACCGCCGCCTTACAGAACACTGACCGGTCTCTGACCCGGGCCTGCGACGCTATGGCCATGACCATGCGAGTACGACTTGGGGGCGGATGATGAGCGACGACAGAAGAAGAGATGCGAGAAGCAAACGACGGCTCGGCCGGCTGAGTACGCTGAGTAGGCCGAGTAGGCTGAGTAGGCTGGGCAGGCCGGCCGGGCCACCTCTGGCCATGGTGTTGCTGGTAGTGACTACGGTCAGCGGTCTGCTGCTCTCCCGATCCGGCTCTCACGGGGGCCCGCTCGGCAACATCCACGTGGTGTGCGCGGTCCTGCTGACTGTCTCAGTTCTTGCCCACATCGTCGATCGTCGGAAGCGGCTGGCCGGCCTTCTACGCAGGGGGCGGGGCAAAGCGCTTCGGCCGCTTCTTGCGAATCTTGCCATGATCCCTGTCCTCGCGGCCTCTCTGGTGACCGGCTTCGCCGCCATGGGCTCAGGCTTCGCGACAGGGCACGTGGTGATCTCGCTCGTGCTCTTCGTCCCCTACTGTGCGCACGGGGCTACGCGCATCGCGCACAAGATGCGGGCGGCGGAACGGGCGCTCCCGGAGGCCGGGCCGGAGCGCGCGACGGACTGAGCTTGACAGGGCATATGGTGTTGTCATACGCTCCTGTACACCGCACGGGGCCATGGCGCCTGTGTGAAGCTGCCATCCGGCTAGGTCGCAATCCCCCGGGCTAGTCGACGTGATACGAATCGGGCTGTAGACGACATTCGACGTGTCGTAATGGGGTAGTCCTCGTCGATGATCCGGTTCTCCGAGTGCAGCCGCTCGTAGAGCACTGTGCCTGGATAGGGGGTGAGGATGTGTGCGGTCATGGTCTCGACTCCGTTGGAGACCAGCCACTCAACGCCGTCTTGAGCATCGAGGCGTCGTCGTGATCGAGAGCGAAGACCATGCTGGCGTTGACCATGATCCCTCACCGGTGGATCTCCTCGATCAACCGGGGACGAGACCCGGCACCGTGCTTGCCTTAGTTTTTGCCCGGTTATAGCATGGGAGGACCCACCTAGGACCGTGGACAGGTCCGAGGAGACCGGACGAAAGGAGCGGGCCCTGATGGCGGCTTCCAAGGCTGGCGAGCGCACCCGGACGTTCATCCATCTGGGGGCGGCGGCCTTCCTTGTTCTTGCCCTCGTCGTCATTGCCTCGGTCACGTTCCTGCCCGGCCTATCCTCTGCGCCGGGGACCGCCGCCGCGACCGCGGTGGCACCTGCCGTCACCGCCCCCATAGCTGCTCCGGCCACCCCTGCAGAGGCCGCCCTCGGCTCGGGTGACGGGCTCCTTCAGTTGACTTCCGCCGGCCACGTGCTCGGCTTCGCCCCCGACAGTCTCACCATCGCCTCCGCCACGCACATGCTGAGGACCGGCTTCCTGGGCGCCAACCCGGTCACCCCCAGCGCCGAGGCGGCCCAGCCTGGGAGTGGAGCCTCGACTGGAGCCCCGAGCGGCGCCGCAGCCTCCCCGGGGGACGTCCAGGCGCCTCCCTTGGGCCGCGTCACCTACCAAGGCCTCTGGGACGGTGTCGACCTCGTCTATCAGGCGAGTGCCGGCTCCATCGCCAAGAGCGCCTACTACCTAGAGACTGGCGACCGGGCCACCTCCGTCCGCCTCTCCTACAACCGTCCCGTGACCCTCGACGCCCAAGGCGCCCTGACCATCAGCTTCGACACCGGCACCATGACCGAAGCCGCTCCCACGGCCTGGCAGGAGACGTCGGAGGGGCGGCGCTCGGTCGAGGTCTCCTGGGTGCTCCTCGGGGAGAGGGAGGCGGGTTTCGCCCTCTCCGGCTATCTCCCCGATCTACCGGTGGTCATCGACCCGGCCCTGTCCTGGAACACCTTCCTTGGCGGA
Source organism: uncultured Gaiellales bacterium (assembly GCA_964592075.1). GTDB lineage: Bacteria > Actinomycetota > Thermoleophilia > RBG-16-64-13 > RBG-16-64-13 > RBG-16-64-13. The sequence continues at coordinate 31,191 of CAZQDY010000010.1, forward strand.
GACAGCTACGACTTCGGTTTCGGCATCGCTCTCGACGCCGGCGGCAACGTCTACCTGAGTGGATACAGCTACGCCACCTGGGGCTCGCCGGTTCGGCTGCACAGTGGAGGCGAAGACGCCTTCGTGGCCAAGCTCGACATCGACGGCAACCTTAACTGGAACACCTTCTTGGGTGGAGACAGCTACGAACACGGCTTGGACATCGCTCTCGACGCCGACGGCAACATCTACGTGACCGGGCGCAGCGGAGCCACCTGGGGCTCGCCGATCCGGCCGCACGGTGGAGACGAGGACGCCTTCGTGGCCAAGCTCGGCACCGATGGCAGACTCACCTGGCACACCTTCCTGGGCGGAGCCGACCGTGACTACGGACGCGGCATAGCCGTCGACGCCGGCGGCAACGTCTACGTGACCGGGCTCAGCTACGCCACCTGGGGCTCGCCGGTCCGGCCGCACAGCGCAGGCATCAACTACGACGCCTTCGTGGCCAAGCTCGGCACCGATGGCAACCTCAACTGGCACACCTTCCTGGGCGGAGCCGAGCAGGACCAAGGATACGGCATCGCCGTCGACGCCGGCGGCAACGTCCACGTGACCGGAGAGAGCTACACGACCTGGGGCTCGCCGGAGCAAGAGCTCGCCGGAGGCCCCGACGCCTTCGTGGCCACGCTCGACATCGACGGCAACCTCACTTGGCGCACCTTCCTGGGCGGAAACGGCAGAGATCACGGATATGACATCGCCGTCGACGCCGGCGGCAACGTCTACGTGAGTGGAACCAGCAACGCCACCTGGGGCTCGCCGGAGCGGGAGTACGGTGGAGGAGGCGACGCCTTCGTGGCCAAACTGACCTACGACACCACCGCTCCCACCGTGGCCATCACCTACTCACCCGCCGGCCCCTACCGCCCCGGGGACGTGGTCCTGATCACCGCCACCTTCTCCAAGCCGGTGGCCGACGCCCCCGTACCCCAGATCTCCATCTCCGGGGCCCTCACCCTTGCTCCCGCCGACATGACCAAGGTGAGCGACACCGTCTACACCTACGCCTACACCGTGGGCTCCGGGGACGGCAGGGCCCGCGTGTTCATAACCGGAGCTACCGACCTCATCGGCAACCCGGTCATAAGCACGCCCACGAGCGGCGCCTACTTCCTGGTCGACTACCCCGAGCCCTACAACCCCGGCGTGGTGCGCTACTGGGTGACCGTCGAGGTCCCCGAAGGCCACGGCAGCGCCACCCCGGCCCGACAGACGGTGGGCCACGACTCCCCGGCCACGATCAAGATCACCCCCGACCCCGGCTACTACCTCTCCGGCATCGTCGACAACGGTGTGGCCCAGCCCATGAGTAGCCCCTACCGCGTCGATCACGTGACCGGGCCCCATCACATAGTCGTGACCCTCGCCCCCTACCAGGAAGCCCCCGCACGCTTCCCCGACGTGCCCTTCTCCCACCCCTTCTACACCGCCATCGAGCAGCTTGCCTCCCGGAACATACTCAAGGGTCTTTCCAACGGTGAGTTCGGCCCCCAGGCCCCGCTCACTCGCCAGCAGTTCGCCAAGATGATCGCCCTCGCCCTGGGACTGGAGCCCGGCCCGAACGAGATCTGCCCCTTCATAGACGTGCAGGCGGGACTCGACGCCACCGATCCCCTCTATCCCCAGGCCTACGTGGCCCTGTGCGCGAGACTGGGCATCTCCAAAGGCATCGCTCCGGTCACCTTCGATCCCTACGGCAACCTCACCCGCCGCCATCTCATCACCATGGTGGCCAGAGCCGCGGGTCTGCCGGAGCCGCCGGACAGCTACGTGGCCCCCCTCAGTCCCGCTCAGCTCTACTACCAGGAGCACCACGCGAACGCGAGAAGAGCCGCCTATGCCGGACTCCTCACAGGGATCGAGATAGGCCCCGGATACGACTTTCTCGCTCCGGCGACGAGAGGCGAGGCCGCCCAGCTGCTCTGGAACCTCTACGGCCATACGCATCGCTAGAGGCGGAGCGGCCGCGGCGGCCCGGCCGGCCGCTCCGCCCAGTAGGACCCCCGGGCCTTCGCCGAACAAGAAGTCGGTGAGGGCGCTCGAGAACAGGACCTCGGGTGCCTGGCGGCACACAGAGAGCCGCCGCGCATCCGGCCGCCCCTGCCCCGACGATGATCACGTCATAGGAATCCGCGAGTATGGCCCGCCCTCCCCGCGCCGCTTTGCCGGCGCCGGCCTTCCCCGGGGCCGGCGCTCCCGGCGCCCGTTCCCCCAGCGTCCTACAGCAGTTCCAGGAAGCTCTCCATGGCCTGGCGGGCCTTGTCCTGCTGGCTCCCGCCGCGGCCGAGGGCGTCTCCGTCGATGGCCACGAAGGGGATGCCCGCTTCCACGAAGGCGGCCCGTACCACAGGCAGCGACCCCAGCCCGTGCCGGCAGCCCCAGTGGTTGAAATGCACCGCCCCGTCGACCTTGAGCTGCCTGGCCAAAGCGACGTTGAGACGGGCCCGGCGGGCAGAGCTGCCCCAGAGGGCGTTGTCGGTGAGCCGCTTCGCAAGCCCCGGGAAGGGATCGTCGGGGTCGACGGCCTCGAGGTGCATCTGGCCCATCTCCTCGAAGACCACGGCGGCGCCGCGGCACTCCATCATCTCGAAGATCTCCGCGTCGTGATGGGGGACGGTGTGCAGCCACAGCAGGCGCTTCAGTCTGCGACCGCCGTCGAGCACCGGAGCCATGAGGTCGCTGCGGCCCTTTTCGCTGAGCAGCCGCTCGAAGTCTTTTGCGCCCTCTTCGGTGCCCCAGAGGAGCTGGCCGAGGAACACCGTGGCGAAGGTGCGGCGGCCGTTCATCTCGATGCGGCCCGCGAGGCGCTCGGCCATGATGTGGCCCCAGGCAGCCGAGGCCCGGTTGGAGAACTCGATGGCCTTCCGGAGGTTCGGCTTGCGGCCGCTCCAGCGTCCGATCTCGTCGTGGAGCACGCGCATCTGCTCGGCCACGTCGGCGACGACCTCGGGCGCGGTCTCGCCCTCGTCGGGGGGCAGAGGCACGCGGATCTCGCGGAAAGGCACGTTGTGACGCACCGCCAGCATCTCGAGCAGGCACTCCTTGCCCAGGCAGAGCGGGGTAGTGCCCAGGCACATCGAGGGCGGGGGCAGCATGTCGTTTTCCACGGCAGCCAGGGCGATGCGGTGGTAGCTGCAGACGTCGCGCGCCAGCGGCATGCGCGCGGCCGCGGACTCGACAGGTTCGCGTAGGTCGGTGCCGGTGAGGGTGGCGGAGCCGATCTCGGGGATCATCGGTGTGAGTCCGTACGAGGTCAGAAGCTCGGTGGGGAACAGGTACGACACCCAAGGGACGATGGCGCCAGGCTTGAAGAGATCGAGAGACGCGGAGAGGGCGTGGAGCTCCATGTAGCGGCGGGCGGTGCGGGCCCGCATGGCCTTGAAGCGGGCCTGGGCCAGGTAGGCGGTGCGGACGAGCGCCGCGTTAAGAGAGTCGCCGGTGACGTCGGCCATGCCGGGCATAGGAAGCTACACCTCCCTCAGAGGCAGCGGTGGGCCGCCCGGGCGCGGGTGTGTGAACCATCCAGGCGGTGAGCCGGCGGCCGGGTGCGGGTGTGCGAACCATCCTTGCCGGGAAGCTCTGCGAGTTGCGTACAATGTGCGCACATCACAGAGCCGCGCCGGCCCCATCATGATGCTCTCTCCTCGTGGGCGCCTTCGCCGTCATCCTGGCCGTCGCTGGCGCTGCCGGCCGCGAACAGGTCGGCGCCTTCGCCGTCGCCCACGTCCTCGGCGTCGCCGTCGAACAGCTCGTCGTCCTCCAGGTCGCCCAGCAGGTCTTCGTCGAGCAACTGGGCCTCCAAGAAGGCCTCCACGCGGGTATGCAGCGGCCCGTTCGCGTCGAAGGGGAAGTCCACCTCGATCTCGAGGTAGGGCAGGCCACGCTCCTTGGCCAGGTCGGCCACCAGGAGGGCGTCGTAGGCGCCCGGGTCACAGAAGCTCTGCCGGGCGTAGATGATCGACGAGGGCCGGCCCTGGTCGAGACGGCGGGCCAGGTGGTCGCGGCGGTGGGTGGTCGAGCGGCGGGGGCACATGCCGACATCGAGGAGGCGGGCGGCCAGAGCATCGTAGTCGAGGGGGGCGATGCGCGCGGCGGCATCTTCTTCCGCATCTCTTGTCGCGGGGGCCGCTCCCGTTGTGGGCGCCAGCGGTCTCCAGCGATCCGGAGACGTGCACGATTCCAGCCCGGCGACATGAGCGCCCAGCCTCTCGATCAGGCGGAGCAGCGAATCATCGGTGAGAGGACCGGCGACCACGAACACTCCGCCCTGGCGCGGGGGGCTGGGATAGTCGAGGGCGGGGGCGTAGAAGTCGGTCTGGGCCGCGCCGGACTGGGTGCCGGCTGGGGCCTCCCGGGGCGGCTCCTCCCGTTGTGGCTCGTCCCGCGGTGGCTCGTCCCGCGGTGGCTCGTCCGGCAGGCACGAGCGAAGCCAGTCCTCCAGTCGGCGCAGGTCGGCAGCCAGAGTCCTCGTCACCTCCGGTCCCGAAGACCTTGGGAGGGGCAACATCCGAACCCGGTCGGGGTAGGTGGCGGCCAGGAGGTCGGCCATGCGGCGCGCCGCGTCGCAGCCGCCGGGCACCACGAGGACGTCCGATGATGCTGCCAGGCGGCCTTGGCTAGCAACCCCGGGCGCGGCGTCAACCGGCGCCTCGTCAACGGGCGCCTCGCCGAGCAGCGCATCCGCCGCAGCGACGAGCTTGGTCACGTACGGGCAGGTCATGGGGTGCACGCCGAGCGCGTCCCGGCGGGCCGGGGCGGCCGGATCGCGTAGCGATCCGCCCAGCCAGCGCGGCGTATAGCCTGCGTGGACGAGCAGGTCCAAGGGTATGAGGTCGCAGGTGTAGTAGCAGTATGGCATGGGAAAATCTACGACAGGGTATGGCCCGGGGGCGGCGATTGCAAGTCCCGAGCGTCCGCCCGGTCGAACATGGTATGCTCATACCAGATACCGTCACCGACATGCCAACGTCCAGTGGAGGCGAGGGGCTATGAACAAGGTGTTCCCGAGTGCCGGGGCCGCGATTTTCGACGTCGAGGACGGAGCTTCCATCCTCTGTGGGGGGTTCGGCTTGTGTGGCAACCCGGAGAATCTCATCCGGGCGCTGCACGAGAAGGGTGTCAAAGGTCTCACGATCATCAGCAACAACTGCGGCACTGATGAGTACGGGCTTGGGATCCTGCTGAAGTCCGGGCAGGTCAAGAAGATGGTGGCCAGCTACGTGGGAGAGAACAAGAACTTCGAACGGCAGTTCTTGAACGGAGAGCTCGAGGTGGAGCTTTGCCCCCAGGGCACGCTGGCCGAACGGATCCGTTGTGGAGGCGCCGGGATCCCCGGCTTCTACACGCCCACCGCTGTGGGGACCATGCTGGCCGAGGGCAAAGAGGTCCGCGAGTTCGACGGCCGCGAGTACCTGCTGGAGCGAGGTATCCGCGCCGACTTCGCCATCGTCAACGCCTGGAAGGGAGACCGGCTGGGCAACCTCGTCTACCGTAAGACCGCGCGCAACTTCAACCCCCTCTGCGCGACGGCCGGCAAGATCACCATCGCCGAGGTGGAACATCTGGTGGAGGTGGGGGAGCTGGAACCCGATCTCATCCATACTCCCGGCATCTACGTCGATCGAGTGGTACAGGGCGAGTTCTACGAGAAGTGGATCGAAAAGCGCACAGTACGGCCGAAGCCATAGGCCCAGACGGATAGCCCGGTCGGATCTCATTTCTTGAGGAGGCGATGATGGCGCTCACGCGAGAGCAGCAGGCGAAGAGGGTGGCGGCGGAGTTCGAGGACGGATACTACATCAACCTCGGCATCGGCATGCCCACCCTGGTCAGCAACTACCTACCGGAGGGCAAGGACATCTTTCTGCATTCCGAGAACGGCATCCTTGGCGCCGGCCCCTACCCCTTTGAGGGCGAGGAGGATCCGGATCTCATCAACGCGGGCAAGGAGACGGTCACCGAGCTGCCCGGCACGAGCTACTTCTCCAACGCCGACTCGTTCGCCATGGTCCGCGGCGGTCATCTGGACGCCACCGTGCTGGGCGGCATGGAGGTTTCCGAGAGGGGCGACCTGGCCAACTGGATGATCCCCGGCAAGATGATCAAAGGCATGGGCGGCGCCGGAGACATAGTGGTGGGCGCCAAGCACGTCATCATCATGATGGACCACTGCACCAAGGATGGAACGCCCAAGATCCTTAAGGAGTGCTCGCTCCCTATCACCGGGAAGAAGTGCGTCAATCTGATCGTTTCAGACCTCGCAGTCCTCGAAGTCACGCCCGAAGGCCTGTTGTTGCGAGAAGTCGCGCCGGGCCTCACCGCCGAGGACGTCCAGAAGGTAACAGAGCCGAAGTTGATCGTGAGCCCAGACCTCAAGACCATCGAGGTCTGAAAGGTCTAGAATAGTCCCATTGTTGGGGATGCCCAGGGTGCCGTGCACCCGGTCATGTGTGTCAAGTTCGATCGGGGGACGAGGAGAGGGCTATGCCCAAGAACAAGGTCGTGAGCCTCGAAGAGGCTATGTCTCACATCGAATCGGGGATGACTGTCGCCGTCGGCGGCTTCCTGTCACAAGGTGACCCGCTCACCCTGATCCATGGGTTGAAAGAAACGGATGTCAAGAACCTGACCATCGTCTCGTGCACCGGAGGCTTCCGGGACCGAGGAGTGGTGGAGCTGGTAAAGCTCGGCAAGGTCCGCAAGCTCATCGCCAGCCACATCGGCACCACGCCCGACGTGGTCAAGGCCTACCACGCGGGAGAGATCGAGGTGGAGCTCAGACCGCAGGGCACCCTGGCCGAGCAGATGCGGTCGGGCGGCGCGGGACTGGGCGGCTTTCTTACCCCCACAGGCCTGGGTACCGTGGTCGCCGAGGGCAAGCGGCACATCGAGGTGAACGGCAAGACCTACCTCCTGGAGGAGGCTGTCCGCGCAGACGTGGCTCTGGTCCGGGCGCACGACGGAGACACCTGGGGCAACCTGAGGTACCGGGGCACGGCGAGCAACTACAACCCGGTCTGCGCGGTGTGCGCCGACTACACCATCGCTGAGGTCGAGTATCTCTACAGCCCCGGCGAGATCGCTCCAGAGAGCGTGCAGACCCCCGGCCTTTACGTGAAAGCCGTGGTGAGGGCGGATCTGTCCTATCGGGGTATCTCGCTCTCCGCCTGCTGATCAACCACATTGCCAAGGAGACAGAAGTGTCTGAGACGGATATCAAGAATGTCATCGCTGCGCGGGCTGCCGCGGAGCTGAAAGACGGGCAGGTGATCAACCTGGGGATCGGTGTTCCGACGCTGGTCGCCAATCATGTGCCCGCCGGAGTGGACGTCGTCATCCACAGCGAGAATGGAGCCGTCGGCGTCGGCCCGGCTCCCGATGCCCTCTGTAGCGATCCTGACCGCGGTAACGCGGGAGGGGCGCCTATCACCCTCGGCCCTGGCGGGAGCTACTTCGATTCGGCTACGTCGTTCGGCATGATCCGGGGCGGCCACGTGGACATGACCTTCCTCGGGACGCTGCAGGTGGACGGGGAAGGCAATATCGCAAGCTACGAGATCCCGGGCAAGCTCGTGGCCGGCATGGGCGGGGCCATGGACCTCCTGGCCGGCGCCAAGACCGTGACCGTGGTCACCGAGCATTGCTCGAAGGATGGGGCAAGCAAACTGGTCAGGAAGTGCACGTTCCCGCTCACCGGCGCCGGCGAGGCCGACGTCATCATCACCGAACGTGCCCTGTTCAGGCGCTATCCCGAGAAAGGCTTCGTCCTGGAGGAAGTGGCCCGCGGGTATAGTGTGGACGACATCGCCGCGTGCACCGACATGGACTATGTGGTGTCGGACGCGGTGAAGCTCGACGCTTACGGTTCCGAAGTCTGAGTTCGAGAGCAGCCTAGAGAACGGAGCGCCATTGAAGAAGGCCGCCCGGCACTGTCTCCTGATCGTGCTGGTCGCCGCGTGGGTCGGGGCGGTGGTCTACCCCGACCCACGTCCTTTCTTCAACTCCATGTCTCGTCTCAGGAACCCGCCGGTGGACGCCGAGGCGGCGGCTCAGATGGCCGCGGCTCTCCCCGACGACTACAAGGCCGTCGAAGACCACGTGAAGGCGTACGTCCCCTGGATGCCGGCCTGGACTGTATACCGTCTGCCCTGGTACTTCCCGACCGTCCCGGAGGTCATCGTAGACCAAGCGGGAGATTGTCAGGCCCAGACCGTTCTCATGGCCAGCATCCTGGAGGCTAAAGGCATGCCGTACACCCTCCGCTACTCCTTCGACCATGTATGGGTGGACTACCCGGGCAAGGAAGTCACCGTGCTGGAGGACCCGGCCACCTCTTTCGTCTCCGACGAAGGGGAGGGCTGGCTGGCCGGTCTGCCTGAGAAATTCCCCGTGTGGACCATCCTCCAGCAGCGCATCGGCTATCACTGGACGCCGATGCCCTTCGTCCAGAAGCTCCTCATCATCCTGGGCGCGGCCGCCATAGTCGGCTACGGTGAGAGGCGCTTCTTCGGCCGCCTCCGACGGTGGGTGCTGCGTGAGACCCCTGGGTGGACCATGCCTCCTGCCGTGAGGCGAGAGGCCGGGTAGCAAGCCCCCTCTACGGGTTCAGCGGGGGGACAGCGCCGCCAGGATGGCCTCCCGGTGCGCCGCGACGTAGTCGCAGCTCGGTTCGTGGCCGCAACTGCGGCACTTCAGGTCGTACGCCGAGTTGAGCGTGCCGCAGGAGGGGCAGGAATAGCGTCCCTTCGCCTCCGCCAGCCAGGCCTCGGCACCTATCTCGCCGATGCGGGCCAGGCTCTCCCAGAGCTCGGCTCGATGAGGGCGCTCGCGCTGGAAGGCCTGCAGTTCGGCGCACGCGTAGTCCTCGCATTCGCCGCAGAAAGCATGTCCGCGCTGCTGGGCGCACCTGTAGAGCCCGCAGGCCTCGCAATACGGTGTGCGCCGTTCCGAGCGACAGCCGTCGCAGTAAGCGTCTTCGAGGTCCCACCCCATGCGCGAGGCGAGCAACTCGAGTCGCTTCGGATCCTCGTGACTGCCGATGAAGATGCTGCACGCGTCACAACAGAGCCCGCACACGGCCGCGGTGGTGGGCGCCTGCCCGGGGGCGCTATCGGTCTCTTGTGGCGTCATGATGTTTGTTCCCCCTCGTGTCGGTGTTGGTGGAAGTGACGGTCACGGCAAGGTATCACGGAACAGCCGGACCAGATTGCGGCAACAGATCTTGTCGATCAGCTCTGGTGTGAGGCCGGCCCCTTCCAGGAGCGCGGCGACGCGCGGGTAGTCTCCCACGCCCTCGAAGCCCACCGGCAGAGCGTCGACACCGTCGAGGTCCCCACCCAGGCCGACGGCCTCCACGCCGCCGACTTTGATAGCGTGACGGACGTGATCCACGATCAGATCCAGCGGCGGACGGGGGATGAGCGCCTCCGCCTTGGCGGACTTCTCGCCGGCCTCGTCGACGGTGGCGGTACCTTCCGCCACGGAGCGCCAGAACTCGTCGTTGATGGCCTTCGTGCGCCGGTAGTACTCGACGGAGAGGAAGCTGGGAGCAAGCGTGATCCCCACGACGCCCCCTCGCTCCGCGATCTCGCGGATCATCTCATCGGTGAGGTTGCGCGGGCTGGGGCACAGCGACCTGCAGTTGCTGTGGCTGGCGATGAAGGGACGCTTGGCGACCCGGCACACGTCGAAGAACGCGTGGTCGGAAGCGTGAGACAGGTCGATCAGCACACCGGAGTCTTCGCAGGCCTCCACCAACTCGACTCCCTTGGGGGTGAGCCCGGTGCCCTTTCCGTACGTCGAGCCGCAGAAGGCCGTGTCGTGCCACGCCAGGGTGAGGATGCGCACGCCTGCCCTGTGGAACGCGGCCAGGTTGTCGACCCGGCCGAGGAGGGCGTCGGTTCCTTCCAGCCCCGGTATGGCCGCGATCCTCGTATCGGAGGCGTCCCCGGAGAAGGCCTGCTCCACCTGGGCTCCGCTCAGGGCGAGCACCAGATCCTCCGGGTACCGGTCGCAGAGGTGCCTGACGGCTTCGACCTCGCCCATGGCCACCTCGAACTCGCGTCCCTCATAGCGTTCCGACCACGCCCAGCTTGCGAAGACCTGGGCGCGCACACCGGCGGCCCGCAGGCCGGGCAGGGTGATGTGGAGGCTCTTCCCGCCGGGATGATAGGAGAGGCCGAGTGACTCGGCCGGCGTTTCGCCGGGGATGGGCGCATGGGCGGTTCGCTCCGGCGCATCGGCGGCTCCATCCGGCGCGACTGGGCGCATCTCCAGGCCGTCGTCACCGGCGGCGGAGAAGTCGTCTCCCCGCTCGTAGATCTTGCCGATGGTGTCGCAGTGCGCGTCGAAGAACTTCGCGTCGAAGAACTTCGCGTCGAAGAACTTCGCGTCGAAGGGCCTCATGTCTGCGGGTTCCCCAGTCTGTGCTCGAGTTCGGCCACCCTCGCCCGAAGCTCCGCGAGTGCGGCGGCGTCCGGGGGAGCCTCTCGCGTCCCGGCGTCCGTACCTTCGGGCGGTGGGTAGCAGGGCACCCCCGGCTCGTTCGCCAGGACGCCGCCCAGATCCGCCGCCTCGGTCCACCCGGCCTCCACCGACTCCATCGACACCAGCGGTTCGTATTGGTTGGTGCGCACCTGGAGGCCCAGGATGTCCCAGCGGCTGTAGATGCCGGTGATGTTGACGATCCCCCGGGCCATCTCGTTCAACCTGAGGTCGATGTCTGCGTAGACGATGGTCTCCTGGTCGCGCACCGGCCCGGCTACCACCTCGCCAAAGGGGTTGATGATGGCGCTGCCGCCGAAGCTCTGGTGGAAGTCCGTGTTGGAATAGAAGTCCTTGGGCCGCTTCTCCGGCGGGATGTAGTTGGCCGCCAGCACGCACCAACACGCTCCCGACGCGGCCATGGCAGTGGTCAAGGCCGGCGCGACCCAGGGCAGCTCCTCTCCGCCGCCCAGGCATCCCGGCCACAGAGAGCAGTTCACCTTAGTCCCCTGGACGATGTAGCACTGCTTCAGCATGGGCTGGTGGTGCTCGCCGCAGATGAGGCTGCTCACCTTGCCGAAATCCATGTCGTGGATGCGCAGGTTCCCGCCCCCGTCCCCACGCGTGTGGATGAGCAGCTCCTGAACGGTTATGTTGATCTTGCGGTGCACCCCGAGGATCTCGCCCGCCCTGCTGATGTGCAGCACCGAGTTGTACTGGCGGCCGCCGTACTTCTTGTCGCGCTCGTTGATGCCTATCACCACGTTCGCGCCGGCCTGCCGGGCCGCTTCGCAGAGCAGCTCGGTCTCCTCGCCGGGCACTTCGATGCTGTGGCGCAGGTACTCCGCCCAGATGCCCGCGTACTCGGGCCCCTTGGCGAGGTCGATGGAGAAGTGGCAGTAGCCTGGGAGATGGAGCTCAGGGAAGACGACGAGCGTCGCCCCGTTGGAGGCCGCCTCTCTGATGCGCGCTATGCAGTTGTGGAGGGTGGCCTCAGAATCGAAGTAGACGGGCTTGTCGCGGTATTCGGGGGCGGTCTGGACGGCCGCGGCGGTGAACTTGGGATACTCCTTGGGCATGGTCACACTCCTTGTCAAGCTTTGCAGGGGTGAGGGTCCGTCTCCACGATCAGCTCCATCAGCAGTCCGTCTCGCCAGTGCTCATCGGAGACCCGTTCGTACTTCCTCATGATCCCCACCTTCCTGAAGCCCAGTTTCTCGTAGAAGCCCGCGGCATCGGTATTCTCAGCCGCGGGGTCGACTGTCAGCCGGTGGTGGCCCCGCTCGTCGACGAGGTGCGTGATGAGCGTCCGCAGGGCGTCGGAGCCCAGCCCCTGCCCCTGATAGGGCACGCCCAGGGTGATGTCGAGGGCGGCGTAGTAGTAGTCCGGGTACGTCTCCTCGCAGAAGTCCACCATACCCACAAGGTGTCCTTCCGCTTCCACGGCAAAGGCTTCCGCAGATGGGTCGTCCACCAATTCCCGGCGCAGCCTGTCCTCATCGTAGTCACCCCACCACTTCTTCACGCTCGGAGCCCGCAAGAACTCCGCGAACAGCGGCAGGTCCTCCGACGTAAGCGTGCGCAGGCGCACCCGTTCTCCCACCAGTTCCATCGTCTGATCCCTCATTGACCTGGGCCCCATAGACTGAGGCCGCCAGCATACCCTTTCCCTGTCCCTGCTGCTAAACTCGCATGCCATGGAGAGCAGAACAGCATCCTGGTCTCGCGCGGCGGCCGCCCGGCCTCTGGGCCCGGTCGCTGACGCACGGCTTGCTCTCGTTCTCGACCTCCTCCTGCTGCTCCCCCGCTAGGGGGAGATACTCGCGAAGCCGGCGCCACCCGGCATGTCAGCAGCCATGATTTCGTAGAAGAGCCAGGAGGTAGAGATATGTCCAAGAGAAACGTACCCGCGGGCGGCACAGCGGGCGCCGCAGAGCCGGATCCCCCGCGCCGCAACGCCGGGGTCCCCGTGGTCTTCTTCGACACGACGCTCCGTGACGGCGAGCAGTCGCCCGGGAGCAGCCTGAACGCCTCGGAGAAGCTGGAGATAGCCCATCAGTTGGCGCGCTTGCGCGTCGACGTCATCGAGGCCGGCTTCCCGGCCAGCAGTCCTGGGGATTTCGCCGCCGTGCAGACCATCGCGCGCGAGGTGAAGGGGCCGGTCATCTGCGGCCTTGCCCGCTGCACCGAGGGCGACATCCGTAACTGCTGGGACGCCATCGAGGATGCCGAGCGGCCCAGATTACACACCTTCGTATCGACCTCCGATATCCATCTGCAACACCAGATGCGGGTTGGCCGTGACGAGATCGTCAAGATCACGCGCGAGATGGTGAGGCTCTGCGTCTCCCTCTGCCCGGACGTCGAGTTCTCCGCCATGGACGCCACCCGTTCCGACGTGGGCTTCCTGGCCGAAGTGCTGGCCACCGCCGTCGAAGCCGGGGCCACCACCATCAACGTGCCCGACACGGTGGGCTACGCCCTGCCCGGTGAGTATGCCGCGCTGATGGACCAGCTGTACGAGAGGATCCCCGCTCTGGAGAACGTGGTGCTGAGCGCGCATTGCCACAACGACCTCGGCGTGGCTGTGGCCAACACCCTGGCCGCGGTGGAGCGGGGCGCCACGCAGGTGGAAGTGGCCATCAACGGCCTGGGCGAACGGGCCGGCAACGCCGCGCTGGAAGAGGTGGCCATGGCCTTGGTCACGCGGCGGGACATACTGGAGCGGCCCTGCAACATCGCCACCACCGAGATAGCGAGGGCGAGCCGTATGGTCTCGAGCTTCACCGGGCACATCGTGCAGGCCAACAAAGCCATCGTGGGTAAGAACGCCTTCGCTCATGAATCGGGCATCCACCAGGACGGAGTCCTCAAGGAGCGCACCACGTACGAGATCATGCGGGCCCGCGACATCGGACTCAGCGACAGCGACATAGTCCTGGGCAAGCACTCGGGACGCCATGCGCTGCGCGCCCACCTGGCGGAGATAGGCATCCATCTGGAGGGGCCGGAGCTGGACGAGGTCTTCCGTCGTTTCAAGGAGACGGCCGACAAGAAGAAGGAAGTCACCACCGCCGATCTCGAGGCTCTGGTGGGTGAGGAGCTGCGCCAGCGCGAGGATGTCTACTCGCTTGAGCACGTCTATGTCTCCACGGGCACCGACATCATCTCGTCGAGCCAGGTGGCGGTGGGGAAGGAGGGTAAGGTGCACTCGGGCAAGGCCTTCACGGGCGGGTCCGTGGAGTCGGTCTTCCTGGCCATCGACGATGCTGTGGGCGTGAGCGGCAAGCTGCTCGACTATCAGGTACGCTCGATCACTTCCGGCAAGGACTCGCTGGGCGAGGTGCGGGTGGTCGTGGAGGTGGACGGTAAGCGCTATGCCGGGCAGGCTGTCTCCATCGATGTGCTCGAGGCTTCGGCCAAGGCCTATGTACGGGCGCTCAACAACGTGGCCACGGGTCGCGAGGCCGGCGGTGCCCGCGGCGACCGGCTGTACCTCTAGGAAGGAGAGACCGTGGCGGCGCGAGTCGGGGAGAGCTTCGGACCCTTCGGGGCATGGACGATGCTGGACCTGCCCGAGGGGAGCGCCCGCATAGCGGACCTGGGGGCGCTGGCGCGCGAGACCGGGCGCGACATCAGCCGACTCCCCTACTCCATCCGGATCCTCTTGGAGAACGCCCTTCGGCATTGCGGCACCCCAACCGCAATGGACCGCTTTTGCGGCCGGAGCGCCGCCGGGCGGCCGGGCGGCGCCGACGGGCCCGGCGCCTCGGCCGCGCCGAGCGCCCCGGCAGCCCCGGGAGCGGTGGACGGGGCGGACGTTCTCACCCTCCTCGATTGGGACCCCGCCGCCGTTCATCGTCCCGAGTCGGCCTTCATGCCCGCACGGGTCCTGCTGCAGGACTTCACCGGCGTGCCCTGCGTGGTCGATCTGGCCGCGCTGCGCTCGGCCGTAGCGCGCCTGGGTGGCGACCCGACCATCATCGATCCCAGCGTGCCGGTGGATCTGGTGATCGACCACTCGGTACAGGTGGACTACGCCGGCGTGCCCGAGGCGTGTCGGCGCAACATGGAGCTGGAGACGGAGCGCAACGCCGAGCGTTACGCGCTCCTGCGCTGGGCGCAGGGCGAGTTCGCCAACCTGCGCGTGGTGCCGCCCGGGGCGGGCATCTGCCATCAGGTGAACCTGGAGTACCTGGCCGAGGTGGTCGGCATTGGGGCCGCGGGAGCCGCGGGACGGGCCGGCGCCGACAAGGGCGCGGCCCGCGCCGGCTATGGTGCGACCCGGCCCGGCGCCTCCGGCGCCGCCGCGCCCTGGGTGTATCCGGACACGGTCATCGGCACCGACTCCCACACCACTATGATCAACGGCTTGGGCGTGCTCGGGTGGGGAGTGGGCGGCATCGAGGCCGAGGCGGTCATGCTCGGGCAGCCCTACTTCATGCTGGTGCCGCAGGTGGTGGGGGTCCGCCTCGCCGGGCGGCTCGCGTCCGGGGCGACGGCCACCGACCTCGTGCTCGCCATCACCGAGCTGCTGCGGGGGGTGGGAGTCGTGGGCCGCTTCGTCGAGTACTTCGGCCCGGGGGCTGAGGCCCTCACTCTGGCCGACCGGGCCACAGTGGCCAACATGGCGCCCGAGTACGGCGCCACCTGCGGATTCTTCCCGGTCGACGGCGAGACTGTCGCCTACCTCAGGCAGACGGGCCGCTCGGACGCTGTGTGCGCCAGGGTCGAGGCCTACTGCCGCGCCCAGGCGCTCTTTCGGGAGCCGGGTTGTACAGACCCTGAGTACTCCCAGGTGGTCGAGCTCGATCTGGATGACGTCAGGCCCAGTGTGGCCGGCCCGCGGCGGCCTCAGCAGCGGGTGCCGCTGGAGGAGGTGGGCGCCCGGTTCCGCCACGATCTGCCCGAGCTCTCCCAGGGAAGGGCCGACTCGACGTGGGTCAAGGTGGAGTTCGAAGGGGGCCGTGAGCTCGTGCGCGACGGCCACGTTGTGATCGCCTCTGTGACGAGCTGCACCAACACCTCCAACCCCGCGCTGATGCTGGCCGCGGGACTGCTCGCCCGCCGAGCTTGGGAGCTGGGCCTGACTCCGAAGCCCTGGGTGCGGACCAGCCTGGCGCCGGGTTCGCGGGCGGTGACGCGCTACCTGGACGAGGCGGGGCTGCTGGAGCCGCTGGAGGCCTTGGGGTTCGGCGTGGTGGGATACGGATGCGCCACCTGCATAGGCAACAGCGGACCGCTGCCCTCCGGCCTGGAGCGCGCGGCCGGCGAGCAGCAGCTGGTGGTGGCGGCGGTGCTGAGCGGCAACCGGAACTTCGAGGCCCGCATACACCCGGTCGTGCGGGCCAACTACCTGGCTTCCCCACCGCTCGTGGTGGCCTACGCGCTCGCCGGGACGGTGGATATCGATCTGACCACGGAACCACTCGGGACCCGCCCCGACGGCCGGCCCGTCTACCTGAGCGAACTATGGCCCTCGACCGACGCGGTGGCTCAGATGGCCGCCGCGGCCCTCCGGCCCGAGCTGTTCCGGTCGGAGTACCAAGTCGCGGTCGAGGGGAGCGAAGCGTGGCGCCGTATGGCGGCGCCACGCGGCGCGCTCTATGCCTGGCAGCGGGATTCCACATACGTCAAGGAGCCGCCTTTCCTGGAGGGGTTCGGTCTTGAGCCTGCGCCGCCGGTGGGCATCCACGGAGCGCGCATTCTCGCCATCCTGGGTGATTCGGTCACCACCGACCACATCTCTCCGGCGGGTGCGATCGCCCGGACGAGTCCGGCGGGGCGATATCTCATCGAGCAGGGCGTGAGCCCCGTGGACTTCAATACCTACGGCGCCCGCCGGGGCAGTCATGAGGTGCTCCTGCGGGGGGCGTTCGCCAACTCCCGTCTGCGCAACCAGATGGCCGATGGGCGGGAGGGTGGTTGGACCAGGCACCACCCCACCCGCGAGGTGCTCTCCATCTACGATGCCGCCGTGCGCTATCAGGCCGACCAGGTTCCACTGGTGATCTTCGCCGGCAAGGAGTACGGCACAGGCAGCTCGCGCGACTGGGCGGCGAAGGGGACGGCCCTCCTGGGAGTGCGGGCGGTGATCGCGGAGAGTTTCGAGCGTATCCATCGCAGCAATCTCGTGGGCATGGGGGTGCTGCCGGTCGAACTCCCCCGCGGCTGCACCACGCAGGGGTTGGGGCTGTCCGGAGACGAGTCGGTGGACATCGGGGGCCTGGAGGCCGGATTGAGCCCCGGCATGGCGCTGCAGGTGAAGATCCGGCGCGGAGACGACGATGCTGCTCCGGGCGACCCCGGGATCGCGCTCGAGTGCACCGCCCGGCTCGATTCCTCCGTGGACGTGGAGTACTACCTTCACGGGGGCGTGCTGCCCCGCGTGCTCAGGCTGAAGCTCGGCGCGTAGCGCGCCGGTCTCTCTAGCGCTGCACCGGCGGAGAACGTATAGTGTTGAACGGCCCAGGCGGCCGCCCGCGTGGGCAGGCGCCAATCAAGCACGGAGGGAACATGGACAGAGGCATGGGCAGGGAACGCGGGGGGATGCTGACGGCGGTGGTCCTGATGCTGATCGCCGGCCTGATCGCGGTGATGGTGAGCGGATGCGGGGGCTCCGACTCAGACGCCGCCGACACCACCACTACCGCGGCCTCTTCAGCGGCGCCTGGGGGTGGCGGTGAAGGCGCGACCCTGGGGGCGGAGATCCTGGACGCCTTCGATGAGTTGGTCGGCAAGGTGTCGGAGACGGTCAAGGACAAGCCCGAGCCGGCCGTGGTGAAGCCGCAACTCGAGGAGCTCTACACCTCATATGAACCCATCATGAAGGAGCTCAACACGAAGTACCTCGCTCTCAAGGACTCCGACACGAGCGAGTTCGGGGCGTGCAACGGCTTCCTGAACGACAACAGGCCGCAGCGTGTCAGCGCCATCACGGACGTCATGCTCGAGCCGATCAAGTACTACAACTTCGACCTCGGCGCGCAGGACATTGTCGACCTCATCACCAAGAGGCCCGTGGAACTGCTCGACGTGGCGGTGGCCGTCACTCCGTAGCCGGACCCGGCTGAAGAGACCGCCCGGCGGGCCGGGGTGAGGGAGCCATCGCTCCGCACCCCGGCCCGCTGTTCGTCTCGGCGACGGTCTAGAACACCGCGGGGTCCGCGACCACCCGGTCCACCACGAGGGCGCCGCGCACCGAGTTGCCCACCATCACCAGGTCGGCCTCCAGGAGCTCCTCCAAGCCCAGGGAGCGTTCTGCCGCGCCGGTCTCGGCCAGGTAGCGCGCCCGCCAGATGCCCGGGAGCAGGCCGTCGCAGAGGGGCGGCGTGACCCAAGACCCGCCGAAGCGGGCGAACACGTTGACTATGGACCCCTCGGTCACACGGTCCAACCCGTTCAGGAAGAGCGCGTCGAAGCAGCCTTCGTGGACGGCTCTACGATGCTCGCGGTTGTAGAAGCCGCGCACGCTCGTCTTGTGCCGCAGGAGAGGGTCGTCCGGGTCGGTTCGGAAGGGAGAGACCATGAGGGCCACGGGGGCGCGCTCGATCACGGGCGCGGCGCGCGTCGAGATGCTGAGACCCGCCTCCTCCTCCAGGTCGAGGTGGACCACCAGCGCGCCGGGGTTCAGCCGCGCGCAACCCACCAAGAGCGCCAGCGCCGCCTGGCGGTCGAACTCCAGTCCCAGCGCCCGCGCCGAACCGGCCATACGATCGAGGTGCTCATCGAGGAATCGGTAGCGCGCAAGCACGGCGGTGTCGCTCATCGCCAGGGAGGGGCTCAGGCCGGCGAGCTCGAGTGGCGCCTCTATGGTCGCGTCGCCTTCTCTAGGGTCGAGCAGGATGGTCTCGAAGAGCTGGAACCCTTCAGCGGCGCGCATTGACCTGCCCAGCCGCGTCCCGGGGTCGGGCCGCCAGGTGTCCCCGGCTGGCGGAGTGGCGAAGGACGCCTTGACCAGAGTCTCTTCGTACTCAGCGCCGGCCGCCGCGTCCCACACGATCCCGGAACCGGTGCCCAGCTTGCAGCGACCCGCCCGGTGGACGATCGTGCGGATGGCGATGCTGCAGGTGAAGTCGCCGCCGGGCATGAACAGGCTCACCGTCCCGCAGTAGACGTCTCGGGGCTCTGTCTCGAGTTCGGCGATGATCTCCATGGTGTGGTGCTTGGGCGCCCCCGTTATGGACGCCCCCGGGTAGACGGCCCGCATGATGTCGCGCAGGCCCGCCCGGGGGTTCACATCGCCTATCACCGTACTCGTCATTTGCCACACGGTCCGGTAGGGTTCGACCGTGAACAGGGTGGGCACCCGCACGCTGCCGGCACGGCACACGCGGCCGAGGTCGTTGCGCACCATGTCCACTATCATGAGGTTCTCGGCCCGTTCCTTCTCTGTCTCCACCAGCTCGTAGGCGAGGGCGACGTCCTCCGGATGGGACGCCCCTCGTGGACGGGTGCCCTTCATAGGACGGCTCTCCAGCCTTCCCTTTTCGCGTCGTAGGAACATCTCGGGGGAGAGGCTGATCACCTGGACTTCACCCAGGTCGAGATAGGCGGCGTAGGGCACCTGCTGGCGGACCAGCAGAGCCAGGAAGTAGTCGAAGGGGTCCACCGCGTTCTTCGGGTCTGCGCCGTCTCCGCCCAGCTCGAACCGCCCGCGGACCGTGTAGTTGACCTGATACGTATCGCCCGCCGCGATGTACTCGCGGACCCGGCGTATGGCCTCCACGTACTCGTCTCGGGATACGCTCAGCTCGGGTGAGACTCCGGCCAGGGCTCCGGACGCACGGGATACATCGACCCGTCCGAGGAGCTCCTTCCACTCAACGGGCGGGATCACCGTCGCCGAGCCGGGTTCGTAGGCCGCCATCCAAGCAAGGGGAAGCAGGCCGGGAACGGGCTCCCGCACCTTGAGTCCGAAGACGCCGCCCGCCTCGTAGGAGAGGTACCCGGCGACGTACCGGCCGGCGCGTTGGTGAGCCTCCACCTCGTCGAGCAGCGTGAGAACGTCTTCAGGCGTGTCGGCCACCATGACCCGGCTGGGTCCGGTCAGCACCAGGGCCTCGTCGCCTCGCCCGCCCGCACGAGGCGACCAGGCGCCTCCGCCGCCGAAGACGGCGAGACCCGGACCCCTGGGGAGTTGCTCCAGAAAGCCCACTAGGTGGCGTAGCCGGCGAAGTTCTCGACCACCGTCTGCGCAGCCGGGACCTCCAACTGCTCCATCAGCTTCTGCATGGCCGTGATCATGGGCGGCGGGCCCACGATGTAGTAGGTCCATGCGGATGGGTCGCGCAGTTCGGCACGAAGGATGTCGGCGGAGATGAAGCCGCTGTAGCCCTTCCAGTCCTCCGTCGGGCTGGTTATCACGTGGACCACGCGCAGCCCGGGGACGGTCTGAGCGAGCTCGTCGAGCTCTTCCTTGTACAGGATGCCGTCCTCAGTCATGCTCCCATACACGAGGACGAGTTCTTGCCCTTCTATCCTCCCTGCACCGTCAGTATCGGCGAGGCGGCGCAGCATGCTCCGGATGGGCGTGATGCCTACACCGCCGGTGAGGAAGGTGATCTTTGGAGCCTCGTAGCGGAAGACGAAATCGCCGTGGGGCCCGTCGATCTCCACCTCGGCCCCGATGGGCAGGGCGTCGAGGGCGTTCTTGTAGTCGGATCCGGTGAGACGGGTGGTCAGCTCCACGTACCCCTCGCCGGGGGAGTCGCAGTGGCTGAAGGCGTGGGTCAGGCGACCCGCGGGCGACGTGATGCTCATGAGGAAGAACTGCCCGGCTGTGAACTCGTACTCCGGCGGTCGCGAGAAGCGATAGCTGGTGGTGTCGGCCGTGCGTGGGATCTTCTCCAGGAGAACACCGCTGAAGGTCATGGATGCCATCTGTGGTCAGCCTCCTGTCGGAAGGGAGCGGGTGACGGTGCCCAGAAGATAGAATAGCAGTCGCATCCGACCGGAGGAGTCATGGGATACACATACGACGACCGAGTGCCTGGGGCCGCTTCGCCGGAAGCATCGGCGGTTGCGGCGGCCAGATGCGCCGACTACGATGCGGCGCGACTGAGGGCAGCCCTGGGTGAGCTCCTCGCCCCCCTGGGAGGCATGGCGGCCTTCGTCAGACCGGGCGAGCGCATCGCGCTCAAGCCCAACATCCTCTTCGCCACCTCTCCCGACAGGGCCATAATCACGCACCCGGAGCTGGTGGGGGTGGTGGCATCGTTCGTGAAAGAAGCCGGGGCGCACCCGGTCGTGATCGAGAGCCCCGGGACGGGGGTGGTGCACGCGCGGCCGGTGATCGAGCGGGCCTTCCGCAAGGCGGGCTATCAGGACTTGGCCGAGCGGTACGGCCTCGAGCTCTGCTTCGACACCGACTGGAAGGCCGTCTCTGTGCCGAAGGCTGTGCTGGCCAAGCGGATCGAGGTGCTCAGTCCCATACTCGAGGTCGACGGCGTCATCAACCTGGCCAAGTTCAAGACCCATATGTTCATGATCTTCACGGGCGCGACCAAGAACCTCTTCGGGGTCATCCCCGGGCTCAACAAGGCGGCCTATCACGCCCGGCTGAACGACCGCCGGCGCTTCGCCGAGATGCTGCTGGACGTGGCCTGCTTCGTCGACCCGCGGCTGAACATCGTGGACGGGATCCTGGGCATGGAGGGGGATGGACCGGGAACGGGCGGCAGGCCCCGCCACCTGGGCGTCCTTCTGGCGGGCGCGGACATGGTGGCCGTCGACGTGGCCTGCTGCCGCATCGCCGGCATCGACACCTCGGCCGTTCCCGTCCTCGCGGCGGCGCGCGACCGAGGCCTGTGGAGCGGCCGGGAGGACGACATAGAGACGGTCGGTGTGCCTCTGGAAGAGCTGCGCGTGAGAGATTTTGTCATGCCGGGTAGTTATGAGGGGATCGGTGTCGGCGCGCGCACCGGGCTGATCGACGCTCCGTTGCGGCGGGTGCTGCGTCATCTGAACCGGATGCCCCGTCCCAAGGCGGGCCGGTGCACTCTGTGCGCGGCCTGTGAGAGAGGGTGTCCGGTGAAGGCCATCACCGTGGATCAGAAGGCGAAGGTGGCCAAAGTGGACGACGCCCTGTGCATCCGATGCTACTGCTGTCACGAGGTCTGCCCATCGGCGGCCATCGACCTCGAGTTCACCGGGATAGCCCGGGTGCTCGACAAGATCGGGATCGTGGGATGACGTCTGAAGGGGGGAGGATGATGGCCGGAGGGTCGTTCTGTTCCAGGTGCGGCAGGCCTCTCAAGGTCGGTCAGCTCTACTGCGATTGTGGAGGTGAGGCGAACTCGGATCCTCTGCCGCAGGGATCGAGTCTCGCCCACGGCACCAGCGAGACCTCGGGTCTGTGCATCCTGCTGACGATCGTCAGCTCCATCGCCGTGGTGGCGGCCATAGCCTTGGCGGCCGCGCAGACGGCTGGGGTCGTCGCCGTCGTACTGGCGGTGGCCGGGGTGGTGCTGGCCGTTCTCGCCAGGGTGGCCCAGGCCGGCCGCCAGCATGCCGAGATGATGGACGAGCTGAGGCGCCGGCAGTGAGCTCCGAGCAGGTGGGCGGCGGGGCGGTCTCTGCCGGTGGCCGGGTCATCCGAGCCGTGGCCTTGGATCTTGACGGCGTGGTGTGGCGGGGTAGTCAGGTTCTTCCCGGGGTGGGCGAGGCGCTCGAGGATGCGCTCCGTCGCGGTCTCGATCTGCGGTACGTCAGCAACAACTCCACGGCCCACAGGGAGACGGTATCGGAGCGTCTGGCCGGGATGGGTCTGCCGGCCGGCGCCGAACGGGTGCTCACCTCGGCTTTCGTGACCGGGCGGTGGCTGCGGGACCGGTTGCCGCTGGGGTCCCTCGTGATGGTGGTGGGCGAGAGCGGGCTGATGCGCGAGCTGCGGGAGGCCGGGCTGGCTCCCCGCCACGCCGGGGCGGTGTCTGAAGGTGTCTCGGCCGCGCCTGCGCCGGCTGGGTCGACTCCTGCCGCGCCCCCGGCGGCCGTCGTGGTAGGCATGGATAGGAGCTTCTCGTACCGCGCCTTGGCGGCGGCTCAGCAGGCCCTCATGGGAGGGGCGCTGTTCGTCGCCACTAACCGTGACGCCACCTTTCCCACCCCCGATGGGCTGGCGCCGGGGGCGGGCAGCATGGTGGCGGCGGTGGCCACCGCCGCGCACCGCGAGCCGGTGCTCATGGGCAAACCGGGGCTGGCGCTGGCGGACGCGCTGGCGGCGGTCACCGGCGTGCCGCCGGCGGAGACCCTGTTCGTGGGCGACAGGCTGAGCACCGACATCGCCATGGGAAGAGAGGCCGGCATGGTCACTGTGCTGGTACTGACCGGTATCACGAGCGAGACCGACCTGGAGCGCGCCCGCGCCTCCGGCGCGGGC
>CAZQDY010000011.1:0-37696 GCA_964592075.1 uncultured Gaiellales bacterium
CACCCTATCCTACACTCTTTCCCTACACGACGCTCTTCCGATCTCCGGCATCACCTCAGCCGGGTGAACGCCCGCAGAGCTTCCAGATCCGCGCGCTGGACCGCTGAAGATGGACCATGATGCCGGTCCATCTTCCACATGGGCCCCGATGCCGCCCGCTCGTCCGGAGTGCCGTAGGTCCGGCCGCTCCGTGTCTCCGAAACGCGCGAAGCGTCCCTCGATGACCACGGCAGCAGCAAGAGCACGGCGAGACGTTCTGTGAAGACTCCCATTGTCTTCCCCCCTCCCTGTCCATTTCGTCTGGGAGGGATCTTAGGGGAAACGTCTAAAAGATAACAGATTCAGAATTACTGAAGTGTTACCATAACAGAAGGCCAAGCTTGCGCACTGTATCGTACGATGGAACATAACAGTTTCGGCGCCGTGACGGCGACCGGGCCGGGAGGTAAAGGGGCGTGAAGACCGGGTTGCCGCGGGCCAAGGTCCCCAAGTACTCCCTACTGGCCGACGATATAGCCGAGCAGGTCACACAGGGCGTGCTACGACCCGGGGATCGTATCCCTTCGGTGAGGCAGATGAGCCGGGAGCGGGGCATCAGCGTCACCACCGTGCTCGAGGCCTACCGGCTCCTGGAGGACCGGGGCATCATCCGGGCCCAGCCTCAGTCGGGGCACTTCGTGGGTTGGAAGCCGGCCGGTTCCGTCCGGCCTCAGCCCACCATGTCATCGGCGCTCGCCTTTCCCGCCGAGGTCACCATCAGCGACCTGGACACGAACACACTAGTCGAGTCGGTGTCGCAGGGGATGGTGCGCTTTGGGGCCGCCTTCCCAGCCGTCGAGCTGCTGCCGACCGATCGCCTGAATCGCATCCTCGCCTCGCTGGCCCGGCGAGGACAGGTGGGTCGCGACCTCCACGCCTCGGTCGATGGTTGGGAAGAGCTTCGCCGTCAGATCGCGCAGCGACGCTGCATGCAGGGCTGCCCGCTCGACAGCAGCGAGGTCATCATCACCTCGGGGTGCACCGAGTCGCTCAGTCTGGCTTTGCAGGTGACCACCAAGCCGGGCGACCTGGTGGCGGTCGAATCGCCGACCTACTTCGGCATCCTCCAGATCCTGGAGGTCCTGGGCCTGCGGGCTCTCGAGATCCCGACCCATCCCGCGACGGGGATCAGCCTCGAGGCCCTCGAGTTCGCGCTCCTTCATGACGACGTGCGTGCCGTGGTCGTCATGTCCAACTTCAGCAATCCGCTGGGCAGCTCCATGCCCGACGCGGCCAAGCGGCGGCTGGTGGCCATGCTGGGGGAGAAGGGCATCCCACTCATCGAGGACGACGTCGACGGCGAGCTCTACTTCGAGGGCAACCGTCCCACGGTGGCCAAATGCTACGACGAGCAGGGGCTGGTGCTTCTCTGCTCCTCCTTCAGCAAGGACATCGCCCCCACGTATCGGGTGGGGTGGATCGCTCCCGGGAGGTTCCTCAAGCGTGTGAAGCACGTGCGCGGCGCGTTGGCTGGCCGCGCCCCCTTGATGACGCAGGTGGTCCTCGCCGAGTATCTCTCCCACGGAGGCTACGAACATCACCTGCGTCGCCTGCGACGCGCGTACGCCGAGCGGGTGAACCACATGGCCCAGGCGGTCGTGGACCAGTTCCCGGAGGGGACTCGGGTGTCGACGCCCGCCGGGGGCTACGTCATCTGGGTGGAGATGCCGCAGACGGTCGACGCGCTGGCCCTCTTTCGGATGGCCCTCGAGGCAGGTATCTCAGTGGTGCCGGGCCACCTGTTCTCGGTGGGGCCGCACTTCGATAGCTGCGTCCGGCTGAACGCAGCCTACTGGTCCAAGCGGACCGAGCCGGCGCTGACGCAACTGGCCGAGATGGCTCACAGGCTGTCGGGAGCGCAGTCGGCGCCTCCGGCCTCCCGGCTTCCATAGAGGGGCCGCGACCCGGGCCGGCGGCCGTTCCGCGCGGCCGCCTCGGAGCCCGTCCGGGGCCGGGCAGTGGCGCAGGCCCGTGGAGGCGCGGCGCGGCCACGCTGGAGCCCGTTTGGGACCGGGCAGTGGCGCAGGCCGGCCCCGTCGCGGGGGCGCTACTTCTTCGGGCCGTCCAGGCCCCACTTCTTGAAGTAGTCTTCGTAGAAGAAGGGCTGCTTGAAGTCCGGGTGCATGGAGAGGCGGAACTTGCGGAAGGGCATGCCGATCTCCTCGAAGTGGTAGATCCCCTCCATCAACTCCTGCAGCATGTTCCTCGGCACCGACAGCACCATCTCGTCGTCGCCGGCGCCGGCCCGCTCATAATCGCCGGGGTCCGGCACCGCGACCATGCAGATCCCGTCAAGGAACGGCGGGACGACGGAATGCACGCAGGACCCGATGGGGTCCAGGGTGGAGGTCACAGTGGTCCCGTGCGGGTACCGGAGGGCAAGGAGGAGGTGCCTGAGCTGCGCGGGCGTGCAGTAGATCATGACGATATCCGGCTCGAAGTCTGCGTCCTTGAGGGGGCCGATCACCATGCCCGGATACTCGCCCACCGGCAGCCTGGTCATCTCGCGGCCATGCCTGGCGGCCGCCTCCTTGTCGGCTATGAAGAACGAGTTGGTGAACCCCTCCAGGTAGTCCTCCGGCGGCTCCACCAGCCCGTAGGAGATGATGGGTTCGAAACACCAGTGGTCTTCGAGGAACATGGCTACCGTCAAGCCCTGGCGACGGGCCAGCGAGAAGACCTGGCAGACGGCGTAGTGCTCGTCATGGTCCTTCTTGGGGCGAATCGCGCCCTCGGGGATCTCGGCTTCGTTCTTCAACAGCTTGATGGCGATGGGGTAGGTCTTCAGGCACATCATCTGCTCAAGATCGGCGCCATGTTTGTTGAAAGTGTTCTCGGGGGTCATATCTTGAGGGCTCCCTTACTGTGGCTGCACTGTGTGTGAGCGCCGGGCGCGCGGCTACCCGAGCGGTCGGGTGTTTCCGGAGTCGACTGACTCTAGTATGCGCCGGGGCCGCCAGTCAAGTCAGGGGAGCGGACGTGGCGGTCGGGCCGTACGTGCTGGCGAGCCGTGCGCCCAGGCTGACTGTGCACCCAGGCTGACTGTGCACCCAGGCTGACTGTGCGTCCCGGCTGACTGTGCGTCCCGGCATGCCGTCCGTATCGAGCTAGACCGGCGGAACAGCCGGCGTGAGATTTCTCGCCGGCAGGCCTTGACTATTATGAACTTAGTAGTACTATGGGGTTAGCAACATGGAACGCAAATGGTCGCCGGCCGGCCGGCGACCTTCAGTCAGGGGTGAATGGAGGCAACACTGCATGATCCTCACACCTTCGACACCAGAGTTCGAAGAGGGTACCTCGGAAGCCGTATCCGCCAGTGTGCGCAAGTTCCAGAAGGAGCTGAGCTCAGGCATCGTGTCGCTCGCTCTACTGGCGCTCCTTGCTCACGCGGAGGAGCCGCTCTATGGCTATCAGATAGCCAAGGAGCTCGAGGGCTTCGGTGGGGGGCTTCCGGTGAAGCAAGGCACGCTCTATCCGGTACTGCGGTCTCTCGAGGCCGGGGGGCTGCTCGTCAGCGAGGTGGAGCCTTCGGTTTCGGGGCCGCCTCGGCGCTACTACAGAGTCACAGATGAAGGCCGCCAAGCGATTGGACTGTGGCAGGCCTCATGGATGAAGACCCGAGAGTTCGTCGACGCCGTTTTGGAGGGGCACCGTGGCAAATGACATCGAGACATATCTGAGGGAACTCCAGGCGGCGTTGGCATCGGCCGGAGCGGATCCTGCCCTGGTGCAGGACGCCCTCTTCGACGCAGAGGAATATCTGCAGGCGGCGATGGCCGTGGGCGGGAAGGCGGGTCGCGGAACCGCGACCTATGAAGCACGTCTCGCCGCGGCAGTCCAAGGTTACGGGACCCCCGAGGAGGTGGCGGGGGCGTATCTGGGGACGCCGGTCAGCAGCGCACCGCTCGCCGTGACTGAGGCTGTGCACCAGGCGGCGACCGCAGCCGGCATGGCGCCTGGGGTGGCGCCCGCCTTCGGGATGCCGCCGACCGGGATGCCCGTCGAGCCGCCTGCATATGGAACGGCGCCTGTGATGACGCCGGCCGCCGCTGAACCGATGACACCGGTTGAGTCGGGCGCTCCGGCGCCACCTCTAGCCGAGGCGCCACCCCTAGCCGAAGCGACGGCTGAGGCTCCGGCCTGGGCCGAGGCCGGCGCAGCCGCTGAGGCCACCGTGGCCGCCGAGACGCCGACCCCCGGCGTGGGGCCGGGCGTGGCGCCGGGCATCGTCGAAACGCCGATCCCGGGCGCGGTGCCGCGTGTACCGCCGGGTGTCCCCGAGATGCCCGCGGCTCCCTACGCACCCGGTCAGCAGTACGCACCCGGTCAGCAGTACGCACCCGGCCAGCAGTACATGCCCGGTCAGCAGTACGCACCGGGCACTCAATACGGTCCCGGGCCTCAGTACGGACAGGTGCCTATAGGCGTTGCGACCGGCATGGCCGCCGCCACCGGGACGACTGCCCCCGCCAGGCCGACCAGCATCTGGTACGACATCTTCGGCGTGTTCGCCGACGGCTGGGTGTGGAAATCGTTCGTCTACATGCTGTTGTCGCTGGTCACCGGCATCGTGTACTTCACCGTCGTGGTCACCGGCATCTCCACGGCCGGAGGGATGATCGTCCTCATCATCGGCATCCCGCTGTTGGTGGCGGTCCTGGGTCTGGTGCGCGCGATGGCGTTCTTCGAGGGGCGAGTGGTGGAGGCTTTGCTCGGGACACGGATGCCGCGCCGGCCCCGGTCGGACCCCCCGGGGATGGGTTTCTTCGAGCGGATCCTGTTCTGGCTGAAGGACGGCCGCACCTGGGCTTCGATGGTCTACATGGTACTGATGCTGCCCCTGGGCATCATCTACTTCACCATAGCGGTGACCGGGATCGCGACCGGTATCGGACTGATCACGGCGCCCATCTGGGGTTGGTTCGGGGACCACACGTTCATCTATGAAGGTGTGACCTATGACTGGTGGTTCCCGGCTTGGGGTATCCCGCTGGCGGTCATAGGGGGAGTGATCGTGCTGGTGGCCTGGATGCACATCGTGAAGTGGATCGGCCGCGGGCACGCCGCCTTCGCCAAGGCGATGCTGGTCCGCCTTCCATAGACCTCCCTCCGACGACCGGGCCGTCCATCCTAGAACGGGGAGTGGGCGGCCCGGTCTGTTCATTCCCTTCACGCGTGGTTGCCGCGTTCTGCACGCGGCGGCCGTCGGTGGGACAATCAGCAAAAGGGCCTATCGGTTGACGTGGACGAGCCGTCTGCCTATTTGGGCGAGACATCTGCCGGCACTGGGAAGGGAGTCACCATGGCGGGCCATGACGGGCGGTGCGACACCAAGGGCGGTGCGCATGATCGTGGGACGTTCGAGGCTCAGGGCGAAGCCTTCCTGAAGGAGAACCTCTCTGAGAAGCCGGAGTTCGACTACGCGGAGAACCGTCCCCCTCATTCGGACGGCCTGGTCCGCAGGACTCTCACCCTGGCGCTTTGCGACAAGCCAGATCGCATGCGGCACACCTTCCGCTCGAAGACGGTGGAGGTGGAGATCCTCGGAGACCCAGGGCCGCGCCTCGTGACTACCAGGTACGAGGCCTTCGAGATGGCGCCGGGCGTCTTCTTCGTATCCTACCGGCTGGCCAAGACCGAGTCGGTCGCCATGGTCTTGGACCTGGTCAAAGGGGTCGCCACCGTCGTCTGGGGGGAGCTGAAGGCCGAGGGAATAGTCTCCACGGCGGGAAGCGCATGGATCGAGGAGACGGGGGGGAGCGGCGGTGGGGCGGCGGCCTATCACCCGCCATTCGATCTGGGCGGCACTCGGCTCGTGAACGTGTACGCGCACAACGTGGTCTACGAGCATATCTATCTCACGGAGGTCTACGAGACCTGGCTGGGGATCAGAGGGCCCGAGGTCGGCCAGGCTGATACCGAGGAGTACCGCGCCTTCAAGGTTGCCGACGGTGTGTATCTCGTCTACTGGAACGAGAAGGTTCTCGTCACGCAGATGGTCTTTCTCTTCAATTTCTTGGCCGGGAACTGTGTGGGCCAGCTCTTTGCGCGGATGGACCGGGAAGTCGCACACAACACCGTCGGCGCCAACACGAGGCTGATTCACACGAATCTTCCCGAGCAGCCGAAGGTCACCCGGCTGGGCGTCTGCTCGGGCGAATGAGCAGGCGGGTGGGCCGGTGGACCCGAAGCGCGCGACCCTCCTCGAGAGAGCCCGCGCCCTCGGCGCCGATCTGGCCGGCATCGCATCGGTCGGCGCTCTCAGTCACCAGGAGGGCATGGACTGGCCGGAAGGGGCCCGGAGTGTACTCGTGGTGGCCGTCGCGCATCCTCCTGGGCGGCCTGAGATGGACTGGTGGTTCGGGCGCAACGACCCTCCCGGCAACCGCATCCTGGCCTGCATCGTGCAGGAGCTGTGCGACTGGATTCCGGGGCGCTTCGGCTGGAGGGTCACTCATCACCCCTACCACGTGGAGCGGGGAGGAGTCTACCTGAAGGACGCGGCCGTCCTGGCCGGGTTGGGATGCATCGGGCTGAGCAACCTTCTGGTCACTCCCGAGTACGGTCCGTGCGTGCGGCTGAGGGCGCTGACCTTGGACGCGGACCTGCCGCCGACGGGCCCTGTGTGTTTCGATCCCTGCGCTGGCTGCGACGCTCCCTGCCGGGCGGCGTGCCCGCAGGCGGCCTTCGGCTCCGGCGGGCCCGCGCCTCCTGTCACTCAGTCGGAGCCGCGACAAGCGCGGCTGCCCGGCCGGACCGGGGAGTTCTCCCGCGCAGCCTGCCACGTGCAGATGGATCTGGACGTCGGGGCGGCGGCCCCCCAGGCGGATCCCGCGCCGGTTGAGGCGGCGGCTCCTGATGACGCCGCCGCCCCGACGTCGCCGGAGCCGGTCAAGGTCATCAGGTACTGCAGGGCCTGCGAGCTCAGTTGTCGCCTGGTGGCGGAGCGCTGGTGACCGCGCGGGCGCGTCCGTTGACGGCCCGGTCCAGCCGGCGGCCGGTCCCCATCAGCTGCCGATCTTGCTGGCGGCCGGCGGCCTGACGAGATAGCATGTGAAGGCCGCGCGATCGCGCGCAGACTGCTGGAGGTGATTTCGACATGACTACCCGCACCATCGACCCTTTCGTCTCTACCGACTGGCTCCAAGACCATCTGGATGACGGCCTGGTGGTGATCGACCTGAGACCTGCCGAGCAGTACGAGGCCGGTCACATCCCCGGAGCCATCTCGGAGCCTTTCAGCCTGATCTCAGCCTGGGCCGACTCCGGCGAGCTCATCCTGGAGTTGCCTCCGGTCGCCGAACTGCTCAAGTCCATCGGCGATTGCGGCATGACGGCGGCCTCGCGAGTGGTTCTCGTCGGGCCCGCGCCTGAGCCGGGCAACCCGCCCTACGCTCTCGCCGACCCCGTCCGGGTCGCCTCGACCCTCATCTATGCCGGGGTGAAGAACGTGGCCGTGCTGGCCGGCGGGCACGCCAAGTGGGCGGCCGAGGAGAGAGAGATCGAAACCACGCCGAACGAGCCGGCGCCGGCCCCCTACGACAGTTCTGTGGACGACGGTACTTGGATATCGACCCAGTACGTCAAGGACCGCCTCGGCAAGGCCGTCCTCGTCGACGGGAGGGATCCCGACGTGTTCTTCGGCGTAGCCATCGAGGAGGTCTTCGCCGACATGCGGGGCCACATCCCGACGGCCCGCTGCCTGCCCGCCGTGTGGGTGTGGGAGGCCGACGGCACCTACAAGCCGCTGGAAGTCATCGAGAGCATGGCGGCCGGCGTCGTGGGCCGGGACAAAGGCCAGGAGGTGATCACCTACTGCGGCGCCGGCGGCTACGCGGCCCTCTGGTGGTACCTGCTCACGCAGCTCCTGGGATACGGGAACGTCAAGATCTACGACGGCTCCATGGAGGCCTGGGTGGACGAGGGCAACGCGAACGTCGCGTATTCCTGGACGGAGTAGATCCGGCTGCGTCCCACCTCGTTGCCGGGGCGCCTGGGGTAACATGCCCCGGTGAAGTACAGCGCCCTCATCTTCGATGTCGACGGCACCCTCTGGGATGCCGCCCGGGTCTCCTCGCACGGCTGGAACCTCGCTCTCGCCGAGATGGGCCTCGCGTCTCGAGTCACAGTGGACGATATCCGCTCGGTGTCGGGCAATCCCTTCCCAAAGTGTGTCGAGATCCTTCTGCCTGAGCTGCACCCCGCCTCGCAGACACTGCTGGAGAGCTTGGAGCGGCAGGAGCGCGTGGCCTTCGACACCATCGCCGGGGAGCTGTACGAGGGGGTGGCCGAGGGTCTGCCCCGGCTGGCGGAGGCCTATCCGGTGTTCTTGGTCAGCAACTGCCCCGACTGGTATCTGGAGAGGTTCCTCGAAGTCACCGGTTTCGGACGGTACCTGAGCGGGCGGGACTGCCACGGGCTGTCCGGCGTGAGCAAGCGTGAGATGCTGCTGGGCATGCGCCGGCGCCACGGGATCGAGCAGGGCGTCTACGTGGGAGACACCCAGGGCGACCGCGACGCGGCGCTGGGCGCCGGCCTCGACTTCGTCCTGGCAGGCTACGGATTCGGCGCGCTGGGGAGCGCCCGCGCGGGCGACTGTTCCAGGACCGCTGCCGCTTGGGCCGGTGACGGTCGCACGGCCGCGGCCGCCGGTGTCTGTCCGGCCTTCGACAACTTCGGTCGCCTGGTCGACTACTTCTTGTCCCTGCTTGAGAGCTGAGCGCGCTGCCGGGCGGCAGAGCGCGCCGGCCGCGCTGGGGGGCCGGGCCGGTTGACCGGGCTCGACCCTATGCTACCGCGGTCGCTTCGATCTCGATCAGGTATTCAGGCAGCGCCAGACGGCTCACTCCCAGCAGCGTGGATGCAGGCTTGCATCCGGCCGCCACAAGGCGTGGTCCCACCTTGGCGGCCGCCCCGTGGAAGGTCTCGATATCGGTGACGTAGTAGTTCAGCCGCACCACATCGGCCAGAGTCAATCCGGCCCCTTGGAGCACCTCTTCGAGGTTGTCCAGCGTACTGTGGAACTGAGCCTCCATGTCGCCGGGGTGGAGCGGCCGGCCTTCGGCGTCGGTGGACGTCTGGCCCGCGCAGTAGACCGTCCTTTCCGCACCGCGGGCCTCGATAGCCTGGCAAAAGTTGAGGTCGTCCTGCCAGGTCCAGGGGTCTATGGCTGTTCGTTCCACGGAGGTCTCCTCTTCTGTGGGTTGTGTGCAGGTCCTTCGCGCCGCCCGCGGGTTCTTCGCTAGTGGATCTCCTCGCCGAAGGTGACGTGTATCTTCGACGTGATGCTCGCCATCTTGGCCGAGAAGGCCTTGTATTCGTCGGTCTGGGTGTCCTTGGTCTTGAAATCCTCCAGGTTTCTCAGGGTCACGATCCCCACATACCTGAAGGGGATGGTCCCGGAACGGCTTTCGTCGATCCTCACCAGCTCGTACTTCTCCACGGAGGGGAGGCTGTCGATGTAGGGGCCCTTCTCCGTGTCCACGTACTCCTTGAACTCCTCGTCGGTCACGTGCGGTGCCAGGTTGTAGAGGATGATCTCCTTGGTCATGCCCGCTCCTCTCTCAGATGATCCCGTCGACGTCGAGCCGTCTGAACGCCAGCTGGTACGCTTCTTCCTTGCGGTCCGTGTGCCCGGGGAGGCTCCACGGCATCTCTTTGATGTTGCGAAGCACCCTATCGATATGGTGCCAGGGGATTATGACGATGGGGAGTCCGGGCGGATAGAGCTTGTACATCTTCATCCCGTAGCAGACCCCGGTCCAAACCACGTTGATGTTGCCGCTCACGAAGGGGTAGGTGAACAACCAGTTGCATCCCATGACGTAGGTCATGTTGCTGACGATCATGTCGCCGGTGTCCCACTGGGTGGCCCGCATCACGCGCTCGCCCTGGTCCATGTTGTCGCAACCGAGGATGAGCAGGTCCGGCTCGAAGGTCAGCTTGCTCAGCGGAGCGAAGCCTGTGGCATAGACCGAATCCTCAGCCAGCAGGGTGACATGGCTGTACACGCGCCGGTTGGCGCGTTCCTCGGGGTAGATCTCGAAAGGGGGGCCGATGCGGCCGCCTCCGGCCAAGGGCGAGAGCTTGCCGTGGCCGGTCAGGAAGACTCCCGGTTCGCAGTAGTGGTCGTCCTTGGTGGCGTAGAAGGCTCTTCCCCTCTGCGCTTCGAGGAGCATCCGGCACCACGCGATCTTCGTATCCAGGCGCTCGAGGCCCAATCCCTCGATATCGGACTCGACGTTGAAGAACTTCAGCCCCACGGGCGCGTACTCGAACTCGAACTGGTCCAGGACGTCGAAGTCGTGATTCTTGAGCTTGTGCCTGTTCTCGTAGTCGAACTCAGCCATCTGAGCACTCCCTCCGTTCGGGGTCTATGAGCCGGAATGATCGACCGCTAGATGATCCCCTCGACACCGAGGCGCTCGGCGCCTCTGCGGTCGGCCTCCTCAGCCTCGTCGGTGTGGGCCGCCATGGTCCAGGGCATCCCGTTCATGTTGCGGAGCACTCGATCGATGTGGTGCCAGGGGATCGACACGATGGGCAACAGAGGTGGAAAGGCGTTGTGCTTCGTCATGCCGTGGCAGATGCCCGTCCACACCGTGTTGATGTCGCCGGAGACGAAGGGATGGGTGAAGATCCAGTTGCAGCCCATCACGTACGTGAGGCGGGCGTCTATCGTGTCGCCCGTGTCCCACTGGGTGGCCCGCAGCACCCTCTCCGTCTGGGCCGCGTCGTCGCACATGATTATCAACAGATCCGGCTCAAAGGTCAGTTTGCTCACCGGGGCGAACGCGGTGGCGAACGTCGAGCCTTCAGCCAGCATGGTCACGTGCTTGTACACACGCCGGTTGGCCCGCTCGTCGGCATAGATCTCAAAAGCGGGACCGATGCGGCCGCCGGCGGCGATGGGGATGAGGGGGCCATGACCGGGGAGGAAGATACCCGGTTCGCACGCCTGGTTCTCGGCAGTGGCGTAGAACGACCTGCCCCTCTGGGCCTCGGCCAGCATCTCGCACCAAGCGATCTTCTTGTCGAGACGCTCCAACCCCAGGCCTTCGAGGTCTCCCTCCGCGTTCAAGAACTTGAAGCCCACCGGGGCGCGCTTGAACCCGAATCGCTCCAGGATGGCGAAGTCGTGGCGCCGTAGCTTGTGCCGGCCTTCGTAGTCCAGTTCACCCATCGATACCCCTTTCACGGATAGTCCCGACCATTGCGGTGGTCGCGCGCCGGTGGCCGCGCTCGTGTGCCGGTGCGACGGTCATTCGGCGGTCTCCACATGTACCCGGCGGTTGCCGTCCGGCAGCTCGACGATCTTGATCATGTTGACACAGCAGTAGATCTGCGGGATCGAGAAGAGCTCCTCCAAAGGCATACCCAGGAGATGCGCCAGCAATACCCTGTTCACCCCCTTGTGCGACACCACCAGAGTGTCTTGGGCGTCGGAATCCATGATGCGGCTGAAAGGCGGAAGGACCCGCGCCAGCAGGTCACGGAAGCTCTCCCCACCGGGGAAGACGAAGCCCACCAGGTCGTGCTCGCGCTCTGCGTACTTGGACGGATACCGGTGCTTGACCTCCTCCAGACTCATCCCCTCCCACCGGCCGATATCGATCTCGCGCAGCTCGGGCAGCTCCTGGATGTCGGGCCCCGTGTCCTTGGAGACGATGGCCGCGGTCATGACGCATCTCTGCAGGTCGCTGCTGTAGACCGCGTCGAAGTGGACGGCCGCCACCTGCTGGGCGAGCGCGTGGGCCTGGCTCACTCCGCATGGGCTGAGCGGCGGGTCGCTCTGCCCCACGAAGCGCCAGGTGCCGTCGGGCAGCGTGGGTTGGCCGTGTCGGACCAGGTAGATGCGCTTCTCTCTGAGGACCGGGCGGCCCAGGATGGTCTCCACCCGGTCGGCGATGACCTGGGCGGCCCGCATCCTGGTCTGCACGGCCTGCCTCGACTCGGAGTCCTGCCCGTAGCGTTCTAGCGCGTCGGCGGTCCTGTCCGTCAGGGAGAGCACTTTGTCTCCCAGCGCCAGCTTGTCGGCGAGGTAGAGCAGCTGAGCCTCCGTGGGCAGCGGCAGCTCCAATTCCTCGCTCGGTATCAGCATGTGGGAACCGACCGCCGAGCCCATCAGGTGAAGGCCCAGGTTGTCCAACATGGTCTGGGCCGACGTCGCGTGCCGGCGCATGCCCTTGGCCATGTCGTGCACCAGACCCGCGGATCGAAGCCTCTCCACGTCCAGGGCCGGCACCCGTTCCTTGAGGGCGGTGGCCAGGGCCACAGCGACCTCGGTCACGGCCTCACTGTGTCTGATCAGATGATCGGGGGCCTCGAGAAGGGAGAGCAGATAGTGGGCGTCCTCGGAGCTGAGAGAGGCCTGTCCGGCATGGGGACCGCCCGCCTCGTCCATGATGGCGGCGAAACGCTCCATCCTCTCGTGATCCTCGGGGGTGTCCATGTCCATGAGGATGGTGAGGTCCTCTACCTCCACGTCCGCCTCGTCCGCCGCGTGCCGCGTCAGGAAGCTGCGCAGGTTGGTCCCGTCGGGGCCGGCGGCGCGCGCGGCCCGGCCGGTGCCCACCGCTCCGCCGGCGCCTGCGGCTCCGGCCGCGGCCCTGCCGGCCAGGAGCAGCTCCTCGCGATAGCGGCCTGCTATCAGAGGAGGATGCCCGCGCAGTCCGCAGCAGGTGGGGTAGAGGACGCCTCGCTTGGTCTCACGGTAGCCCTCCATGAGCGCGCGAAGGACCTCGGGCCTCACGAGAGCGCAATCCACCGGCAGGACGAAGAAACCCCCCACGTCGTCGTGGAGCGCACCGACCCCCGCCAGGACCGACGAGAACATCCCGGTCTGGTAGTCGGGGTTGTAGACGTGGCGGACGCCCAGCCGGTCGAGGACCGGCGCCACTTCCTCAGCCTTGTGGCCGGTGACCGCCACGATGTCATCCACTCCGGCCTCGGCGACCGAGGCGATCACGCGTTCGATCACCAGCCTGGATCCGAGCGGCAGCAGGGGTTTGCTCGTGCCCATGCGCGACGACAGACCTGCCGCCAGGACGACTGCCACTATGTCTGTGCCCGACTCTTCCTGGTTCAACCCAGCCTCCCTGTGCGGCCCTCACTCCACAGTGTACGATGTCCGCACGCAGACTAGAACCGGGGAGCGCCACTCGATGGATGACAGGCTGCTTAAGGAACTCCGAGGCATCGTTGGGCGGGATAACGTGCTCGTCGGTACCGTCGACCTCCAGACCTACGAGTATGACGCCTGGGGAGAGCGCTCGCTGCCGCGGGCGGTGGTCTTCGTGCACTCCACCGCCGAAGTGGTGACCGTGGTCAAGATCCTGGGACGAGAGGGCGTGCCGTTCGTTCCTCGGGGCTTCGGCACCGGCGTGAGCGGCGGCTCCCTGGCCCTGGACGGCGCGGTGGTCCTCGAATTGGGCCGCATGAACAAGATTCTCGAGATCGATCTCCCCAACCTCTGCGTGGTGGTCCAGCCGGGCGTGTTCAACTGGGACGTCTCCCTCGCGCTCGCACCCTACGGCTACTACTACGCGCCCGACCCGGCCAGCCTGAAGGCCTCTTCCATAGGCGGCAACATCGCCGAGAACGCCGGCGGGCCGCACTGCTTCAAGTACGGGGTCACCACCAACCACGTTCTGGGGCTCGAGCTGGTCCTCCCCGACGGAGAGGTCGTTTGGGTGGGGGGCAAGAATGCCGAATCTCCGGGCCTCGATCTGACCGGGGTCTTCGTCGGTAGCGAAGGGACCCTGGGCATAGCGACCGCCGCCATCCTCCGCATCCTCAAGAGACCGGAGACGATCAGGACCATGCTGGGGGTCTTCGCGTCGGTGGAAGACGCCGGCGCTGTGGTGTCGGCCATCGTGGCGGCCGGTCTGATCCCGGCCACTCTCGAGTTGATGGACCGCCGCACCATCGCCGCGGTGGAGGACGCCCTCGCCTGCGGGTACCCCCGTGACGCCGGGGCCGTGCTCCTGATCGAGGTAGACGGTCTGCGGGACGGCATGGACGAGACCGTGGAGCAGATCGCCGTCATCTGCCGGGCGCACGGGGCGCTGGAGGTCCGGGTGGCGAAGGACGAGGCTGAGCGGGCCAATCTGTGGCGGGGCCGCCAGGGCACGTTCCCGTCGATCACGCGTCTGGCTCCCAACTACATGTCTCTGGACGGGACGGTGCCCCGCACCATGCTGCCGGAGACCCTCCGGCGAGTGGAGGCCCTGGCCGAGAGCTACGGCCTGCCTGTCTACTCGGTGCTGCACGCGGGCGACGGCAATCTGCACCCCTGCTTCCTCTACGACGGGACCAAGCCGGGAGAGAAGGAGAAGGCCGAGGAGGCCGGCATGGAGGTGCTGCGCATCTGCGCCGAGCTGGGAGGCACGGTCAGCGGCGAGCACGGCATCGGGGTGGAGAAGCTGGCGGCCATGCCGCTCGTCTTCAGCGAGAACGACCTGCGGGCCCAGCGCTTCGTCAAGGACGCCTTCGACCCGCGCGGGCTGTGCAACCCGGGCAAAGTTCTGCCGGCCGCCGCGGGCGCCTCGGATGGGCCGGGCTGCCTCCGGGCCGGCGCAGGGGTCTCGGATGTCTAGCGGCGCGGCCCTCTCCATCCACGGGATGACGGCGCCCGCCATGGTGCAGCCGGAGCGCGTCCGCGAATTGGGCGAGGTACTGGCGCGAGCAGGCGCGGAGCGTCTGGGAGTCTGCATCGCGGGTGGCGGCACCAAGCTGGCCTGGGGCAACCGGCCGGAGCGTCTCGACCTGCTGCTTTGCACCCGCGGTCTGAACTCTCCGTGTGTAGTGGACGCCGACGACCTCACCATGACCGTGGGGGCGGGGGTGACCGTGGCCGAGGCTCGGGCTCGGGCTCGAGCTGAAGGACGGATCCTACCGCTTGACGCGGGGGAGCCGGAGCGCGCGACCGTCGGCGGCGTCGTTGCCACCGGCGACCAGGGCGCGCGCGGGGCGGGGTACGGCAGAGCCAGGGACCTGGTGCTCGGCCTCAAGGCCGTGCTGGCCGACGGCACCGAGGTGAGCTTCGGCGGCCGCACCATGAAGAACGTGGCCGGTTACGACATGACCAAGCTCTTCGTAGGCTCGTTCGGGGCGCTGGGTGTCATTACCGAGGTCACCTTCCGGCTGCTTCCAAGGACCGACGCTCAGGGCCTGCTGCTGGTGCCACTGGCGTCGCTGGAGGAAGGCAAGACTCTCGCTGCGAAGATCCTCGACTCGAATCTGCAGCCACTGGTATTGGAGGCGGTGTCCCCCCGCTCGGCGGCCTCGGTCGGCGCCGATCTGCCGTCGCGGCATGCCGATGCCGCCGACGGGCCTCTCCTCCTGGCGGGGTTCGCCGGCCACCGGGCTGCGCTCGAGCGGTTCGTCGCCGACGTGTCGGCATGGTCGGGCGTCGACGGCGCCGGTCTTCTGAAGGACGAGGACGCCGAAGCGGCGATGGATGCTCTGGCCGGCTTCGGCGCGGCGGCTCAGCCCGTCGGCGGCGACGAGCCGCCTAGCGGAGGGTCGTCCGGCGCCGCGCGGCGGAGCGGGGACGGGGTCTTCTGCCACGAGGATGGTCGCTGTCTCAAGGCGCTGGCCATGGTGCCTATCAGTGGGGTGTGGGGACTGGCCAAGGAGGCTGAGTCGCTGGCCGAGGCGGCCGGCCTGCCTCTCGAATACCGCATCGGAGCCGCCCGCGGGATCCTCGATCTATGGGTGGGTCCGGGGCTCGACCCTGAGGAGCGCGCCGCATCGTTGACGGCCTGGGCTACGGATCTACGCGCCGCCGCGGCGGCGGCGAGCGGCAGGCTGTCCGTGACCGACGGGCTGACCATGTTGGCGTCGGGCTTCGACGCCTGGGGCGAGGTGGGCGCGTCACTGCGTATCATGAAGGCGGTCAAGGAGCGATTCGATCCCCGCCGTACTCTCAACCCCGGCCGGTTTGTGGGAGGTCTCTGATGAGTGCGCCTGACCAAACGGCGCCGGGCCAGGCGGCGCCCGGGCAAACGGCGCCTGAACAGGCTGCCGGAGGGCGCCCGGCCGAGGCCGGCCCGGCCGCGCCCGGTCACACGGCCGCGCCGGAGGAGTTCGAGGTCCTGCGCGATCACGTGATGAGCTGCAGCAAGTGCGGCTTCTGCCAGCCGTCCTGCCCCATCTTCCGTGCGACCGGGCGGGAGGCCTTCGTCGCCCGGGGGAAGGTGGCCCTCTATCGCAACATCCTCGAGGACCACCTCGAGATCGGCCCAGCCGAGAAGGAGGCCTTCTCCAACTGCCTCCTCTGCAGGGCCTGCGCCGACAACTGCTTCCCGGGGATCAAGACCGACGACGTGGTGGTCTCCTTCCGCCATGCCTACGGTGAACGGTTCGGTCGGGCGTTCCTGCAGCGTTGGGTGTTCCGCCGGCTGTTGCCGCGTCCACGCCTGATGAGGGCCCTGGTCAGGTTTGTTTGGGCCTTCCGCCGTACGGGCCTGGTGGAGCTCGCCCGGCGGATCGGCCTGGTGGGCCTGCTCAATCCCAAGCTGGAGAGGGCGCT
Organism: uncultured Gaiellales bacterium; assembly: GCA_964592075.1. Lineage (GTDB taxonomy): Bacteria > Actinomycetota > Thermoleophilia > RBG-16-64-13 > RBG-16-64-13 > RBG-16-64-13. The sequence continues at coordinate 16,577 of CAZQDY010000011.1, forward strand.
GGAACTGGGCGCGGGCAAACCGGGAGCGCTGCTGACGTCCCGGCTACGGAAGCGCCGGGCGCCGAGTGCGGACGGCGAGAGCGCGGCGCCTCTTGGACCCGCGCCACAAGGCGGCGCCGTGTCTTCGAGCGCCGCTTTCGCGTCGCAAGGCGGTGCCGCAGCCGGCTCCGGCGCCGACCGGCCGACGGTCGGTTACTGGATCTCCTGCGGCTACAACTACGTGCTCCCCGAGGTGGGGGAGGCGACCGTGCGGGTGCTCGAGCGCATGGGCTACGACGTGGAGGTGCTCGACAATTGCTGCTGCGGTCTTGCCGCCTACGGCTACGGCGACACCGAAGCGGCCGCCAAGCTGGCCCGGGAGAACCTGCGGCGGCTCGGGGACGTCAGCCGTTTCGAGGCCATCGTCTCCGAGTGCGGCAGCTGCTCGGGGCATCTGAAGGACTATCCCCACCTCCTGGCAGGAGACTCTGAGTGGTCCTCACGGGCGGAGGCTCTGGTGGAGAAGATGCGGAGCTTCAGCGAGTTCGTGGTCGAGCGGGGAGGGCTGGAGGTCCTTGCCTCGGCAGAGAGGCCGGACATCGGCGGGACCTCAGCGGGCGCCGGAGCGACAGTCGCCGGGGTTGCCGCCGGCGCCGAAGCGACTGGACCCGGCGCGGCGCCGCAGGCCGCCGTCCCCGGACTCGTGGTTACGTACCACGACCCCTGCCATCTCGGCCGTCGCTACCAGAAGGTGGTCGATCAACCCCGTGAGATCCTGAAGTCGCTACCGGGCGTGGAGTTCCGGGAGATGGACGAGTGCGACTCCTGCTGCGGGGCTGCCGGCACTTACGGCATCCTTCATCCCGAGACGTCGGGGGCCATCATCGACCGCAAGATGGGCTTCGCGGGCGCCACCGGCGCTTCGGTCGTGGCCACCGAATGCCCTGCCTGCATGATGCAGCTGAGGTATGGCGCCGAGCGGGCCGGTCTGCCGGTCTCGGTGCTCAACGTGAGCCAACTTTGCGACCGCGCCGGGAGCTGAGATCACCTCTGCGACCAACTCGGGAGCCGAGGCCAACCCTGCGACCAGCTCGGGAGCTGAGACCAACTTTGCGGCTCCAGAGCGCTCGGTCTAGTCGTGCTTTTGCACGTACTTCCCGCCGGTCACGACGGTGAAGTGGAAGATCGGCCGATCGACGCGCTTCAGGGTCAGCGGACAGTGCGGCATGCCGGCCGGCACGAAGATCATGGCGCTGCGGGCGATGGTGTGCTTCTCGTCTTCCAGGTAGATCTCGACCTCACCGCCTAGATCCCAGGGATTCTCCGGGTCGCTCCCGAAGAACCCGATGATTTCGTCGGTGTCGTGGACGTGGGGCGTCACCTCCCTGGTGGGGCCTGCTTTCAGGTACCAGGCCGTGTTCATGTGGAAGGCGCCCTCGACCACCTGGTCGTCCAGCCACAGGATGCGCTTGGCGAACCTGGAGTATTCCGCGTCGATGCTCTGCTGGAACTCGGGCATCTGGAGCTCGGTCACGACATATTTGGCGTTCTTCAAAGGAGGCATCGTATTCTCCATTTCTCGTGGTGACGAGCCAAAAGGTATCATTCTAGTTGAGGGACCTGCGCGCCCTGGGGGGCTGTTCGTCGTAAGTGAACCTCTGTCCGAGAAGGATGGTAGAAGATGGCGACGGTGAAAGAGAAGGGAGCAGTCGCAGAGGCTAGAGTGGACCTCGTGGTCAACGGGGAGTCTCACACGGTCTCCGTCCAGCCTCAGTGGACGCTCCAACACGTGCTCGCAGAGAAGCTTGGGCTCATGGGCACCAAGGAGTTCTGCGGCGAGGGCGCCTGCGGCGCCTGCACGGTGATCATGGATGGCAGACCGGTCCTGTCCTGCATGATGCTGGCCATCGAGTGCGGGGGCAAGACCATCGAGACGGTAGAGGGCATCGCCCGTTCGGGGCATCCGCTCATCGACGCCTATGTCAAGTACAGCTGCATGCAGTGCGGGTTCTGCACTCCCGGTTTCGTGGTGACGGCCAAGGCCCTCCTCGACCGCAACCCCGACCCGACGGTGGAGGAGATCAAGGAAGCCATGGTCGGCAACCTGTGCCGCTGCGGCACCTATCCGGCCCACATCAAGGCCATCCGGGAAGCCGCCGCGGTGCTGAGGGGAGGTGGCGGCCGTGAGTGACGATCGGACTCAGAAGGTCGACCAGAGACAGCGGATGCTGGAGGCCTTCGACAACAAGGCCGCCGACCTACACCCCCTGGAGACGTACGAGGTCATCGGCAGGAGGGACGTACCCCGCAACGACGGCCTGGAGAAGGCCACCGGGGCGGCCAAGTACACCCTGGATGTGCAACTCCCCGGCATGCTCTACGGACGGTTCCTGACCTCTCCGTACCCGCACGCCAAGATCCTCAGCATGGACACCACCGAGGCGGAGAGGCTGCCGGGCGTGCGCTGCGTGCTCCGCTATGACGACCCCGAACTGCCCGAGGGCGCCAGCCTGGGCGGCCACGAACTGAACAGCGTGCCGGCGCTGCCCCGCGTCGCCTACTTCGAGGGCGAGGAGTGCGGCGCCTTCGTGGCGGCCGACAGCGAGGAGATAGCCGAGCAGGCGCTCAAGGCCATCAAGGTGGAGTGGGAGCAACGCCCCTTCCTCCTCGACGTGGAGAAGGCTCTGGAGCCGGACGCCCCGCTCACCATGCCGGAGGAGTACCCCGAATCCAACGTTCATACGGTCTACCTGGAAGGCCACGGCGACGTGGAGCAGGGTTTCGCCGAAGCCGACAAGGTCATCGAGTTCAAGTGGACCTTCGGCCTCAACACCTGGGTGGGCCCCGAGCGTCCCTGCGGCGTCTGGAGATGGAACGGCGACTTCGCCGAGATCTGGACCAAGCAGCAGCGCCCCCACATAGTCAAGCGCGCCGTGTCCACCTGGTTCGGCGGCATCCCCATGAGCAAGATCGACATCCACATTCTCTATCAGGGGGCCAGTTTCGGCGGTTGGAGCCAGATGGCGTGGAATCTGGGCGGCACGTACTGCGCCGCGGTCGCCGCCAGGCGCACCGGCCGGCCGGTCAAGTGGCTCTTCAGCCGACGGGAGGATTTCTACGGCGGCAACATGGACGCCGGCGTCTTCTACGTCAAGGTGGGCTTCAAGCTGGACGGCACCATCACGGCTGTATCGGAGCGGGGCGTGACCCTTAACCAAGACATGCCCGTGTTCGGCATCGTCGCCCACCTTATGGAGAACACCAAGATCCCCCATATCCACGGGCGCACCGAGGCGGCCTGGGTCAACAAGGGCCACACGGTCCCCACCCGCTGCGAGATGAACATCAACTGCTACACGGTCAACCTGGTCTTCAACCGGGTGGCCGCCGAACTGGGCATGGACCCCATCGAGGTTTCGCTTTCGAACGACGGCGCCGAGGGCCACGACACGGACTGGCTGGACGCCAAGAAGGCCGAACTCGGCTTCCAGGTGCGGGACAGCCTCAGAGAGTGCGTGGAGAAGGGCAAGGCGGCGATCGGCTGGGACGAGAAGTGGCATGCGCCTGGGGCCAAGAGATTGCCTGACGGGAAGATGCACGGTCTCGGCTTCACCTGGACGCACGAGTGGGACGACTCAGCAGGCTCGAGCGAGATCGGCATGTACTTCGAGCGCAACGACGGCTCCGTGACGATACTCGGGTGCCGCTGTGACTGCGGAGTGAACGCCGAGACCACTTACTGCCAGATCGCGGCCGACGAGTTGGGCGTGCCCCTCGAGAGCGTGCGCTTCAAGCATATGGACGACGCCGGATTCTTCCCCATGACGCCCGACACGTCCACCAACCTGGCGGTGAACGGTTGGGCGGTGCGAAACGCGGCCCGCATCCTCAAACAGAAGCTCCTGGAGACCGCCGTGGCCCGCCGTTGCGTCACGCAGCTCACGCCGGGCTACCCGCCGGCCTTCCCCGACAAGCGACCCGACGAGCTCGACGTCAAAGACGGAGTGATCTTCGAGAAAGCCGACCCGGTCAACCGCATGACCATCGGCGAGTTCATCGGTCCAAGTGGCGCCATGGGCCCCATCACGAGCCCTGTGGGGGAACCGATCTACTCGGGCAAGGAGGGCCTGGCCTTCCCGCTGCGCGGCACCCCGCCCATGTTCGATCACGGCTGGCAGATACAGCGCGGCTGCTACCTGGGCGTGCGGCTGCGTTTCTGCCGCCAGGCCCACTTCATGGAGGTGGAGGTGGATCCCGAGACCGGAGCCATCGACGTCAAGAAGATCGTGACCGTGAACGACGTGGGCAAGGTCATCAACTGGGACGGCTGCGAGGGACAGGCCTACGGCGGCGCCATCATGGGCCTGGGTCGGGGCATGACCGAAGAGGTGGTGTACGACCCCAGGACCGGGGTCATGCTGAACGGCAACCTCCTCAACTATAAGATCCCCACCATGATGGACTACGGCGACATCGAGACCATCATGGTGGAGACGGCCATGGGCTACGGCCCCTACGGCACCGTCGGCATCGGGGAAGACGTGGCCACCGTGCTACCCGCGCTCATCGGTCCGGCCGTCCACAACGCCATCGGCGTGTGGATCGACGGCTTCCCGATGACACCCGACCGGGTGCTTCAAGCGCTGGGCAAGGCGTAGTCGGACTCGCGCACGATAGGAGATTCAGATGAAGACATTCAAGCATGCGAGTGCCGAGTCCGTGGAAGAGGCGATCTCCATCCTGAAGGAGGGAGGCGGCAAGGCGCGCATCATCGCCGGCGGCACCGACCTGCTGGGTGAGATGCGGGACGCCATCCTGCCCGCGGAGAGCTATCCCGAGGTGCTCGTCAACATCAAGGACATCCCCGGTCTGGACTACATCCGGGAGGATGATGGAGCGCTGCGCGTGGGAGCCCTCACCAGGCTGGAAGACCTGGCCCGGGCCGCGGTCGTGCAAGAAGGATACCCGGCGCTGGCTGAGGCGGCGCGCAAGACGGCCTCGCCGCACATCCGAGAGATGGGCACCGTGGCCGGCAACATCTGCCAGAACAACCGCTGCTGGTACTACTGGGTGCCCGACGACCGCTTCCACTGTCTGCGCAAGGGCGGCAACGCCTGCTACGCGCTGACCGGCGATGCCCGCTACCACTCCATCTTCGGGGCGGCCCGGGTGGAGTCGACGGCCTGCTCCCGGGCCTGTCCCAACAGCATCGACATACCCATCTACCTCAGTAAGATCCGGGAAGGCGATGTGGACTCGGCTGCCGCGATTCTGCTGCAGACCAATCCCCTGCCGTCGATCACCGGGCGGGTCTGCCCGCACTGGTGCGAGACGGAGTGTGCTCGGGGCGAGTTCGACGAAGCGGTTTCCATCCGGGAGGTAGAGCGGTTCCTGGGCGACCATGCCCTTGGGAGCCCCGGCGACTTCTACGCCGGGCCGCAGCGTTCGACGGACAAACGGGTGGCGGTCATCGGTTCCGGTCCGGGCGGCCTTTCTGCCGCGTACTATCTGAGGCGGGCGGGGCACGGTGTGACCGTCTTCGAGCGCGAAGCGGAGGCGGGCGGTCTCCTGGCCCACGGGATACCGCCGTACCGGCTGCCCCGGGAGGTGGTCCGCGGCCAGGTGGGGGCGCTGGCCGGCATGGGGATCGAGTTCAGGCTCGGTTCCGCGGTCGACGCTCAGGGCTTCCAGGAGCTCACACGTGAGTTCGACGCCGTGTTCGTCGCGGCGGGCGCGGGGCAGGAGACGGCCGTGGGCATAGCGGGCGAGGACTGCCTGACCTCGGGCACCGACTTCCTGCGCAGGGCCTATGCCGGGGCGCAGGATGTGGCAGGCAAGACCGTGGGGGTCATCGGCGGAGGGAACACGGCCATCGACGTGGCCCGTTCGCTGCTTAGGCTTGGCGCGAAGCCGGTCATCTACTACCGCCGGACCAAGGACGAGATGCCGGCTCTGGATGAGGAGATCGAAAAGGCTGAGCAGGAAGGCGTGAGGTTCGAGTTCCTGACCCAGCCGGTGGGCGCCGAAGAGGAGGCCGGCGGCCTGGATCTCACCTGTTGCCGCATGGAACTGGGCGACCTCGACGCCAGCGGCCGGCCCCGGCCCGTGAAGGTGGAGGGCTCGGAGTACACGGTGCGCTGTGACGCGGTCATCAAGGCCATCGTGGAGCGGCCCGACTACTCGTTCCTGCCGGCGGAGTTCGTCGACGGCAAAGGCAGGCTGAAGATCGACGACGCCGGTCATTCTATGGGGAAGGGCGTGTTTGCCGGAGGCGACTTCGAGACAGGGCCCGCGACGGTGGCCGAGGCCATCAGCGCCGGGCGCGACGCGGCCCGGTCGATAGAGGCATATCTGATGGGCAAGGCCTGGGCGGATGACGAAAGCGAACCCGTGTGTACCATCGGCCAGCGGTTCGACGGCTCCTGTCTGGCGCCGAGCGCCCGGGTCGACGTGCCGGAGCTCTCGCTGACCGAGAGGGTGAGGAGTCTTGACACCGAGGAATCGGGCACTCTGGACCTCGCCTCTGTGGAGGAGGAAGCGGGCCGGTGCTTCAACTGCGGATGCGTGGCGGTCAACTCCTCCGATCTGGCGCCGGCGCTGATAGCGCTGGGTGCCCGCGTCAGGACCTCCGAGCGGACGATTGACGCCGAGGACTTCTTCTCCGTGGGAGTGGACACCAGCACGGTTCTCAGCGACGGCGAGATGGTGCTGGAGGTGGAAATCCCCAGAGCTGCAGCGGGGACGCGCTCCACCTTCATCAAGTTCGCGCTGCGCAAGTCCATCGACTTCCCCATCGTCAACTGCGCGGCGGCCATCGTGGCCGGCGCCCGGGCCGGCGCCGGGGCGGACGCCACCCGTGGAGGCGTGGTCGAGTCGGCGCGCATCTGCCTGAACTCGGTGTACGGCCTGCCCATGCGGATGACCGCCGCCGAGGCGTACCTGGTGGGCAAGACGGTGGACGAGGCCACGGCGGAGGCGGCGACCGATGCGGGCATGGAGGGAGCTCTGCCGCTGCTCAACAACCGGTACAAGATCCAGATAGCCCGGACTCTCGTGAAGAGGGCCATTCTGGCCTGCAGTCCCGGCGGGGAGGCCGCGCCGCGCTAGCGCGGCGCGGCGCGACCAGGGCGGGCCGCCGTGAGTCCCGCGCTCCGCATCTTCTACCCGGAGTTGAGCCGGTCGGTGGGCGGCTCCGACGAGGTGCGGGTGGACGGAACGACTGTCGGCGAGTGTTTGGCCGACCTCACCCGGCGGTATCCGGAGACCGGGCGCCTGCTGTTCGACCGGCGCGGCAGACTGCTGAAGCCGGTCTACGTGTTCGTGAACGCTGAGGGCATGGCAAAGGCCGAGATGTCCCAGCCTGTCACCGAGAAAGACAGACTGATAGTGGCGGTGCTCGCCACGGGAGGCTGACATGACGGGTCGAAGGAGAAGGGCGACCGGCCCCGAGCTGGACCTGTGGGCCGGCAGCGTGAGGCCGGCAGTCCTGATGGTGGGCATCGTGCTGTCGCTGACGGTGGCATTGGCCGGCGGAGGCTGCGACTCCGACACGGCTTCGACGACCTCGCAGGCTCCAGTCACCACGGCAGTGGCGTCGACCACGTCGACCGCGCCGGCCGGTACCACCACGGTCTCCACAGCGGCCTCGGTCCCCGGACTAACCCTGGAGCAGGTACAGAACGCCACCTGCTTGGTGGATTTCGAGGGTGAGCTTCTCACCTTCACGCTGGTGGAGGGCTCCTACCAGGTGGGTCAAGGCGGTGGCCGCGACGACGGCGCCTTGAACGGCGGCCCGAGCAGCGCCGCGGGCGGCAATCCCGGCGGGGGCGCCTCTCCCCAGGCCGACCGGCTGCAGGTGACCATGTTGGACGCGGTCGACTTTGGCGATCTGAACGGCGACGGCGCGGACGATGCCGCCATCGCGCTCCGCATCAACAAGGGCAAGGACAAAGACAAGGACGACGATCCTGGCCCCGGCAACAAGGGCGCCTCATACTACGTCGTGGCCCTTGTGTCCGAGGGTGGCGAGCCCGTGCAGGGGGGGTGTCACCTGGTAGGCGTAGGGGCGCGCATCGACGAGCTCCTGATAGAAGACGGCGAGATCCTGATGGACGCGACCATGCCTCCGCAGGAGGCGTCTGCGAGCGGGCCCAGGACGCCGGTCCGGGTGACTCTCGAGCTGCCCGCCGAGGGCGCCGTAGCCCTACTGCTCACCCGTCGGTCGTCCACCACCCCCGCGGGCGGCGTCCGGGAGATCACCGTCACATCACCTCAGCCGGGCGCCAAAGCCGGCTACCCTCTGGCTATCGAGGGGAGCGTCACGATAGCGCCGTTCGAGAACAACCTCGAGTACCACGTCTACGATTCCGACATGGTGGAGCGCGCGGCCGGCCCGGTGACCGTCGAGGCGCCCGATATGGGTGCCCCAGGGACCTTCACCCTCGAGCTCTCTGGTCCGGCGCCCACGGGCTCGGTCTTCATCACCATCAGCGACATCAGCGCGGCCGACGGCTCTGTGCTGGCCATGGGCTCGATCCGGCTGCTGATCCCCTGAGTCTTGGACGAGAAAGGATCGCACCGTGTCGGGATACAAGAACGCCAAGTACATCGTCACCCAGTTGCAGATGCCCGAGTACCAGCAGAGCATCGATGCGGAGTACTCCAAGTTCGCCAAGCGGATACTCTGGCTCGACGACCAGGTGGTCGAAGGCGCCTTCCACATGAACTGCTCCTGGTATCTCAGCGCGGCGACGACTTTCGCCGACAAGCCCCATGTCCACGACACCGACGAGATAATCGGCTTCTTCGGGAGTGATCCGGCTCGTCCCTATGATCTTGGGGGAGAGGTAGAGATCTGGCTCGAAGACGAGAAGCACATCATCGACCGCAGCTGTCTGGTGTTTGTCCCCGCGGGGATGCCCCATTGCCCCCTGACGTTCACTAGGGTGGACCGGCCCATCTTCCATTTCACGACGGTCATCGGTCATCGCTACGAGCGGCAGGAAGAGGCGTCTCGGTAACGGGCAGGGTGGTGCCGCGGCGCGCCTGCATAGAGAAGGCTGTGACTGGGTAACACGCGGGGGAGTGGTCAGACGCGGGCGCCGGGTGCAGAGGAGGGATGGGCATGTACAAGAAGATGGTCGTCTTGCTCGATGGTTCTGAGTTGGCCGAGGTGGTTTTCGAGTATGCCCAGGAACTCTCCGGGAGGATGCATCTTGACGTGGAGTTGCTGCACGTCTGCAGACCGCAGGACGCCGAGCAGGTCCCCATGCGCCGCGCGTACATGGAACACATGGCCGCAGTGCTCTGCGAGAAAGCGGAGGAGATTCGACGCAAATACGCTTCCAAGGAGGCCTTGGAGCAGTGCGTCCACGCGCGTGGCAACGTGGTGGTGGGGAACCCGGCCCAAGAGATCCTCAAGTACGTGGACGAGAACGACATCGACCTGATCCTGATGTCCACTCGCGGCAGCACGGGCGTGGGAGAGTGGGACATCGGCAGCATCGCCAACAAGGTCATCCACGCCTCCAAGGTGCCGGTCTGGTTGGTCCCGGTGGAGCTCCGGGAGGAGATCATCGACGACACGATGCCCAGAAAGGACCTGGTCATCCCATTGAGCGGCTCCAAGATGTCGGAAGCGGCGGTCTCTCATGCCGCGGCGATCGTCAGGCAGCGAGGCAAGGAGACTCCGTCCGAGCTGGTGTTGCTCCATGTCTACGACCCGGGCATAGTCGTCACCCGGGCCGCCCTGGAGGACGCCGACAAGCGACGGGCCGAGATGAAGGCCTACCTGGAGGGGGTCGCCAAGCCTCTACGAGACGAAGGCATGGTGGTGCGCACCGAGGTGCTCACCGGAGAGCCCGCCGAAGCCGTCATCACCTACCTCAAGATCAACCCGGCGCAACTGCTGGCCATGGCCACGAGAGGCCACCGGAGCCTCAGCCGAGCCATCTTCGGCAGCGTGACTGAGAGTGTGATTCACCTGGTCAAGAAGACGCCGCTGCTCCTGGTGAGCGCGGAGGACTAGGGGCGAGGCTCCGCCAACGGGCTGTCTAGCAGCCGACGCCCGTGCCGGCCTGGCTGAGGCTGAGGCGTTCGGCGGGCGTGAGGCGCCAGCCCAGCGCCCCGGCGTTCTCGAGGACCTGGCCCGCGTTCTTGGCTCCGGGGATGGGGATCACCAGAGGGTCGGCGGTCAGCAACCAGTTGAGGGCCACCTGGGCCAGCGACTTGTCCCGTGTCTCGGCGATGCTCTGCATGGTGGCGAGTAGCGTCCCGAGGCTCTTCACGGCCGGCGGGGCCGACAGAGCGCGCCTCACGCGTCCCTCGTTCGCCTGTCCGGGGATCTCAGCCGTTCGTAGGTGGAATGGATCCGATCTGCCCTGCCGTAGATATGATTGCTGGACTGCGCTCATGGGGGCCTCGCCGCTCCAGCACCTGCCGCTGAGGATGCCCACTGCCAGCGGCACGCAGGGGATCAGTGCGACGTCCAGCTCCCGGCAGGCCTCCAGCACTCCGTTGATCTCGCTGGAGTGATCGAGAAGGTTGAACGCCACCTGATTGGAGGCGAGAGGAACGCCGTGCCGGGCTAGGGCGGCGTGCATGGCGCGCATGAGCGGCGTGTTGAAGTTGGAGACCCCCACCGCCCTCGCCTTGCCCGACCGGACCGTGGAGGCCAGCGCGTCGGCGAACTCGTCGATGCGCCTGGGCGGCACCGGGTAGTGGATCTGGAAGAGATCGACGCGTTCCACGCCGAGCCGCTCCAGGCTGGCATCAAGGGAGACCGCCAGGGCCTTGGGGGAGGGGCTCTTGATGAGGGGGATGGGGAAGGGCGGGTTGTCGTACTTGGTGGCGATGACGATGGGGCGGCCGTCCTGCCTGCGGAAACGGCCCAGGAGCTCCTCGGACTTCCCCTTGCCGTAGGCGGGCGCGGTGTCGAAAAGGTCGATCCCGGCGTCCAGCGCCGCCCGGTAGGCTCCGTAGAGGTCTTCGTCGCCGAAGAACCTGCTGTAGCCGAGGAGCTTGGCTCCCCAGCTGTCGGTGCCGAACCCCAGGGCGGAAACCTCCACCCCGCTTGCTCCGAGAAGACGCCGTTCGGTGGCCTGGCCGACGGTGTCGCTCATCTCAGCGGATCTCCATTTCAGCGGGTCTCCATCTCAGCGGGTCTCCATTTCAGCGGACCCCCTGTGGCCTAGAGGGCGGACTCGACTATCGACGCCAACTCGTCGCGGGTCAGCTCCACGGGGTTGGCCTTCATGCTGCTGGCGGCCGCCGCCTTCTCGACCAGCTCGGGGATGTGCTCGGGCCCGACTCCGTAGGCGCCGAGCCCCGGGATCTCCAGATCGGCGACCAGCCGGCGCAGCCACTTGGAAACCTCGTCGCCGGCCGCCCCCGGGTTCCCGGTGAGGAGCTGCGCCAGCTTGGCGTAGCGGCCCAGGGCTTCGCTCCTGGGCGCGCGCCGGCGTAGCGCGTAGAGGTTGGCCGCGGCCACTCCCGGGAGGAGCGCCGCGCACACCGCTCCGTGAGGCGCCCGCACCATTCCGCCCAGCGGGCCGGCGATGCCGTGCACCGCCCCCAGCCCGGCGTTGGCGAGCGCCAGCCCGCCGAAGAGGCTTGCGACGGCCATGTCCTCGCGAGCCGCGGCGGTCTCCGGCGTCCGGGTGGCCTCCGGCGCCCTGGCGGCTCCGTGCGCCGCGACCGCTTGGCCGCTCTCCACCGCCCGGCGCAGAGACCTCACCACCCGGGTGATGCCCTCCTTGCACAACCCGTCGGTGAAGGGATTGGCGCGCGTGCAGACGAACGGCTCGATCAGTTGGGTGAGCGCGTCGAGACCCGTGGTGGCGGTGAGGGCGGGGGGGAGGGTGTAGGTCAGCTCCGGGTCGACGAGAGCGACCCTGGGCAGCATGAGCGGGCTACGCAGGCTCACCTTGACGCGGTGTTCGGGCGAGGCGATCACCGAGTTGCGCGTGACCTCGGTGCCGGTCCCGGCCGTGGTCGGTACGGCCATCATAGGTACGGGCGCCTCGGTGAGGGCTCTCCCGCGCCCCACGATCTCGAGGTAGTCGAGCACGTCGCCGGGGTTGGTCATCAGGATGGCGATGGCCTTGGCGGCATCCAGCGCCGCCCCGCCCCCGAAGCCCACGACGCAGTCGCAGCCCTCGTCCCGAGCAAGCGCGGCGCCGTGTCTCACCATCTCGACGTCCGGCTCGCCGACCACTGCATACGTGGTCGATGTGAGCCCCCGTCCGGCCAGCAGAGACAGGAGAGGCTCCGCCCGCCCCGCGGTGCCTCCGGTCACCACCAGGGGGCGTTCGCTCATACCTTCGACGATCTCACCCGCCTCCTGGAGCGTACCCGCTCCGAAGACGATCCGCCCGGCGGTGCTGAACTCGAACCTCATGTCACCAGCCTCATGTCGTCAGCCTCATGCCACCGGCCCTCGGTCTCTGGGGCGGCACTCTCCATGGTCTCTCCTTCCCGGGACTGCGCTTCGAGTGTACTGAACTTTTCCCGCTTGTGCCGTGTACTGTGTGTGTTGGGTAGAGCTCTGTGGGGGACCGGAGTGGACCAGATCCTGATACGCCGCAGCCGAGCCGGAGATGAAGAGGCTTTTCGCCTTCTTTTCGAGAGGTACAAGAACCTCGTCTACCGCACTTCCTATCTGACCCTCGGTTCGACTGCCGACGCCGAAGACATCCTGCAGGAGGTCTTCCTGCAGGTCCACTGCTCCCTCGACTCCTACGACCAGGATCGGGGCGCCTTCAGTACCTGGCTCTACCGCATCACCGTCAACCGGTGCCTCAATTGGCGACGGAGCCGTTCTCGCCTCACCAGTCTCGAGGAGGTCCCGGAGGAAGCGGCAGGGAGCGACGACGCCGTATCCGACCGATATGGCGATGACGAGTGCGTCCGTCGCGCTCTCAACAGGCTGAGCAAGAAGCTCCGTGTGGTCGTGGTCCTGCACCACTACTGGGGCCTTTCGTATGCTGAGATCGCCGAGATCATGGATCTTCCCTTGGGGACTGTGAAGTCCCGTCTCCATCTCGCTCTACGACTGATGCGCGACGAGCTGAGATCCGAGTTCCCAGGCCGAGTCTGCTCTGTCACGGAGGTTCAAAGATGAGATGTCGCGTTGTGAGGAAGCTGCTCACCGCATACCTTGACTCCGAGGTCATGGCCTCAGAGCACACGTCGATCGAAGCACATCTGGCCGGATGCGTCTCGTGCGAAGGAGAACTGTCGGCCCTGGCATCCAGCCGGAGACGGGTCGCTGCTTCCCTTGGGGCGATGGCCGCGGAAGCAGGCCCCAGTCCGCAGGCCTGGAGCCACCTGCAGGAAAGGATCACAGAGGAAGTGCGGAGTCCTCGCGCCCCTCGTGCTCGCCGGGAAGGAGACCGCAGGATGAAAGGAGACCGCAGGATGAAGATGAGATGGAGGGTCGCTTCTGCAGCCATCGGCGCCGTGCTGATCGCCGTCTGCGTGATAGGCATCGTACCCTCGGCGCGGGCGGCGGCCGGGGAGTTCTTCGGCAAGGTGTTCAGCATCGGCGGTGAGGACGCTCCGCTGAAGCTCGACTATCTGCCCGAGGGCTTCGACTCTCAGCCGCTCTACCAGTCCGGCTTCTTCGCGGCTGATGTCGAGCCGGACGCATCCGGCACGGTCAACGCTCCTCTCGAAGAGAAGGAGGCCTTGTACCGGAGCGGTGACCGGCTGCTGCTGCTGGTCCGTACGTCCACGAAGACGGGCGGACCGTTGCCCGAGGGCCGGAAGGTTGAAGTGAACGGCCACCCGGCGGTGTTGAGAACCGGCCTCTCCGGTGAGATCGAGGGACACGGTGCCGATCTGGATGATGCCGGCCTTGGCCCGGACGAGGAGGTCACCAGCTGGGTGTCCGGCGGCACGGACGGTGAAACCCGCAGGTGGTGGGAGTCGGGCACGGCAATTCGGATACCTTCGGCCCACTACGAGAACGCCAACGCTCTGACCTGGGATGACGGCGGCACCAGGGTGGAGATACTGACCAATCTGCCGGTGGAGGAACTGATGAAGGTCGCCGAAGGGGTGGACCTGGACGACTGACCTCTCCGGCACTCGATCACTCGAACCTCAGATCACCAACACTCGGTCTCGGGGAACACGTTCGTGTACTTCATGCTGGACCTCGGCTCCGCCATCATGGGGGCTACGGTGTCTCTCCACTCCTGATAGTGAGCGGTCTCCTTATGCGCCGCGGCCCCGTCTGCCGTGCGGTATGCCTCGACCAATACGAAGCGTTCCGGTTCGTCCAGCCGCTGCACGACATCGAATCTCGCCACGCCGGGCTCCTTGAGGCTCTCCGCGGCGTTCTTGACCGTGGCCTCTTTGAAGCGTCCCACGTGCTCCGGGAGTACGTGCACGTCGACGTGGACTATCAGCATGGCCTCTTCTTCCATGGCGTATCCCTCCTTTGCTCCTCGCTCGTGAGACTCCCCACCAAGTCTACCGCGGCTCCGCCGCCGTCTCTGCCTCCGCCGCCGTCACCCCCGGCCGTCAGCAGCTTCACGGTGTCCTCCACCCGCTCCCTATAGTTGTCCACAATCCGACCGCGGACCTCGTCCAGCAGCTGGCCGTGGGCCTCGAGCACGTACGCGGTCACCTGGGGTCGCGCCATGGCCATGAAACGGTGGAGATCGGCGGTCATGCCCTGTCGCAGGCGGGCGGTGGGGTTCAGCAGCCGGTCGACGGCGCCGCCCAAAGCCGCTCCCGCCACCGCCCCCACTACCGGGACGGCCAGTCCGCCGGAGGCGGCATTGCCGAGGAACAGACCTGCGAGTCCCAGAGCAGCGGTGGTCGCGCGACCGCGCCTCAAGGTGGTCTCGGTGGGGAAACGGGCATTCTTGTCCAGCTCGAAAACGGTGACGCTCAGCGGTTCGACCCTCTCTCGGACTTTGCGGCGCCGCCTGACTCTCCAGCGGTAGAGCAGGAAGGAGAGCCCGGCGGCCACGAGGACGACGCCCAGAGACACCCAACGGCGCCAGGGTCCATCCCAGCCGACCACGACAGAGAGCGCTCCCGCCATCGCGCCGAAAACCAGGAAGAACTCCCAGAAATGCCGGCGCCAAGCGAAGCTGAGGAGCTCCCTACGGTACAGGCCATCGAAGAAGGCCTGGGTGCTCTCCGTGTACCAAGCCTCGTAGCGCTGAAGAACGGAATCGCAACGTAGATTGCATTTCTCAAACAATGCAGTCAATACTGCAGTCCATGTGTTGCTGAAGGTCTCGCCGAAACGACGCAGATCGCCTCGCGAAGCCTTGGCGATATAGGCGCTCATGTGGTTCTCGAAGGTGACCAGGTGGGTCAGAGTCTCAGCCTCGGCCCAGCGCTGCTGCTCGCGGAAGTCGTTCACGATGCTGTCGATGACGTCACGGAGCCCCGACGGCACGGGGATCTCGTCAACGGGCACGCCCTGGTCCAGGAAGTCCGTTAGGATCTCATAGGCGGCGCGGATGCGGATGAACTCGGTGGCCTGCCCGCCGCGGTCGGGGTGGGCTTCGGCGGCCAGCCGGCGGTAGGCGGCCCTGACCTGAGCGGTCGTGGATTCGGGGGCCAGCCCCAGGACCTGGTATGCCTCGTGGAGGGTCACCGGGCCATGATAACAGGAGGGTCGCCGGGCGCCGCATGAGGGGGAACACTGCGCTCTCACGATAGGTCGAGCCGGACTATTGACACAGTGTATACACTCAGAGTATACTGCCGCGCATGAGCGTCTCCTACGCACTTCTGGGGCTTCTCGAGCAGGATCCCGCCGGGGGCAGTCACGGCTACGAGCTCAAGCGGCAGTACGACGAGTACTTCGGCCGCGACAAGCCTCTGCCGTTCGGCCAGGTCTACGGCACGCTGTCCCGCCTGGCCCGTGACGGCCGGGTGCTGGCGAAGGGAAGCGCTCCCGGAGAGGGCCCTGACCGCAGGCTCTATGCCATCACCGAGCAGGGCGAACGGGAGTTCGCCGCCTGGCTCGCGGCGCCGGTGGCTCCGGAGGCCCATCTGCAGAGCCTTCTGGGGATGAAGATGACGTTGGCCCTGCTCCTCAATCGCCCCGCCGACGCTTACCTGGACTCCCAACGGTGTGTCCACATCGAGCGCATGCGCGAACTGACCAACCGCCGCCGGTCGGCCTCCTTTGTCGACCAGCTGCTCATCGATCATGCTCTGTTCCATCTCGAGGCCGACCTGCGCTGGATAGACCTGACCACCGGGCGCCTCGATCGAATCGCCAAGGAGTTGAAACAATGACCCGCACCTCTGTTGTCGCCCCAGGCGCGCCTGCCGGCGCGGCGCAGCACCAAGGCGTTCACCCCGGCGCGGACGCGGGCGGACGCCCCGGCGCAGATATCGGAGCGGCCCCCGACGGCTCCTGGGCCGTAGCCACCCCCTTCATAAGCTGCCACGACGTGCATCGCTCGTTCGGGTCCACCCAGGCCCTGAGGGGAGCGGATTTCGCCGCCGGGGCGGGAGAGATCGTGGCCGTCATGGGGCCGAGCGGGTCGGGCAAGTCAACGTTGCTGCACTGCCTGGCGGGTATCCTGGTGCCCGACAAAGGGGAGGTCGTGTTCTCCCGCGAGCGGATCGACACTCTCTCGGAAGCGCGCCGCAGTGAGCTGCGTAGGAGAAGGTTCGGGTTCGTCTTCCAGTTCGGCCAGCTCGTTCCCGAGCTGTCGGCTGAAGAGAACGTAGCGCTGCCCCTGCTCTTGGCAGGGCGGCCGCGGGCTCAGGCGTTCGCGGAGGCGCGTCCCTGGTTCGCACGGTTGGGCATCGAGGGCCTGGAGGGACGCCTCTCAAGCGAACTCTCCGGAGGAGAGCAGCAGCGGGTGGCGTTGGCCCGGGCCTTAGTGGCCGATCCGCAGATAGTGTTCGCCGACGAGCCCACCGGTTCGCTGGACTCGCTGAACGGTGAGCAGGTTATGGAACTCCTGGTCGACACCGCCCGGGAGCGAGGCACCACGGTGGTGATAGTGACCCACGAGCCGCGGGTGGCAGCCTATGCCGACAGGGAGGTCATGGTGCGAGACGGGCGGGCATCCTGCACCCCCGACCGGAGCGCCTGGGCGCCGCCGCGTCAGGCCGGCGACGGGGACGCCGCGTGAGCGGGGCAAGCGGGGCGCGGTCGGCCGTGATCCGGCTGGGTTTGCGCCTCTCTTGGGGGGCGGCGAAGGAGGGCAAGGTCCGCCTCGTGCTCACGGCTCTGGGCGTTGCCCTGGCCGTGACGCTGCTGCTCTTCACCATCAGCGGCTTCAATGCCCTGGACGCGAAGGATGTCCGCGGCGGCTGGTTGGATACCAGCCGCGCCAACCGTGTCCCGAGCGTGGACGAGAGCCGGTCGGACCCGCTGTGGTGGCGCCTCTCCTACGACCTATACGGCGGCCGGCTCATGGGCCTGGTGGAGGTCGCGGCAACGGGCCCGGCCTCGCCGCTGGTGCCGGGGCTCGACCGCCTGCCGGGGCCCGGTGAGTACTACGTGTCGCGGGATCTCGCGAAGCTTCTCGCGGCGACCCCTGCGGACCAGCTCGGCGCCCGGTTCTCCGGCGTCCAGGCCGGGATCCTGGGTGACGAGGGCCTCACCTCGCCTGAGACTCTCATGGCCGTGGTGGGACGGTCGCCCGCCGAGCTCGAGAGCTCCATGGAGGCCTTCCAGGTGCGCAGCATCGAGACCGCTCCCACCGAGCACAACTACTCGGAGTTCGTGAAGGTGGCGCTCGGCATCGGCGCCGTCGGGCTCATGCTGCCGGTGCTGGTGTTCGTGATGACGTCCACGCGTCTTGCGGCGGCCCGACGGGAAGAACGGTTGGCGGCGCTGCGCTTGGTCGGGGCCACGCCGGGGCAGGTGAGCATCGTGGCGGCGGTCGAGGCCGTGCTGGCCGCCATCGCCGGGACGGCGGCGGGATTCGGGCTCTTCTATGTGTTCCGTCCGCTGGTCGCGCGGATCCCTTTCACAGGAGAGCCGTTCTTCACCACTGATCTGTCGCTGGGTCCGCTGGCCATCGCCGGTGTAGCCATCGGGGTGCCGGTCGCGTCGGTGCTCGCCAGTCTGTGGACGCTTCGACGCGTGCAGATCTCACCGCTCGGCGTGACCCGCAAGGCGCCGCCCAGGCGGCCTCGTCCCATCAGACTGCTGGCGCTGGTCGTGGCGGTGGCGCTGCTCCTCGTACCGGCCCTCATCGACGACTCGCAGATGCGCACTTTCAGCGTCCTTGTGGTGTTCGCCGTCATCGCGCTCGCCATCATGGTGGTGGGACCCTGGCTGACTTCCGCGGGCAGCCGGGTGCTTGCCGCGCTCGCCCGCCGGGATTCGACCCTGATCGCCGCGCGCCGGTTGGGGAGCGACTCACGCCGGGCCTTCAGGGCCATCAGTGGCCTGGTGCTGGCGGTCTTCATCGGCACGGTCTTCACGTCCATCATCGCGACGGCCATCGACAGCGGCAGTGGCACCTTCCGGACGCCGGACCTGCCGGGTTCGACGGTGGTGCAGGCGTTCGGCGGATCGCCGGAGATCGGGGGTGGCCCGGGTGGCGCCATCAGCTCCGGGGGCCCCGGGGGCTATCTCCAGGCCGGCGCGAGCTCCGATCTGGTCGCCAAACTGGCTGTGACAGAGGGTGTGCAGGCCGTCATCCCGGTGCTCTCACTGCCGGCCTCGGCGGCCGGCTCGGCGGCTGACTGGATCGGCCTGGTGACCGAGCGCGACTGGGCGCTGCTGGGAGGTCTGAGCGGGCAGATCGACACTGCCGGGTACGTGGCGCTCGACGCGGGGCTACTGGCCATGGGATTCCTGGAGGCGGCGGATCCAGAGGCCATGGACGAAGCCGTGGCGGCGGAGATGCCGGCTGGAGTCACAGAGACGGCGCCGGCGCCCGACGAGTCGAGCACCACCAAGCATCTCATCATCTTGACCGACGGCAGCCTCGCGAGCATCGAGCGGGTCCGCACGGCGCTCGAGGTGGCTGACCCGCGTCAACCGATGCCCTATGCCGTGGCGGAGTTCTGGGCCGATGAGGACGCGCTCTTCAATGCGCTTCGCCGGATGGTGGACGTGGGCATGGTGCTCTGCCTCGTGATCGCCGGTTGCAGCCTGGCGGTATCGGTGGCCGGAGGATTGGTGGAGCGCAAACGCGCCTTCGCCCTGCTGCGCCTCACCGGCATGCCGCTCCGTCGCCTCTACCGGGCCGTGCTTCTCGAGGCGGCCGTGCCTCTGCTACTGGCGGCGGTGGTCTCGGCGGGTGTCGGTTTTCTGGTCTCCGCCCTCATCTTCTGGAACACCGACGGCGGCTTCGCCGTGGCAGCTCCCGGGGTGGGTTATTTCGCCCTGCTTATCGGTGGCCTGGTCGCGGCTCTCGCCATCGTCGGCGCGACCCTTCCTCTTGTGGGTAAGATGACCGAGCCGCAGACCGTTAGGGTGGAGTAGCTGCAGGCGGTCGCATCGGGCGCTCGGACGAGTGGGAGTCACTCGTCCGGTATCGTTCTTCCCTCTTGCGTGGACGGCGGGGCGGTGCTATCCAGGTGATACGCCGCCTTCGGTCGGCGGCTGTCCCTGAAGCCGTGCTGGTCCTTGAGTCGATGACCGTTTGGGGGAGGGAGGCATGTGATGGGAACCGCGGTCGTCTCAGGGTACACCGAGACGGGATTCGAGGCAGTACGTCGAGCCTTCGCCGACAACTTCGAGCACCGCCACGAGCTGGGGGCGGCCTGCTGTGTCTATCACCGGGGTGAGAAGGTCGTCGATCTGTGGGGCGGCGTGCGGGACAGGGAGACGGGGGAGCCGTGGCAAGAAGACACCATGGTGCTGGTCTTCTCCCTGACGAAGGGCATGGCCGGGCTGGCGATGGCACTCGCCCATTCGCGCCGGCACCTCGAGTACGACGAGCGCGTGTGCGCCTACTGGCCGGAGTTTGCCCAGCAGGGAAAGGCTGGGATCACGGTACGGCAACTGCTATCTCATCAGGCCGGCCTGTTCGTCCTGGATGAACCGCTGGATGAGGCCCTCGTTCGGGATCTCGACCGGTTGGCAGACGTGCCTGCACGTCAGAAACCGGCTTGGGAGCCGGGGACGCGTCAGGGTTACCACGGCATCACCCTCGGGTTCTATGAGGGTGAGTTGCTCCGCCGCGTCGATCCACTGCATCGTAGCCTGGGGCAGTTCTTCCAGGAGGAGATTGCCTCTCCCCTGGGGATCGACTTCTTCATCTGCCTGCCCGAGGAGATCCCCGACTCCAGGTTGGCGCCACTCCAGAGGCCCGGCCCTGCGCGGATGGTCCTCTCGGTCTTCACACTCCCTCCCGCGCTGGCACTTACCGGGATCAGGCCGGGCTCGAACCTCCGGCGCGCACTGTTGGGATCCGAGTTACCCGAACAGGCGGCGGAAGGTCGCATCTTCTCTCGCGGGTTGGAGATCCCCGCCGGGGGCGGGGTGGGAACGGCCCGCGCGATCGCTCGCGCCTACAGTGAATTCGTGACCGGTGGGGCTTCGCTCGGGCTGCGTGACGAGACTCTCCGACAGATCATGGCTTCTCCGGAGCCGCCTGTGCGCGGGTTCAGAGACGAGTGTCTGACGTTGGAGGTCGCGTTCTCGTTGGGTTTCATGAAGCCCGGGGGGCTGAACACGTTCGCGCACCCGAGCGCGTTCGGCGCTCCGGGATTCGGGGGTTCCTTCGGTTTCGGCGATCCTGACTCCGGCTTGGGTTGGGCGTACGTGACGAATAGAATAGACAGGATGATCAACGACCCGAGAGAGCTCGTCGTGCGGAAGGCGGTCTATGCCTCGATCGGCGCGGACGGAGAGAGTTGAGCCGCCCGCCTTCGGGCCCGCCGCCGCGCGGGTCGAAAGCCAGCTACAAGTCGCCCTTCGCCATTGAGCTGCGCAAGGTCACCAAGGACTACGAGACCGGAGCAGGGCCGTTTCGTGCGCTTAGAACCGTCGACCTGCAGATCCGCATGGGTGAGTTCGTCGCCATCGTGGGGCGCTCTGGTTCCGGCAAATCCACCCTCCTCAACATGATCGCCGGCATCGACCGGCCGACGGCCGGCGAAGTGATGGTTGGTCACACGCGGGTCGATCAGCTCGACGAGGGGGAAGCGGCGGTTGAAAACCCAGATTTAAAGCCGTGGTTTTAAGCC
>CAZQDY010000011.1:37706-49671 GCA_964592075.1 uncultured Gaiellales bacterium
CACCCCACCACCCTATCCTACACTCTTTCCCTACACGAGCTCTTCCGATCTCTCGACGAGGGGGAAGCGGCGGTGTGGCGCGGCCGGAGGCTCGGGATCGTGTTCCAGTTCTTCCAGTTGCTGCCGACTCTGACGGCGGTCGAGAACGTTCTCCTGGCCATGGACTTCGTCGGCCGGGTGCCGCCCAACAGACGCATGCAGCGGGCCATGGACCTGCTTGCCCAGGTAGGCATGGCCGAAGCCGCCGAGAAGTTCCCCGCCACGATCTCCGGCGGGCAGCAGCAGCGGGTGGCGATCGCCCGCGCACTCGCCAACGACCCGGCCGTGCTCCTTGCCGACGAGCCGACCGGCAACCTGGACTCGGCCACCGCGGACGCGGTCTTCAACCTGCTCCACGGCCGAGCCGCCGCCGGAAGGACCGTGGTCATCGTCACCCACGACAGCGAGATCGCCTCACGGACCAACCGGATCATCCACCTTGTCGACGGCCGCGCTGTCGACGGAAAGGTCGACGACGGGCGCACGGCGGACGAGAAAGGCGACGACGGGCGCACGGCGGACGGCCGGCCTCCGCGAGGCGCCGACCAGATAGACGGCTGATGCAGCCTCGGTGGCGCATGATCCTCCGCAGCCTTCTGGGCTATCGGAGCCGCACGGTCCTCGTGGTCATCTCGATAGCGTTCGGGGTGACGGCAGTGGGGATGCTCGTGGAGAGCCGGCTGGTGCTGGGCCGAGACCTGGAGGCCGCGTTCCTGGGGAGCGACCCGGCCAACGCCGAGCTCAGCATGACCCCTTTCGACGACGACTTCGTGACCGCGGTGGACCGGACTCCGGGAGTGGTAGCGGCTGAGGGCAGGCGCACGGTGACTGTGCAACTCGAGGTGAAGCCCGACAACTGGGTCGACTTCGAGCTGACGGTGATCGGGGTCTTCGCCGCGCAGAAAGTGGACCGCGTGCTGCCGGAGACGGGGACGTGGCCGCCCCCGCTGGAGTCGGTGAGCGTCGAGCGGTCGGTGCTCGACCTCCATCTCTTGGGCGATCACGGGGTCGGAGACGTGCTCACCATCGAGACCCCGGACAACAAAGAGAGGCAGTTGCAGGTGGCCGGCACGGCGTACGCGCCGTCTTACCCGGCAGGCTACTACTGGGGCGTGCCGTTCGGCTTCATCAGCGTGGATACCCTCGAGAGGCTGGGCTACGGACGAGAATACGATGAGTTGCTGATCCGGGTGGCGGGGGCCGGCGACCAGCGGGCGGGCGCCGACGACCGCGAGTACGTCCAGGCTATCGCGGACGAAGTGGCCGATCGGGCCAGGGCCGCCGGCCACGACGTGAGAGAGGTGGACGTGAACGTGCCCCTCGAGTACCCGGCGAAGGAGGTCCTCGACACGGTCTTCCTGATCATGGTGCTGCTTGGGGCCCTCACGCTCGCGACGAGCGTCCTTCTGGTCATCAACACCGTGAGCGCCGTGGTGGGCACCCAGACCAGGCAGATAGGCGTCATGAAGGCCATAGGGGCCCGCGACCACGAGTTGCGACGTCTGTACCGGGGGCTGGTGCTGGGTTACGGTCTGTTCGCCGTGGTGCTGGCCGTGCCCCTCGCCGCGCTCGGGGCCGTCGCTCTCACGGCCTACACCTCGGGCATCTTGAACGTGGACACCGGCTGGGTGCTGCCCCCGGCGCCGGCCATCGGCGTCGAGGTGGTGGTGGCGTTGGCGGTCCCGGTCGTGGCCGCCATGGTGCCGGTCAACAGAGGAGTGCGCATAACCGTGCGTGAAGCCATCGGCTCGGCCGGTATCGCGGCGGGTTTCGGCACCGGTCTCGTCGACCGGGCGGTTGCGAGCATCCGTTTCCTGCCGCGGACGGTGATGTTCGCGCTACGCAACACCTTCCGGAGGCGGATGCGTCTGGTGGTCACCCTGGCTGCGCTGGCACTGGGCGGGGCCGTGTTCATGGCCGTGCTGAGCGTGGAGGCCTCGCTCAACAAGACCCTCGACAGCGGCGTGGAGTTCTATGGGTATGATGCGCAGGCCATGCTGTCCGGCCCGGCCCGGGCCGACCAGCTCACGGCGACCGCCTCCCGCGTGCCCGACGTGGTCACGGCGGAGCCCTGGTTGTTCGTGAGGGGCCAGCGGATCGAGCCCGACGGCTCCGACGGCAAGATCTACCGGATGATCGGCATGCCCGCCGGGTCGGATATCATGCGGCCCGATATGCGCGAGGGCCGCTGGCTGGCGCCCGTCGACGGCAACGCGGTGGTGGCCACGGACAACATCCTCAAGGACGAGCCGGATCTGCACGTGGGGCAGACGGTCGAGCTGGAGATCAACGGCCGCACCGCTGCCTGGACCCTGGTCGGGTTCGTCAAAGCCCCGGAGGAACAGAGAGTCTTCTACACCAACCTCGCGCCGCTTGCCGATGCCGCACGCATCCCGGGACGCGCAAACGTCGTGGCGGTGAGGACGGCCGAACACGACAGAGAGACGCAGGACCGCGCGGTCGCCCAGGTGCGGGACCGGCTCGAGTCCCAGGGGATCGAAGTGGCCTCCTACAACACCATCGGCCACATCCGCGAGCAGATGAACCTGAGCTTCGACATCCTCGTGAGCTTCCTGGCCGTGATGGCCGCCCTGATAGGGGCCGTGGGAGGCATTGGGCTCTGGGGCACCATGAGTCTCAACGTGGCCGAGCGGACCCGTGAGATCGGCGTCCTTCGGGCTGTGGGGGCATCCAACAGGATGGTGCGCAGGGTGTTCCTGGTCGAGGGTTGGGTGATGGGGCTGATGGCCTGGCTGGTGGGGGTGGTGTTGGCCGTGCCCATCTCGGTCGCCATGAGCAGGCGCATCGGCATCTCCTTCATCGACCGGCCCCTCGAGTTCGCCTTCTCGCTATCCGGTATCCTGATCTGGCTCGCCGTGGTGCTGGCGGTCTCGACCCTCGCCACTCTAGCGCCCGCACTTGCGGCCGCGCGTGTCACGGTACGTGAGACACTCTCATATGAGTGAAGGACAGAAAGGGCAGCAGACATGAAGCGCGCAACCGCCATCGCAGCCGCCGTCATCGCCGCAATGCTGGTGGGCGCCTTGGGTCTGGGTTGCAGCGATGAATCCGATCCGGCCACCGACACGACGGCCGTCGCCCAGACCGGAACGATCGTGGCCGACGGGACCGTGTTGCCGGTGACGCGCGCCGAACTCGCCTTCCCGGTGGGCGGCCGGGTCTCCGCGGTCCCGGTGGCGGAGGGCGACACTGTCACCGCGGGACAGGTGCTGGTGAGCTTGGACGACACGGCAGCGCAGGCCGCCGTCGCCGCCGCCGACGCCGACGTGGCGGCGGCCGAAGCGGCGCTGGCTCAGGCCGAAGCGGTGGTCCAAGCGGCCCAGGAAGCGGTCAAGATGGCCGAAGCCACCAAGGACGGCATGGATGAAGACCTGGCCGACTGGAGGTTCGACGTGGTGAACGCCGAGATCAGGGGAGCCAGAGCCGAGGTGAAGGCCGCGGAGGCCGACGTGACCAAAGCCGCCGCCCTACTCGACGCCGCCCGGGCCCGCGCCGACCCGGCGCGGTCGGCGCTGGCCGATCACAGCCTCACGGCGCCCTTCGCCGGGACGGTGGCCCACCTGGCCGTCAAGGCGGGCGATGAAGTCGTCCCGGCCTTGGTGGTGGCCAGGGTCGCGGACCTCTCCGCATGGGAGATCGAGACGGACGACCTCAGCGAGTCGTCCGTCGCCGGCATCGAAGAGGGGACCCGCGCCGAGCTCACCTTCGACGCGCTGCCTGATCTCACGGCCTCCGGTACGGTGACCGAGGTGGGGCTGTTCGCGCTTCCCTATCAGGGCACGATGGTGTTCAGGGTGACAGTCGCGCCCGACGAGGCCATCCAAGGGCTGAGGTGGGGGATGACGGCGACCGTGAGGATCAACGACAGGGGTGGCGACACCGGCCGTTAGACGGGCCGCCCGCGCCACCGCCGCTCCAGGGCCGCCCGCGCCACCGCCGCTCCCCTTGTCGCCGCCGCCCCTAGATCATGCCCTGTTCGCGGAACCAGCGGACCGCATCCTCCAGGGTCTCCTGGACAGGGCGAGGGGAGAAGCCCAACTCCCGGGTGGCCTTGTCGTGGCTCATCCGGCAGTTGGAGGAGAGCACCTCGAGCGAGTAGCTGGTGAAGAGAGGTCGCTCTCTACTGACCCAGTAGTAGACAGGGATGAGGGGGCTGACGGCCTTGATGAACCCGAGCGGGAGCCGCAGTCGCGGTGGCCGGGTGCCGGCCAGACGGGCGACGGTCTGAAGCAGGTCGCTCACCGAGATTTCGTCACCGGTCAGGAGGTAGCCCTCTCCGGAACGGCCCTTGGCGGCCGCCGCCATAAGACCCTGGGCGACGTCGCGCACGTCCACGAAGTTGTAGCCGCCATGCACGTAGGCCCCGATGCGGCCTCTGCCGCAGGCCACGATCGCAGCGCCCGTAGGGGAGGGACGATGGTCGAACGGGCCGAGGATCCCCGAAGGGTAGACGACGACGGCGTCGAGGCCTTCTTGGGCCGCCTGCAGCACGAGCCGGGTGGCTTCGGCCTTGGTGCGGTCGTAGGCGCCGTGGACCTGATCGGGATCGACGGCCACGGTCTCCGTGAGGCAGGTCCCATGAGGCTGCCTCACGAGGGCATGCACCGAGCTCGCGTACACCAGGCGGCCCACCTCGGCCTGGCGGCAGGCGACGAGGACGTTGCGTGTGCCATCCACGTTCGCTTTGCGGAGCTGCTTGTAGCCGCCGGAGGCGATGGATACCGTGCCGGCCAGGTGATAGACGACGTCGGCTCCGTCGAAGGCCCGGAGAAGGGAGTCGGAGTCCAGGACGTCTCCTTCGACGAACTCGATATCGATGTCGGAGAGCACGGCCGTGCTGCTGCCCCGGCGCACCACCGCCCGCAGCCCTGTCGTACCCTCGGCCGCGAGGTCGTGCAGAAGCACGTTGCCCACCAGTCCCGTCGCCCCGGTCACTACTATCATCTCGCCTCCCAGTCCGTGTCTCCGCGTAGCATCTTCTCGTACCCGGCGAGAGAACGGTAGCCGGGAAGGACATCCAGTAGCCCGGGGGGTCCCGGCGGCGGCGTCTGGTATCTTGGACCCACCGACTCTCAGCTGATCAGCCGACACAGGGGGCAGTGATGATCGCTTTCACCGTGATGTATCCCAACGGGCCGGACAAGCATTTCGACATGGATTACTACCTGGCCACGCATATCCCGCTGGTTCAGGAGAAGGTCGGTGACGCTCTCAAGGGAGTGACGATCGACAAAGGCCTTTCCGCGAGGGAGCCCGGGTCGATGCCCGAATACGCCACCATCGCGAGGCTGCTGTTCGACAGCATGGAGGACGTCGCGACCCGCATGGCGCCGCACAGCCCGGTCTTCGACGCCGACATCCCCAACTTCACCGATATCAAGCCGTTCATCCTGATCAGCGAGACGATGGCCTGACGGAGGCGGCGGCGCTCCGCGGCGCCGCCGTCTACTCCTCGGCCGGAGGCTCGGTCATCTCGAGGGGCTTCACCCAATCCAGCTCGGGCCTGGGCCTGCCGAAGCCGGGCTGTAGGGGCTTGTCGGGGTTCTCTTTGGCCGCCTCTACGGCGACATCCCGAGCCTTGCCCCACGCCTCCAGGCGCTTCCTCACACCCTCGGGATCGGCCTCCACCGGGAGCACAGAGTCCACGATCTGCTTGAAGTGCTTCTCGAGAGTCTCTTTGTCCTCGGGGTAAGGGATTATGTAGAGTTGCTCGTCCTCGATGCCCTTCTTGACCCATCCGGCCAGGTCCTCGGGGTCCATGCCCGACTCATAGATGGTCTGGAGTGTCTTGACGGCCAGATCGTCCACCAGATACCCGGTGTTGGCGAGATGCGCGGGCCGCGTATCGGTGGCATGGTGGATGTTGCTGTTGATGCTTGCCGGGCAGAGCACCGACACACCTATGCCGTACTTGCCGAGCGACAGGCGGTAGCTCTCCATGAGATTGATGACGGCCGCCTTGGCGGCGGAATACGGGGCGGTCATCGGGCCGCCGAAGAAGCCTCCCATGGAGGCGGTCGTCACGATGTAGCCGCCCTTGCCTGCCTTGATCATGCGCGGCACGAAGGTGACCATCCCGTTCACCACTCCTCCGAGGCAGACCCCCATGACCCAGTCGTAGTCCTCGTAGGTGGAAGCCTCGGGGGGGCCGAACGTATTGACGCCCGCGGTGTTGAAGAGCAACTGAGGGGGGCTTCCAAAGACCTCCTCGACTTCATCCGCGGCGGCCGCGTAGGCCGCGCGGTCGGTGATATCCAGCTTGATGGCGTGGGCGGGAGCGTTCCTTTCGCGGAAGTACGCCATGGCCTCATCGAGGGCGTCTTGGCGGACGTCCGCGATGACCACCTTGCAGCCGGCCTCCGAGAACACCTTGGCCTGACCGAGACCGGCGCCGGAGGCGCCGCCCGTGACGAAGAGGATCTTGTCTTTGAAGTCTTTCATCGAAGCCTCCAAGGCGTGGTGACAAGGGTAGGGTCAGGCGAGTATGCCACATCGTGGTGGGGGACGGGATGCGGCATCGCTGTGCTAACTTGAGAGCCGGATGGAGAGCGAAGTGACCACACAGCAGAGGTATCTGGGGAAGAAGGGGCTCGTGATCTTCCTCGCTGCGCTGACCGCTTTCCCGGCGCTCTCGACCGATCTCTATCTACCGGCCCTGCCCGGGATGACCGAGTACTTCAACGTCCCCGAGTATCAGACCAACCTCACCCTCATCCTCTTCTTCATCGTATATGCCGTCTCCATGCTGGTGTGGGGACCGCTCAGCGACCGCTACGGGCGCAAAGCCGTGCTTCTGGTGGGGCTCTCCTGCTACACGGTGGCGGGCGTCCTCTGCGCGGTCGCGGACGACGTCTTCCAGCTGATGGTCTTCCGGGTACTGCAGGCCCTGGGGTCCGGGGCGGCGGTCGCCACGGCCACGGCCATCGTGAAGGACGTCTATCACGGTAGGAGGCGCGAGGTGATACTCGCGGTCATCCAGACGATGACCGTCCTCTCCCCGGCGGTGGCGCCGGTCATCGGCGCCCTCATACTGAGGTTCACCTCGTGGCGCGGAGCGTTTGTCGCGCAGGCGATACTGGGTGTGCTCGTGGTGGTCGGGTCGGCTCTCTACACGGAGACCGTGACAGAGAAGCTCACCGGCAACCCACTGGCCTCGCTCAAACGTCTGGGCGTCGTCGCCAAGGACCGGGCATTCATTTCTCTGATTCTGATCTTCTCGTTGCTTGGGATGGCCATGATGGCCTTCATCTCTGGATCGTCCTACATCTACCAGGAAGGCTTCGGCGTCTCGAGCCAGGCCTACAGCCTCTTCTTCGCCATATTCGCGGTCAGCGCGGCGGCCGGGGCGCAGCTCTATGTGTGGCTCTCACGGAGGTGGGCGCGCGACAGGATCATCACCTGGAGCTTCGTTCTCACGGCCATCGGCGGGTTGCTCGTCCTGCTTCTCGGCGGGCGGGGACCCTGGGCCTTCATCCTGACGTACCTTCCGGCGCCCATCGCCTTCAGCTGCTCGAGGCCTCCGGCCGCCCATCTGATGCTCTCGCAACACGAGGGAGACTCGGGCTCGGTGGCGGGGATCATGAGTGCCTCGCACATGGCCATATCGAGCATCGGCATGATCATCATCTCGTTGGGGCTCTGGGACAGGGTCAAGATGCTGGGTAGTCTCATCCTCGGACTCTCGGTCCTCACCCTGATCCTGTGGTCGATCATCGGACTGCCATTGTCGCGCGCACAGGCGCGCACCTAGCCGCCGGCCGCCGGGATCCGGCTGCATGACCCCGCCGGCTTCGGGCAGTCCGGCCGGTGTGTTTGGGGCGCGGGCTTCGGCGGGATGCTAGAGTAGTAACTGCAGTATGGCTCGCACTCCGGAGGTGGCGAAATGTACCTGAGGGCACTGGTTCTGCTGGATGGGTCCGAACTGTCCGAGATGGTCTTCAGGTATGCCGCCGAACTGACCGGGCGCCTGCACGTGGACCTCGATCTCCTGCACGTCTGCGAACCCGAGCACGCCGGGCAACTCCCGATGCGGCAGGCCTACATCGAGCAGAAGGTGGACATCATCCGCTCGAAGGCCGACGAGATAAGCTCTCGCTACGGTCACACGGGCATGGGGCAGACCATCCAGGCGCGGGGCAGCGTGGTGGTGGGCGACCCGGCCGAGGAGATACTGAAATACATCGAACAGGGCGACGTCGACTTGGTGATGATGTGCACCCACGGCACCTCTGTCGCCAGGGGCTGGCATGTCGGGAGTGTGGCAGCCAAGGTCATGCACAACGCGAATGTCCCCATCTGGCTGGTCCCGGCG
This sequence comes from uncultured Gaiellales bacterium, assembly GCA_964592075.1. Classification (GTDB taxonomy): domain Bacteria; phylum Actinomycetota; class Thermoleophilia; order RBG-16-64-13; family RBG-16-64-13; genus RBG-16-64-13. Next base: position 46,078 of record CAZQDY010000011.1, read on the forward strand.
CGACTTCGGGAGGAGATAATCAGCGACACGCTCCCCAAGAGGAACATGGTGATCCCCCTGAGCGGCTCCAAGCCGTCGGAGGCGGTGATCCCTCATGCTATCGGCATCGCGGAGCGCAGAGGCGCCGAGTCCGACGTGGTGCTGCTGCACGTGCTCGAGGATGACAAAGATGAGGCCAGGATGCGGGAGTATCTGGACAGCAAGGTCGAGTCCGCGGTGGGGATGGGTCTCACAGCAAGGACCGAGCTGCTCCGCGGCGACCCGGCCACGGCCATCGTGGAGTATGTCACCAGCCGGCCCACCCAGCTGCTCGTGATGGCCACCCGGGGACATTCGGGCCTCAGCAAGACCGTCTTCGGGAGCGTCACCGAGAACGTGATCAACCTGGTGAAAGAGACTCCGCTGCTGCTGGTGCAGCCGGACGCGTAGAGGCGGGATCAGGATGCCCCTGCATCCCCTGGCCAAGGCCTTCATCGAACAGTACGCCGCCTCCGGAGGCCAACCCGTGTGTTCCCTGTCCGTGGAAGAAGCCCGGCGGTCGTCCGGCGAGTTGTTCGCCATGGCGCCTCCCGGCCCTCCGGTGGCCAAGGTCGAGGACATCTGCATCCCCGGCCCCGGAGGCGACATCCCCATTCGTGTCTACACACCGGCCGGGGTCGGTCCCCTTCCAGGGGTCGGTCCCCTCCCGGTCCTGGTCTACTTCCACGGCGGCGGCTGGGTCGTCGGAGACGTTGAGGCTCAGGACGCCGACTGCCGCACGATGGCGAACGGCGCGGGCTGCATCGTGGTGTCGGTGGATTACTGCCTGGCTCCCGAGAACAAGTTCCCGGCTCCGGCCGAGGATGCCTACGCCGCCACGCGATGGGTCGCGGAGAACGCAGCCCGGTTGGGAGGCGACGGGACGCGGATCGCTGTGGGTGGCGGGAGCGCCGGGGGCAACCTCGCGGCGGTGGTGGCGCTCATGGCCCGTGACCGCGGCGGCCCGCCGATTGCCTGCCAGGTGCTGACCGTGCCCGTGACCAACCGCGACTTCGACACCGATTCGTACTGCGAGAACGGCGAGGACTACGTGCTCACGAAGGATGAGATGATGTGGTTCTGGGATCATTACCTGAATAGCGACGACGAGGCCGGTCATCCGTACGCCTCGCCGCTGCGAGCCCCCGACCTCTCGGGGCTGCCCCCCGCCTTCATCCAGACGGCCGAGTACGACCCGCTACGCGACGACGGCCGCGCCTACGCCGACAGGCTGAAGGCCGTCGGAGTGCCGGTGAAGTACCGCTGCTACGAAGGCATGATCCACATGGCTCTGGGTCCGGAAGCCATGGACGACGTGACGTTCTTTCTCAAGGAGCGCCTCGGTTAGCCGGAGCCGCGCGCGGCCCCCACCTGCTTACGACCCGCCCGCTCGTTCCGCCGCGACGCTTCCTGCGCGCCTGCCGTGCAGCAGGTGGTAGACGGCCAGAGCCACCACCGCGACGCCGGCCATCACCCCGTACATGCCCCGGTAGCCGGTCAGGGGGATGAGCAGACCGCAAAGCAACGGCCCCAGCCCCAACCCCGTGTCTCCGAAGATGTAGAAGGTGGATGTGGCCTGCCCCATCCGGTGCAGCGGTGTGACTTTCGCGACGAGAGCCCGCCCGCAGGCCTGTATCGCGCCGAAGCCCAGACCCATCACAGCTGCCGCCAGCAACAGCACCGAGCTGTGGTTGGCCACGGCCAGCAGCACCAGACCCACGGCGAAGATGAGGATGGCTGCGTACACCACCGAGTTTTCGCCCTTCTCATCGAAGCGCCGTCCGACGAACGGTCTCGTGACGAAGATGACCGCGGCGTAGACGAGGAAGAACAACCCGGCGGCCGTGGTCAAGTCGATTGCCTCGGAATAGAGGGCCAGGAACGACGAGACGCTCGAATAGCACAAGAACAGGACCATGAGAGCCAGACTGATTGGTACCGCCTTGGGTTCGACATAGTTGCTCAGCTTGAATCCCTCGGTCTCGGCCACCTGCTCAGCGGTCAGCTCGAGGTCCTTGATGCCCATGAACGGGAGGAGCACCAGGCCGATGAAAGCTGCGACGGAGCAGGTGATGACGATCGGATTGAAGCCGCCATGCCGGATCAACAAGAGTCCGACGGCGGGACCGATAGCCGTGGACAGTGTCTGGCCCAGGGTGAAGTAGCCGATGCCCTCCCCATACCGCTCCCGAGGCACCGCGCCGGCTACGATGGTCCCCACGGCGAGAGCGGCCGTACCGTGAGCGGCGCCGTGGAGGAACCGCACGAGCAAGAGGAGCTCGATGCTGTTCACCGCGAAGTAGGCCAGGGTCAGGGCCAGACTCAAGATCGATCCTATGTAGAGCGTCTTGTTTTGGCCGATCCGGTGGATCTGTTTGCCGAGGGAGGGACGGGTGACGAACGCCCCGATGACGAAGATGCTCGCTGAGAGGCCGGCCACGGCGGGGGAGGCGTCGAACCGGTCGGTGGCCACCTTCGACATGACGATCATGAGCAACAGGAAGCACACGGCGTTCAGGAAGTTGACCACCCAGATGACGATGAAACCCCTGGTCCACAGGTTCTGCCCGGCCGGGCCCCTGGCGCGGCCCCCGTTCGCGCCGACGTCTCCGCCAGCCGCGCCGTTGGTGCCGCCACCTGCGCCGTTGGCGCCGCCACCAGCGCCGCCACCCGCGATGATACCGTTGACGTTGCTGTCGGCGCCCGCGTCCTTCTCGTGGCCCACGCTCTAGGTCCCCAGTCTCCCCAACCACGTCGATTACCTGGTGCCGACCGGCCCCGAGGCGATTCTACACGTCGCCGGGCGGGCCGGATCCTGGTTCCTTCTTTTTCTTCATGCGTAGCGGGTGCCGCGCCGATGATATTACCGCGGAATGCACATCGAGGCGGAGGAGTGCGTGCCAGAAGCGAGTGGTCAGTCAAGGCGCGAGATGCTCGAACGGCTCATCACGCAACTCCAGCGCCTCAAGCCGGACGAGCATGAGTCGGAGTTGAAGGACTGGCGGGCCCGCGCCGATGAGGTCATGTCCGAGATCTACGGACCGCGGCACAGATCGACCCTGGATCTCCGTGCGGTGACCTTCACCGACTTCGCGCAGGGGCGCGCGAGGGCCGTTGCCCTGCTGAGGGCCGCCGCCGCCATGGCCGCGGCCAAGGAGAAGACCGAAACAAAGCCGGCAGCCAAGGCGGAGCTTCCGACAGCGGCCACGCGCGCAGCAAAGACAAAGCCTGAGCGCAAGGCCAAGGCTGGGGCCGGGGCGAAGCCCGCAGCCGAAACAAAGCCCGCAGCCGAGACGAAGCCTGCAGCCGAGACGAAGCCTGTGGTCTCGCGGCCGTCCGATATGCCCGTCACCACCGCCACGCCCTCTCAGCCCAGGGCGGCTGCCACGCTCGACGCCATAGCCGCGGCCGCCTTCGACGCCTGGCCCGAGCAGACCGCCGAGTTGTTGGAAGCCGGCGCAACCGGCGGGGCGGTCGACGGGACGGGCAGCGACGCCACCGCAGAGCCGACATCCGCTATGACCGCCACGCCCTCTCAGCCCAGGGCGGCTGCCACGCTCGACGCCATAGCCGCGG
>CAZQDY010000011.1:49771-53378 GCA_964592075.1 uncultured Gaiellales bacterium
CCGCCTTCGACGCCTGGCCCGAGCAGACCGCCGAGTTGAACGAGGCGCCTGCCTCAGATCAGCCAAAGACCGGGGCGACCGCCAACCTCTTGGATGTCGATACCACTGTCGCTACGGAGCCAGCCTTCACTGCGGTGCCGGAAGCCCCCGCTGAACCAGCTCCGGTGGTCGCCGCTGAACCTGTGGCCGAAGTGGTCGAGGAGCCGACCGCCAATGCGCCCGAGTCGGTCCCCGAGGTCGAGGAGCCGACCGTCGAGGCCCCGGAGCCGACCGTCGAGGCCCCGGAGCCGACCGTCGAGGCCCCGGAGCCGAGGCGCGGATCGGTCCTCCGCAAGCTTGTTCGGAAGCGCGACTCCTCCGGGAGCTCCCCGGCGTTCGATGACGAGACCGCCGGTGCTACCCTGGCGCCGCCCGAGCCCGCCGGCACCGCTGAGCTCACCGAGCCCGCCGGCACCGCTGAGCCCGACCGATTTGGCGCGCAGGTCCAGCCCGCCGTTCCCGAATGGCCCGATTGGTTTGGGACAGACGCCGAGGACATCGAGACGGGCACAGCGACGGACACCGTTCATGTCGAGCCGCTCGCCGAGCCTCTCGAGACGGCCGCGGCCGCGGCGCCGCCCGAGGTACGCATGGCCCCTGATGCGCCGGACGAGGGCATGCCCGACGAGGTCACGCTGGACGAGTCGCCTTCGGTCGAGACAGTCGTGGAGCCGACCTTAGGAGCTGCCGGTCCGAAGCGTGAGTCGCTCTTCCGGAAGGTCTCAAGGAAGCGCGACACGCGGACGGAGCCTTCCGTAGCCCCCGATGAACCGGCACATGCGCTCGTCGAGCCCGCGACCACCGTGGAGCCTTTCATCGATTCCGGCCAGGCCGCGGAGTCTATCGCCCCTGCTGAGCCGGCGGTGCCCGAATGGCCCGACCGGTTCGACACGGTCGCAGAGGTCTCCGACGTCGACACGGCCGCAAAGGCCTCTGTCGTCGAGGTGGCTGCGGAACCGGCGGAGACAGAAGTGGCCGCCGAGTCGTCGGAGCGGGGCGCGCCTGAAGAGTCGCTCTCTGCCGAGATCGTCGTCGAGCCGACCCCGGAGGCCGCCGGCCCGAAGCGCAAATCGCTCTTCCGAAAGGTCGCACGGAAAGACGACATGTCGGCGGAGTCCCCCGTCGCCCCCGACGAACCGGCGGATACGGTCGTCGGACCTGTGGCCGTCTCAGAGCCTGTCGGCGCCACCCAGGCTGCAGAACCCTTAGCGCCTGAGGGGCCGGAGCTGCCTGAATGGCCCGCCTGGCCAGACACGGTCGCGGAGGCCTCCGAGGTCGACGAGGTCATCGAGTCGCCGAAAGCCGACTCCGTCACTGAGCCGACTCTGGAATCAGCCAAGCCCGGGCGCGGATCGAAGCTGCGTAAGCTCGTCCGCAAGCGCGGCCTCTCCCTGGCGCCCGCGGCCGCCCAGGTGGAGGAGCCCCTAGCGGTTCTTGATGACCATGTCGGTGCGCAGCCCGATGCCGCCTTTGACGCCGACAAGACGGTCCTGGAACCGGCCGTCGAACCGGCGCCGGAACCCGCCGCCGAGCCGGGACTCGAGCCTGCTGCTGAGCAGAGGCGCGGATCGAAGCTGCGCAAGCTCGGTCGCAAGCGCGGCCTCTCCGACGGTATCTCGCTGACGCCCCCTGTCGCCCCCGCTGAAGGAACAGTCGGCGCACCGGCCGAGGAGTCGCCGGGAATGCCGCTGACCGAGGCGCCGCTCCCAGACGTGCCGGTGGAACCACAAGCACCACCCGTGGAACAGTTGCCTGCCGAAGCACCCCCGGCCGTCTTGGCCGGTCCCGCTCCCGAACTGGGCCCCGACGCGAGCCCGGTGCCCGTCCCCGAGCCGGCTCTCGAGATCGCTGAAGCCCTCGCGCCGGCTCTCGAGGTGGAGGCGGGCCCCGACTCCGTGCCCGAGCCCGCCGAGCCTGTCGTCGAGCCTCTCGGCACGCCCGAGCCCATAGTCGCCCCCGAGAGCCCTGAACCGAAGCGCGGATCGGTCCTCCGCAAGCTTGTCCGAAAGCGCGACTCCGCCGGCATGGCGGCGGCCATACCCGACGAAACGGCCGACCTGCTGCCTGACGAGGCGCTCGAGCCGATGGCTCCCTTCTACGAGACGGCTGAGGCCTACGAGGAGGCTCCGCGCAGGAGCAGACCCATCCGCGAATGGCTGGCCATCGCCGGCATCGTCATCGGGTTCCTGGCGTTGGCCGTCGGCGTGCCGGTGTGGCTGGTTTGGTACGGAGGGCTGTCGCTGTTCTCCGGCGATGAGACGACCGTCACCACCATCGCGAGAACAACCACGTCCACGGGCATCAGCAGTCCAAGCGCCAACGCGCGGGTCGTCGACATAATCGACGATCCTCGCGGTGACTACATCGTCGACGTGGTCCGCGCTGGTATCGTCCAACTGGTGCCGAACGAAGCAAACGAGGTCTCATTCCTGCCCGGGAAGGCCGTCAGAAGGGGTGAGTTACTCGTGTGGCTGGACCGGGTGCAGCGCATCCCGGCCGGGAGCGGGGACGTCCCCGACACGTTCTACTACGATCTGGACGCGTCGCTTCGCGAGAAGGCCATCCATGCCTACCAGAGCCGGATCGTCCTGGCATGGCCGGACGAGGACACGAAGATAGCCTTCAACGCGGCCGATCCGATCCTTGCCCGCGACGCGGAGGCCTGGGCGGCCCGGATGATCATCCGGCTGCTTCCGACGGGAGCCGTGCAACGCGGGCTGGGGACGACCGAGGAGGAAGCCCGCGATCTGAGGGCACGGATCTCAGCCCTCAAACCGGAGGAGCTGGCCAGGATCGTGGAGGGGTTCGAGATCCGTCCCGAAGCGGGATGGGCGGAGAAGGAGTCGATCTCGCGCAGCGAGGCGGCCGAGTTCTTGATGAGGTTGCAGGCGGTCTTCGACAAGCACCTCTGAGGACCGGGGGCGCCGTCACCTCCGGCCACTTCAACCGTCACCGGCATTCAGCCGCCACCGGCTATTTCAACCGCACCGCCGTTCCGTACGCGAGTATCTCCGAAGCCTGGGCCATCACCATGGAAGTGGTGAAGCGTACGCCGATGATCGCGTCGGCGCCAAGCGCCTGCGCCTGAGCGATCATCCGGTCGACGGCCTGCTCGCGGCTCTCGCCCATGAGCTTCGTGTACTCGGTGATCTCTCCACCGACGATGTTTCGCAGGCCGGCCACGATGTCCTTGCCGACGTGACGGGCCCGGATGGTGTTGCCGCGGACGAGTCCCAGGATCTCCTGCACCTCGCGGCCCGGTACCCCCTCGATCGTGCTGACGATCATCTCTCGACCTCCCTGTACGGATCTCTTTTCCAGACGAATATGCGCTCCCTGACCACTGAGATCAGGAGTATTGCCAGTCCCACACATGCCGCTCCGATGGCGGCCCGGATCCACCAGGCCAGTTCCCCATCCGAGACCAGGAACACCACCAGTTCGTAGAGGCCGTACCCCACCAGCACCATCGCTCCGACCGAGAGGAGGATCCATCCCACCCGGCGTTCCAGGCGGTTGTAGGTGCGCTCCCGGTAGTGATCGTAGGCGCCGTCGGGGAGCTCCCGCA
>CAZQDY010000012.1:0-50562 GCA_964592075.1 uncultured Gaiellales bacterium
ACACCCTATCCTACACTCTTTCCCTACACGACGCTCTTCCGATCTCGTCTGGCCGAGCGCGCCCCGGTCTGGCTGAAGATGGGAGCGGCCGCCGAGCCTGCGGCCCGCGCCACCATGCCCAAGGCCGCCAGGGCGAAGCGTCTAGCTTCACTTGAGGTAGAGGTTGACAAGGGTCTCAGCGCCGCGGCCGCCCAGGCGGAGGCCCAGCGCTGCCTGCAGTGCGTCTGCCCTAGTCTGGGGGAATGCGATCTGCAGCGTCTCGGCGTGGAGTACGGCATCACCGCCAACGAACTGGTCGCCAAGGACTGTCGCGTCCGCGATGTCGAGCCCCAGTATGAGCACCCCTTCATCAGGCGCGACATGGACCGTTGCATCTCCTGCGGCCGCTGCGTGCGGGTCTGCCGCGACGTGGCGGGCCCCGCCTGCTACGACTTCACCGGACGCGGCTTCACCATGAAGGTCGACACGCCCTACAGCGAAGCCCTCCAACTGGCGGACTGCATCAGCTGCGGCCGCTGCGTGAGCGCCTGTCCCACCGGCGCGCTCACCTTCAACCAGAGGGCCTTGAGCTCCTTCCGGGTCGACGAAAGCCGCTGCATCCTGTGCGGCGCTTGTGTCGACGTGTGCCCGGTGGACGCCCTCGAGCAGACGAACGACTTCGAACAGGCCCGCCGCAGATGGCTCGAACTGGTCGACCAGGGCAGCCAGCTCGCGGGCGGCCATCGCATGTGCGCCGGGTGCGGCGCCCCTATCGTCGTCCGTCAGGTCCTGATGGGCGCCAGCGACCCAGTGGTGGTCGCCGCGGCTACCGGGTGCCTGGAGGTCAGCACCACCATCTACCCGTACACCTCGTGGAAGGGTGGCTTCATCCACACGGCGTTCGAGAACGCCGCCGCCACGCTGAGCGGAGTAGAGACGGCCTTCCGGGCTCTCAAGAAGAAGGGCGCCATAGACGAGAACGTGAAGTTCATCGCCTTCGGCGGCGATGGCGGCACGTACGACATCGGCCTGCAGTCCCTCTCGGGAGCCATGGAGCGCGGTCACAAGATGCTGTACGTGTGCTACGACAACGGGGCGTACATGAACACCGGCTTCCAGCGATCCGGCGCCACGCCGACCGGTGCTTGGACCACCACCAGCCCGGTGGGCGAGGAATCCGCCGGCAAGCTACAGAACCGCAAGAACCTCACCGAGGTCATGATCGCCCACGGCCTCAAGTACGTTGCTCAAGCCTCGCCGCACGATCCGCGCGACCTGGTCCGCAAGGCGGCGAAGGCGCTCGCCACGGACGGTCCCACGTTCCTCAACATCCTCTCCCCCTGCCCGCGCGGCTGGCGCTCGGACGGGGCGGAGAGCATCGACCTGGCCCGCGAAGCGGTGAACACCTGCTACTGGCCGCTCTTCGAGTGCGAGGACGGGCAGTACCGTCTGACCTACCGGCCCCACCACAAGCTGCCGCTCGTGCCCTGGCTCAAGCGTCAAGGCCGTTTCGCCCATCTGTTCAAGGCGGGCAACGAATGGGCGCTCGCCAACATCGAGGCCTGGGTCGACGACGAGTGGGCGAAGCTACTCCGCAAGTGCGGCGAACCGAGCGAGGCCGAGTGGCAGGCGCACCTGCAGGAGCACGGCTGCCTTCTGCGCTAGCTTCGGGGGGGATATGGACGGCTTAGAGATACGCCCGATCGCGGAGGATGAGTTCCCCACCGCTGTGAAGCTGATGAGTGTCGCCTTCGCCGAGGAGTGCACGGAGGACGACGTCAAGGCCTATCAGGCTAGCTTCCCCTTCGAACGCTCCCTCTGCGCCTTCGAACAAGGCAGGCTGGTGGCCACTTCCGCCGTCCTCTCCCTCGAACTCACCCTTCCCGGGCATGTATCCGTTCCTATGGGAGGGGTCACATGGATAGCCACCCTCCCGACTCATCGCCGCCGCGGACTGCTGCGAAGGCTCATGCTCGCCCAGGCGGCCGACATGGCGGAGCGGGGAGAGACGATCTCGGGACTGGGCGCATCTGAGGGCAACATCTATGGCCGTTTCGGCTACGGACCGGCGACTCATTTCGCGAGCTTCCGCCTGGAACGTGCCCGTGCCCAGTTCTCCTCGCCGGTGGACGATGCCTCCGCGGGCCGTATCACCCTGCTGGACGTTGACGAAGCCGCCACACGACTTCCGGCCATCTTCGACAGCCTGCGACTGCGGCAGCCCGGCACCGTGAGACGCTCGGCCGGCCTGTGGCAGGAGTACTTCGGCGACCCCACGCCGAACCGGGAGGGCGCGGGCAGGATGTTCCACTGCATGCACGAGACCGTGCCGGGCGAACCGGACGGCTACGTGAGCTACCGGGTCAAGGAGGAGTGGTCGGGAGAGACACCGGCCTATGAAGTGAGGGTGGTGGAACTCGTGGCCGCGGACCTCGGCACCTACCGGGCGCTCTGGGACTACATCATCGGCACCGATCTGGCCACAACCATCACCTGCTGGAGAGGCCGGGTGGACGAGCCGCTGCGCTGGCTGCTGACCGACCTGCGGCAGCTCAAGGTGGAGGCGGTGGGCGACTTCCTATGGCTGCGCCTGCTCGACGTACCCCGAGCCTTGGAGGCGCGTGCGTATTCATGCCCGGGAGAGCTGGTCCTGGAGGTGACGGAGAGCTTTCCGGCCGGGCGCAGAGCCCGCTACGCGCTCCGCGCCGACGGTCCGGGCGCGGGCACATCAGCAGCCGGATGCGCCCGCACCAAAGCCACACCCGACCTCGCCCTCGCGGTGCAAGCCTTGGCTTCGGCCTATCTCGGCGGGGTCTCGTTCGCCACCTTGGCGGCCGCCGGCCGGGTACAGGAACTACGCGCCGGAGCCATCGCGCGGGCCGATGCGATGTTCCATACGGGCGCGGCGCCCTACAACATCACCGAGTTCTAGTACTCCTCGTCGAGATCCACGATCCGCTCCCGCTTGGTCCGGGACCGGCGGCGCTTCGCCTCCAGCCGCTTCTCGTTCACCGTCTCGGGTAGCCTCACAGGGACTCGCTCCGGCTCCTCCGCCAACGCCTCGCGCAGAAGATCGGCGAAACGCTGCACCGCGGTCTCGCGATTGGCGAGCTGGGTCCGGTGGCGCTGCGAGACCACCCTCAGGACACCCTCCCGGTTGATGCGCCCTGCCAGACGCGTGCGCACCGCCTGCCGCTGCTGCTCCGACAAGGAGGGCGACTCCACCTCAAAGAGCAGGGTGACCCGGGTGTTCACCTTGTTGACGTTCTGACCGCCCGGGCCACTGCTGCGAGAGGTCGTGAAGGTGAGCTCCCCTTCGGGAATGTCGAGATCTTCGAGTATGCGGACCATCGTCAACCCCGCCTGAGCGATACGACCACATCGCCCGTTAGCTCGCCGATGGAGCCCAGGACGACGTCGGCCAGCGCAAGCGCCTGAGCGGACGGCGGATAGACACGATGGGGCACCGCGATCACAGCAAGACCGGCTTTGTGCGCGGCTTGTATGCCGCTCGTGGAGTCCTCCACGGCCGCCGAGCGTCCAGGCGAGGAGCCCAGCCGCGCGCAGGCTTCCAGGTAGACGAAGGGCTCCGGTTTGCCGCGCGCTACCTCGTCGGAGGAGACCACGACGTCGAAGTACTCCTGTACCCCGGCCAACTCCAGCGCGTACTCGATGAGCTCCAAAGGGGACGAAGAGGCCACGCCGAGACGATACCCGTCAGCTAGGGCGACTATGGCCTCCTTGGCGCCGGGAATGACGGGAAGATGACGGGCGTACCGCTCCCGCAGCCCTCCGATGACGCCGTCGTATATCTCCTGGTCGGAAAGCCGCACCTCGTTCACTTCGCGCATTCGAGCCGCCCACTGCATCGAGTTGTCCCCCATCAGGAAGGCCTGGTCGGTCTCGTCGTTCCAGTGCCCGCCGTGTGCCTCGGCCAGCTCGTGACGCACAGCGTTCCACTCCTCCTCGGTGTCGATGATTACGCCGTCCAGATCGAATATGACCGTATCGATGCTCATGCCCGGTTACGGAACGATGAAGCGGGCCGAGCTGCCGGCCGGTCCACCCCGCACCTCGAGTCGCGCGGGGATCACCTGCTTGAGTTCAGGCACGTGGGAGATCACGCCCACGAGACGGCCGCTGATCTGCAACTCCATGAGCGCGTCGACCGCCAGTTCCAGGGCATCGGCGTCGAGGGCGCCGAATCCCTCGTCGACGAAGATCGTTTCCAGCGGAGTACCGGCGGAGTGCTCCTGAACGGTCTGGGCCAGGCCCAGCGCCAGCGCCAGCGCAGCCAGGAAGCTCTCACCCCCCGACAGAGTCACCGCCGGCCGCGACGCGCCCGAGAACTCATCGAACACCGCCAGATCCAGTCCCGACGCCCGGCCGCGGCTCGCCGCCTCCCGCTGCCGCTCCAGTCGATAACGCCCTTTGCTCATCGTGTAGAGCCTCCGGCTCGCAGCCACAAGGACCTCGTCCAGATAGACTCCCAGCACCCACCGCTGGAACGAGATGCGGTTCGGATTCTGTCCGTTCGCCGCCTCAGCCAGAACGCCTACGGTGGAGTGCTCCCGGCGCACGTCTTCCGCCTCGCCGTCAATCTCGGCCAGACGCCGCCTCACGCCCTCGAGCTTCGCCACCAGGCCTCTCGCGTCCGCGTGCCGAGTCACGGCCACCGTGTACTGCCCGCCGGCTTCTTCTGCACACGCCCGAAGCTTCGCGACATCCTGCGCTTCCGGTTGGGCCTCCAAAGCAAGCTCGGCCTGCCTCAGTCTCCCCGTAGCCTGCTGCAGAGCATCCCGGTGTGTGTCGACCACCCGCTGCAGCTCCGTTCGCTGCTCCTCGGCGAGAAGGCAACCCTCCCAGTCCTCTGGATCGGAGAAGCCCTGCGCCTTCAAAGCCGCCAGGTGATCATCGCGGCAGGTATTCTCCTCCTGGACGGCTTTGTCCGCTGCTGCGGCGGCGCTGCTTGCCGTGGTCTCCCGTGCGATCCGCGTCTCTTTGGTAGCGGCTGCTTGTTCCTGTGCCGCGACCAGTGCGGATTCCAGCTCGCAATGCGCCTCCCGGCACCGCGTGAGCGCCTCCTCCAACGCTCCATCCGGCCGCAGATCCTCAGGGATACCGGCGGCCCGCTCGTTAAGACGTTCCTTGAGCCCTTCCAACGCCTTCTCTTCGTCCGCCAGAGTCTGGGCAGCGGCCTGCGTAGCGGTGGCAGCCGCATCGACGCGCTGCCCGGCCTCTCGGGTCTCCGCATCGAGTGCGTCCACGTTGGCCCGAGCGGCCAGCTCCTCCAGCTCGGCCGTACATTGTTCAGTCGCGCTGCGAGCGTTCTCCAAGGAGAGGTCCCCGCTTCCCAACTCCTCTCTGATGGAGGCCTCCCGCGCCCGAAGCCCGGCCAGTCCGGTCTGCGCGGCGGCGGCGGTGTCGCGGGCCTGCTCGTACTCCTGTCTGGTCGAGGCAGCCGCTGCGCGCGCCGCCTCCAGGGCGTCGTCGGACACGTCCTCGGCCGTGAGACGGGCCGGCGCCGGGTGCTCCCTGGAGCCACAGACCGGGCACGGCTCTCCCTCCTCCAGCGCAGCCGCGAGTGCAGCCGCCCTCCCGGATGTCCATCGCTCCTCGATATCGGCCAACCAGGTTTGAGCCTTCTCATAGCGGCTCAGAGACCCAGCCGCCAGCGAATCCAGTTCCGCCTGGTGGCGTTCAGCCTGCGCGACCGCTTCGATAGCTTCCTGAAGGCGCCGGCAGCGCTCCTCGTTGCGCTTCGCCTCCTCCAGCCGGCTTCTCGCGCCCTCTATTCGGAGGGCGGCCGCTGTTGCCTCCCCGAGGTCTGCTTCCAGGGCGGACAGGCGTTCGCGGGCCGCGTCCTCCTCCGCCTGCAGCTTTGCATGCGCCGTTCGCGCCGCGATCGCCCGTCCTTCGGCCTCATCGCGCTCCTCGCTTGCCGTGCGCCAAGCCTTGATGGCGTCGGCCAGACCCTCGAGGCGGCGCACCCTATCGGCCAGCCCCTGGCGCTCGTCCCGGCGCTTCTCCTGCTCGGCGAGGGCCGCAACCGCGGCCTGTTCGTCCTTCTGCGCCTCCAGAAGAGCTTCGGCGGCTGCCTTCGCGGCGTCACGAGCCTGTGACAGACGGCGCGTCGCGGCACCGAGTCGGTCTGCCGAAGGCCGCACCTTGTCGGCCCGTGAGCCGGTCTCCAATCGCAGGCGTGCCCCGTCTATCTCCCGGCTCCGGTCTTTGAGCGCTTCGAGCTCTCTTCGGGCTTCCTCCATTGCCCGCCGGGCCTCCTCGGTTGTCTCAGCGGCGGAGAGTGCTTCGGTCGCCTGACGTCTGACGATCTCGGCTTTCTCCACCGCTTCGGCCGCCAAGAGCGACTGGGCGCCCGCTGCATCGAGCATGGCCTCCAACTCTGCATCATCGCCCGCACCCGCCAGACCCAGTTGCGCCTCCCGCTGCGCTTTCAGGACATCCATCTTCCCTTTCACGGACTTGGCCCTCTCCGCCAGCGCCAGCTCCAGCTCTCGAAAACGCTCGGTGCGGAAGAGCTGCCTGAGGATCTCCTCTCGCCTGTCGGACCCCGAAGCCAGCAACTCACGGAATCGCCCCTGGGGTAACACCACGACTTGGCGGAATTGCCCGCACGAGAAACCGAGCAGGCCTTCGACCTGGGCATCCACCTCCCTGATCTTGGTGCCAAGCGGTCTCCCCTCTTCGGATCCGGCGCAACCGGTGCGCTCCCAGAGAGCGACCTCAGCCGGTTTCGAGACCAAGGAACCGGCCCGAGTCCCCAAGACCTCCTGCGCCGGACGGCGCCTGATCCGGAAGCTGCTGTCGCCGAGCAGAAAGTCGAACGCTACCTCGGTACGGAGATCAGGCGCGGCTTGGTCGCACCGCATCTGGTCGGGCCGTCGTTCGCCGCCGCTCGTATCCCCGTAGAGAGCGAAGACCATGGCGTCGAGGATGGTGGTCTTCCCCGCGCCCGTGTCGCCGTGTATCAGGAACACGCGATTCACGCCCAGTTCGGTGAAGTCCACCACCTGCTGCCCGCGATAGGGTCCGAAGGCCTGCATGACCAGCCTCACAGGTCTCATGCTGGCCCCGCCTCCCGCCCGGCCCGTTCGAGCCGATCGATCACCGCCGCCAGCTCCGCCGTCTGTGAGTCGTTCAGCGGCGCCCCCTTGACGTCCTCGAAGAACTCCCCGAACAGATCGAGGACGGTCCGTGTCTTGAGGCCCACGCTCGTCGGGCCCGGGCCGAACACGCCGGCCTCCGCCGCCTCCCTCCTGACCGAGAGGATGTGCGGGAACAGCGGTCTCAGTCTGTCCAGAGGGCTGAGCACCGGGTCGGGATCGGTCAGCACCACCTCCACATAGGCCTCGGCGAGAGCTGGGTCGATCTCCATAGACAGGATCTCGTCGAACCCGCCCCTGAGCCGCCGCACGTCGCGCTTGATCGGAAGCCGCGCTTCCTCGACCACCGCCGGGCCCGACGGCCCCAGGTCGACCACAGAGACGGACTTCTCGTGAGCCTGTTCGTCGAAGGAGTACTTGAGGAGAGACCCCGCGTAGCGGATCCTGCCCGCATCCGCGACCTGAGGCTCGTGGAGATGACCCAGGGCAACATAGTCGAACTGCTCGAACAGCGAGCGGTTCACGGCGCCCGCGCCTCCCACCGTGAGCGGCCTTTCGGACTCACTCTCGCGGCAGCCCGAAACGAAGGCGTGGGCCACCAGAACGTCGCGGGCCCCGCCGCCAAGAGCGGGACCGATGACCTCCAGCTGAGCCCCCAGCACATCCTCGTGCGAGTGGATGTCGTCCCTGCCCAGCTCATAACGCGCAGTCTCCGGATCGGTGTAGGCAAGAGGCCAGAAGCGGACGCTCGTCCCATCGGCCGCCGGGATCTCGACGGGCTGTGGCCGAGCGCCAACCCGGCCCACGACGTAGACACCCGCCCTGCGGGCGAGGCCGCTGAAGAATTCCAGCCGTGACGCGCTGTCGTGGTTTCCCGCGATCATGACGACCGGGATCCTGAGATCCAAGGCGAGAGTACCGACTATCTCGTCCAGCAGATCGACGGCCTCGGTCGGCGGGACCGCCCGGTCGAACACGTCGCCGGCCACGACCACCGCGTCGACGTTCATGTCCCCGGCCGCCCGGACCAACCCCTCCAGGGTGAAGCGCTGGTCGCCGGTCAGGTGGATGCTGTGGAACAGACGGCCCAGATGCCAGTCTGCAGTGTGGATGAATCTCACGCGCCTCCCCTCAGGACTCGACCGGACCATATCACTATAGCGACGCCGGCGGACGGTCGCTGAAGGAGAGACAACGTGCATAGACCTCGGAGTGGCTCTGCAAGATGCGCACATTGTGCGTACAAACGATGGGTTCTCCAGAAACACATAGCGATCTAGCCCCGGCCGGGCTCCGCTCTGCCTGCCGACCCGCCCGCCTACTCCTCCGTGCGCCCGCGCATACGGCGAGGGCCGGTGCTAGAATCACGAGAAAAGGAGGTCGGGCGTGATCGATTGGGACAGTAAAATCGCCGGTGAAGGACTGAGCTTCGACGATATCCTCCTCATCCCGGCGGCATCCGGGATCTTGCCTAGAGAAACCGACGTCCGGACGAAGGTCACGTCCAAAGTCAGCCTCAACATCCCCCTGCTCTCGGCGGCCATGGACACCGTCTCGGACACGGCGCTCGCCATCGCACTCGCCAGAGAGGGCGGCCTCACCATCATCCACAAGAACCAGCCGGTCGAACGCCAGGCCGACATGGTCCGCAAGGTCAAGCGGAGTGAGGCCGGGATGATCGTCGATCCCATCACGCTGCCCCTCACCGCCACCTACGGTGACGCGGAAGCCCTCATGAAGGAGTACCGCATCTCCGGTGTCCCCATCATCCATCCCGACGGCAGGCTGGCCGGCATCGTCACCAACCGCGACACGCGCTTCGAGACCGACTTCACCAAGCCCATCACGCAGCTCATGACCTCCGAGAACCTAGTCACCGTGCCCGTGGGCACCAACCTCGACCAGGCCCGCGACATGTTCAAGGTCCACAAGATCGAGAAGCTCCTGGTGGTCGACGACGACTACAAGCTGCGCGGCCTCATCACCATCAAAGACATCATGAAGATCATCGAGTTCCCCAACGCCTGCAAGGACGAGCTGGGCCGCCTACGCGTTGGCGCAGCCGTGGGAGTCTCCAAGGACACCGCCGAGCGGGTCCGAGCCCTGGTGGACGCCCAGGTGGACCTCATCTGCATAGACACGGCACACGGCCACTCCAGGGGCGTTCTCGACGCGGTCGCCAAGATCCGCGAGGAGTATCCCGAGATCCAACTCATGGCCGGCAACGTAGCCACGGCTACGGGCACGAAGGCACTCATCGAGCGGGGTGTGAACAGCGTCAAGGTGGGCATCGGGCCCGGCTCCATCTGCACCACGCGGGTAGTCACCGGCTGCGGGGTCCCGCAGATCACGGCCGTCTCGGAGTGCGCAGCAGAGGCCTACAAGTACGGCATCCCCATCGTGGCCGACGGCGGCATCCGTTACTCGGGCGACATGGTGAAGGCGCTGGCCGCCGGCGCCCACAGCGTGATGATCGGTTCGCTCTTCGCCGGCACCACCGAAAGCCCGGGGGAGCGCATCCTGTGGGAAGGCCGCAGCTACAAGGCCTACCGCGCCATGGGCTCGGTGGGCGCCATGAGCGTGGGCCACAGCGCCGACCGCTACTTCCAGGAGGACCAGAAGAAGATGGTGCCTGAGGGCATCGAGGGTATGGTACCCCACAAAGGCCCCCTATCCGACATGGTCTTCCAGCTCATCGGCGGCCTGCGGGCCGGCATGGGCTACACCGGGGCCGGCTCTGTGGAAGAACTACACAAGAAGGCGCGGTTCATGCGGATATCGCCGGCAGGCCTGGCCGAGAGCCACCCGCACGATGTGACCATCACCAAAGAGGCGCCCAACTACGAGCGGCGGTTGCCCTTCTCGTAGCGAGCGGTCGGGAATCCGGGGCCTACCGCATGCAGGGGTCGGACTGCGCGTCGAGCCCCCGCCGGGACCACCCACGGCCCCACGCGGCTTCAGCTGACCGCCTTCTCCACAAGGGCGGCGATTCTCGCCTCGTCGGCGGTGGTCAACTCCTTGATGGCGAAAGCGACCGGCCACATGGAGCCTTCGTCCAGGTGCGCCTCGTGCTCGAAGCCGAACGTCGCGTACCTCGTCTTGAACTTGTCCGCGCTCTGGAAGAAGCACACGACCTTGCCCTTCCTGGCATAGGCGGGCATCCCATACCAGAGCCGGGGCGACAGGTCCGGCGCGTTGGCCCGGATGATCTCGTGCAGCCGCTCGGCCATCGCACGGTCGGCGTCCGGCATCGCAGCGATAGTGGCGAGCACCTCGGCTTCGGCGCCGGCCTTCGTCCTATTCTCATCCATGTCTGAGACCCCCTCTACGACTGACGCCCAGAACCATGATAACCACTGCGGCCCTCTACGGCTTCCAGCACTTCCCTCTCCGTTGCTCCACACCTACCAGCCTCGCCGATGTGCCACTGCATGTTCTTCCAGGTCCTCGCTGATGCTGGAGGGGGCGACGTTCTGGATGACACCGCAACAGAGGGCGGTCGTCCTATCCAGCATCAGAGGCAAGTGGGCCGACATCCTCTGGTGCTCGCTGTTCCACGAGATGGGCCACCTCTTGCTGCACGGCAGCGCCACTTTCGCTGAGGCGGAAGGGACATGACCTCGGTAGCCACCTGAGAGTGCGTTTTGATCCTCAGGCTGGCGCTGAGTCTGCGGCACAGACTCAGCGTTTGGCAGCTGGCCAGCGTCTCAGCCGGATTGCGTGCGGCGGTCACGCTGGGGAGTTCCGCACCCTCGGCTCACCTAGTCCGGTAGCGAAAGACTCAGCTTCTCAGCCCACCGGTACGAGATCGTCTCTCGCAGAGCAGTCTCGGTATAGGCCGCCTCGGCATGCGACAGCTCCATGAGCTCTGTGGACGTGGCGCGTGCGAAATGGGTCGACACGAACTCGAGCACGCGCCTCTCGGCCTCGCTGAAGACCGACATGTCCGCTGGACGCAGAGCGGTGATGATCTCCCCCGACTTCTCACCCGAAGCCCATTCCGTGGTCTGGATCTCCCCGCGTTGTTCGAGGTCCTCTGTCATCCAATCATAGTGCTGCGGAACAGGCCCGCGCTGAAAAGCCAGATAGGGCGCTCCCGAGATCGAGACGGCGGACTGCTTGAAATTCAGGAAGTCCGCGTAGAACAGCAGTTTGTTGAGCTTCGTACGGAACGCCCCGGATGAACCGGCAAAGTGCATGACCATCTCCGCGAACTTGTCCTCGTCAAAGACCCGAAAACCGCTGTACTCATCGGCTGCGCGCGTCATGAACGACCAGCACCGCCGACCCAGGGCGGTGGCCACGGCATTCTCCTGGCCTGCCAGCGCAGACTCCAGCCGTGCCCTCTGCCTTGCAGTCAGCCGGCTGCCGTTCGTGGATAGAAGCAGCGCCATGTTGCTTGGATCGGCAGCCATGCGCAACTGGGTGTCGTGAGCCGGATCTTGAAGAGAACCGATCTCGTATCGATGCACGGTGATCTCACCCCAGCCGAGCACCAAGGCGAACGCGCGCTGACTCAGGCCGTACTTCTCCCGGATCTGCCGAATCTCCTCGGGCGACAGCAGGCCATGACGACGTCGATACTCCGTAAACGCCTTCTCGAGCGCCAGAATGTCCAGTTCCTCGATGGAAAGGTCTTCTCCACACTCTGGACAGACCGCCACCTGAGTCTCGACCTCGATGTCCTCGCCCCGGACCGGAAACGTCTCCCTTCGCGCTTCGATAGTCGCTGCGACGGAACTCCGACAGTTGATGCAGAAAGCCGTGTTCACGACATCCCTCCTAGTCGCTCGGCGGTTGCAGAGGATACGAAAGCGGCCGCTCCGGATGATGGCACGAGATACATGTACACAGCAGTGGCTCCGTGATGACACAGACCTTCACGTAGATCTCCTGGCCCTCCACTCGCAGACCAAACACCCAGACCTCGTCACTGGGCCGCTTCTCATCGGAAGTCGGCCCACTCACGTGGTCATCCGGTACGAGACTGAGCACGCGTTCCTTCGCCTCCGCCAAGCCGATGCCCAGCAACGCCAACGTATCGAGGTTCTTCTTCCGCTGAACGAGCACGAACTGACTCGTGGCAGCCGCCTTCATCAAGCTCAAGAACAGGGTGACTCTGAACCGCTCGGCCAATCATGCCTCGCCGATACCGTTATCACATGATAACATAATCCGCGACTCGGGGCGGCGGCGAGATAGCCGGCCTCGGGATCGAGCGGGCCGGCCACCGTGACCATCAGCAAGTCGCAGGTCTCGTCCGAGTGAGTATGCGTGAGTGCTGCCGCTGTGCCCGCGCCTTTGACGTTCCGGCGCATCAACCGCGCCCGCAAGGCGTCCGACCGGCGTCTGCAACTAGGTGTTCTTCCGCGTCCAAAGAACGAGGTCATCGAGCCCCCGCTTGGCCAGGATATACGGCCAGCGACGGTCGCCCATCTTCTCACCGACTTGGACGAACTGCTCGATACACTTCATGAACACAGACCTGTGACACTCGTCAGCGGTCAGCATGGCGCGTCTCCGGGTCTGCTCGATGGAACAATGCAGCTTCCAAGCCGCCTGCGGTGCGATCAGGCCGCAACTCGCCGCTGCGATCATGGTCGTGAGCATGTACACGCGGGGCACCGCATGTTCCTTTGCAGCGCTGCGCCCCACGTCATCGTCCATGATGGCCGTCCACCCGTGCCTTCGACAGAGCGCGACAACTTCCGCCTCGCCGCGGTCCCGGTCGTCCCGGCTTCCCCACCGCTTCCGCAGGGATGCGACGAGTTCGATGTATTCGATCTCATCCACGGGCACCGACACCAGCCAGTCGGAGTCAACAATGGCCTGATTCTCGGGGTGGCGGCTGAGTGCGCCCCGTATCTCTTCCTCCATGATCACGTTAGCGGTGAACACCATCGGGCCGAACCACTCGCAGAGCAGGGGCAGGCGTCCGACCCTGTTGAAGTGAATGGGCACCATCGCATCCAGGCAGACAAAGCCGGGCCCCTTGGAAAGCGCGACTATATCCTGGCCTGAAACCTCCACTAACCGAGCAGCTCCTTGACCGCCTCCTCGTCGAAGTCGGGCTCCGCTGATCTTTCCATGCCGGCGTCGCGTACGGCGTCAAGCGCCTCGTCGATCGTCGTCTGAAGCAACTCGGCCAGGCGTGCTTCCGATATGACGCGGTCCTTGAACAGCCTCATAGCCTCTCGCGACAGCACTTCAGGGATCTCCGTGGGCGGAGGGAAGATCGAGTACTCGTCGAAACCTTGCCTCTTCATGAGCCGGGCGACCTGACCCTCCCTGGCCGCCCGCAGAGCATCGAGAGCCTTCTGGCCGATCAAACCGGCATTTCTCAGCCGGTACGCTAACGCCTCATACGACAGACCATACCGCCTCATGAGGCTCACGAGGCCGGCCGGAGTAGGAGGACCACCCAGCGCCTTGACCGAGTCGCGCAGATCTTCGGTGGGCGCCAGCAGATACGCGGCAAAGGCATTGGCGGCGGTTTCGCGCTCGTCACCGTCCGTACCCACCTTTTCGTCCGCAATGAGAACGTCGGCGGCCTCGAAACGATGCATCTCGTGATGGCCGAGTTCGTGAGCTGCCGTGAAGCGCTGACGCGACGGCCGCTTGACAGAATTGACTACGATCAGCGGGACACCTGCTACCTCGCCCCCCCTCCACACGTAGAGTCCGTCACCACCCGTCTCGCCAAAGTCATGCAAGGCAACGAAGACCTCCCTTCGGCGGACCACCTCCCAGATATCCACAGGAGCGAAGCCCAGACCGAGCTCGTGCCGAAGCGCCCGGGCAGCCCTCTCACCCTGCAGATACGGAGGCTCAGCGCGCACGCCTGCCGCCTTCACGCAGAACGAACTCGAGATCGTCCTGGATCCTGCGACCCCACTCCATCATCGGCTTCAAGGCCGCTGCCGACCCCTCACCCGAGCGGGCGTGCACACTCTCGAAACTCGTCGGGATGAAGAACCGGTCCATCGACACCTGCAGTTCCGTCGCGATCCTCCTCAACACGAGACTGTCGAGACCGCGCTCGCCGCGCTCGATGCGCGACAAGTACGACTCGCTCACTCCTATTGCCCCCGCAACCTCCTCGAGCCTCTTCCCCAGGCGCTCCCGCTCCTCACGGATGCGCCGACCAACTTGGACACCGTCTCCCTCCATCATTGTTGACCTCCACTAGACTGACAAGTAGTATATTAGTCACTTGTCTTTTTGGCAAGTCTTGACTGCGCGTAGCTGCCGGCGAGCCAGTCACTTCGGGAGCATCAGGGGATCTGAACAAGGACACGTCAATGCTCCCGCTTTGGGCCTTCCACAGGCCTGGAGGCAGCATGTAGCATGGGTCGAGTCTCGATGAACGAGTCCCAGGAATGCGAAAACCGCCCGAGGGCGGCTTCGCGCCCTAGGCATATAGCCTAGGGGTAGCATCTGCATCATACGGCCGGGAGACCCGGATGTCAACGAATCGCACGCGAGTCTACATCGACGGTTTCAACCTCTACTATGGCGCCTTCCGGGAGGGCCCGTTCGGCGGATATAGGTGGCTGAACCTGGTCGGGTTCTGCCAGGACATCCTCTCCAAGGGACACCATATCGACATGGTGAGGTACTTCACAGCGCGGGTGAAGCCCAGCGGTGCCGACCCTGGGGCTCCGGCACGTCAGGCGGCGTACATCCAGGCCTTGCGCACACTTCCGGAGATCACCATCCACATGGGAACGTTCTCAACCCGTCCTAAGATGCGCCCCGTGGCCGATCCAGCTGCTCATTGTCAGCCGGCCGTCGAGGTGCTGATCACTGAAGAGAAGGGCTCCGACGTCAACCTTGCGACGTATCTACTCCTGGCTACTCCTGGATGCCTTCGACGACGCGTTCGATACCGCGGTCGTGGTCTCAGATGACTCCGACCTACTCGAACCGATCACGCTGGTTAAAGAGCGCTTCAAGAAGCGGCTGGCGGTGATACGAATCCGCACCGACCGAGGCAGCGTGTTCAGGAACGTTGTTGACGTAGTGTACGACGCAAACCGCTTGCGCTACTACTCTCAGAATCAGTTCCCCCCGTCTCTGAGGTCGAGCGCCGGGCGGGTCATCAACAAGCCGGCGAGCTGGTAGGCCAAGCCGATTGGCTCCGTCAGTTGACTAACTCCAGGCAAGTGAATTGATGGCGTTCTCTATGGCAGGATGCATCCTTAGCCTGCTGAACTCCGGCTTCTGCGCATGCACCTCGCTCTTGGCTATCGCCATGGCGAAGTCGACCGCGAGGTCCTCCGGTATGTTGCCGTTGTTGATGAGACCATGGACAAGTCTCTGTACTGCCCATTGGTCGACCGTATACGCCAGAAACCACAGTTCTTCCAGACACGTTAGCCGTGCGTCGTGCGTTCGTGCGGCATTGAACACCTGAAGCAAGAATGACCCAAACCAGTTCATTGAGGAGAACGGCCATCCGGTGGTGCCGTAGCATTCGCGTAAACGTTCCCGCAAGGCATCAACGAACGCGCTCTCGGAAGGGCCCAAGGCCGCAAGGAACTGCCGGAGGTTGTCATCCTTCTCCAGGTACTCCAGAGCAGGCGCAATCACGTCATAGTAGATGTGCTCGTCCGTCTTCCCTTCAACTACCATCTTGAGCAGCTCCTGTGGCCTGCCACCTGCTCACCACTTGCCAATCTCTCCCGAAGAGTCCATTGGTCAGATGGCGTTGGAGGGCGAAGCTGTAGCTCCTTGCAGAGCAGATACTCCTCGGCGAATTCGTTCGGGAGCCACGAAGTAGAGTTGCCCCAGCGAAGCAACGCTCGATCGTGTCGCTGACTGAATGTCAGCAAGACTCTTGCCCAGGCCGAAAGCCGCGATGGCAAGCTGCACACTATCCTCAGTGCCGAAGACCAGCACGTTGCTCGGCGCCAGATCGCGATGGAGGATCTGTTTCGCGTGTGCAGCCTTCATGCCCGCCAAGACTTGCTCAAAAAGCGCTAACCGGTCTGTGAGCTCCAGTTGGTTGTTGCGCGCTCGGAGCAGGCCTGCCAGATTCGTTCTCGCGCGCGGCATGGCGTAGCGAAGAACCGGCCCTTCTAGATCTGCGTCGATCAGGTCCACTATGTAGGGAGTTCCAGCCAGAGCCCTCAGCAGCTCCACTTCGCGTCTGAATCGCTGGACGTACTCCTCGTTCTTCGCGTGGCTAGCTTTGAGCCGCTTGACTGCGAGTGTCCCGCCGAATTCTCTACTGCGGTACTCGCTGACGGTAGAGAATGCGCCCTCTCCTATGATGCGTACGTGCTCGAGTCCCTCGAATACGCTCACCTGCGTTCACCCCAAGACCTCGTCGCACCTGCGGGTACGATGCAATGCTGTAGTTGTGAAGACACTACGACTCCCGCTCCCACTCGTACGTGTTGCCCTTCACCGCCAGGTAGTTCGCATCGAGCTGGGGCTGCAACAGCAGGATGGCCGCGATCCGCCGGGCCATCCGCATGACCTCGCGCACCTCCTCGGGCTTGAGGTCCCGCCCCAGGAGCGCCTTCTCCCGATAGCTCAGCCACTTCTTCATCACCTGATATCCGCCGATGGTGTAACTCCACACCCCCGCCGGCACGCATCGCCAGTAGGCGACGTCGTTCAGGTAGACGTCCACCGCCTGATCCCCCAGAAGGTCCAGCGCCTCCTCCGCGCTGAGTCCGAGGGCCTCAGCCCCCTGCTCTATGGCCGCCCGCTCTTCGGGCGAGTACGGTCTAAGAATGATCTTTCCCTTGCCCGGCATGGTGACGCCACCCTTGCCGGCGTGACCCCAACCCGCGGTGACGGCGAGATCGCCGGCCTGGGGATCGAGGTTGCCCCCGCCCATCCGCGTGGCCACGCCGATCACCTTCACCTCCGGACGGATGACCCCGGTGGTGACCCCGTCGACATCGGTCTCGGGATCGAGCAGGTCGGCCACCTGGCGGCCCAGCTCGGCCGAGGCGAGGAGCAGCTCCTCGCTGTTGGGGAGGGGGGTGCGGGGCCAGTCTTGGCGGAGAGCCCCAAGATTCTCGGCAACATAAGAATGCGAGTGTGTGACCGCCAACACGTGATGGAACAGAAACGCCGATGTTAAGTCAACCGCATCAAGGTAGTCGAAGGCTTCTTCGGTCAGATTGGGTCTGGTCTCATGCTGATGCTGCTGTTCCAGCGTCAGCACCTCGCCCGGCTTGACCAGGGCGGGAAATATGGCAGCGTTCGACTCCACGATATGGTGATCTGCGAGCACCCGGGTGAATTGTGGGGCGTAGAAAGTCTCTCTCCTATTGCGCTGACCCGCGCTGAACCACGAATTACCCTCAAAAACCTGAGCGAAGTAGTCCGATCGCTCCCGGTCCAGGAGCTTGGTCTCGGGTTCCCAGTACAGCCACCTCAAATCGAGCGGGCGATAGCAGTACCGGACCACGTTGTCGGGCAGAAAGCCACGGCGTATCAGCGCCGCGCGTGTCTTCCTCGCCTCGAACCCTGGACCGTCGGTCATTGCCGTTGGGGCAATCCGTCCCATCTCCTCATCGGAGACCTCGGGGTCGAAGTAGGCCCGCATCCTGGTGACGAGGCGGTCGCGGTCGATGTCCACCACCAGCTCGTCGCGACTCGTCTTCACCCCAGGGAACGAGACTGGGAACAGATCCGGAAGCGCGGGCCACGACAAATACCCCTCAGCGACGGCCCCGGACAGAAACGACAGCCCCAGTGACAGCTCCGGAGAGGCTGCACCGTAGTCGGCGATTTGTGCGCGAAGCGCAAGCTCCGCCAACTCCTTCCGCTTCTCCACCCCCCAGAACTGCGCCACCCTCACTTCCTCCGCCGGCTGGTGCTCCTCCTTCCGAGCGAGCAGCGCCACCGCCGTCCCCACCTGGATCCCCTCCCGGTTGTGCTCCGTCGAGAACACGCTCGGGTCGAGCTTACCGTCGGGGGTCAGCTTCCCCGTCTTGTACTTGTCGCCGTTCAGACAGTCGATCCAGATCTTGTCGAACACCTCCAGATACCGCTCGCGCATCCCCGTGAACGACAGGCCGTCCAGCCAGGAGTAGTTGGAGATGAAGCAGACGATGCCCTTGCCCGTCTTCTCCACGATGCGGCGTTCAGCCATGCGGAAGAAGCGCACGTACAGGTCGTTCAGGCCCTGGCCCTGCGGCGGCGGCGCCTTCTTTGTCGTGCGGTAGGCGTCGGTGAGGGCGCGCTCCTCGGCCGCCGCCATGCCCGCATACCCGTTGTACGGCGGATTCCCCAGAATCACCAGAATGGGCAGCTCCTGCTTCACGTGCTCGGCGGCGTCGCGCTCGGCCTCCAACTCCGGCAGGGCCGACAGCTGCTCGTGCTTGTGCGGCGACTCCCAGCCGGTGAGCGCATTGGTCAGAAACACTCCCACTCGTTCGTGCTCGGCCAAGGGGAGGTGCATGCTCTGGAGCAGCAGACCCAACTGCATGTGCGCTATCACGAAAGGAGCGGGCAGGATCTCGAATCCGAAGACTCGTTCCATGGCCGCCTTCTTGACCTCATCGGCCGAGAGGGCGTCGCCACCCCTGTCGTCCAAGGTCTGGGCGATCTTCTCCAGCACCTCCACCAGGTAGGCGCCGGTGCCGCAGCAGGGGTCGAGCACGTACACGCGCGGGTCGGCCAGGCCGTCAGGCACGTCCAGCTCCTCACGCAGCACGGTGTCCACACGGGCCACCATGTACTCCACGATCTCCGGCGGCGTGTACCACACCCCCAGTTCCTTGCGCAGCGCGGGGTCGAACGCCTCCAGGAACGGTTCGTAGAAGTACTGGACGGCGTGATGCTGTTCGAATTTGGCGAAGAATGCTCGTCTATCTACCCGGTTGAGCGCCGCGGCCGCTTGGTCGAGAACCGGCACCAGACCCAGCGAGCCCAGCAGATGGGAGTGGCGATCTGGGTGAAGAGCGCCTGCACCACGGGCACACGCAAGGTCCAGGCGGCGGTCTTCCAGTCGAAGCGGGCGGCATCCCCTCCGGGCGCGCCGGACGTCGTCCCGGCCGTCGCGTCGGGCGCCGCGCCGTCGCCGGGCTCGTGGTCCTGGCTCCAGATGACCCACGAGGCGAACAGGCCGTAGAAGAGAGTCTGCACGAGAGTCGATCGGAAGAAATGCTCTCCCTTGGCCCCCTCGAACTTGACACCCAGGCTGTCTTCGAGCGACCTGCGCACCGCGTCCAGCGCCGGCAGCTCGGCCAACTCGGTCAGGATGCGGGCCTCCCGCGCATACGAGGCCAGGAACCAGGCCAGGTCCTGCGGGCTCCCCAGCGCGGCTCCGGAGAGAAGCACCCGCTTGATGAACTCCAGGAAGCGCTC
The DNA here is from genome assembly GCA_964592075.1 of uncultured Gaiellales bacterium. Taxonomy (GTDB): domain Bacteria; phylum Actinomycetota; class Thermoleophilia; order RBG-16-64-13; family RBG-16-64-13; genus RBG-16-64-13. Next base: position 19,437 of record CAZQDY010000012.1, read on the forward strand.
TCCCTGCTCCTGTTCAGCCTTGCGCGGATGGTTGGCCAGCGCCCAGAACTCGGCTTCGGTGGGCGCCAGGCTGTAGCGCTCCAGGATGGCGGGCCTGCCCCGCTCGTCGAGGCCCACCAGTAGGAACTCGCGGAGAGTCGTCACCAGCACCTGCCGGTAGCCTTCCAGGTATCCGAGCACTTGGGGCGTCGCGGCGATGCTGGCCGTGTCGGCGCTGGGCGACTTGACCTCGATGGCGCCTCGGGACGGCTTCTGCCCACCCAAGGCGCCCTTGCGCACCTGGTCGGCCGTGAACAGACCCCCATCGGGCATGCCGGCGCCCTCGTTCTTGAGGTTCATGAAGGAGCGGACCTTGGGCTTCAGCCCGCCGCCGACCTCCTCCAGCAGGTCGCGGAGTGCGGGGTAGTACGACAGCTCGGAGACGCCCCCACCCGAGAGTCGGATATCCCGCACATCGCTCAGGTAGTTCTCGAGTAGGCCCAGTATCCACCCCCACTGCATCGGAGTCTCGCGGCCCGCGCCACGCTGCGCCGCTCGCAGGCCGCCGCTCTCCGAGCCATGATAGTACGAAGGGCGGACAGGAGCGAAGCGCGGGTCTGGGATGCTTCGCGCCGGAGCTACCCGATCCGAACTTCCGACGACAGACGGTGCTATCATGGAGCTAATACGGAACCACTGCGCGACAGGAGTCACCATGCCCGTCAGCCTGTCCATCAAGAACGTGCCCGAGGAAGTGCTCCAGCGCTTACGCGACCGCGCACAGCGGAACCACCGGTCGCTTCAGAACGAACTGCTCGCTATCGTCGAAGCGGCCGCTGTCGAAGACAACGAGATCACATTGGATGAACTGGCCGAGTACGCAGAGAGCATCGGTTTCTCCACACCCAACGAAGGCACGGCTTGGATCCGTAAGCTCCGTGACACGCGTTGATGGGGCCGTGGTGTGCGACGCGTCGGTGTTCATCGCGTCTGCCTTCGCTGAGCCCGATTCGGCACGGGCGCGAGCGCTCACGCGTGGGCGCCGGCTCTACGCGCCATCGCTACTCCGGTATGAAGTCGCCCACGCGGCCGTCAAGAAGTGCGCTCGCAGGCCGGATGAGGCCTCTCGCGTGCAGGAATTCCTTGTACGGAGCCTCCGGGTTCCCGTGACGAGGGTGGAGCCGTCGTGGCCGGCGGTCGTGCAGATGGCGCGGGAGCATGGCCTGTCCGCCTATGACGCGTCGTACCTGCAAGTGGCGCAGGCGTTGGGAGTGCCACTCGCCACGCTTGACGAGCGCCTGGCCGAGGTGGCCGAGACGCTGGGCCTCCTGGCAACCCTCCGCGGCGATTGAGAGGCACTCGAACGCCTGCGGCCGAGCCCGGATAGTGCGCCTCGGTCGTACCCGCAAGTGCGAGACGAGGCCGGGCATGCGCCCCCTCAGTGCCCGTGATATGCGAGTGTCTGTCTCAGCACCTGCTCGACCTCGGCGACGGCCCGCTCGTCGAAGTCGTAGCTCTCGATCTCCGCCAGGGGTTTGTCTAGAAACGCGCGGAGGGTGGCCACCGCCCCCGGATTGACCGGAAAGCAAGACACAGGCTTCACGAGGTCGACATCCGGAGACGCCGGCGTTCCCGCCCCATGCGTCGCCCCCACCCCGTCCGGCGCGCCCTTCCTGTGCCGCGCCCCAGTCTCCGCCGGCGCGCCGCCGACGGCGCACGCCTCGCACACCACGCCGCCCAAGCTGGGCGAGAAGCCATAGACGGCGCCGTCGCCGCCGCAGACCGCGCAGTGCGACATCTCGGGGGCGTAGCCGAGCAGCACCAGCAACTTGAGCCGCGTGGCAAGGACCGTATGGGCCGCCGTCTCGGCGTCCGCCGACTCGGCGAGGCAGGCGATGCCCCGCACCAGCAGGTTGAAGGCAGGCACGCTCCCCTCCTCGCCGGGGAACAGGTGACGAACGGCCGCGAACAGACGAGCCCCCTCCTCCATCCTGAAGAGCGCGTCGCGCACTCCCTGGAAGGTGCGGAGGGTCTCCACGCCCACCACGGTGTAGAGTCCGTGACCCGCGTGCAGGCTGGCCCGGATCAGGCTGAAGGGCTCCAGCCGGCCGCCCACCTTGGAGCTGGTGCGTCTGACGCCCTTGGCGATGGCTCCCAGACGGCCGCGGTCACGGGTGTAGAGCGTGACGATGCGGTCTGCCTCCCGGTAGCGCATCGAGCCTATGACGAGCGCCTCAGTGGTGAAGAAACGGGAGCTCACCGGAGTCCCTCCCAGCCGTCAAGTCCGAGCGTTCCGACCGGACGTCACTCTTTGTCGGAGGAGAACTCCTTGATGATATCCACCGCGCGGGCGGTGCCGATGCGGGCGGCCCCGGCGTTGATCATGAGTTCGGCGTCTTCGGCGGTCTTGATGCCCCCGGACGCGTCGACTCCTACGCTCTCGGGCAGAAGGTCGCGGAACAGTTCCACGTCCTTGGCCGTGGCGCCGCCGGGTGCTTCGCCGGTGGAGGTCTTGATGAAGTCGGCCCCCGAGTCTTCCACGATCTTGCAGACCAGGCGCTTCAACTTCTCATCGAGGTAGTAGGCCTCCACGTTGGCCTTCACCAGCACGAGACCCCGGCCGGTGTTGACGCTCGTCATCCGGACCGTGCGCACCACGCTGCGCAGTTCGTCGCGCACGTAGCGGAAGTCGCCGGACAGCATTGCCGGGATGTTCATCACCACGTCGATCTCATCGGCGCCCAACGCCACCGCCTGCTCCGCGCCCACGATCTTGGTGCGCTGCGAGTCCGCCCCCAGGGGGAAGGAGACGACCGTCCCCACTTTGACGTCATAGCCCTGGAGTAGTTGGCGGGCCACCGGCACGCAGTAGGGGAGGACGCAGACCGAGGCGAAGTGGTAAGAGATCGCGTCCCGGCACAGAGCCTCGACCGCGGTCGTGGTGCTGGTGGCGTCCAGCATGGTGCTGTCGATGGTCTTGGCTAGCTCTTCGACTCTCACGACCTACCCACCTCCTCCGTAGACCATCTATCATACACTGCCGTGCAAGCCCTCTTGCTCGAAGCGCCACCTCAGGATGTAGCGGTCTTCCTGCTCCCCGTAGAAGTGCGGTATGAAGCTCTCCTCCTCGAACCCCGTGCGCTTGTAGAGGTCGAGGGCCCGGGTGTTGGTCGGAGCCACGGTGAGAAGCATGCCCTGCCCTCCCAGCTTCTTGACCTCCCTCGCCACGGCCGCGAGCAGAGCCCGTCCTACGTGGCGGCGTTGCCATTCCGGCCGTACGTAGAACCCCACTATGTAGAAGAACTCCGGTTCGTCCAGCATGCGGAGCAACTGGCAGCTCCCTACCATCTCCCCGTTCAGGTAGGCCAGATACACGGCTCCAGCCTGCGCCATGACCGCCAGATCGTAGGTGCGTAGCCCCGTGAACCCGAAGGCCTCAAAGTCGTAGGCTTCGAGGGTCACCAGCAGATCATGGTCGGGGCGGTGGACCCGGGTGAGGGTCAGCTCCTTGGCTTCTACCGGTGGCCGCGACATATGTGATCTCACTCGGGTGACGCGAATCGGGAGAGCGGGAGCATCACCCACCTCCCCTGGTACTTGACCACCAGGGGCAGATCGGGGTCGATGCCGGCCAGCACCCGGTGAGACTCCGGGCTGGGGAGAACCGTCTCCGCCGAGTCGCCGGCGACGGCCACAGCAGCGGCCAGGATCTCGTCACACGCGCCGCACCTGGCGGAGGCAAGGGCCGGTTCGGCCGCCGAGGCTGCCGGGCACGAGGGCTCGGCCCCCGCATACCCCACGTACACTTCGCCGTCCCCGCCCAGGAGGGCGACCCCTTCCGCTCGCGGAGCCGTGGAGTCGGCCCGAAGCGCCGCTGCCTTGGCCTGGTCGATCAAACGACCCAGTTGGGGAGTAAGCCGGTCTTCGTCCATCGCATCCTCCTTCCTTATTGACTCAGAACCACACCTGGAAGACCAGGATGGTGATCACGATCCCAAGAAGAGCGCCCAGGAGCACCTCGAGCACAGAGTGCACACCGGCCTCCACCCGGCTCTGAGCGACCATGCCCGCGATCACAAAGGCGATGGCGCTCACCAGCAGCCCCTCTTTCGTCTCCCCGACCACGAAGGTGATGGCCGTCCACCCGGCGAAGGCCAGGGCCGAATGGCCGGACGGTAGGCCTCCGGAAAGGGGGGTGCCCTTGCGACGGGTCGCTTTCACCGCGATCACGGCCGCCATCACGACACCGAACGCAACGAGCGTCAGATGTGTGGGTGACCTCCTGATCGCGATCAACAGGTCGAGGGATATGTTGACCAGGTGGTCCACCAGCACGAGGTATGCGACGGCCAGCGCGTTCACGGCCGCGATCAGCACCATGCCCGCGGCCAGATCTTTGGCCGCCTTGGCCCGCGGATCGAACTCGTCGGTCATCAGGTCCACCACCGCCTCCACCGCGCTGTTGATGAGTTCGGCGCCAAGGACGAAGGTCACCGCCATCAGTACCGCCACCAACTCCAGTTTGCTGAGGTTGAGGAGGATGCTGACCACCAACACGAGCACGCCCACAGCCAGATGAATGCGCATGTTGCGCTGGTGCCTTACCGCGTAGACAAGACCCTGAAAGGCGTTGTTGAAGCTCTGGAGCAGCGTAGTCCTACGACGCTCTCGAGCCATACCAGGCCCTCCCGTGTGTGAGTTCGGTGACTATCAGTGAGGCAGCGTGGGAGAGACGGCCGCTATCAGCCGGTCGAGTCGTCCCAAGAGTGCCTGCTCTCGCTCGCGCATCTCGCCTTTGTCGGTCTCGTGGTCATAGCCCAGGAGGTGAAGGACCCCGTGAACCAGGGTCCAGGCCAGCTGCCGGCCGGGATCGCCGCTCTCCTCCTCAGCGTAGCGGTGGACGATGCTTGGGCATACCACCACCTCGCCCAGTTCAGCGACCGCCTCCGGAGCGTCGGGCCACCCGCCCTCGTCGTCGTCACGAGCGAACGAGAGCACGTCGGTCGGTTCACGCAGCCCTCGAAAGCGACCGTTGAGCGCGGTCATCTCCTCCTCATCGACAAAAGCCAGGACCACGGTTCCCGAGGCGCCCTCGGCGGCCAACACCCCTTCGACCAGATCGACCACGTGACCGGGTGACCATCCAGTCCCGGTTCGATCGACTACTTCCACAACCACGGTCACTTTCCCCCGTCGGGGGGTGGTCCGGAAGGTTTGGACACGGCGGGTGCCGGGCCGGTCGCGCTGGGCGGCCCCGCGAGGCGCCCAGCGCCCCCTCCCCGCTCCGTCCGCCGGTTGGGACCGGACTCGCGGTCGGGATAGCGGATCCGGTGCCCCACCAATCCCAGCAGGCTGATGTCGAACGACTCCTGGATCTTGTGCAGGTCGCTCTGGGTCAGCGTCGACTCGTCGAGCTGGCCGTCCTCCACCTTCTGCTTGAAGATCTCCTGGATGACCCCCTGGATCTTGCGCCGCGTGGGGTTCTCCATGGCCCTCACGGCCGCCTCCACACTGTCGGCCAGCATGATGATCGAGGCCTCCTTCGACTGGGGCTTCTGTTCCTCGTAGCGGTAGCTCTCCTCGTAGACGGTGTCTTTGGTCGACTGGACCGCCTTGTGATAGAAGAAGGCGAGGACCGAGGTGCCGTGGTGTTGCTTGATGATATCCACCACCGGCTGCGGCAATCCGTAGACCTTGCCGAGATGCTCGCCGTCGCGGACATGCGCGGTGATGGCCAGCTTCGACAGGCTGGGGCTCAGCCGTTCGTGTGGGTTCTCCACATAGATCTGGTTCTCCACGAAGTACTCGGGGCGGACCGTCTTGCCGATGTCGTGATAATAGGCCCCCACGCGGGCCAGCAGAGTGTTCGCTCCGATGGCCTCCGCCGCCGCCTCCGCGAGGTTCCCCATCTGGATGCTGTGGTTGTAGGTGCCCGGCGCCACCTGCATCAGCTTCTTGAGCAGTGGATGGGCCGGATCGGCGAGCTCCAAAAGACGCAGCGGCGTGGTGAGATTGAACAGAGTCTCCAGAACCATGAGAAGCGCGATCGCGAGGACCCCGACCAGGAACCCGTTCGCCAGACCCCACAGGCTGGTGCGCAGCGCTTCCCCCGTTGTGGCTTCGGCGAAGAGCTCCACCGCGAAGATGGTGAACGCAGCGAGGATCATGGTCGCCAGGCCGACCGCCAGCAGGGTGGCACGCTTCGTGACCCGCGAGACCAGGAAGAGCGCAAGCGACCCGACGATGAGCGACACCAACGCGTACCGCATGTCGAGATCGGTAAGCAATCCGATGTTGATAGACACCAGGGTCACCATGAGAAGCGCGCTGCGCGCGTTCAGGATGACCGTCACGATCATCCCAAGGGCGGCCACGGGTATCACGTACGCCGACAAGGGTTCGATGACGAGCAGGCGGGCGACCGCGGTGGCCCCCAGCAGCAGCACCACCAGCACAAGCATGATGTTGTTGCCGAACTCCGGCTCGGCCTTGTTGAAACGGTGGACCAGCCGCGAGAACGCGACGGTCTCCAGCAGTGAGATGAAGAAGATCCCCAGCCAGACGTTCCAGCCCGAGCGGGCATCGACCAGGCCCAGCGCTTTCAAAATGATGATGTCCTGCGCGCTCACCGTCTCGCCCTTGCGGACTACCGTCTCTCTCTCACTGACCGAGACCATGACCGGCGCCACCTGGTCCATGGCCGCGTTCCTGCGCGCCTCTGTCCGTTCCTCGTCGACAACCTGGTTGGGCCCCAGATACCCGGCGGCGATCTCGTACACGGCGTCGGCGGCGGCCTCGGAGCCGCCCACGTTGTCGGCGATGGAACGGAGGGTCGAGCGCACTCGCTCGAGCGAATCCTCCGTGATAGGACCGGCATACAGCGTCTCGAGAGCTCCAAGGGTCTGGCTCTGGATCCTGTCTGCGCTGGTGGAAGGCACCGCGAGCAGGTAGTCGAGCGTGGCGTCGGAGACGGTTTCAGGAGCCGCGTGCCGCAACACGGCAACCGCGGCGGCACGGTCCGACTCGCCGGCCAGATTCGCCCGCAGGCGCCCCGCGATCTCCAGGAAGGTCTGCAGCTTCCCGGTGGCCGTGGCCAGCGCCCCGGCATCAGGTATGTACATCGGCGCAACCAACTCCGCCACGCGGGCCTTCAGCTCGTCCGTGGCCTCGATGTCGAGCACGGTGACCGCCTTCTCAGCGATGACCGTGCGGGGTGAGTAGCTCCCTTCCTCGAGGCCGCTCAGGGAGGGCAGATACCGCGAGCAGATGAGCGCGGTCAGCCCCACGAGCAGACAGGCCAGCAGGACCAGCTCGAAACGCCAGGGGCTGCGACCGCTGATCCATTCGCGGGATTGCGCCAGCCGTTCACGCAGCAAGAAACGGTATCGGCCCATGTGAAGTATCGTCGCCGGCCGCTACTCGGCCGCTGCGGCGCTCCCCCGGCCGCCACGACGCCGTTCCCCAGGTCCGCGCGACGTGCCCTTGCGGGCGGGACGATGTTGATCGCCGTACTGCTTGTAGGCCGAGACGATGTCCTGCACCAGCTTGTGACGCACCACGTCCTGGCTGTCGAAGTAGACGAACGCGATATCGGGGATGCTGGCCAGCACCTCTCGCACGTTGACCAGCCCCGAATGCTGCCCGCGAGGCAGGTCTATCTGGGTGATGTCGCCGGTGACTATCATCTTCGCCCCGAAGCCCAGCCTGGTCAGGAACATCTTCATCTGTTCGGGGCTGGTGTTCTGCGCCTCGTCCAGGATGATCAGGGAATCGTTGAGCGTGCGCCCCCTCATGTAGGCCAGAGGAGCCACCTCGATCGTGCCCCGTTCCAGATGCTCGCTCAGCCGTTCGGAATCCATCATGTCGTACAAAGCGTCGAACAGAGGCCGAAGATACGGGTCGACCTTCTCCATCAAGCCGCCGGGAAGGAAGCCGAGCTTTTCTCCCGCTTCCACGGCCGGCCGCGTCAAGATGATACGGGCAACCTCGCCGGAAAGCAGGGCGGAGGTGGCCATGGCCATGGCCAGGTAGGTCTTGCCCGTGCCCGCCGGCCCGATACCGAAGGTGATGGTGTTGGAACGGATGGCGTCCACATACGTTTTCTGGTTCACCGTCTTGGGGCGGATGCGCCGCCCCCGGTGCTCCAGGATGACGTCGCTCACGATGTCGCCCAACTCGCGGGCCCAGTCGCGCCGGCCGTTGCTGAGAGAGGCGGCCAGCTCAAGTGTGGAGCGGTCGAGGCTCTGGCCGGACCGCAGCAGGGCCAGCAACTCGTCCACCAAGGCCTCTCCCCGTTCGACCTCGGAAGCCGTCCCGTCAAGAGTCAACCGGTTGCCCCGCAGACTGATATCGCAGGGCAGCAACGTCTCCAATGTCTTGAGGTGGGTATCATGCTCACCCACCAGCAGCGCCGCCACACTGTTGTCGAGGTCGATCTGCTTGGTAGAGATCTCCGCGCTCACGCGGACAGACGCTCCTTGACCAGACGTGAGGCCAGTTTCCCGTCGACCAGGAGGCCGCCCTCCGCCATGACGGCCGACATCACCTTGCCCATATCGCGGGCGGACGTCGCTCCCGTCTCCGCGATGACCCGGTCGATCAGTTGCGAAAGACGGGCTTCGTCCATCTGCTCCGGAAGCAGCTCCTCGATGATGCGAGCCGCGAACTCCTCGTGCGCTGCCAGGTCCTCACGCCCGCCGGCTCGGAATGCTTCTATCGATTCCTGCCGGCGCTTGAGCTCCCGGCGGAGAACTGCCAGTTCGGCGGCCTCGTCCAGGTCGCCGCGGGCGGTCTTCGAAGCGTTCTGCAGTTCACAGACGACCATGCGCAGAGCGGTCACCCGTTCCTTGTCCCCGGCTTTCAGCGCAGCCTTGACCGATTCTTGGAGTTCAGACAGCCTGCTCACCGCACATCCCCCAGATTCTCGCCGCCAAGCACGTGGAAATGAAGATGCTCCACCTCTTGGCCCCCATCGGGCCCGACATTAGTGAGGGCCCGATAGCCGCTCTCATCTATGCCGAGTTCCTTGGCCACCTTGACTATGAAACCCAGCAGAGCGTCACCCGTGCCGTCACGCCGGCCCTCGAGGTCGTTGAGCGATGTGATGTGCTTCCTCGGCACCACCAGCACGTGTTGGGGAGCTTTGGGCTGGATATCGCGGAAAGCGACGAAGTCGTCGTCTTCAAGAACGATGTCGCTCGGGATCGCCCCACCGGCGATCCTACAGAAGATGCAGTCGTCCATGGCCGCTGATTATACTACCAATCCTCCAGCGTTAGACGCGCCACGGCCACCGCGACCGGCCCGGCGGTCTCGGTGCGGAGTACGCTCCTGCCCAGGCGGACGCCGGCAATGGCCGCGGCCGAGAAGCTCTGCAGCTCGGCGGGGGTCCATCCTCCTTCGGGACCAACCCAGAGCAGCACCCGCGAAGGCTCCTTGCGCGGTGAGGCTCCCGCGCCGTCCCAATCGAGAAGCGCCTGCTGAAGAGTCATGGAAGCCCCGGGTTCAAGCACCAGAGACAGAGAGCCGGTCGCCGTCGGATGCTCGAGGGCCTCGACAAGTGGACCCGTCGCGTCCACGGTCGGAACCGCGGCCCGTTTGCTCTGTTTGGCAGCCTCCCGGGCGATGCGGCGCCAGCGCTCGATGCGGTCCGGTCGGGCAAGTCCGAGGCGGTTGGGCGAACGCGCGGCGTACACCAGTAGGAAGGAACTGGTCCCAACCTCGGTCCCTTTCTCCACCACATGGTCGATGAGCGCCGGCCGGGTCAGCGACTGCGCCAGACCGACTTCCACCCGGTACTCGGGACCCTCTTCCGCTCCCTCGAGGAGCGGACCCAATCTGACGCGCACGGGGTCGGCCGCAGCACTCACCGTGGCCGCGTAAACGGCGGCCCCGCCGGCCCCCGCGGCCCCGCCGACCCCCGCGACCCTTACCACCACCTCGCACTCGTCTCCTTCACGCAGTCGAAGGACACGCAAGGCGTGGTTGGAGTCCTCAGCGGTCAGTCGCAGCTCGAGGCCGCGCATGTCCCCGGCGCCCACCGGGTCGAGAGACACGAAGAAACGAGGGCGGAAACCGGGCACGCCGGGCCTTCTCAGCGGGCGACGGTGGTGCCGGTGATCAGGTCCAGGACCGCTTCGACCCCCTCATCGGACTCGGTTTCGGGGTCGTCGGGCGCCTGCACGTCAGGGGTGATGCCGGTCTTGTTGATGTCGCGACCCTGGGGAGTGAGATACACGGCGCTCGTCACCTTGAGCGCTCCTCCGTTCGAGAGCTCGACGATGCTCTGCACGAGCCCTTTGCCGAACGTGGTCTCGCCCACGAGGGTGGCCCTCCCGTAGTCCTGAAGCGCGCCCGAGACGATCTCGGAGGCGCTCGCGGTGTATTCGTTGGTGAGCACGTATAGCGGCACCTGGGTGAAAGCGTCGCCGTTCGCCTCGTAGACCTGTTCCGGGGAGTGCACGCCATCCGTGCTGACGATGACGCCTTTGGGTATGAAGATGCTCGCCACATCGACCGCTTCGTTCAGCAACCCGCCCCCGTTGCTTCGCAGGTCGAGGATGATGGCGTCCACTCCATCGACCTCAACGGCCTTCCGCACCTCGGAGCGCAGCTCATCTGCGGACCCCTCTGAGAACGTGAAGAAGCTTATGTGCGCCACCTCCTTGCCACCGGCCTCTAGCGTCGTGCTGTCGGTCACAGGGATGGTGATGGTCTTTCGGGTCAGAGTGTACTCGGTGGTCGCGCCGCCTGGAGGCAGAGCGGAGTTGTCGGCGACCGAGCTGGCCTGCCCAGCCCCGTCGACGTCCTCCCCGTCTTCGCTGTCCGCGCCGGATCCTCCGGCTACCGTCGTGGTGGTAGTGGAGGCCGGACGGTACATCTCCAAGACCACCGTCGTCCCTTCCTCGCCCTTGATGCCCGCCACCACCTCGTCAAGGGTCCGGCCGTCGGTGGAGTCACCGTCGACGGACAGCACGATGTCTCCGGACCGGATGCCGGCGCGGTCGGCCGGCGTGTCTTTGAAGGTGGATACGATGGTGACCAGGCCGTTCTTCATCTCCACGACCATCCCCACACCGCTGTACGAGCCGGCGGCGTGCTCAAGGAACATCCCGTACGCCTCGGGGTCCAGATAGATGGTGTAGGGGTCTTCGAGGGCGGCCAGCATGCCGTCGATGGCGTCATTCTCGAGAGCATCGGGGTCTATCTCTCTGTAGTAGGTGTTCTGCAGCTTGTAGAGCACCTCTTGCTGCAGCTCGTAGCCGCCGCCGGAGCTCGACCAGCTGGAGAAACCCTTGGGCACCAGGTCACGCAGGACATCGCGGACCTGCGGGTTCATCCCCAGCAGGAGCCCGGCCCCGACCAGAAGGACGGCGGCGACCACACAGGCCGCCACCAGGAGAGTCAACTTGGTGCTGTTACGCATCTATCACAGGTATCCCAGAGGGTCCACAGGCTCGCCGTTCACCCGCACCTCGAAATGCAGATGAGGACCGGTAGAATACCCGGTGCTGCCCACCTTGCCAATGACCTCGCCCCTCTTCACTCTGTCCCCGAGAGAGACCGAGATCGTCGACAGATGCCCATACAGAGTGGCGAGGCCCCCGCCGTGCGAGATGACCACGCATTTGCCGTAGCCGCCCCGCCACCCGGCGGAAATCACCGTGCCCGCCGATGCGGCCCGAATGGGGTCGCCCATGTCGGCGTCTATGTCGATGCCCGTGTGCATCTTGCGCACGTGGAATATCGGATGCACGCGGTAGCCGAACCCGGACGTGACGCCGCCGTCCACAGGCCAGGCGAGCACGCCGCTACCCTTCGTCACAGGTTTCACCACATTCAGGGCCTTCAGAGCCGCCTTTGTCCGTTCCGATTCGGCGAGCAGCGCGTCCTCCTGGGTCTTCCAGGCGGCCTCATCCCTCTCCGCGGCGGCCAGGACCTTCTTCTTGGCCGTCCGGGACGCCTCGAGTTCGTCGAGCGACGCCTGGCACTGATCCTCAGCTGCCTGCAGTTCCTCGGTCAAGACCGCCTGGTCGTGCTCCATCTCTGCGACTCGGGACTGCTCGGTCTCGAGTGAGGCCTTCTGCTCCTCCACGCGGCCTTTGAGCCTCTCGATCTGGTCGACCACCTCGTTGTCGCGCTCGACGATCTGGTTCAGGAGATCGATCCGGCCCACGATCTCGTCGAGAGAGGCCGACTCGAGCAGGACCTCCAGGTAGATGATGTTCCCACCGGACTTGTAGATCTGGACCACCCGATCGCTGAAGATCCCCTGCTGTTTAGTGAGATCGCTCTCCGTCTGCCCGATCAACTGCCGCTTCTCGGCCAGATCCGCCGCCAGCTGGTCGAGCTGGGCCTGGAGATCGGCCAGCCTGTCCGCAGCCGCCTGCCGGGTGGAGGTGGCCGCCTCCAACGCATCCTCGGCGATGGCGATGCTCTGGTCGATGGCCGCGATGTCGTCCTTGGCCGCCTTCCGGGCTTCGGCCGCCTTCTTGATGTTGGCGCGGATCTGCTCCAGGTCGGATTTCACGTCGGAGAGCTTCTCGTTCAGTTCGCCGCGCGTTGCGGCCTCCGCGCTGCCTGAGGCGGCCAGACAAGCTATGGGAAGAGCCAGCAGGAACGCCGCGAGTACCAGGACCACAGCCACCGTCCTGGCCGGGCGGAACGACCCATCGCTATGATCTTTGAAGAGCGCCACGCGACACGCTCCCGGCCGGGGCCTCGCCTCAGACTTTGAGGAAGCGCCGAAGTCCGATCGCCGAACCGGCGGCGCCGATAACCACTCCCACTGCAAGCAATATGATCGCAACCGTGACGTTCGGGACGGCATCCATGGGCACCGCCAGCCAGGACAGGCTCTCCTTGAGCTTGCCCAGCAGGTAGCTGTTCAGCACCAGCACCAGGACCGTCGCCACCAAGGCTCCGAAGAAGCCCACGGTGATGCCCTCTATGAGGAAGGGCCACCGGATGAACCAGTTGGTGGCTCCCACCAGCTTCATGATCTCCACCTCTCGCTTGCGGGCGAAGATGGAAAGCCGGATGGTGTTGGAGATGAGCAGGATGGCCACCACGCCCAACAGCACGATGAAGATGAGCATGAAGTTGCGGGCCTGGTCGGTGAAGGCGAACAGCTTCTCGGCTATCTCCTTGCCGTACTTGACCTCGTCGACAATGGACCGGCCCTCGAACCGCCCGGCCACGATCTCCACCGTCTGAGGGTCGACCAGCGAGATCTCGAACGATGCCGGCAACGGGTTGCTGCTCAGATTCTTGAAGATCTCTTCGCCGTAGTCTCTCTTCATCCGCTCCAAGGCATCGGCTTCGCTCACGTAGGTGCAGCTCTTCACTTCGGGCCAGTCCATGATCTCCAAACGCATGTCGGCCGTCTCTTCGGGGGTCGGGTCCGGATCGGTCTTGAGGTAGACCGTGATCTCTACCTTCCCCTCCACCTCTTCGAGAAGAGCGTCGCTCGTGTAGACGAACACCAACACTCCACCCAGCACCAGGATGGAGAGAAACACCGTGACCAGCGCCGCGATGGTCATGAAGTAGTTGCGCCTGAGGGACCCGAAGGCCTCTTTGAAGAAGAAGCTAATCCTCCCCATAGCCGCCTCGCTTCTGATCGCGCACCACTTTGCCCTCGTCGAGCGCGATCACCCGGCGTCTCATGCGGTCCACCATCTCGCGGTCGTGCGTAGCCATGAGCACGGTGGTGCCGGTCTTGTTTATGCGATAGAGCAACTGCATGATCCCCATCGAGGTGTCGGGGTCGAGGTTGCCCGTGGGCTCGTCGGCGATGAGCAAGGGCGGGTGATTGACGAACGCTCTGGCGATGGACACCCGCTGCTGCTCGCCTCCGGAGAGCTCGTTGGGGTAATTGTCAGCTTTGTTCCCCAGGCCCACCAAGGAGAGGATCTCGGCGGCCTTCCGCTTGGAGGCGCCCGTGGCGTTGCCCGTCACGACCAACGCATACATCACGTTCTCGAAGGCGGTCTTGTTGGAGAGAAGCTTGAAGTCCTGGAACACACAGCCGATATTGCGCCGGAGATGGGGGACCTTCCAGCTCCGTAGGGTAGCCAGGTCGCGGCCTCCCACGGTGATACGGCCCCGGTCGGGCTCGATCTCGCGGATGAGCAGACGGATGAACGTCGATTTGCCCGAGCCTGACGGTCCCACCAGGAAGACGAACTCGCCTTTCTCGATGTGGAGGGTGACCCTTTCCAGACCGACCGTGCTCGGGGGATAGATCTTCGTTACTTCTTCAAACTTGATCACGAGCTATCCATTACCTCCATCATTGGACATCTAGCGATATTCTAGGGTTCCGAGGAAAAGCCTCCCGCCCCGCGCCGGACTACAAGCCGTATGCGCCTCGCGGTCCCGCCGTCCGTGCGCGCCTCCCGGCCCGCCGGACCGTGGAGACCACTCGGGTCCGCCGGCCGAAGGCTCAGGCCGAACGGCCGCCGAGCTTCCCTGTGGATCTCTGCCAGACGTACTCTCGGATGAATTCGTCGATCGCGCCGTTGAGAACGGCGTCGACATTGCCTTTCTCGTAGTTGGTCCGATGGTCCTTGACCAACGTGTAGGGGGCAAGGACATAAGAGCGGATCTGGCTCCCCCAGGCGATCTCCTTCTGCTCGCCCTTCTCCCGGGCCATCTCCTGTTCGCGTTTCTCGTGCTCGAGGAGGAGGAGCTTGCTGCGCAGCATGCGCATGGCCACCTCCCGGTTCTGGATCTGCGAGCGCTCGTTCTGACACTGGACCACCGTTTTCGTGGGAAGGTGGGTGATCCTGACGGCCGAGTCGGTCTTGTTGACATGCTGGCCCCCCGCGCCGGTCGAGCGATAGGTCTCCACCCGCAGGTCCTTCTCGTCGATATCCACCTGCACTTCGCTGTCGACCAGAGGCGTCACGTCCACCGACGCGAACGAGGTGTGCCTGCGCGCCGCGGCGTCGAACGGGGAGATGCGGACCAGACGGTGCACGCCACGCTCGGTGGAGAGCAACCCGTAGGCGTTGTCTCCGTGAACGGTGAACGTCACGCTCTTGATGCCGGCCTCGTCGCCTTCGCTGGCCTCGTTCAGCTCCACCGCGAACCCGCGGGCCTGGGCCCATCGCAGGTACATGCGCAGCAGCATCTCGGCCCAATCCTGGCTCTCGGTGCCGCCCGCGCCGGGGTGGATGCTGACGATGGCGTCGCCGGCATCGAACTCGCCCGTGAAGAGACGTTGCTCTTCCAGATGCTCGAGGATAGACCCGACCTCCGCCGAGAGTCGCTGGAGCTCTTCGGCCAGATCCTCGGGCAGCGCCTCGCCCTCGGCCTCCTCGCCGGCCATCTCTAGGAACGCTTCGAGGTCGTCAAACTGGGCGGCCAGGTGCTCGAAGTGCTCAAGACGGCTCCGGACGCGGCTGTACCGCGTGCTCACCTCCTGGGCTTGGCTCTGGTCGTCCCAGAACCCCGGCGCACGCATCGTCTCCTCCAGGACGGCGATGCCCTGCTTCAGCTTGTCGGGGTCAAAGATAGTCCCTTGCCCAAGAGAGCTTCTCGCGGTAGACCGCCAGAAGATCACGATATTCGGCAAGGGACGGCGTCTGTTTCTCTGTCTTCTCAGCCATGTGTCGGGGAAGTATACACGGCGCCGGGAGCCTCGCCACCTCCGGAGGCCTGCTGGGCGGCTACGATCTCGTACTCGCCGGTCATTCGGTCGACCACCACGACAGGGCCCGTCGCATCCTCGGGGTCAAGAGCGAGTTCCTGCGCCGTCGCGGTCCGATCGAAGAACGTTCGCAGCGCCAGCAACGCACTGTCGAACGGCTGAAGCTGTTGAACGAGCTCCGCAGTGAACCACGGCAACCGCTGCAAAGGAACGACGGCCATCGCCCCTCCCTCAGTCAGCCTAACGATCTAGCGCGTCAGCCGCGCCCCTGGTCCGTGGGACGCCATGCATCAGGCGACCCACGATGTCGGCTGCACGCGCCGGTCGGGCCGGACTTTCACAGAAGGCTCAAGAACTGGTCAGTAGTCAAATGAACGTCGGCCGCGATCTTGCGCAGAAGCGTGGGAGAGATACCGCGACCTGCGTGAAAAGGTACAGTCGCGCAGCGACCGTCTGGGCGATGAAACTGCTTGTGCGAACCGCGTTGCCTCACTTCTGCAAAGCCGTGGGCCTCAAGAAAAGCGACGACCTGCCTGGGCTTGAGGACCGGCAGGGTATCCAAGGTCAGGCGACCTGGGCTGTCCGCACGTCGACGAACTCCGACTCCAGGGTCGGCTGACCGTCCTCCAGCAGCATCTCGATCACCTCGCGCAGGTTCTGCAGCAGTTCATCCGACCTAGCATCGTTCTGTCTGCATAACAACGCGCCCGTCGGCGCAGGGGGAGAGGAAAGACTCTTGCACTGCAGAAAGTCAGGTTCCCCCCCGGTGACCCCACTGGCGTTACACAGACTGTACAAGCGTCTCTATAGCCCGTCAAGCGGACTACCCACGCCCTGGCCCCCGCAGTTGAGAACATGCGCATAGATCATCGTCTTGTGAACATCCTTGTGGCCCAAGAGTTCCTGGATGGTGCGGATGCCGTACCCAGCCCCGAGCAGACAAGTGGCGAAGGAGTGCCGGAAGGTATGGCAGCCGACGTGTTTGACTATGCCTGCCTGGGCGACAGCCTCTTTCGCGGCTCGTTGCACGAGGATCTCGTGGACGCACACAGGGTTCTCCGGGTGCGAGCGAGAGCCAGGTGGCCGCTGGCTAGGCCCCGCAACACCTCTTGTACTTCTTGCCGCTGCCGCAGGGGCACGGGTCGTTACGCCCCACCTTGGTCACGCTACGCGGCGCCACCACTGTGCGGGTGGCCTGCTGAGCGGCCTCGTAGGCCTCGGCGGAGCCGTCCCTCACGCCCCCCGAACGCGCCGCCGCGTCGCCGGCGGCCGCGAAGTTCTGAGCGAGACCGCCGTCACCGCCGCCGGAATAGGCGAGCTCGCGGCCGGTCCCGGCTTCTTGGGGCTGCTCCTCGCGCACGATCTCCAGATGATAGAGATAGCGGACGAAGTCCGCCTGGATGGACTCCATCATCTCCTGGAACAGGTTGTAGCCTTCGTTCTTGTACTCCACCAGCGGGTCACGCTGGGCGAGGGCCCTGAGCCCAATGCCTTCACGCAGATAGTCCATCTCGTACAGGTGGTCGCGCCACTTGGAGTCGATGGTGCGCAGCAGCACCCAGCGTTCCATGGCGCGCATGGCCTCGGCGCCGAAGCGCTCCTCCCGCGCTTCATAGACCTTGAGCGCGTCCTCTACCACCGTATCAGCCACACTGTCGGCGTCAAGACTCGTGTGGTCGCCGAACGACTTGCCGGTGAGGTTGGTCGGGAAGAAGGTGCGGAGCATGGTGAGCATCTCGTCGAGGTCCCACTCCTCTGAGAAACGCGAGGAGCCCGTGAAGACCGCCACCTGCCCACGCAGCACGCGATCGACGATCTCGACAACGTCTTCCCGCATGTCGTCTCCGGCAAGGATGCGCTGGCGCTGCCCGTATATCACCTCCCGTTGGAGGTTCATGACATCGTCATATTCGAGCACGTGCTTGCGGATCTGGAAGTTCTGCTCCTCCACCTTTTTCTGGGCGCTCTCCACCGAGCGGGATATCAGGCTGTGCTCGATGGGGACGTCCTCTTCGAGGCCGAGGCGGTCCATCATGCGATGGATACGCTCTCCGCCGAAGATGCGCATGAGGTCGTCTTCCAGCGAGATGACGAACTGGCTCACGCCCGGATCGCCCTGGCGGCCGGAACGTCCGCGGAGCTGGTTGTCGACGCGCCGCGCCTCGTGACGCTCGGTCCCCAGGACGAAGAGCCCACCGGTATCGACAACCCCGTCACCCAGCTTGATGTCGGTGCCGCGACCGGCCATGTTGGTGGCGATGGTCACAGACCCGGGCTGTCCGGCTTGGGCGACGATGGACGCCTCTTTCGCGTGATGCTTGGCGTTCAGGACCTCGTGGGGGACGCCGCGTCGCTTCAGCGTCTCGGAGAGGCGTTCCGATTTCTCCACCGAGATGGTCCCCACCAGCACGGGCTGCTTGCGCTCGTAGCAGTCGGCGATGATATCGGCGGCCGCCTTGAACTTGGCCTTTTCGGTCTTGAAGATGAGATCGTTCCGGTCGTCGCGGACCATGGGCTCGTTGGTGGGGATGACCACCACCTCCATCTTGTAGATCTCACGGAACTCATCGGCCTCGGTCGCCGCGGTGCCCGTCATACCCGCGATCTTCTCGTAGAGGCGGAAGTAGTTCTGAAGGGTGATGGTGGCGAGGGTCTGGTTCTCTTCCTTTATCTTGACGCCTTCCCGGGCCTCGATGGCCTGGTGCAGGCCCTCCGAGTACCGGCGCCCCTCCAGGACGCGCCCGGTGAACTCGTCGATGATCTTCACCTCACCGTCTTGGACGAGATAGTCGACGTCACGTTTGAAGAGCGCCGCCGCCCGCAGAGCCTGCATGAGATGGTTGACGAGCTGGCCCGAGAGGTCCTCGTAGATGTTATCGAGGCCGAGCTCCTTCTCGACCTTTGCCAGCCCCTTCTCGGTGATGGCCACGGTCCGCTTCTTCTCGTCGACCTCGTAATCCTCGTCCTCGCCCGGCCTCAGCCGGCGGGCGATGCGCGCGAAGTCGTAGTAGGTCTTGGCGGCCCGTTCGCCCGGCCCGGAGATGATGAGCGGGGTACGGGCCTCGTCGATGAGGATGGAGTCGACCTCGTCGACGATGCAGTAGAAGTGGCCGCGCTGGACCTGCTGATCGGGATGCAACACCATGTTGTCGCGCAGATAGTCGAAACCGAACTCGGTGTTGGTGCCGTAGGTGATGTCGGCCAGGTAGGCCTCTCGCCGTACCGCGGAATCCATGTTGTTCTGGAGAGCCGCCACCTTCAGCCCCAGGAACTCGTAGGCGGGGCCCATCCAGGCCGCATCGCGGCCGGCCAGGTAGTCGTTGACGGTGACCACATGGACGCCCCGGCCCGCAAGGGCGTTTAGGTAGACAGGCATAGTGGCCACCAGCGTCTTGCCTTCGCCTGTCTTCATCTCGGCGATGGAGCCCTGATGCAGGACCACCGCCCCCATCACCTGTACATCAAACGGACGCATGCCGGTGGTCCGTTTGGCCGCCTCGCGCATGACCGCGAAAGCCTCGGGCATGAGGTCGTCGAGCGTCTCGCCCTTCTCCAGACGGGCCCTGAACTCGACCGTCTTGGCGCGGAGCGCGTCATCTGAGAGAGGGGCGATCTCGCTCTCCCACGCGGCCACCCTGGAGACCGCCTGTTCGAGCATCTTGAGTTTCTTGCCTTCGCCGAAGTGAAGGACCTTGTCAACGACCTTGATCATCGACCGCACCTATCACGGCAGGGCCGAACCGCGCCGGCGGAGGGCCGGACGGACGACCGTCCTCTAGCTTTGAGCCTCGATGAGTCCGTAGTTGCCATCGCGACGACGATAGACCACCGCCGTCTCGCCGGTCTCAGCGTTGGTGAACACGTAGAAGTCGTGCCCCACCAGCTCCAACTGGAGGCAGGCTTCCTCCGGCGTCATGGGCTTTATCATGAACTGCTTCGTCTTGACGATCTGCGGAGATGAGGTCTCGGCTTCAGGTTCCTCGGCCTCCTCGGGGAGTTGGAATCCCTCCGACACGAGAACCTCCTTGTGGCCGCTCTGGGAGCGCGCCACGAGCTTGCCGCGGTATTTCTTCACCTGTCGCTCGAGCTTGGCGAAGACGAGATCGATGGAGGCGTAGATGTCGGGCGAGGCCTCCCTGGCTCTGATGACGGGGCCCTTGGTGAATATCGTTACTTCCACCACCTGGTTCGCTGCGATGCTTGGGTTCTTCTCGGTCCACATCTCCACTTCGCAACGGGCGCCGTTGGCGAGATACTTGCCGAGTTTCCCCAGCTTCTCTTCGGCATAGGCGCCGATAGCGTCTGTGAGAACCAGATTCCTACCTTTGACCGTGAGGTTCACGCCGGTCCTGCTCCTTGATTCGTCGTACGGACTCACTGCGGGGGCCCGCATGACGGGCATCCCGCCCCCGCTGGCGGAGCGGTGAAAGATACCACATACCTCCCTCAGTCGTGCCGCTCCGAGGCGTCGCCCGCCGCCCGGGAGAACGTGAACACATACACTGGTAGACCCATACCCGCCACCAGCACGGAGGACACTTCTTTGGCGGTCGCCCCCGTCGTATAGACATCGTCGACCGCGATGACGGCCTCGATCCGGGACGGCAGACGCGCCGCCTCCCGTTCATCGAGCGAGAAAACGCCGCGTAGATTGGCCTGGCGTCCCGCCCTGCCCAGCCCCTTCTGGTGCTTGGTCGACACGGCCTTGCGCACGAGGGGAGCCCGCGCCAGAGGCCGCGGGCCCGAGGCCAGGTGCCGAGCGAGCAGCTCGGCCTGGTTGTAGCCGCGTTGGCGCTGGACCTTCCTGTGACTGGGGACCCAGGTGACCACGATCCGGTCGTCAGGGGCGATGCGCAGCGCGTATTCGCGGAATGCCGGCCCGGCCACCTCGGCCATCACGCGGCCCAAGACAGGCTGTCCGCCAAACTTGAAATCGGCCACCAGCCGCCGCGCCACCCCTTGATGCCGGAACGCGGCGCGGGCGGCGGCATACGGGAGGTCCTCCGCCATGCAGTGCCGGCACCGGCCGCCGACCCGCGGCGCCGGGCCAGGCTCCCCGCACCGGGGGCAGTGGTCGGTGCCGATGGCGTCCAACGCCCCCCGGCAGTTCGCGCACAGGTGCGACTCGAAGTCGCCGCACCCCACGCATCGAGGCGGGAAGAGCACGGAGAGGACCGGCTCGGCGACGGACTCGCTCCACCACCGACCAGAGAGGGACGGCATACGGAACGGGTGGCCGGTGCCGTGTGCGCCGGGGGGCTCGATCACAGACCTAGCGGCCACCGGCCGGGCCATCATCGGACATCCGCCCCAATATCCCGTCCACGACCAGCGCCCCTGGCGCTATGCGAGACCGTTCCAGGACCAGCGTGCGCGCCACGTGCGCACCGGCGCCCACGACGCAGTCGTCGCCTATGACCGCCGGTCCCTCCACCACGGCCTCCGCCTCGATCCGGCAGTCCCTGCCGATCAGCACCGGCGGCTCGATACGGACCGAAGGAGCCACTTCGGACGCCTCCTCCACCCAGAGACCGGGGCGCACCTCCACGCCGGGGATTTGAACGTTGACCTTCCCGGCCAGCGCATCCCCGTTGCCTCGCACGTACTCGTGCAGGTTGCCCACATCACTCCAGTAGCCGCTGACCGTGTGGGCGTGGAAGGGGACGCGCTCCTTCAGCAGATCGGGGAAGACCCGCCGCCCGAAATCGTCGAACTGTTCGGGCAGGATGTGGGGGAGGATCTCCGGCTCGAAGACGTAGATGCCGCAATTGCAGAGACGCGACCGGGCCTCTTCCAGGGTCGGCTTCTCCTGGAACCCGACCACTCGATCGTCGTCGTCGGCGACCACCACGCCGAAGAGGCTGGGGTCGGCCACCTCCTTCACCGCTATGGTGGCAACGGACCCGTAGCGGCGATGGGCCGCGATCAACCCGGTGAGATCGATGTCGGTGAGGGAGTCTCCGCTCATCACCAAGAAGGTATCGCCGCCCAGGAACTCGGAGTTGTTCTTCACCCCGCCGGCGGTCCCCAGCAGCTCGGGCTCGAAGGAGTAGTGGATTTCCATGCCCATGAGGGCTCCGTCGCCGAAGTAGTCCCTGATCGCGTCCGGTAGGTGATGCAGATTGATGACCACCTCACGCAGACCATGCCGCTTCAGCAGGTTCAGTATGTGATAGAGCGCCGGTCGGTTCGCGATGGGCGCCATCGGTTTGGGTACGAGGTCGGTCACCGGTCGCAGTCTCGTGCCGATGCCGGCGGCCATGATCATGACCTTCATGATGCCTCCAGTCTCCTCAGGCTCTCCTCGTAGGGCGGGAAAGCCACTCCGCGCTCAGTGATGATAGCCGCCACGTTGCGGGCCGGTGTGACGTCGAAGGCCGGGTTGCGCACGCGCACACCGACCGGGGCCCAGCGCACGCCGCCAAAACCCGTCACTTCGGAGGCCGCGCGCTCCTCGATGGGAATGACGCTCCCGTCGGGTAGAGATAGATCGACCGTTGAAATAGGCGCAGCCACATAGAAGGGGACGCCGTGTTCCCGGGCCAGGACCGACACCGTGTAGGTGCCTATCTTGTTGGCCACGTCGCCGTTGGCCGTGATGCGGTCGGCGCCCACCACCACGTGAGTGATGAGCCCCTGACGCATGAAGTAGCCGGCCATACTGTCGGTGATGAGCTCCAACGAGATGCCTTCGCGAGTGAGTTCCCAGGCGGTCAGGCGAGCGCCCTGAAGGAGAGGCCGCGTCTCGTCGGCCAGCACACGCAGACGGGGAGCGCGGGCATTCACCGAGCGTATGACCCCGAGCGCCGTGCCGTAGCCGGCCGTCGCCAGAGCTCCTGCGTTGCAGTGCGTCAGTATCACAGGCTGTTCCCCTTGGATGAGCCCGGCCCCATACTCGCCGATGGCCCGGCACGAAGCCAGATCGTCCTCGTAGATCTGCACCGCCCGCGCCTCCATCAGAGCGACGACCTCAGCCGGAGAGAGGTCGTCCCTGGTCCAGATGCGCTCCATCTCCTTGAGCGCCCAGGGCAGGTTATAGGCCGTTGGGCGGGTATCGAATAGGCCTTTGGTCGCAGCTCGGAGGGCGGCCCGGAATCGAGCGTCATCGGCGGCACTGGAGCCCTGCGTGGGATCGGCGGCGCCGGCGCGGAGCGCGCCCCGCGCCGCCAACGCCATCCCCATGCCGGCGGCCACGCCGAGGGCGGGGGCGCCGCGGACCGCCATCGTGCAGATGGCGTCGGCCACCTCCTCCCAGGTCCGGCATCGGATGTAGACCTCTTCGAGAGGCAGTCTGCGCTGGTCGATCAGGACCACGACGCCATCCTGCCACTCCACGGTGCGGACCATACCGGCACCTTCGGGTCCCGCAGGTGCGGCGGCTCCGTCGCCGCCGGCGGGCCCCCTTGCTCCCCCTGCGGACATCACGCCTACGTCCCCATGCTCCAACTGGCCAGGTAACGCTCCTGCTCGGGGGTCAGAGTGTCGATGCCGGCCCCCAAGGAAGCCAGCTTCAGCCGGGCGATCTCCTCGTCCAGGTCCTTCGGCACGTCGTACACACGCTTCTCCAGCGTGGCGGCGTTCTTGACCATGTACTCGGCGGCCAGGGCCTGGTTGGCGAAGCTCATGTCCATGACGCTGGCAGGATGGCCTTCGGCCGCCGCCAGGTTGATCAGACGGCCCTCGGCCAGCAGATAGATGTTCCGCCCGTCGGCGAGCGTGAACTCCTCCACGAACTCGCGGATCTGCCGGCGCTTGACCGCCAGGGCCTCCAACGCCGGGATGTCGATCTCAACGTTGAAGTGACCGGTATTGGCCACAATGGCCCCGTCCTTCATCGCTTCGAAGTGCTCTTTACGGACCACGTGGATATCGCCCGTGGCGGTGACGAAGATGTCACCGACGGGAGCCACGTCCGCCATCGGCATGACCCGGAAACCGTCCATGAGCGCCTCGAGAGCCCGCAGCGGGTCGACCTCCAGCACCACCACGTCCGCCCCATGACCCTTGGCCCGCATGGCCACTCCGCGACCGCACCACCCGTAGCCGGCGATGACCACGATCTTGCCCGCTATCATACGGTTTGTCGCCCGGATGATGCCGTCCATGGTGGACTGTCCGGTGCCGTAGCGGTTATCGAACATGTGCTTGGTCATGGCCTCGTTGACGGCCACGATGGGATAGCGAAGCACACCCTCCTGCTCCATAGACTTGAGACGGATGACGCCGGTGGTGGTCTCCTCAGTACCGCCGATGACTCCGGCGGCGGCGTCGGCCCGTTCGCTGTGGAGCAGGCCCACGACGTCGGCTCCATCGTCCATGGTGATCTGTGGGTGCGTATCGATGACGCTCTGGATGTGCTGATAGTAGGTGTCCCGGTCCTCGCCCTTGATGGCGAACGTGGACACCCCGTATTCCACCACCAGCGCAGCGGCCACGTCGTCTTGCGTGGAGAGAGGGTTCGAGGCACACAGAGCGAGCTCGGCCCCGCCCGCCTTCAAGGTGCGCATGAGGCTGGCGGTCTCACTGGTCACGTGCAGGCAGGCGCCGATGCGCACCCCCTGCAGCGGCCTCTCGCTCGCGAACCGCTCGCGGATCTGGGCCAGAACGGGCATCTCTTTCTCGGCCCACTCGATCCGTAGGACCCCGCCCGGCGCGAGGCTCTTGTCCTTCACGTCATGATCGACCACTATCGCTCTCCTTCATCTCAGGACCCGACCATCAAGACCACGGCGGCCACCCGCAGGCCCATGTGCGCCGCCACGATAGCCACCGGCGCCAGCTCAGAACTCACAGCCACATGACCCCGCGTGCCGGCCACCTCGACCTCGAAGGCGGTTGGGCGGGCGTCGTCGGACACGCCGGCCACCACCCCCGACCTCACTATGATACCGTCCAGAGCCTTCAGGCTGTCCAACGCGGCCTCGAAAGCGTAGATGCCGGTCATGCTCGGGAAGCGCGGGCCCACCTGATCGTCATTGGGCCCGGTGAGGGGTGAACGCCAGGTGAGATTGGCATGATCGGTCACCACGACCACCTCGGCCTCCGAGGCCTCCGCACCGGGCCCTACCGCTCTGCCCCGGCAGATATAGCCCACGAGCCCGTCCTCGGCCGGCAGCACCCGCCTCAGCAGCGCGACCTCGGCGGCAGTCAGAGGCCTGCCCAGATTCCGCAACCCTGTCTCTGCCAGTGAGATCGCTGAGCCGTCCGGTCCCGCCAACGCGTGGGCGACGTCGGCTGCGACCCGGTCGGAGCCCGGCTCGACGCGGGGACCGACCAGGACTCTCATTCCGAGGGGATGAGGATCATCGACTCGGCCACGGCAAGCAGCTCCTCACCGCTCAGGGTGTGGAACAGCGTGTTCGAGACCCAATAGAGGACACCGTCCGCCTTCCACCAGACACGCTCCACCTTGTCGGCGGCGCCCACGATGGTGAACGTCGTGCCGCCGCGCTTGACCTCCCGGCCGTCACAGGCCGCCGGCGCGCCCAGCCAGGTCGTCTCGGTGATGCCCATGTACTGGTCCATCCACTCGCCGTGCCGCTTCAGACGGTACAGCATCCTGAAAGCCGCTTTGTCCCCATCGCCGTCGCCGTCGATGTCGTAGGTGGCTCCTTCCACCGGCATGCGCTCGACGAAGAAGTACCCCTCGGGGATGTAGGCCGGGCCTCGGACTGCGAAGGGCACCATCCGGGCGATCTTCTTCCAGCCGCCCGCTCCGGATATGGTGTTCGCGCTTGGCGGCAGCGCGTAATCAGAAGGCAGCGCGAAGTCGTCGCCAAGGATCACGGTCACCCGTTGGCGCTTCTCGCTCCAGACGCACGAATCCGTCTGGAGAGCACCGGCCAGGAGCTCTCCGTCGTCCGCTGCGCCCGAGGGGTATTCCACCGAGGTCCGGTCGACCGATATGCCGGCGTTACCCACCGTGACCACCTCAGCCCCCAGACTGCTCAGCCATTCCCCGGCGGCTGCGGCTTCGCCGGCCCGGCCGTTGGCGTTGAGGACGTCCACCTTCATGCCTCGCAGATCGGGAGCGGCCTTCGCCAGGGTGGTCGACGTGGTGGCGGAACCTCCGCTCGCGACAGGCGCACCTCCGCTCGGAGCCGTGAGGAAGTCATCCACCGCGTCGGCTATCCCCTGCTTGTCGACGAACACGTAGGAGACACCGTCCTGCTCGCGGGCATCCCCCACGATCGTCACGCGCCGCATCTTCCCCCCGTCGAGCCTGACGCCCCACCAGGCCAGCTTGAGAACGTCGTTCGCGCTGAGCGTGGTGGTGACGTTGGAGAAGAGCGCGCTCACCACTCGGGGGAGCTTGAAGGCCAGGTCCCAGCCCATGGCCTGCTCCCGCACCGCGGTCAAGAAGACCTGCTGCCGCTCCATTCTCCCGAAATCCAGGTTCTTGTCGCGCCGGTAGCGGACGTAGTCGAGAGCGTCGTCCCCATCCAGGAGTTGATAGCCGGGGGCGAGCTTTATGAGCTCGTATTTGGGGTTGTCTTGATAGTAGCGCTTGTCGACATCGACGTAGACCCCGCCTATGGAGTCCGTGATGTCTCTGAAGGCGTTGAAGTCGATCTCCAGGTAGTGGTTTATGTCGATGCCGGTCAGCTGCTCCACCGTCTTGATGGTGAGAGCGGGCCCGCCCACCGCGTAGGCGTAGTTGATCTTGTTGAACCCGTGACCCGGCACGTCGACGCGCAGGTCGCGAGGGATGGACATGAGCGAGAGAAAGCCGCGATCGGGATCGATGTTGACGAGGATGATCGTGTCCGAACGACTGCCCTCCTCCTCCTCGTCTTCACGGTGATCGGACCCCAGCACCAGGAGATGCATGGCAGACGGCGATTCGGGGACGGTGGTGGTCGTGGAGTCGGCCGCCCGCGCGGTGGTGCCAGTGGTGGTGGCTGTGCTGCTCGGTTTGTCTGTGAGCACCGCCCGCACCTCGTCGGGCACGCGTTCGTTGGCGCCCGCCACCTGGCTTCGGAACCACAGGTACGAGCCACCGGCAGCGCCCAGCAGCAGCACGATGAGGACGACGACCGACCATATGACGGTCCGCTTCCATCGCCTGCCGGAACTCCCTTCGACCTCGTAAAGAGTGTACGGTTTGTGGTTCAGCTTGTGACCTCGTTCAGTCCGAGATGGCGCTCAGCTCGTGATCCCGCTCAGTCCGAGATGCCACCCGGTATCGCGATCATCGACCAGGCCACCTTGAGCAGTTCTCTCGGGCTGAGGGAGTACGAGAGGGTGTTCGAGACCCAGTAGAGGACGTCGTCCTGTATCCACCAGACATGATCAGTGCTCTGACTGGTTCCCACGATGGTATAGGTTATGCCATTGTGCTCGACTTCCTGCCTGCCCGTGCTCGCGGCGGGAGCGTCGAGCCACGTGGTCTGCATGATCCCCAGGTACTGGTCGGTCCCCTCTCGCTTGTAGACCATCTTGATGGCCTTCTCAGTCTTGTCGCCCACCTGGATGTCGTAGGCGCCGTAGGTATTGCGCGAGGGGTTGCTGTCCACCCAGCTGTACGTGTCCGGCAGGTAGCCCGGCGCCCGCACCTGGAAAGGCACGCTGGCCGCGAACTCATGCCAGAGGGTGCTGTTCTCGATGGCGTCGCGGTCGGTGGTGAACTCCGAGGGGTCGATGGAGGTGAGCGGCAACGTCGTTGTGGTCTCCACGTCCGCCGCCGTGGAACCGGTGGTGGCAGCGCCGCCGTCCGCGGAGGAAGGTGTCAACAATTGGGCTATCGCCTCCTCGAGCGCTCCTTCCTCCGGGATCACGACGGATTCGCCATCGACCTCGTTTATGTTGCCAATGAGGCTCACTTGGCGGATCCGGTTGCCGTCCAGCTTCACGCCCCAGTACGCCAGGCTCAGGATGTCGTTGGTGCCAAGGGTAGTCTCGAGATTGCCGAACAGCGCCTTGATGACCCCGGGCAGGTCGAGGGCCAGGTTCCAGCCCATCGCCTGCTCCCTGAGTGCGGTGAGAAAGCGCTGCTGGCGGTTCATCCGCCCGAAATCACTGTTGCGGTCGTGTCTGAAGCGCACGTAGTCAAGGGCGTCGGCGCCGTGCATCAATTGATAGCCGGGTGAGATCTTGATGTGCTCGTAGCTGGAATCGGCGGAATCATTGTAGTAACGCCGGTCGATGTCCAGGTACACGCCTCCCAGCGCGTCGACCATGTCGCTGAACGCCTTGAAGTCCACCTCGACGAAGTGCTCGATCTCGAGATTGATGAGATTCTCGATGGTCGCTGCGGTCAAGTCCCGGCCCCCTACGGAGTAGGCCCAGTTGAGTTTGTGCATGCCGTGGCCCGGGACCTCGACCCGCAGGTCGCGCGGCAGCGACAGGATCGACATGTACTCCGCTTCCCTGTCTATGTGCACCAGCATCACGGTGTCGGAACGGGTCTCCTCGCCGGCGTTGTCCGGACGCTTGTCACACCCCAGCACGAGGATATCCATGGATTTCGGCGGGTCTATGGGGGCGGCGAGCGAGGTACCGAACTCTCCGGTGGTGGTGACGTGCGAGTCGTCTAGCGTGCAGCTGAGCCACGCGTACGAGCCGCCAACCACCAGTGCGGCCGCCACGATCAACCCCACGAACACGAACAGGAGTGTCCGGCGCAGGCGGCGCTTCTTCAGCTTCTCCACAGTGTAGATAGTGTAGGGCTTGTCGTTCAGAAGCCTTCCCCCTCGACATCAAAGGGAGATTCTAACCCGGACCTCGTCACGGAAAAAGGGAGGGTCAGGAGCGACGGGGCTCTACCGTCGTGCGCTCGACCTCAGCGCCCAAGTCCTGGAGCTTCTGCTCGAAACGCTCGTAGCCGCGGTCGATGTGGTAGACCTCCCGCAGTTCCGTGCAACCCTCCGCGACCAGACCCGCCAGCGCCAGGGCGGCTCCCGCCCGCAGGTCGGGGCAGCGGACGATGGCTCCGGTGAGCGACCGCCCCCCGGTCACGACGGCGTGATTGCCGTCCACGCGTATGTCGGCGCCCAGGCGGATCAACTCGTCCACGAAGCCGAAGCGGTTCTCGAACACGTTCTCGGTGACCACCGAGACCCCGTCGGCGATGGAGAGGAGCACCATCATCTGAGCCTGCAGGTCGGTGGGGAAACCCGGGTAGGGCAGGGTGGACACGTCGGCCGCCGTGTAGCCGGCGGGATCGCCACCCGCCTTGATGCTGCGGGTGTTCTCGTGCACCTGCACGCCGATGGACCTGAGCTTCGAGCTGAACAGGTCGAGCACGTGGGGGCTGATGCCGGTGACCTCGACCTCCCCCCCGGTCACGGCCCCGGCTATGAGGAAGGTCCCGGCCTCGATTCGGTCTCCCAGCACCGTGTGCTCGGCAGGGCGCATCTCGTCGACGCCGTTCACCCGTATGGTGGAGCTCCCCGCTCCCTCTATGTCGGCCCCCATGCTCACCAGGAACTTGCAGAGATCGACTATCTCCGGCTCACGGGCGACGTTCTCGAGGGTGGTGGTCCCCTCCGCCATCACGGCGGCCATCAGGAGGTTCTCGGTGGCTCCCACGCTGGGATAGTCGAGGAACATGTCGATGGCGTGGAGCTTCGAGGCCGTGACCTCCACGAAACCGTGGTCGGAGCGCACCACCCCGCCCATGTCGGCCAGGCCGCGCAGGTGGATGTCGATCTTGCGGGGACCCAGGTTGCAGCCCCCCGGCATAGCCACGCGGGCCCGCCCGAAGCGGGCCACCAGAGGACCCATGATCTGGATGGAAGCCCGCATGCGCTGCACCAGCTCATACGGAGCCACGTGCGACTGCACGGAGGTGGTATCGACCGTCAGGGTGCCGTCGGCGAAGTCCACTACCGCCCCGAGGTACTCAAGCACCTCCTGCATGGTGCGGACATCCTGGATGTCGGGCACGTTGTGCAGCACGCTGGCGCCCGGCGCCAGCAGAGAAGCAGCCATCAGCTTGAGGGCGGAGTTCTTCGCGCCCGAAACGGCCACCTGCCCTGCGAGCCGGCGGCCGCCGCGTATGAGGAGACGCGGCTCCCCGGTTGCGTCCGTCACTTATCGAGCCTCTCCGCGACCTTCAGTCGGTTGTGAGCCCGCTTGAGCGCGAGCTGCTCCCGGTAGGAATCCACATCGTCCCCCTCGGGGACTGTGCCCAAGCGTAGCATCTCCAGGCGTTTCGTGGCTCTCTCGATGGACTTGTTGACCCGGTCGACGTCTATCTGTGAGGCCTCCTCGGCCGCGTCGGCCAGGACGATGACCTTGTTGAACTGCACCTTGGCGAAACCCTCGGCCACGGCGAACGTCATCCAATCGCCCCCCGCCAGAAGGGCCCGCAGGCGCCCGATGGTGAGCTGCGCCACCATCGGCGCGTGGCGGGGCAGGATGCCCACTTCGCCGGTCACGGCCGGAAGCACAACCATCTCCACGTCGCCCTCGAACACCAGGCCCGCGGGCGCCACGAGCTCCAAGCGCAGATAGGGGCTGTCCTCTCGGTCCGCCATCGCGCCCGCTCTACGCCTTTGCGGCCGCGGTCTCGGCCGCCGCCTCCGCCACTTCAGCCATGTCCGCGGCCCCGGCAGACTGCGAAGCCCGCGCGGCCGCCAGGACGTCGTCGATGCCGCCCTGGTACTTAAAGGCCTGTTCCGGCAGGTCGTCGTGCTTGCCCTCGATGATCTCCTTGAAGCTGCGCACCGTCTCCTTGAGCGGGACGAACCTGCCCGGCATGCCGGTGAACTGCTCGGCCACGAAGAAAGGCTGCGACAGGAACTGCTGGATCTTGCGCGCCCGGCGCACCGTCACCTTGTCCTCGTCGGACAGCTCGTCCATACCCAGGATGGCGATGATGTCGCGCAGGTCCTTGTAGCGTTGCAGGATCTCCTGGACCTTGGTGGCCGTCTCGTAATGCTCGTCTCCAACGACCTGGCGGTTGAGCGCCCGGCTGGTGGAGTCCAGCGGGTCGACGGCCGGGTAGATGCCCATCTCGGAGATGGCCCGGCTGAGCACCGTGGTGGCATCGAGGTGGGCGAAGGTATTGGCCGGAGCCGGGTCGGTGAGGTCGTCGGCCGGCACGTAGATCGCCTGCACCGAGGTCACCGAGCCACGCCTGGTGGAGGTGATGCGCTCTTGCAGCTCACCCATCTCGGAGGTCAGGGTGGGCTGATAACCCACGGCCGATGGCATGCGGCCCAGCAGGGCCGACACTTCCGACCCCGCCTGCACGAAACGGAAGATGTTGTCGATGAAGAGGAGCACGTCCTGGCCCATGACGTCGCGGAAGTACTCCGCCATGGTAAGGGCTGAAAGCCCGACGCGCAGACGCGCGCCCGGAGGCTCGTTCATCTGGCCGAAGACCATGGCGGTCTTGCTGATGACCCCGGACTCGCTCATCTCCAGGTAGAGGTCGTTACCCTCGCGGGTGCGCTCCCCCACGCCGGAGAAGACCGAGATGCCGCCGTGGTGGGTGGCGATGCTGTGGATGAGCTCCAGGATGACCACCGTCTTGCCCACGCCGGC
>CAZQDY010000013.1:0-49916 GCA_964592075.1 uncultured Gaiellales bacterium
ACACTCTTTCCCTACACGACGCTCTTCCGATCTGAAGCTTTGCGGTACTCCGCAGTGCTTCGCGAAGGCCTCTGCCGGTCCACGGGCCACTCCCAGGTTCGACAGAATCACCTCCACCTAGTACCATGCCTCAATGATTCCCGACGAAACGCCACTCCATCTCGACGAGACGCGGACCGACAAGACCGAGGACCGGCCTGCGATTCAACGCTCCATCGACGGCCTCATAGAGACTCTCTTCCTGTGGGCCTTTCCCACCCGGATAAGGCCCAATCACCTGACTCTCGCCCGGTTCATCCTGACGCCGGTGGTCCTGGTGCTCCTGTATCTGGATCTCGACTGGTGGGCCCTCGGGACGTTCGTCGTCGCGCTATCGACCGACTTCATCGACGGCGCCATGGCCCGCACCCGCGACCAGATCACCATCTTGGGCACCTATGCGGACCCGGTGGCCGACAAACTCCTGGTGGCGGCGGTGCTGGCCTGGATCGGATACGACTACCTGGTCGTGCAGATCATCCTGGCCTTCATAGTCCTCGAGTTGGTGCTCTCCGCCGTGGGGGCGAGCATCCTGTTGCGCGAGCGGAGCGCCCGTTCGTCCAATGCCTTCGGCAAGACGAAGATGATCGTGCAGAGCATCGCCCTGCTCATGTTCCTGATCTCGGGCATCCTCGAACTCGAGACGTGGGTGGACATCTCGGTCTACCTACTCTGGCTGGCGCTGGCGCTGGCCGTCCTGTCCGGGGTCAAGCAGATCTACGACCTCCTCGCCAGGCACCGGGTCAAGACCTAGCGGGCTGCTAGCCGCGTCTCACCAGACGGGTCCACTCGACAAGAGCAGCCAGATAGGCGTGCAGACGCTCGCGCAGCTCCTCGTCGATGAGCCTGCCTTCGGCGTCGAACCTCTGCCCCGCGTTGGTGACCCGCAGCTCAGGCTGTCCCATGACATACGAGTCGAGGAACACGAAGACCTGACGGATGGCCAGCTGCCCTCTCATCGTGCCGCTCTCGCCGCCCGACGCGCCCATGAGCCCTATGGGTTTCTTGCGCAAAGGAGTGGTCTTCGGCGGTCTCGAAACCCAATCGATGGCATTCTTGAGCACGCCGGGTATCGAGTAGTTGTACTCCGGGGTGGCTATCAGGACCACGTCGGCGGCCTCCACGCGCTGCTTGAGCTGCACCACCGGCTCAGGATCTCCCTGACTCTGCACGTCGGCGTTGTAGGGCGGGATATCTGCCAGGCCGACTATCTCGAGACGCGCGCCGTCCGGCAGCAGCTCCAGCGCCGCCCGGAGCAGCCCCAGGTTGTAGGAGCCCGCCCGCAGGCTCCCCGGGATGCCGAGGATGTGGATGGTCTCACCGCTCATAGCCGCACCGCTCAAGAAGGCCGACGCCTTATCGTTCTACCGGCGGCATGCCCTCCTCGGCCCGCGCTTCGTTGATGAGCTTGAAGACCGCGTCCTCCACCGGCATGACGGTGAAGCCGTAGTCTTCTTTCGCCCGGGCGCCGCTTACCTTCCAGGGCAGCTCACAGTTCTCCGGCTCGTCTCCGAACGTGATCTCGGCGTCGGGGATGAACTTCTTGACCGCAGCGGCGAAGTCGCGGAGTGAGACCGGCGGTCCGCCCAGGTTGTAGGCCGGATGCGGCGACGATGGCGTCTTCACGGCCAGGTGGGCGAACTCGCCTATCTCGTCGGAGAGGACGGTGGAGAAGAGCCAATCGCCCTTGCACTCCAGCGCGACGGGCTTGCCTACGGCCGGCAGTGACACGATCTCAGAGAACCAGCGCACGAACTTGGGGTTCTTGCCCCCGTGGCCGTAGCCGATGGTGGGCCGGAGCGCCGTGGCTTTGATGCCGTACAGCTGGTCGTACTCGGCGGCGATCACCTCGGACAGAGTCTTGGCCAGCGCGTAGAAACTGCCCTGGAAGGGCATCAGCCGGTCGTCTTCCACTATCTCGCGGTCGCCGTAGTCGGACTGCTCTCCGTACACGGTCTCCGAGCTGGCGAACACCACCCGCTTGATGCCGAGCAGCCGGGCCGTCTCGAAGACGTTGCACATGCCGAGCACACCGATCTTGGTGTTCTCCCGGGGATAGGGGTCCTTCGACAGGATCATGGCCCAGTTGATGATGGCGTCGACCTTGTTCTCGCTGGCGACGGCCAGGACCTGCTCCAGATCGGAGACGTCGCCCTTGACGTACTTGAAGCGGTCTCCATGCGGCGCCGCCAACGTGGTGAAGTAGCCCATGGGGGGAGCTACGTCCATGGTCACGACGCCTTCCACGTCGGGGTCGCGAAGCAGGGCCAGCACCGACTTCTTGCCGAACAGCCCGCTCCCGCCTACCACGAGCACCCTCATCGCAGGGCCTCCTTCTTTGCGATGCACTTCTTGACCGCGTCGGCCAGGTCCTTGGCGGAGAGGGCGAAGTGCTCCATGAGCTCGTCCTTCTCCTCCGTGATAAGACCCGACTGGCCGAACTCGTCCTCGACGCCCACCTTGACGAGCGGCGTCGGTAGGTTCTCGCAGAGCACGCAGGCCACGGCGTCGCCGAGGCCGTTGATCTCGCTCGAGTTCTCAGCGGTGACGATGGCCCCGGTCCGCTTCGCGGCCGCCACGATCGCCTCTTCGTCGATGGGCTTGAGGGTGCTGACGTTCAGCACGCCCACGTCCAGCCCGTCCTTCTCCAGCAGGTCCACCGCCTTGATGGCCTCGGTCACCATATAACCGGTGGCGACAATGGTGGCGTCCTTGCCGTCCCGCAGCGAGTACGCCTTGCCGAGGTCGAACGGGTAGTCCTCGGTGAATATGGTGAACGGGTCGGGGCTCATCTCCTGTTTGATCACCACGGGGCCGATGTACTGCATCATGGCCTCCGCGGCCTTCTCGGCCTCCACTACGTCGGCCGGGTTGATCATCACCAGGTTGGGCAGCACCCGCAGGCTCCCCCAGCCTTCCACCGTCGCGTGCGACACGCCCACCTCACCCCACACGCCTTCTCGGGCGATGAACTTCACATTGAACCTGTCGACCAGGATGCTCTGCCGGATCTGATTGTAGGCCCGGCTCATGGCCGCGAAGAGGAAGTTGTTGAGCACGGGCACGAAGCCCTCCGAGGCCAGGGCGGCGGCTACGCAGGCGCCGTTCTGCTCGGCTATGCCGCACTCGATCATGCGGTCGAACATGTTGTCGACGAACCATTCGATTTCGGGGAACTGCATGTCCTCGAGGATGGCGAGCGCCTTGGGGTCCTTCTGGAAGGAGGTCTTCATGGCTTTGCCGATCCCCTTGGCCACTCCCGCGGGCGCGCCGATCGCCACATGCTTATTCCACGTTGCCATACTTGGCCCTCCCTTCGCGCACGCCCTTCATCATCTCTTCGCCGCGGCCCAGGTGCATGTGGAGCGCTTCCCAGTGAGAGATCCCGCGCCCCTTCACCGTATGGGCGATGATGACCTTGGGTCTGTTGTCGCCGTACTGATTGGCCACCATGTCGAGGGTGTCCAGGATCTGGCGGAACTCGTGGCCGTTGATCTCGTAGACGGACCAACCGAAGGCCTTCCATTTGTCCACCAACGGCTCGATGGGCATGATGTCGTTGGTGGGCCCGTCGAGCGACCACTTGTTGTAGTCGACGATGGCGATGAGGTTGTCGAGCTTGAACTTGGCCGCGAACATGGCCGCTTCCCACACCTGGCCTTCCTGCAACTCACCGTCGCCGAGGATGCAGTAGGTGCGGTACTTGGGGTTGTAGCGCACGATGTAGCGGGGCAGGAAGGTGTCCTGCCGGGAAGGCGGTTCGTACTGCACCTTGAGCTTCTCGGCCAAGGCGAGGCCGGCCGCGAACGACAGCCCCTGCCCCAGCGAGCCGCCGGAGAAGTCGATGCCGGGCGTGCACCAGCGATCCGCGTGGCCCTGGAAAGGCGAAGCGTGGCAGTAGTAGGTGCCGAGGGTCTCCTTGGGATACATGCCGAGCTCGACGAGCGCCGCGTAGATGGCCTCACAGCAGTGGGCCTTGGACATGATCACCCGGTCGCGCTCGGGCCAATCGGGGTTCTTGGGGTCGAACTTGAGATGGTGGAAGTAGAGGGCCGTGATGATCTCGAGCACCGACATGGTACCGCCCACGTGGCCCTGGCTAAAGGTGCAGAACTGGGTCAGGCAGTCACCGGCGAGGACCTTGGCCTTGGCTTCCAGGTCCTGTATGAGCGCTTCGCTATGAGACATGCTCGGCCCTCCTTTTGAAAGTGATCCTCACGGAATCCGCGGAGAGGGGAGCGCCGCAGCGCGGACAGGTGTTGCTGTACGCGGCCAGCACCGCGGCCTCGTCGGGGATGGCCCGCATGTAGAGCCGCCGGCTGATCTCCTCCCCGAAGTAGAGGAGCATGCCGCACTTGCCACAATTGATGGTCTGGCTCATAGGTGGACCTCACTGCTCTCGGGCGTCATCTGTAGCGACCTCCTACGGTTTGACCAGGATCTTGATGTCGGTGCTCGTCTTGCGGGCGGCCAGGGCTTTGGCGATGTCAGCAAGAGGGACGATCTGCGTGATCATAGGCTCCAGGTCGAGCTTGGCGAGCAGCTTGAGCGCCCTCGGGAAGACGTAAGGGGCGAGGATGGTGGAGCGGATGGTCAGCTCGTTCTCGTAGTTGTAGCACGGGCAGATAGGGAACGTAGCGTCCTCGTGATAAGCGCCGGCCCAGACTATGGTGGCGTTCTTGTCGGCGAGGCCGATGGTCTGAGAGACGGCGGAGAAATGGCCGCTGCATTCGAAGACCGTGTCGAAGCCCCGGCCTTCCGTGTGCCCGCGGCCCACGGTCACCAGGTCCTCCTGGAGCGGGTCTACCGTCCAGTCGGCTCCATACCGTGCAGCCATGGCCCGCTTCTCAGGCATGGGGTCCGCCAGCAGCACTCGTGCCGCGCCTGCGCGCATGGCCACCTGCTGTACCAGCAGGCCGATGGTGCCGCCGCCTGAGATGGCGACCGTCTTGCCCGGGCAGATGTCGCCCTGATCCACTGCGTGCACGGCGATGGTCACCGGCTCCAGCATGGCGCCGCGCTCCAGGCTTAGGTCATCGGGCAGCGGGTAGAGACAGCTCTCGTCGTAGACGGCGTACTCGGCGAAGCCGGCTTCGTACGACTTCACATGTTCGCAAAACTGCTCCCGTTTGCTCCGGCAATAGTAGCAGGCCCCGCAGTACTTCCGGAAGTTCATGGCCACCCGCTGGCCGACCTTCCAGTCGCCCAGGAGACCAGGTCCCAGCTCGGTGATGACGCCCGATGCTTCGTGCCCCGTGGTAAAGGGAGCGGGCGGCCACCACGGCGCCTTGAGCAGACTGAAGGTGCCTTCGTAAATCTCCGGATCACTCCCGCAGATGCCGCAGTAGGCGACCTTGACCTTCACCTCGCCCGGGCCGGCTACCGGATCGGGGACCTCCTCCACGCGGGTGTCGAAAGGCCCATATGTCAACGCAGCTTTCACGTGCTCACGGCTCCCTCAGTTCGATGGCCAGGTTCCCGACCTCTGACCCTTCCAGGTAACAGAAACCGGGATTACCCTCGGGAAAGGAGCTGGTCCACACCTTGGCCCCCTTGGCCGTCGCCCTCTCGATCTCGCCCTTGAGATCGGTGGTCAACCATCCGATGTGGTGCAGGCCTTCGCCCTGGGCATCGAGTGTCTCCCTGAGGGCTTGGTCGCCCTCGTAGGGCTCCAGGAGCTCCAGCTCCACCGGGCCCATCTTGGCGTTGCTGATCTTGGTTGTCCATTCGGCCGGCCTGCCGTGCAGCTCGCCTTTGAACTCGATGGCGAACACCTTGTGCTGGTCGTCGAACTTGAACGGCCCGAACCCCAGAGCCTCCAGATGGGCTATGGCCTTCTCGATGTCTCTCACCACGATGCCCACATGGTGCGGCAGCGTGTTGCGGAACGATCGCTCTATCTCAGGCACAGTGGATCCTCCTCACAGTCGGTCATTCGTCGGCGAAACCCACCGACGGCGCGCATGGCGCATATCGTCCCAGTGCTTCTCGCTGTGGAGGGATCTGAGGTGCGGTGGCCCCTTCTCTCCTCCCCGGCGGTCCGCCCCTCCTTGCCAGAACAGAATCGAACGCTCACTCGGGGGTCGCAGCGACCGCCCCCTCCTTCCTTCGCCAGAGTGCGGGCACCTTCGAGACAAGTCCCATGATACCGCCCGGCATGAACCTCATGACCAGGATGATGAGCAGCCCCGAGAAGATGGGATGGTAGCCGCCGAAGTAGAGATCCCCGTAGGCGAACAACGCGCTGCAGATGAGCGCGCCTATCACCGGGCCGAGGATGGTGCCCGTGCCACCCAATACCACCATCAGAATCGGGTAGAACAACCAGTTCATGTTGAACACACTGGCCGGCTCCAGGTGGAACAGGTAATAACCGTAGATGCTACCGGCCAGCCCGGCCAAGAACGCACTGATCACGAAGGCGAGCACCTTATACTTCAACACATTGATGCCGTGCGAAGCCGCCGAGATGTCGTCCTCCCTGATGGCCTTGAGGGCCAGGCCGAAGCTGGAGCGGGTGAGGAGCCAGATCGTGATCGTAGCAAGGACCGCGACCAGCAAAGCCACCCAGTAGTAGACGCGCATGCTCGAGAAGTAGCTGGCGTCCAGATAGATGCCGTTGGCTCCGCCCGTGATCTTGCCGCCTTTAACAAAGAGGACGTAGACGATCTGAGCCAGACCGAGAGTGCCGAACGACAGATAGTCGCCTTTGAGACGCGACAGTAGCAGCAACCCGATGAGGGTGGCCAATAGGGCCGGCGCGATGCCTGCGACGATCATCAGAGTCACATCGAAGAAGAAGTAGATCCCGATGCCATTGAGCCACAAACCGGCCATCGTGTATGCCCCGAGGCCGAAGAACGCGTGAGTGCCCAGGCTTATCTGCCCGGTGTATCCGGCTATCAAGTTCCACCCCTGGGCGACTGTGAGATACACGCAGGTCATGAAGAGGTAGTAGCCGATGTACGACGTGTCCACATCCAGCCAGTAGGGCAGGGTGCCGAGGATCGCAAGGGCCGCCACGATCAACGCGAGCGAGACGAGACCCTTCCTACCCAATCTTTGATATAGCGCCTTCACGTTCATATTGAGCACTTCCGCTTCCCCGGATCGTCGCCTGGCCGTCTCATACCTTCTTCACCGCAGCCCGGCCGCCGAAGATGCCGTTCGGCATGAAGATCAGCACCAGGATGAAGACCGCGTACGAGATGGCGTCGGCCCATCCCGCGCCTATGTAGTAAGCCCCCAGGCTCTCGATCATTCCCAGGATCAAGCCGGCGCTGAGCGCCCCCCATACGTTGCCGATCCCGCCGAGAGTCAGCGCAACCAGAGCCTTGAGGGCGAAAGTGAACCCGTAGTTGGGATCGAACGAGTAGACAGAGGCCATCACCACACCAGCCAGCCCGGCCAGCCCGATGCCGATACCGAAGGCGACGGCCATCACCCAGTTGGAGCTGATACCCAGGAGCTTCACAGCCTGCATGTCGGTCGCGGCGGCCCGCACCGCTGTGCCCAGGCGCGTCTTCTTCAGGAAGTAGAACACGACAAACGCCGCAGCTAGGGCGATTACCAAGGCCATGAGACGCACAAACGAGATGTTGACATCACCGATGCGGATGGTGAAGCTGGCGTACGAGGTGGCGCAGAAGCGCGGGTTGGCGGTCCAGATGGTCAGCATGAGATTGTCGACCATATACATGAGACCCACCGCGAGCAGCAGCGAGACGTTCTTGTCTTCGATGGCCGCGGCATCCTTGAACAAGGTGTAGAAGAGGCCCAAGCCGACGAGGAACGCCACTGGGACGGTGATGATGATGCATATGTACGGATCGATGCCCGCAAGCGTGAAGAGCCAGTAGGTCAGGTACGCGAACAGCACGATCATGGTGCCCTGAGCGAGGAAGATGATCCTCATGGTGCCGAACACCAAGCTGAGACCGATCGCGGCGATACCGTACATGGTCCCGAAGAGGATGCCGTTGATCAGCACCTGGAGGAGTATGGTCACGATTCGCCCTCCTGGTTGCCGATGACCGCCCGCCTGCCCAAGTAGGCCTTGCGGAGCTCCTCGTTCGCGAGGAGTTCCTCACCCGAACCCGACATGACGATGTGGCCGGTGCTCATCACGTAGGCCCTGTCGCAATGCTTCAAGGCCATGTTGACGTTCTGCTCGATCATCAGGATGGTCGTGCCCTGTTGGTGGAGCGCAGCTATCAGTTCGAATATCGTCTTGGTCAGGATGGGGCTGAGTCCGAGTGAGGCCTCATCGATCATGACGAGTTTGGGCCGGGCCATGACGGCCCGCCCTATGGCGAGCATCTGCTGCTCTCCGCCGGAGAGCAGCCCGGCCTTGCCGTTCTGCCTCTCCCTGAGCACGGGGAACAGATCGAAGACGCGCTCCAGAGACTCCTTGTAAGCTGCACGGCCTCTGGGCAGATAGGCCCCAAGCCGCAGGTTCTCCACGATGGTCAGGTTCGAGAACAGTCTGCGCCCCTCCGGGACCTGGACGATGCCCCTGTTGACCCTGTGTTTGATGCTGGTCTTCGCCAGGTCCTCACCATCGAAGATGATCTCCCCACTACTGGGATGTATCAGTCCGGAAACCGCTTTGAGCAGGGTGCTCTTCCCGGCACCGTTGCTCCCGAGAAGAGCTACGATCAGCCCCTCCTCGACGGTCAGCGACACATCGAAGAGGGCGCGGACGTCGCCGTACGACACGCTCAGATTCCTGACCTCAAGTAATGGGTTCGCCAAGGTACGCCTCGATGACTTTGGGGTCACAAGCGACTTCATCAGGACAGGCATCGGCGATCTT
Source organism: uncultured Gaiellales bacterium (assembly GCA_964592075.1). Lineage (GTDB taxonomy): Bacteria > Actinomycetota > Thermoleophilia > RBG-16-64-13 > RBG-16-64-13 > RBG-16-64-13. The sequence continues at coordinate 8,855 of CAZQDY010000013.1, forward strand.
CGCACCGTAGTCCAGAACACCCACCCGGTCGCAGAAATCCAGAACGGCGTCCACCTTATGCTCTATCCAGAGGATCGAGAACTTCCTTTCCTCTTTGGTCGCCCTGATGACCGTGAAGAGATTGTCGATCTCGGTGGCGGTCAGACCTGCCATGGGCTCGTCCAGGAGTATCAGCGACGGCATCGATGCAAGGCCCATCGCGATCTCCAGTAGACGCCGATCAGATAACGTGAGATGCGCCGCGGCCACGTCACGCTTGTGTTGCAGCTCGACGAGTTCGAGAGCGCTCAGGGTCCGCTCCTTGGGGGTGAGCTCGTGTGAACCCCCATAGACGGCGGCGGTCATCACGTTGTCGTAGACGGACATCTTCAGAAACGCCCGCACCAACTGGTATGTACGGGCTATCCCGAGGTGGCAGATCCTGTGAGGGGCGAGTCCCGCTATCTCTTTGCCCCTGAATTTGATGCTGCCGCTGTCCAGCTTGTAGATCGAGGTGATGAGATTGAAGACGGTCGTCTTTCCGGCCCCATTGGGCCCGATCAAGCCGACGATCTCCTCTTCCTTGACCTGGAAATCCAAGTCGACGATGACGCTGAGACCGCCGAAGCGCTTGTTGACCTTCTCCAGGACGAGAAGTGGATCACCCGCGGCCATAGCCTAGTCTCTCCAATGCAGATAGACCTGGACGGGCACGCCGGCGGCACTAATCGCCGGCAGAACCGATGCTCTCCCTAGTCGGTTACCAAACCCAGTCAATCGGCCACCTTCCTGGGTGACTGATGATCATGTTGACGCGCACCACCAGAGATGCAGATGCGCGACCCAAAGTATCAAGCACCCCCGGCTTTGTCCATATCTGAATCGACGTTTATATCCATGGAGTGAAACCCTATTCCAGAAGAAGACAACCAACACGAGTCACGGGGACCCAGCGATGGCACTCCCTACGGTATGATGAGTAAGGCGGGCGGACACGGTGACGAGGAGGGAGTGTATGAGGTGAACCTGTCTCTATCCTATGAAGCTGTCGCGACCTAACCGAAAAGCGTGTCGCTTCGATCGTTTGTTCTGGGGAGATGCTCATGAGAAACAAGAAAATGCTTGTCACGCTCCTAGCTCTTATCCTTGGCCTCGTGGCTGCCTTCGGCGCCGTGGCCTGTGGAGAAGATGAGGCCACCGAGACCACAGCAGCACCGACCGAGACCACAGCAGCACCGACCGAGACCACAGCGGCACCGACCGAGACCACAGCGGCACCGACCGAGACCACAGCGGCCGGTGGGTTCAAAGGCGAAGTCAAGATCGGCGGCCTCGGCTCCATGACCGGCCAGAATGCCATGACAGGGGCCGAGATGATCTGGGCCTATGAACGGGCCGTCAAGGACATCAACGCAGCGGGCGGCATCAAGTTGCCGGACGGCAACTACGAGCTGAAGCTCACCATGGTCGATGACAAGACCGACGCCACGGAAGGCGCAGCGGGCGCGGAAAAGCTGATCAAGGCTGAAGGGATCAAGCTGATCCTCAGCTCCAACATCACCCCCATCAACCTGGCGGCCGGTATCGTGGCCGAGAAGTACGAGTGCTACTTCCAGATCGCCACCAGCTGGACCGACTACATCGACGAGCAGGACTTCAAGTGGGTGTCGGACATCTTCTTCACCCCGAAGGCCGCCACCGAGATCCCGTTCAACGTGGCCGGTCTGATGCCTGAGAGTGAGCGGCCACAGAATTGGCTCATGCTCACCGAGGACAACACGGACGGCGAAGGTATGGCTGCGGGCGCCGTCGCCGTATCTGATGAGTTCGGCTACAAGACCGCGATGGTCGAGAGGTACACTCCGGGCACCAAGGACTTCTCGTCCATCATCCTGAAACTGAAGCAGAACAACGTCGACGCCCTCATCACGCTCATCGGTTCGGCCGACGCCATCACCTTCATGAAGCAGATGAAGGAGCAGAACTTCTCGCCGAAGCTTCTCTTCGGCTGGAAGGGCTTCTGGCCGACGGAGGTCATGACCGCGCTTCAAGCCGATTCCGACTACCTGGGTCATGACGGCTTCTGGTCCGAAGGTAATGGCGCTCCCGGCTCTGCCGAACTGGGCCAGGCCTTCAAGGATGAGCACGACGGACTCGATTCCGTGAGCATCGGTCTCTCCTACGCCAACGTCCAGATCCTGGCCCAGGCCATCGAGAAGGCGGGCTCCACCGAGCCGGCCGCCGTCCGTGACCAGGTCTTCGGAGGCACCTTCGAAGGCACGACCATGGGCGATGTCACGTACAACGACCAAGGCATCTGCGACGTGGCCCCCTACGGATTGTGGTGGAAGGACGGCAAGCGAGTCCAGTATTGGCCGGAAGCCGGCAACCAGATAGAGTGGTTCGTCCCCTGGGATCAGAGGTAGCGAGCGCGTAACCGCCCCCGGCTCCGGGCCGTGAAGACGGCCGTGGCGGTCGAGGTGGCAAAAGGAAGGACATCGGGCCCCGCCCTCTTGGCTCAGCGAGAGGGCGGGGTTCCTGCAAGGAGGAAACATGGAAGACGGCAAGTACGGCAAGTACTTCATCACCGAGACCCCGCCCCACCCCGAGCATCCGCAGAGCAGGAACATCGTGAGCGACGTTCCCTGGTGCGACTCCCTCTACATCGACAACGAGCTCGACGGCAGGCTCCCGGGCGCCTACTACCTCGAGACCTGCCTGGTGCTCCGCACCGGCACCATGGACAACCTCACCGTCCCGCACGCACATCCTTTCGACGAGTACCTGATCTTCCTGGGCACCAATCCCGAGGACCAGTTCGACCTAGGTGGGGAAGTGGAGCTCTGGATGGGCGACGAGAAGCACACCATCACGCGCAGCTGCGCGGTCTTCGCCCCAGCGAGCGTGCCTCACTGCCCATTGGTCGTCCACAAGGTCGACCGGCCGTTCATCTTCATAACCACCGGCCCGGGACTGGGCTACGCGCGCTAGGAGGCGGCTATCGCGCCGGCCATCAAGCTCTGCGGCCGGCAGCGGAGCAATCCTGACGGCGGAGACACCGAAGGACGTGTTGCTCCAATGGCTGCGCACGCGGGGCCGCGTGACCCTCGCCGGCAACCGCGAGTACTTCGACTGCGTCGAGTACGTCCCGCCCGCTCGCTTCGTGCGGTTCGGGGGCGACTCCATGACGAACGAGGAGGAGTACCGGCACGAAGTCGACGAGCAGGAAGTGTATCTCCTACTGCTGCGTCATTGGCGTGACGAGGCGACGCGCTTCGGCGGCCCCGAGCCGATCACCGAGGAGAGCGTGGCCGAGTACGTCAAGACCCGCGCCTATTTGTAGGTCGCCTTGCCCTCGTAGGTCGGGTTCATGACCACCGAGAAGTGGAATACCGGCCTGCTAACCTCCAGTATCCGCATGGGATTGTGGGAGACGCCGGCCGGGCACCAGATCAACGTCGAGCGCGTGAGCCTGTGCGCCTCCCCGTTCATGGCGAACTCGATGACCCCGTTCAAGCTGTAGGGGTCGTCGGGGTCGCTCCCGTAGAACCCGATGAGCTCGTCGTAGTCGTGGACGTGCTCCATGAAGATGGGGTCCCGCGGAGCGGCGGCGAAGTACCAGGCGGTGTTCATCTGGAAGGCGCCTTCGCAGACGTTGCCGTCCATCCACAGGATGCGCTTCGCGAACTGCTTGTACAGCTCGCGGAACTCCGGCGTGCCCATGCCGGCCGGTTCCTGCAGCTCCTGGACGAAGTACTTCCCGTACTCCCCACCCTGGTTGTTGTCGTAGACCATGAAAGAGTCCTTTCTCGTATGACCCATCCCGCGGGTGGTCATTCCTTGGGCATGTCCCAATCGATGAAGCGCCAGTAAGGAGCGTTGACCCGTTTGTGGTAGACCTCCATATCCACATCTCGCCAGTCGTAGAAACCCACGCCCGTCTTAGCGCCCAGATCGCCTCGCGCGACGCGATCGGTGATGGCCGGGGGAGCTTCGGTCATATTGCTGAGCGAGGGGAAGACCACGTCGCACGTGCGCATATTCAGAGTCAGATCGCCGTTGTCGAAGTGCTCGAAGATACCGATGGACGTGTAGCGAGGGCAGAAGCTGTACATCAGGCAGGTGTCGATGTCCCTGGGATCGGCGATGCCGCTCTCGATGAGGTTGAGAGCTTCTCTCCACAGGGCGAACTGCAGACGGTTGCCGATGAAGCCGGGAGCGGGCTTCTTGAGAATGACCGGCTTGCGGCCTAGAGACTCGAGGAGCTCCTTGGCGAACTGAAGGACGCCGGGGTCGGTATCGGCGCCGCCGCACAGCTCGAAGAACGGCACCATGTGAGCCGGGTTGAAGGGGTGCGTGACTATGATGCGGTCCTTGTACTTGGTGGCTTTCTCGGCCAGACGGTCAGGTACGAACGACGAGCTGACCGAGCAGATGGCTCTCACCTGGGGGCAGGTCTCCTCGATACGGGCGTAGATATCGTGCTTGAGGTCCAGGACCTCGGGCACGCACTCGAAGATCACGTCACAGTCGGCCAGGTCGCCGTAGTCGGTGGTGTATGTGAGGTACTTCTCACAGATGTCCAGTTGGTTCTCAGGCATGAGGCCCTGCTCGATCATCTGGTGGAAGTAGTTGTCGTAGGTCTTCTTATACTCGGGGATCATCTCCGGGCGGCGGATGAGGCAGGTGGCTCGGTAGCCGTGGCCGGTCGCGAGCACGGCCAGGCTGTCCCCGATCATGCCGGCGCCGATCATGCCGATGTGGTTCACACTGGCGAGCTTCATAGGGCGTCCATTCCTTTGATGATGTGAGTGTTCGACCTACTTGAGGGGGCGGAGTCCAAGGATCTCCCGGGCCTCTTCGGGCGTTGCGACGTCCATCTCGAGTTCATTGATGATGCGGACCATCCGCTCCACCAACTGCGCGTTGCTCGTGGCCAGCTCGCCATAGCGGTAGTAGATGTTGTCCTCCATGCCCACTCGGACGCTGCCTCCCTTGAGCAGGCCGTAGGTGATGCCGTGGAGCTGGTTGGCCCCGATGGCCATGGTGGACCAGTTGACGAAGCGGTCGGTGGGAAGCAGGCTGATCATGAAGTCGAGGTTGTGCTGGCTGAAGGAGATGGCGCCCTGGCTGACTTTGTTCATGCCCATGACGAAGGTCAGCGACGGTGGATCGGCGATCACGCCGGCGGGCACGAGCACGTTGAAGACGTCCTCGACGCTGGAGGGATTGAACACCTCGAGCTCCGGCTTGATGCCCAGGTCCATCATCTTCTGCGCGGTCTTGAGCAGCCACGGGCGCTCCCACTTGTAGATGAAGGAGAGATCGCCCCACACCGTGGTGATGAGGGAGCAATCCAGCGAGCACATCTCGGGCAGGCAGGACTTGTCCTCCATGTCGAGCAAGGCGATGCCGTCGTCGGCTGTGGAACCGGGCTTGGTCGCGGGGGCGGTGGAGTTCTGGATGATGACGGGGCATTTCGCGCGGAGACCCGTGTTGATCTCGGCGAAGATGTTGGGATCGTTGCTCGAATTCCCCTCTTTGTCGCGGGCATGGATGTGGATGATCGCCGCTCCCGCGTTGTAGCAGTCGTACGCCGAGGAGATGATCTCGTGGGGCTGCTCGGGCAGAGCGGGGTTGGCGGCCTTCCCCTGGAAGTTGCCCGTCTGCGCGACGGTGATGATCACCTTTCTCTTGCCGGCCATGTTCAGACTCCTTTCGTAGGCTGCTCGGTCGTGGTCGTGGTCTTGGCCGCGGGTGCCGCTTCCGCGCCGGCCGCCTCTGCCGCCAGCTTATTGGCGATGTCCGCCCGCAGGACCTTCTTGTCGAGCTTCTGTGCAGCAGTGTAGGGCATAGAGTCGACGAACTCTATGCGTTCGGGAAGTTCCAGCACCGACGCCTTCTGCTCCCGCAGGAAGCTGATGACGTCTTCGAAGCGGAGTCTCGCGCCCGCCCTGGGCTGGATATACGCGCATACCCGCTCCCCCATCTCCGGGTCGGGCATGGCGACCACAGCGACCAGATCCACGTCGGGATGCCGGTCGATCAGCCCCTCGATCACGGTGGCGCTGATGCTCTCCCCGCCCCGGTTGATCATCTCCTTGATACGGCCCGTGATGGTGACGTAGCCCCTGGGACTGATGGTGGCCACGTCCCCCGTCCGGAAGAAACCGTGCTCGTCGAAGGCAGTGGCGTTCTCCTCGGGATTGCGGTAGTAGCCGCTGAAGACCGACGGGCCTTTGACCAGAAGCTCGCCCGGAGTATCCGGCGGAAGGGTGCCGCCCTGGGCGTCGACCGCCTTGTAGATGTCGCCCGGGCAGGTCGGGCGCCCGACCGTGGAACAGACCGTCGCCACGTCGTCGACGGGCCGCGTGATGGTGGTCATGCCCTCCGTGGCCCCGTAGCCGTTGCAGAACCTCACTCCCAGCCGTCCGAATACGTCGCGCACCAGCCCGGGCATCGCCGCCCCGCCGGCGCTGTGCATCTTCTTGAGGCTACCGAGGTCGTACCTGTCCAGGTCTTCGTACTGGAGCAGCCGTTGCGCCAGAGTGGGCACCCAGACGACCGCCGTGACCTTCTCGCGCTCGATGGTCTCGCAGACGGCCCGCGTGTCGGCGGTATCGAGCATCACGAGGGCGCCGAGGGTGATGACGCTCCCCAAGAAACCTTTGGTGAACGACAGATCGTGGCCGATGGAGCCCACGATGAGGTTGACGTCCTCGACGTGCTGGCCCCAGGACTTCGAGCAGTACTCGACGGCGCAGACCAGGCCGTTGTGGGTGCGAGGGACTATCTTGGGCGTGCCGGTCGTCCCACCGGTGGGACCCATGTGGGCCACCTGCATGGGATCGGGCCTGAGCCCGGCCAGCCGGGCCCTGTCACCCGCGTCCGGCTCGGTCTCCGTGATCAGCCGCTCGAGGCTAGAGAAGCCGGGCTCGTCCACCTCGCCGCGCACCGTGACGACCCGTTCGATCGCCGGGCACGCCCGCCGCACCTCGCGGATGATGGGAAGGTAGTCGACCTTGCCGTGCCGCACAGGCGCCACCCAGGCCACGGCCTCGGTCAGCTCGGCGAGCTGCTCGATCTCCAGCTGTCTATAGCGGTCGATCAGCATCACCGGTACGGCCCCGATCTTCTGCAAGGCGAAGTAGACGGACGCAAACTCGGGCCAGTTGGGCAACTGCACCAGCACGCGGTCCAGCGGCCGCACGCCCAGCCTCATGAGGCCCACCCCCAATCGTTCCGCCCGCTCGCGCGCTTGAGCGTACGTCACACGGTCGGTCAGATCGATGAAGGCTTCCTTGTCCGGGTGGATGTCGGCCGCTTCGTCCAGAAGATCGCCAAGGGTGCGACCCTTCCACCACCCGCGTTCGACGTACCTGGCGGCATCGTCCTCCCAGAACGGGACCGCCCCCTCAAGCAATCGGAACACGCCAGCTCCTTTCCCCCCTAGATCGCGTGGCCGGTGAGGGCGCCCTCGCGCACCGCGTCCACTATCCACCCCGGCTCCCTGCAGCTGCCGATCACGTGGGTGTCGTCCACCAAGCCCCCCAGCTCCTCTATGACGGCCGTGTTGGGCCCCCAGTCTTGGGTGATGATGACATCCTTGCCCTCGAGAACGAACACCCGCTTATCGGACACCCGTATCTTGAGACCCCTGTCGATAACCTCCCGGTATTCCGCGTCGAACCAGATGGGCACATGCTTCAGTTTGAACCACGGCCAGAGGTTCTCCAGATCGTCCTTGGTCATGCCGTCGCCCAGCTCCGTGAAAGGACCATCATGCGCGATGGTCACCCGCCGCCCCCTCTTGGCCAGAAACTCGGCCAGCTCGCAGCCATGGAGGGCGCCCCCCACGATGACCACGCTCCCGGCCATGGGCATCCAGAGGCGCGTGAGCCTCTCCAGGCGACGCGCGGAGAAGAACCTCAGAGCCAGCCTGAGCCGGTCGTGCAGCTTCTCGGCCTTGATGACCTTGGGGCCGTCCACGCCGGGCAGGTCGAAATGGGTGTGAGCGGCCCCCGCCGCAAGGACAAGCACGTCGGGTCGCTCCGACCGAACCAGGTCGGGAGTTACTCTAACCTTGAGGTTGACGTTTACGTTCTCCTTCTGAAGCTGAGTCTCCAGGTACCTCACGAAGTCGGTCAGATCCTCCGTCTCCATGTCCTTGACGATGGCCGCCACGGGAACCAGGCCGCCAAGGTGCGGTCCCGCTTCGTAGAGCGCCACCTCGTGACCCCGGCGGGCGGCCACCCGGGCCGCCTCCATACCGGCGGGACCGCCACCGACCACCAACACCTTCTTCTTCCGAGTGGGCGGCCCGCATCGGTAGTCGGGCTCGAGCTCCCGGCCCAGAGTGGCGTTGACGCGGCACTCCAGCTTCTTGTTCTTGTTGCGCATGTCGAAGCAATGCAGACAGCCGGTGCAGGTGCGTATGTCCTCCAGCCGCCCCTCCTTCACCTTGTTGGGGAGGGCCGGGTCGGCGAGCAGGCGCCTGGTCATGCCCACGAAATCGAGGCTGCCCTTGCGTAGATACTCCTCCCCCATATCCGGATCGAGACGGCAGGCGGTCCAGACGGGGACGGTGACTCCCTTGCGCTTGACCGCCTCCGCGAGAGGCACCGTCGCCCCCCTGCCGCCCCGGCTCCAATCCAGGTCGGCCGGCAACTCCTCCGGAGGCTCGGGGTAGAGGATGCGGTCGGGCTGGATGAGGCCGCCCCTATGACCGTAGCGCTCCGCCCGGACGTTGATGCCGTCGGCCACCTGGCCGATCAACCTGGCCATCTCGGCGCCCTCTTCCACCGTGGTCGCCAAGGGGTGGTTGTATTCCACTATGTTGAAAAGCGTGTGCACCGCGAAATCGGGACCGCACCTGCGTTTGGCCTCGGTGATGATGCTCCGCAGGAAGCGGGTGCGGTTCTCGTAGTTCTGGGGGCCGTACTCATCGTCGCGTTTGTTCCAGACGCGCGACAGGAAGGTGTTGCCCTGGTGGGCGGTGCCGTGGTTGATCTCACAGGCATCGAAGCCCGCCTCACAGGCCCGCTCGGCTGCGGACGCCCACAGGTCGATCTGGTCTTCCACCTCCTGCCTGGTCATCGCGCGGCAGGGCAGGAAGTCGGGGCCCGGCAGCTCTTCCTCGGTCATGGCCGAGGCGCACTTGACGTCGCGGACGTTCATGTCGCGCGGCATGAGCCCGGTGGGGTTCCAGGGGCCGGCGTGCTGGAACTGTATCGACACCGGGCAACCGTGTTTGTGCACGGCTTCGGTCAACCGCTGGAATCCCGGTATGAACCTGTCGTCGTCCAGGTGCAGCTGCACGCCCTCATAAGTGCCGTCCTTGGAGTAGTGGACATGCTGGATGCCCAGCGGGTACTCCACTCCGCACGACTCCACCACCAGAAAGCCGACGCCTCCGCGGGCCAGCCGCTCGTAGTAGGCGATCATGCGCCGCCCCACGGTCTGGTCCTCCTCCACGTACGAGGTGCCGTTCGCCGTCTTGATGATGCGGTTGCGGGTCTTCACGGGGCCGATCATCCCCGGCTCGAGGAGTCTCTCGAAGCGCTCGGTCATCGCTCACGTCCCCTCTGGAGAGCCTCATCCACCAGCCGGGCCGCCGCCGCCAACGCGTCGGCGCTGCGCTCCAAGGCCTCCCTTTCGTCGGGCTCCAACTCCCACCGCCTGATCTCGCGCACCCCGCCCCTGCCCAGCGAGACCGGCACCGACATGCTGAGCCCGCTCCGGCCGTACTCGCCGTCCAGCACCACCGAGCAGGGAAAGACCTCACCGGTGTCGTCGCGGATGGCGCGCACCAGCGCCGCCAGCCCGACGGCGCAGGTCCAGCCCGCGGTACGTCCCGCCTGCAGCGCCTCGTAGCGGCGCAGGACCTCGAGCGCCTCGGCGCGTATCCCGGCCTTCTCGCCCTCGCTGAAGACGACGGGCCGGCCGTCGACGCGGGCCGAGCTGAAGACCGGCACCTGGGTGCCGCCGTGCTCCCCCAAGACTGTGGCCTGGACGCGGCCGACTTCCACTCCCTTGACTCGGGCGACCAGCTCCCGGAAACGGAATGAATCGTTGAGCGAGTAGCCCAGGACCTGGCGCCGCGGGAAGCCTCCCGCGCGCCAGGTGGCGTAGTTGAGGGGATCCACCGGATTGGTGGCCGTGACGATCACGGCTTCGGGACAGCTCTGCCCTATGTCCCGGGCGATCTCACACACCAAGGGAAGGTTGCGGGACAGCATCTCCATCCGGTCGGCGAGCAGGCCCTGGGGCGCTCCCGCCGCGTCGATCACCACGTCCGAGCCCGCGGTGTCCGCGTAGGAGCCCGTCTTCACGGATATGCCGAGCGCCGACACAGCCGTGCCGAGATCCATGGCGTGCTGTTGCACTAGGTTGGCCCGCGGGTCGATCATGACGATCTCGTCGACCAGGCCCTGGGCGGCAAGGTAGAACGCGGCCGGCGCGCCGACCGAACCCGCGGCGCCGATGATGGTCGCTTTCGTCGCCGTACCTCCCGCCTTGCAGTCCCGTCCATCCGCTCTCGACCAGCATACGCGGGAAGAGCCCACGTTGTCTGCTCGAGATCGCGGGTGAGCGGATTCGCCGCCGCGGCTCCCCTCGACGATACGGATCAGGACGCCAGTTGCTCGGCCACCAGCCGCTTGGCGAGCCCGAGGATCATGAACACGGGCGGCATGCCGCACGGCTCGGGGATCACGCTCGAGTCGCATACGTAGAGGCCCTTGATCTTCGTCTGGAGGTCCCTGTCGATCTGATCGTCGATGCGCACCGTACCTGACGGGTGAGCGCCCCGCGGCGGAGCGAAGCTTATCGAAGCCGGATCGCAGCCGGCCTTCACCAGGATCTGTGTGGAGACCTCGTGGGCACGGGCGATGAGCTTCTGGTCGGCCTCGCCCAGCGGCTTGGACACGGTGCCGTCGGACTTGACGTAGCCGGCATGCTGGTCGCGGATCTTGGCCATGATGCCGAGAGCGTGCGGGAAATACCGGAAGCTGGCGATCGCCTTGGGGCCGCCCATCACTAAGCCGAAGAGGTACCACGGCCACGGATCGCAGCAGTCCATCATGATGATGCCCTCGTCCTGGAGATCAAGGGTGCCACAGCCCATAGGAATGTCGCGGTAGGAGCCCGGGCCGTCGTAAACGCCATACGTCAGGTTCAGCGGGTCGATGATGACTCCCTGGCCTGCATCCGGAAAGCCTGAGTTCTGCATGATGGGAGCGGTGCCCAGACCACCTGCGGCCAGCACCACCCTCCCGGCCTCCACCTCGAACTCTCCCGAGCGGCCCACGCCCCGCACGCCGGTGACGCGACCGTCTTTGGAGGTGACCTCACTTACCTGCATCTTGGTCTCAAGCCGGGCCCCGTGTGCACGCGCCTCTTCAACGTACTCCCGGGCCGTCCATTTGGCCCCCTTGGCCGAACCGGCGAAGAGCTTGCCGGGCGGGGTGCGGAGCTTGTCCCACCGGATGAAATGTGGCACGGGGTTCCAGTTGAAGCCCTCCGCCCGCGCCGCTTCCATGATGCGCCTCGCCCCTTCGCCGATGAGGCGTTCGGGCATGGGAGTCGGCTTCAGCTCGGCGCGCACCTGCTCCACGTAGGCGGACAGGTCGATACCGTGCCTTTCTTTGAGCCAGGCGGGTGGTTCGAAGGCAGTGCCCAGGTAAGACAGGGTCGAGCCGCCCACGGTGAGCAGGCGGACCATCTGCGTGCCCTCGATGGAGGCCAGCGTGAGAGCCCGGTCGGCCATGCGGAAGGTGTTCAACCAGCCGCCTTCCCGATGATAGGCGCCCCGCTCGATTATGAGCACGTCCTTGCCGCGGAGGGCGAGTTCCCGGGCGACGGCCGCTCCGCCCGGCCCGCTGCCCACGATCACGGTCTCGGCCTTTAGACGCTTGATTCCACCAGCCATCGTTCCTCCTAGGTGTCTGGGGCCCACCCTGGGCTCCAGTGTGAATTAGAGCTCAAGACCAGCGTCAAACCCTTCGTGCACCGCGTCGTAGAGGATGCGCGGCGCCTTGCAGTCGCCGACCACGTACGCGTCGTCGACCAGGGGCAGCAGCGCATCCACCATCTCAAGGCGAGGCCGCCGACTACCCGCGACCACCACCGTGTCTACCTGGATCTTCTCCCTCTGTCCATCCTCGCCAACCACCGTCACGGCACCCGGGGCGACGCTTTCCAGGGTCCGATCCATCCGCGGTTCGATGCCGAGCTCCGCCAGCATGGGGATGATCAGTAGATGATCGACGTTGTTGACCGTGTTGTCCTGCGCGGACCCGCCGGGCGCCTCGACCACCTCCACCTTCTTGCCCTGCCGGCCCAAGGCCAAGGCTGCCTCGAGGCCGATGCCGCCGCACCCGGCGACCACCACCCTCTCCCCGGTCTTGGCCCGCCCGGTGAAGACCTCCGCGGCCGGCACCAGCATGGCGCGCACGTCGTCACGCTCGCACCCGGGCACCTCCAGCGCCACAGCCTCCGCCCCCACGGCCAGGATGAGCTCGTCGGGGCTCTCCGCCCCGACGAGTTCCGGGGTCGCCTCGGTCCCCAGCTTCACCACAGCCCCGGAGCTCTCAACCTGGCGCACCAGGTAGTCCAGGTATCGCTTCATGTCGAACTTGAAGTCGGGGGCCGCCGCGACGGCCAGATTGCCGCCCAGCTGCGGCTCCTTCTCGAACAGCACCACGTCGTGCCCACGCGAAGAGGCGATGATCGCCGCCTCCATGCCTGCCGGCCCGCCACCCGCCACGACCACTTTCTTCCTACGTGCCGGGTGGGGCAGACAACGGTAGTACTCCTCGCGGAGGCTCCAGGGGTTGGTGGTGCACTGTACGGTCATGGCATGCATGCCGCGGGCGAGACACGTGTTGCAGCGGATGCAGGGCACCACGTCCCCCGCCTTACCCGCGAAGGTCTTCTTGACCAGCGCCGTGTCCGCGATGAGTGCCCGGCACATGGCCACCATGTCGGCCTTGCCCTCCGCCACCACCCGCGCCGCGAAGTCCAGATCGACGATGCCGCCCACGACCGAGACGGGCTTGTTCACAGCCGCTTTGATGGCCGCGGCCCGCTCGACGTTCTCCCCGTGGGGCAGGTAACAGGAGGGGTGCGTAAGAGGATACGTCTGTATCTCGGCGATCATACCGGCCGAGACCTGGAAGCAATCCACCTTGTGCTGCATCACCTGGGCGAACTGGAGAGCGTCGTCCAGCGTCCAGCCACCCTCCACCAGATCGCTCGCGCTGATGCGTAGCTCGATGGGGAAGTCGGGTCCGCACCGGTCTCTGATGGCGTCGATGATACGCACTGCGAAACGCACCCGGTTCTCGAAGCTGCCGCCGTACTCGTCGGTCCGCTGGTTGGCGAGCGGCGACAGGAACTGCGATATGAGCCAGCCGTGCCCGCCGTGGACCATGACCATGTCGAAGCCGGCGTGTCTGGCCCGGAGCGCCGCCGCCGCGAAGTTGTCGACCACGGTGTCGATCATGTCGAGGCTCATCTCCTCGATGGTCTGCTCGGGCCGGCGCCGGTCCTCGACGAACTGCCCGGTCATCGCCGTGGGACCTATGGGCCTCCGGCCGCCTATGAAAGCCGAGGCCGACTGACGGCCGCCGTGGTTGAGTTGGATGGAAGCCACCGCCCCGTAGTACTTGATGGCCTCGACCACCTCGGTGAGCGCGCAGATGTAGCGGTCGTGACCCAGGTTGAGCTGCAGCGGCTGGGTGATGGCCCGGTCCTCGTCGACCGCCGTCTCCATGACCGTGATCAGGCCGGCGCCTCCCTTGGCCTGCGCCCGGTAGAACTCCACAACGCCTTGGTTGACCGACTGATCGGTGTTGGTGTGCTGCGAGAGGGTCGGAGCCGCCTCTATCCGGTTCTTGACGCTGACGCTGCCTATCTGGATCGGTTGACGGAGAACATCCAAGGAAGCCACGATCGACCCTCCGATCCTCGCACGATGAAGAAGCCTCTTGCCCTTGTGAAAGAATGAGCGTACTCTCACTGAGCATGTGCTCAGTGGATAAGATAGTAGGCGATCAGGTCCCTGTCAAGCCGCGCAAGCGGACGCTGCCTCCCGACGAGCGGAGGCGGCAGATCATCGACGCGGTCAGGCGTGTCGTGGCCGAGCATGGGGTGCCGAACACCACGGTGTCGCGCGTGGCCGAGGCCGCGGGCGTTGCTCAGGGGACGCTGTACCTCTACTTCCGTAACCGGACCGAGATGCTCCTTGCCGCCTTGGATTCCATCTGGGCCGAGATGCAGGGCGTGGTCGAGATCCCCGGAGAGACAGACGAGCTCGAACGACTACGCAAGGGTGGGCTCAAGCACAACGAGTTGATGACGACCGACCAGGGGAGCTTCGCCGTACCGTGGGTGGAGTTCATCGCCGCCCCGGCCGGGATGGGCCTGAGGGGGGCGGTCGCGGAGACCCAGCGCCGTGCATTCCGGAAGCTGCACGAGATTGTGGAATCAGGAAAGGCCAAGGGGCAGATACGCGCGGACGTCGACTCTGATCAACTCGCCTGGGAATGGCTCATGCTGGCTTGGGCGGAGAACATCGCCTGCCTGGTGGGACTGACCGAGTTCTTCGAGGAGAAGCGGTCGCGGCCGCTTTTCGAGCTCATCTTCGAGAAGGCCGAGCCCCGCTCTACCAGGTGAGCCCACCCGAGTACGTGATCGGATCGTCCCCGGTCTCATCAACGAAGGTGATCTCCCCCCTAAGGCCGGGAAGCTCGCCGGTGGAGCTCGTGATGCTGTGCACCGAGATGCTGTGTCCGGCGGATTTGTCGACCGGATCGTAGTACCCGCTTGACTTCACGTCGGCGACCCATTGGATGCTGTTCCCCTTGAACTCCCCGACGAAGGTAGCCTGCCCTTCGCACGTGAACACGCCGGCATCACTGCCCACATACCCCTTCGGGAATCGGAGCTCATAGACGGCCTCGCAGGTGCCCTGCAGGTCCCCGTGCAACCTGTAGGCGCCGTGGTATCTGGTTAAGACCATCTCGCCGGTCTTGGAGTCTATATAGCTGGCGGGGATACCCGGGAAGTTCGTGTCCTGCCACTTTCCAACTTCTTCCTGGGTCCCCTTGACGGTCGTAGTCTCACCCTGCGCCACAGTCGTTCTCGTTGCTCCGGTACTTGACGTGACAGTCCTTCCGGGCACGCCCCCCCTCTATCCAGCCCGACATGATGAACTCGTGGCGATCCACATCGGAAAGGATCGAGACCCAGTCCGCCGCAGAATGGTACTGCCCATACAGCTTCAGGCCTTCGTAGCCCCCCGCACCGGAGGCTTCGATGAAGACGAAGTAGTTCTCGCCTTCGTACGCATCGGTGTACGTGTCGCAGGTCCAGGCTCCCCCGCTGTTGGCAAGGGTCCACTTCCCCCGCACCTCGAGACTCGCACCCGGGTTTGGATAGATGCTCCGGTCGACCTTCGCCTCCACCTCTCCGGCGACCCGATGATCGGAGGTCTCCACCTCGAAGTGCCCCCGGCGGTTGAACGTCTGGAGGGGGTCGCTCGTGTCGGTCCTGCAGACCCCGCCCTCGAAACCGCCCGCCACAGCCGCCACGAACGGGGTCCGGCCGTCAACCACCGAGCCTGCCTCCTTCTCGGCCGGCTGGATCCAGCCGCTGACGGGGGTCGACCCGGTGGACCCGGAGCCGACCGCGGAGGCCCCTCCTCGCTTGATATGCCACTGCAGACACAGCGTCTGCCCCTCGTACTCTCCGGTCCCGGCGGCAGTGCCGAACCCGAACTCCTCGGTGCCGTCCCGCGGGATGTAGCCACTCCCCGAATCGCATTCCCAACTGCCCACGTCATTGGTGAGGACCCAGGAGCTATGCACATCTGTGCGGCCGTCGGCCCGCACGGAGAGATCGGAAGTGACCACCAGGGCGCCGCTGACCTCCGCTTGCGACATCTGAAGCCGGAACACGCGCACCTGGCCGATGACCTGCGTGGCGAAACCGGGGTCATCCGAGGCGGCGCCGGCGCCCTCGCTCTTCACCTGCTCCAGAGCAGCCGTTCCGGCCACGGGCAGCACTCCTTCTATCGCGGACGTGCCACGCATAGCCGCGACGGTGCCCGGGGCACCTATGCCTAAGGACACGGTGGTGCCGGGCATCAGCGTCGGGTCGGTGATGACCAGCGCAGGCTCCTCATGTAGATAATCCACCAGCCGGTACACTCCCCAGGCGGCGCCGCTTGTGAGCACGATCGACGCGAACGCGAGCGCCGCCGCCCGCACCAACCGGCTCCGGCGATTCCTCCTTCGCCTCGGCGCCAGTTGTTGCCGCACCAGCTCCTCCACGTCCGCGGCGTTCACAAACGGCACGTTGCGCTTGAAGAGTTCGCCAAGCTGCACGTCAAGATCGTGCTCGTCCATCATTCGGCCTCCACCAACCCTCGGAGCGTTTCTCGCGCCCTGTGTAGATGGCTGTTCACGGTTCCTTCGGAAAGACCCATGATCCGGGCGATCTCCTCCACGGATAGGTCGTTCAGGTAATACAGGGTGGCGGCGATCCGCTGCCGCTTGGACAGCGACCTGAAGAGAGTCGCGAAGTCGAGGTCGCGCGTCCATTCCTCCGTGCAGTCTCCCCGGGTCTCGGGGTCGCTCTGTGAACGAAGACGTTCGATCACCCGGGCGGTGCGGGACACGAACCTACGGTAGTCCTTGCACCGGTTGATCCCGACCCGGTAGAGCCACGCGACAGGGTCGCGGTATTCGTCGAAGCGGTCCCAGCGGAGATAGAGCTGGATGAAGGCTTCCTGGGCGGCATCGGCGGCGACCTCGCGGTCAAGGGAGATCATGGTCAGAGCCCGCATGAGGCGGGCGCTGTGCCACTGCATGAAGGACTCGAAGCTGTCGGCCTGAGCCGTCCCCCGAGCGACTGCCAGGAGCGACTGCCAGGTCGGTGGCTACCGCTCCACCCCCCATGAACCGAACCGCTTGCGTGGTTCCTCCCCCGGACGCCGTGCACCTTCTCATCTATTCAGACGTCCAAGGGGGGTGACCGGCGTTACATCGAGACGGAGGCTATTCCATACGACCCAATCTGATGATAGGCCGGTTTCAGCCGGAGTCAATAGGAAGAGGCGGAGGCGGGCGCACAACCGCGACTCGACGGGAAGCCCGCCGATCGGGGCGGGCTTCCCGAGAGAGGCGCGACCGCCGGACCGTGCAGGCGGCGACCCGCGCTCTCCCCGACTGGGGGTCGCTTCTGGCAACGGGCCGGTCAGTGCGGGATGGGCGGCCAATCCGGCGGCACGCGCACGTTCCGGGCCGCTTCGACCAGCACGGCGGACACGTCCGGACCCGGCCGCATGGTACCCGCGACCACACCACTTGGGATGGGTGGCCACCCTGGCGGGACCTGGACGCTGCGAGACGCCTCGATCATCGGGTCTTGAGTCGCTGCGACAAGCGTCGCGCCGGTTGCCGCGAGCCCGGCCAGAAATGCCAGGATGAGCACGGCCAGCAACAGCTTCGTACTGCGTCTCATACGACGTGCACCTCCTCCCCGGGCATGCTGACGCGTGCGAAGAGCAGTGCAGAGGATTCGCCCGCGTGGCCCCCACCTGGCAGCAGTCCCGAGATGTCCTCGGATGGAGCCGGTTGCTCCCTTCCTCCTACCTATTCAGACGCCCGAGGCTAGCGGCGGGCGTTACACACGAGAGGCGCTATTCCCTCGCGGCGTCCGGCCGGCCTCTCACCGGCTCCCGGTGGTGCTGGTCCCTGGGGCGGCGGTTGTGGTGGTCGCCGCCGGAGGAGACCACGCGACGCCCACGAACCGAGCGGCTTCGGTGAGCACCACCACCATGTCATCGACGATTCCCAGGCTCTGGGCGCGGCTCATGCACCCCTGCGCGCTGTAGTCGAACAGAAGCTGATACCACGTGTCGATGTCTTCCGCGCCCAAGGAGCCGACGGCTACGCCGGCGCCCGCAAGCACTTGGAGCTGTTCGGCCACATAGGCGGAGTCCAGCTCCAGGCTGAGGTCCGCTGCCTCCCCGGCGGCCTCGTAGAAGACGGCGCGCGTCTCGGGGGTCAGCCTCGCCCAGGTGTCGAGGTTGACCACGATAGGGCTGCCCGCTCCATAGACGCCGTCCCACACGAAATGTTTGGCCGCCTCATAGAGCTTGAGGTCGATGCTGCCTTTGAAGCTGGCCCGCGTCGCCTCGAAGGCGCCCTCCGCCAAGGCGTCGCGCATCCTCGAGGAATTGGTCTTGACGATCTCGCAGCCCAGAGCCGCGAGCGCCGGTTCAAAGCCGCTCGCGCCGAACCTCTTGCCTGCCAGGTCGGCCAGCCCGGCGAGCGCCCGTCTCGATACGAACACATTCCCGCCTCCGGACGTGAAGCCCAGGAAGAGGATGTTGCCGACTCCGGCCTCCGCCTGGATGAGCAGCGAGGTCTTCGGCTCGTCGAGAACGAGGTGGTGCGCGTAGTCGATCGCCGCCTGAGCATCCGGGGCCGCCCACAGGGGGAAGCTCGCGAGCGGCAGCCGGTCGGCATAGGCGGGCAGAGCCAGCGAGGTCATGTCCACCGAGCCGGAACCGACCAGCCCCAGCTCCTCCAGTTCGCTGCCAAGAGCGCCGCCGAAGAACACCTCGAAGGTCACCGCGCCGCCGGTGGCCCCTTCGACGTAGTCGACAAAACGCCGGATGACCTTGCCGCCGGCGTCCCCCTCGTTGAACCTGGTGGCGTACTTGACCGTCGTCGGCTCCTGCGTGAGAGCGAGCGTCGTCGTCTCGACGACGAAGGTAGTGGTGGTCAATGGGACCATGGTCGACGAGGTGGCCGGGTCTCCGGATGCGGCGGTCGCGATCACGGTGTCGGTATCGCCGGCCCGGCTGCACGAGGCTATGGCGATCGCCAAGGCGGCCACCAGCGCCAGCCCCACGATCAATCCCTTCTTCACCGCCCGGCCTCCTTACGACCTTCTCCGCCGGTCCCTGTCGCCACCGTGAGACCACGCAGACTTCCACTATACAAGACCGCCCGCCTTTACCGTCGCGACGGCCCGGCAGGACGTCACTCAGCGGGCGGCGCCCAGGGGATGCCGGTGAACGCAGCCGCAGCCGACAGGACCGTGGTCATATCGCTCGCTATGCCAAGAGTGATGGCGCGACGCATACGCTCAGAGGCCCCGTCCTTGAAGAGCAGGAGCGACCAGGCCGCCTGGTCTCCAGGGCTGAGCGACCCGAACGTGACCCCAGCCTCTTCGAGCGCCCCGGTCGAAGTCCTGACTTCCGCGGCGCTCAGCTCCCTGCTCAAGGCCTCGGCATCCAGGGCGGCCTCGTAGAAGACCTCCTGCGTCCCTGGAGACAGTCCGGCCCAAGTACGCAGGTTGACCGTGAGCGCGTTGCCGGCGCCGTACGTGCCGTCCCAGACGTAGTGCTCGGCAGACTCGTACCATTTGAGGTCCACCGTCGTGGAGAAGCCGGCTCTGGTCACGTCAACGACGTCGCCCGCCAGAGCCTCGTACATGCCGGCCGGCGAGGTCTCCACCACGGTGACACCCAGGGCCTCGAGGGCCGGAGCAGAGGCAGCGACACCGAACCTCATGTCGGCAAGGTCGGCAAGCGCGGCGAACGGCTCCCTCCCCACGAAGACGTTGGCGCCGCCCGCGACGAAGCCCACATAGCTGATGTCGTTGGCCTTCGCCTCCGCATGGATGAGTCGGGCCGTGTCGCGGTTCTGGAAGGTGACATGGTCCAGGCAGTCGACCGCCTTCCGCCCCTCACCCGGCCTGCAGTCGGGTAGACATAGAAGCGGAAGCTGGTAGGGAAACGCCGAGAGACGGAGACAGACCATGTCCACGGAGCCGGACCTGACCAGCGCAAGCTCCTCCGCCGCGGCGCCCAGGGTCCCATCGAAGAACACGTCGAAGGTGACGGCCCCCGCCGTCGCTTCTTCGACGTGATCGACGAAGCGCCGGATGGTCCTGCCGAGCACCTCATCCCTGGCGCACGTAGTCGCGAACCTGAGCGTCAGCGGTTCCTGGGGGAACGCCGTCGTGGTGGTGGACATGGATGCGGACGTGGAGGGGGTCCCGACGGTAGTCGAGGGGGTCCCGACGGTAGTCGAGGGGGTCCCGACGGTAGTCGAGGTGGTCTCGACGGTAGTCGAGGTGGTGACGCTCACGGTGGTCGTCGCCGGCTCGTCGGCAGTACAGGCCGCGAATCCCAGACCGAGGGCCGTCGTGAGGGCCAACACCAACCCGAGAAACAGGCCCTTCTTCATGGATATCCTCCTCCGCTCCATCCCGTGCCCCCACTATGGACAAAACGGCCGGGGCCCGCAAGTTCGACGTTGGCAGAGCCACCATCCGCAGGTTAAGCTGGAACGCGTTCTTCCAGTACCGGACACACTACGCAGAGGGAGACAGGGTGAACCCAAGCATCGAACTCGGTGAGCAGCTAGGATTCTGGACCCTCGCTCCCTTCGCGTGCATGCTGCTTGCTGTCGCGATCATGCCACTGGTCTGCAGCGGTTGGTTCGAGCACAACCGTAACAAGGGCATCGTGGCGTTCGTACTGGGCGTGCCGACGGTCGTGTACCTGGTGGCCCACTTCGGCAGTCTGGGTCTGGAGAACGCCGCCCACACAGCCGAGGAGTATGTGCAGTTCATCATCCTGCTGTTCGCCCTCTTCACCATCTCGGGCGGCATCTACATCACGGGCAACCTGATCGCCACTCCCAAGACCAACCTCGGGTTCCTGATCACCGGCGCTGTGCTCGCGAGCTTCATAGGCACGATGGGAGCCTCCATGGTGCTCATCAGGCCACTCCTTCGAGCGAACTCCGAGCGCACCCATGCCAAACACACCGTGATCTTCTTCATCTTCGCGGTCAGCAATGTGGGCGGCCTGCTGACCCCGCTCGGCGACCCGCCGCTCTTCTTGGGCTTCCTGAGGGGAGTCCCTTTCACGTGGACGTTCCGTCTGTGGGCCGAGTGGCTGCTCGCGGTGGCTCTGGTGTTGGTGGCATATCTCGCGTTCGAGCTCTACTACTACCGCAAGGAATCGGCCCCGGCCCGGCGCATAGATGTGGCCGACTATGTCCCTATGAGGCTCAAGGGCAGCGTCAACGTACTGCTGCTCGCGCTCGTGATAGTCACCGTGCTCTTCTCCGGGCCCCTGGCCGAAGCCGGAGAGGCGATCCACTTCCCCTTCGTCCGTGAGCTGGTGCTGGTCGTTCTGGCCGTGCTTTCTCTGGTTGTTGGGCCGAAAGGCCCACGGGCCTCCAACCATTTCAGCTGGCACCCCATCGTCGAGGTGGCTGTCTTGTTCGCCGGCATCTTCGCGACCATGATCCCGGCCCTGGCTCTGCTGCAGGCGCACGGACCATCCATCGGACTGAGCCACCCGTGGCACTACTTCTGGACCACCGGAGGCCTCTCCGCCTTCCTCGACAACGCGCCGACCTATCTGGCCTTCACCTCGGTCGCCCAGGGCCAGGTGGGTGTCGACACGGTCGGGGCGCTCACCTCCACCGCCGTGATACCCGGACTGAGCTTTTCACCTGCCGACTTCCTCAAGGCCATCTCCTGCGGGGCGGTCATGCTGGGCGCCCTGACCTACATAGGCAACGCCCCCAACTTCGCCGTGAAGTGCATAGCCGAACGGTCGGGGCTGCGTATGCCCTCCTTCTTCGGCTACCTGGGCTATTCAGTGGCCATCCTGGTGCCCATCTTCGCCATCATCACCGCCGTCTTCTTCCTGTGACCAGCTCGCGGACGGCCACCAGCAACAGCGCCCCCACGATAGCCATCATCCCCAGGCCCTCGACGATCCCGGGCTGCTCGCCCAACTGGATCCAGGCCGAACTGATGCCTATCACGGGTGTCAAGAGAGTGGCGAGGCCCGCCGTCCCGGCTCGGAACGAATCCAGGATGTAGAGCCAGAGTATCCAGGCGACCGCGTTTCCCAGGATGGCCACGTAGACGAGGGCGACGATGAAGGTGCCAGTCCACTCCGGTTGGCCCTCCCAGGTCGCAGCCGCGATGGCGATGAGGGGTATGGAACCCAGCAACATCTGCCAGGCCGTGAGCGACAGGAGGTCGACCTCGTGGTTCTTGCGCAGCACCTTGGCGTACACGGCGCTCGCCGCCCAGCAGATGGCCCCTCCCACGGCCAGAAAGTCACTCAACTTGCCCTGCAACCGCCATGGAGCAAGAATCAGCACCAGCCCGCAGAGAGCCAATCCCACCGCTACCCACTGGAAGCCCTTCAGCCTCTCCCCAAGGACCACCCAGGCCATGAGTAGGAGCCAGAAGGGCATGGTGTAGGTAAGGATGGAGGTCTTGCCCGCCCCGCCCCCCTCGAGCGCCCAGGTCAGCAGGCCGACGAACCCCGTCGTTTGCAGGACTCCGAGCAGCGCCGTAGGGCCTATCGCCTTGGGCCTCAGGGGCCTCCGCATCAGGGGCAGCACGATGAACAGCGAGATGGCGCCGAAGAACGTGCGCATGGCGGAGAACAAGAAAGGTTCGGTATAGTCGAGCGCGATCTTCATGACCACCCAGGCGTAACCCCAGATGAGCGCAAGGAGGATGAGCGCCGCTATCGGTAGACGGTAGCGCCTGGCGGCGCCCGGGGCGGCCCGCCCGGCGGCAACTCCACCCGGGGCTTCGTCGGGAGTGGAGCCACCCAAGGTGGCGTCCTTGGTCGTGTCGATATCCTCGCTCGTGTCTCCGTCCTTGGTCGCGGCACCGCCTTCGCTCGTGGCGATCTCCAGCCCGCATCTCGCCCAACTCGTTCCCCATAACTGAGAATAGCAGGCGGGAGAAGGAGTATGATGGCTTCGGCGTGCCACGAGGCGCGCCGGGGAGAGCAGAATGGGCGCACAGTCACTCAGGCAGCCGGCGAAACGCGCGGCCGGTACCCGTCGCGCGCGTAGACTCCCGCCCGACCAGCGGCGCGAGCAGATTATCGCGGCGGTCACCAGAGTGGTCGCCGAACACGGCGTGCCTGAGGCCACCGTCTCCCGCATCGCGGAAGCTGCGGGGGTTTCTGAGGGGACCCTCTACGTCTACTTCGACAGCCGCACCGACATGCTCCTGACGGCCCTCGACTCCATCCGCTCAGAGATGCACGGGCTCATCGAGGACTCGGCCGGCTCCGACACGCTCGACCGCATCCGCAACATCGGGAAGGCTCATACCGAGATGACCCGGGCCAACCACGCAGGGTTCACGTACCCGTGGTTCGAGTTCATCGCGGCCGGACCCCAGGTCGGTCTGCGCGAATCGGTCGCTCAGACCCACGAGAGCGCCGCTCACCGACTGAGGAAGATCATCGAGGAAGGCCAGGCCAAAGGTGAGATCAGAGTGGATATCGACCCGGGTGAGCTGGCCTGGGGGTTCTACACGGTCGTCTGGGCCGAGAACATGGCCTGCCTCATGGGTCTCAGCGACTACCTGGCGCACGGCCATGCCGCCCGCATCTTGGAGCTCATCCTGGAGGACGCGCTCCCACGGCCATAACAAGCCGGGCCGGCTATCTCGCGAGATACCCGCCGTCGACCGCGATCAACTCACCACACATATAGCTGCAGGCCTCCGACGCCAGCAGGAGAGCCAAGCCCTTGAGCTCCTCCGGCAGACCGATCCTGCCCATCGGCACCATTGGGGTCGCCTGCCTCAACCATTCCGGGTCCTCGGAGCAGTTGTTGCCGATCTTGGTCTTGATGAAGCCGGGGCAGATGCCGTTGACGTTGATCCCGTAGGGCGCGTAGCAGACGCCCAGTTCGCGAGTCAGGGTGTTGAGGGCGCCCTTAGCGGCGTTGTACGCCGGGCATGATTGCAGCACCGAGGAGCCGGTCCATCCCCAGACGGACGACGTGATGATGATCTTGCCGCTGCGCTTCGGCACCATCACCTTGAGCGCTTCCCGAGCGCAGTAGAACGCGCCGTGCAGATCGACCTCGATGAGCTGCTTCCATTCGTCGGTATCGAGTTCGTGCAGTGGAGTGGGCACCTGGCCGGCTCCGGCGTTGTTAAAGAGGATATCGAGCGTGCCGAAGGCATCCACGGTCTTCCGGACCATGTCCTTGACCTCGACTTCCTTCGAGACATCGCACTTGATGGCGATAGCCCCCTGACCTTTGGCCGTGACCACTCCAACGACCTCCGCCAAGCCTTTCTCGTCGATATCGGCGCAGGCCACGTCGGCCCCCGCCTCGGCCATCGCCTCGGCGAACACAAAGCCCAGACCGCTCGCCGCTCCCGTCACCAGGGCCACCTTGCCCTTGCACGAGAAGATGTCCGCGAAGCCCACTATCCACCTCCTGACACAGGTGGACTCGCCCCAAGAGGCGAGTCCACCACGATTGCTAGGGTTCCCTACCCCGATCTACGAATACTGCATGGGCTCGATATTGCCCTGGATGGTGACCATCGGCGCCTCGGCGTTGCCCACGATCACCGGCTCGAACATGTACTTGGTGCCCTTGCGCCACTGGACGGCGCAGAACAGCTGCTTGTACACGTTCTCGTTCGGGTGCCAACCCTTCGGGTCGACCGGCTCGGTGAAGTTGATGGGGCCCTGCATGGTCGTCAAGTTCGTGGTCTTGATGGCCTCGACGACCGTCTCCTTGTCCATGGGATCGGCGGCCCGCTTGAAGATGTCGATGGCCCACTCGAACTTGGAGTAAGAGGCCATGGCGGCTGTCCACATATCACCGGTGAAGGCCTCGTATTCGTCGGCCAGTTCCTGGCAGGTCATGCCGGTGAGCGTGTCCTTGAACGGCCAGGTCGGGTGCCACACACCCTCGCCCAGGAAACCGTAGGCGATCTCGCCGATAGCCTCGAGGGTCGACACGTATCCGAGAGCCTTGCCGCTACTGGCGATCTTGGGATGGAAGCCCTGCTGCAACGCCTGCTTCCAGAAGTTGGTCAACTCCGCGGGGTTGTTGGTGCCGCACAGGATCTCGACTCCCTCCTTCTTGAACATCGAGATCTGCTCGGTGAAGTCCTCGGCGCCGGGCTGATACAAGCTGGGCAGGATCATCTCGTAGCCGTACTCCTTCAGCACCACCGGCGCGCCGGTCTTCTCGTCCAGCCAACCTTGGGCGTCGGTATCGTTGGCAAAGAGCATCCCGACCTTCTTGTTGGTCTCGATGTCTTTGTAGACCTCGACGAAGATGTGCATGGCCTGCTCGGTGCCGAGCAGCAGACCGTAGGTCCACTTGAACGGTTGGGGATTGGCCGGGTCCTTCTGACGTCCGAAGTAGAAGGGCTGATACGGGCTGAGGTTCGAGAGGAAGGGCGTCTCGAAAGCCTCGGCCTGGTCCGCCGCCGGGTCGATGGTATCCGGCGTGCCGCCGGCCAGGATCATGTGACACCCGTCGTTCTGGATCATGTCGCCGGCGACCTGCGCGGCGCGGTTGGAGTCCGACTGGCTGTCGCGGACGACTATCTGGATGGGATGCAGCTTGCCGTCGGCGCCGACGATCCCGTCGCCCAAGGCTTTGGTCGCATGGTCCACCCACCAGGTGTCGACCACGCCGTACATGGCAAGGCCGCCGGTCTGCGGAGAGACGACGCCGATCTTGACCGTCTCGCCGGGAGTGGGGGCCCCATTGCCGGTGGTGGTGGTCTGAGCGGCGGTGGTGGTCGTCTCGCCGGCGGCGCCGGTGGTAGTGGTCTCGGCGGCGGCGGTGGTGGTGGTCTCGGCGGGCGGCTCGTCGTCACCGCATGCCGCTACCAAACCCCCCAGCCCCCCAGCAAGGCCGATGGTTGCGCCGGCGACGCCGGCCATCTTCAGGAACTGACGCCGGCTGACAGTGCCGGTCTCCTTCACCTCGAGTTCTTCATGCTTCTCGTCGTGCATTCTTCTTCCCCCTTGCTCCTGAGGTCGTCGTGGCGCTGTCACTGTTGCCATCTTAAACCATCTTAAGCGAGCCGGCTTACCCGATCGTCCGCCCGTCGTTGACCCAAAGTCCTCCTCACCGCCCGCACGGACTGAAAGCGGGCCACCCTCACCTCCTGTCCTATTGAGTAAGCGCTCGCTCAACAGTACCGGATACCACGAATCGAGGACCCTGTCAATCAGGATGCGCCCGCGCCGGAGCCGGCCGTCTGGCAATCCAGAAGGGGGTCGTCCTCGGACCAACGCCGCGCCTGCTCGGCCATGAGCGCCTGGAAGGAACGAAGCTCCCGATACTCCTTCCGTATCCAGGAGGCGTCGTTGCCCGAGCGTTCCACCATGTGGCGAAGATAGCCGACCATGGACTCCGAGCCCAAGGCGGCGGCGTAGGGCTCGATCCTGTTCAGCGTGAAGAGGATATGCTCCCGCAGCGGCTCGTGGACGGAGGTGACGGGATCGATATACGTGGCCCCCAGTCCGAAACGACAGGCCGTGAACCTGTTGTAGGAATAGGCTAGGTAGTCGTCCTCGCGGGGAGTGCGCGGCCGCGTCTCCACAATGTAGGATGACAGCGCCTGGACGTAGGCGGCGATCATGCCCGCCCTCTCCACGCAGAGCGGTGTGTCGCACACCCGGATCTCCACAGTCCCAAACTCCGGCTTGGGACGGATATCCCAATAGAAGTCCTTCATGCTCTTGACGATCTGAAGAGCCTCCATCTTCTCGAAGTACCTGACGAACTGGTCCCATTCGAGCAGACACGGAGCCCGCCCGGACAGGGGGAACATCAGCACCGAACTCAGCCGTGAGCAGTCGAACAGCGTCTCAGTCCCCTGGTTGTAGGGCGAACTCGCCGACAGGGCGATGAAGTGCGGCACATAGCGCGAGAGCGAATGGAGCAGGTACAAGGCCTGGTCGCCGCCTGGACAACCCACGTGCACGTGTTGCCCGAAGACGGTGAACTGCTTGGCCAGGTATCCGTAGAGCTCGGAAACGACCTTGTAGCGGGGGGATTCGGAGATGCTCCTGTCGGGCCAATGCTGGAAGGGATGCGCGCCGCCGCCGGACACCACGATATTGAGAGCGCTCGCGGCCTTGGTCACGTAGTCGCGGATCTGGAGCAGTTCCTCGAGAAGAGACGGCAAACGGGAGTGCACGCCGGTGCTGACCTCCAGCATGCTCTCGGTTATCTCCGGCTTGATGTCGCCGGGATGCGGGCGACGGGAAAGGCAGTGGATGAGATCAGGCGCTCCGCGCGTCAGGTCGAAATCCTGGGCCGACAGCAACTGGACCTCGAGCTCCACGCCGAGGCTGAGCGGCTTCGATTCCCGGAATGCGTCAAGCGGCATGGGCTACCTCAGTCGGGACGTGTCTCCCTGGCCCGCCAGAGCGCGACCTTGGTCAGGACTGGTCCGATCAGTTCGAGCAACGAGACCGTGGCCATCACGGTGATCATCAGAGTACCCGGGAACGACGGATAGAATCCGCTGACGTCCTGCACCAGGACCACCGCCAGGCCCGACATGGGCGCAAGGCCCAATCCGAGCAGAGATCCCTTGGCCCGTTTGATGCCGGACGGCGACGCGGTGAGGAGGGACGCCACCCATTTGGCCGCGATCCTCGCGAGCATGAACGCGATCGCCGCCACCGCCGCCCCACGCAACAGGTTGAAGTCCAAGCTTGCACCGATCAGCGCGAACAGCACCACCGCCGTGATGGACGAGATGGTCGCGAAATGGCCCGGCAGTACCCGAAGCCAGCCCACCCAGTGCCGGGTGACCACTCCGAAGGCGAGCAGGGTCAGGAGAGGCGTGAGACCGACCGACCGCGCCGCTGCGATGAGCAGGAGGATGAGTCCAAGAAGCAGCAGCAGCGCGGTGTTAGGATGGCCACGCAACCACCGGGGGATCACCCCGGCGAAGACCGCCACCACCAATCCCAGCGCGATGGATCCGACGATCAGATAGAGGGGGTGGAGGACCGCGGTGGAGGGCGAGCCCCTGTACTCCATGTGCAGCCACGAAAGCCAGACGGTGATGGCGATCACGGCGTAGGCGCAGTTCAAGGCCGTGAGCATCCTCAGGCGCTCGGTGACCTGCCCCTGCGACCGCAGCTCCCGCGTGATCTGGACTATGACCGCGGGCGATGTCGACATGCCGATCGCCGCCGCCCCCGTGGCGTAGATGTTCGCCACGCCCGCCAGACGAAGGGCCCCGTAGACCGCGAAGAAGGTCAAGGCGGCTTCGAGCAGGCTGGTGGCGATCAACCAAGGATTGCGCTTGAGCCAGGACAGGTCCAACCAGTGCCCCAACTCGAACAGCATGAGGCCCAAAGCCACGTCGACCAACACGCGCAGATCTGCGACGGTCGACAAATGCATGAGCCCGCTGCCGTGTGGTCCCAGGATCATCCCCGCCACCACGTAGCCGATCAGCCGGGGAAGTCTCAGAAGGTGGACGAACTCACCGAGAACCACTGCGATGATCAGTAGGAGGGCGAACCAGCCCAACTGGCCAAGGGCAGGTCCGGACTCGGGCATGAAGGGGGTCAGCGAATCGGCCGGCAACGGTCGGCGCCCTCAACGCCGGGTTGGGCCGAAAGGCCATGTCCTACGTGACGATACGCTTCTCTCGATGCGGTCAGCGCCGGTCACCTCCTCTACCCTCATTCGACAGAGGATATCAGCGAGGACCCTCATTGTCGCCGACTCTCCACCTCCGTGGAGCGGTCGGCGCCGCGTCCTTCTCGCAGCCACACAGTCCTCTGCGGGAACGGTATCTCGAACCCCTCACGGTCGAAGGCCTCCTTCAGCCGGGCCCTGATCTCGCGCGCGACCGCCCACTGTGAACCCGGAAGGGTCTTCACCGCCGTGCGGATGGCGATCGAGTCGGCCCCGAATTCCTCCACCCCCCAGACCTCCGGCTCCTCGAGGATCTCGCCCTTGTGGCACGTGTGCCAGACGTTGTCCGCCACCCGCTTGATCAGTGCCGACACTGCCACGAGGTCGGCATCGTACGTCACGGGCACATCGAGGATCACCCGGGCCCAGTACTGCGATTTGTTCCCCGAGCGGCGTATCTCGCCGTTCGGGACGTGCCACAGGGTCCCGTCCAGGCCCCGGACCGTGGTCGCTCTCAGGGTGACCTCTTCTACGACACCCACAGCATCGCCGACGTCGACGACGTCCCCGACCCCGTACTGGTCTTCGATCACGATGAAGACCCCGCTGAGAAAATCCCGCACCAGACTCTGAGCCCCGAACCCCAACGCCACTCCGACGATGCCGGCGCCGGCCAGAATCGGACCGAGACTTATCCCAAGCTCCCCGAGACACAACATCACGGCGATCGCATAGATGGCAACACTGGCCACGCTGCCCGCGGTAGCCCCCAGTGTTCTGGTCCGCTGAGCCGCGCGCTCCTTTCGCTCGGCCGTCGGCATCGCGCTGACCAGCCGGTCTCGGATCGCACCGGGTCTCTGCTCCACATCGGTCTCTTCAAGGCGCGCTCTTCGGTCGTGTCGCTCGGCCAGACGTGTGGCCAGCTTGCGGACCACTCTCCGCACTATCCTGGCCAGGATGAAGGCCACGATCAAGATCAGGACGATACGGGCAGCCGTGATGGCCCACGTCTGAAGGTCGGCGCCCAGGAACTCGTCGACGAAAAGTGCCATGTCCACCATCTCTCCTCCTCTCATTCTTGAGGGTGCACTGCGCGTGTCGGAGAGGGGAGTCTGACAATCTCGAGTCCCGCCAACATCACCCCATCGGACAGAGCGCATAGCTCGAAGAGGCTATCCACGACGACCCCGGTCCGACGAATCATGTAGACTGAGAAACGGGTACGTGACCCGGCGCGATGGAACGAGGTACGGAGGTCGGCCGTGGATCGGCCCTTCCAGACTCCAACAACATCCAACAACCGACTCGCCTTGGTGCACCACCATGCCCTCTTGCGCGAAGCCCTGTGCCGGACGCTGGAGGACGGCGGTTTCGAGGTCGCATGGCAAGGGGAAGATGGCGCCTGCATCGCAGAGCAGATACAAGATCGCTCACCAGATGTCGTCCTGCTCGAATGGGAAGCACCTGCGGTGGAGCCCGCGCTCATCCGTCTGCTGGTCGATTCGCCCGGGGAACCTGTCGTGGTGATCATGACGAGACCTGCCACCCAGGACGATCTCTCACCCGCGCTGGAGGCCGGCGCGGCCGGGTGCCTCTCGGTGAACCTCAGCGCCCAGGACTTCATAGCGGCGCTCCAGATGCTGGCTCAAGGCGACTTCCTGGTCTCTCGCGAGATGGTCCCCGCCGTGACCAATCCCGCGGTCGAGGCCCAACGGCCCGAGGACAGGCTGACCGAGCGCGAGCTGGAGGTGCTGCGAGCCCTGGGACGGGGAGCGACCAACCAGGAGATCGCGGAGGAGTTGTTCATCTCTCCGCACACCGTCAAGATCCATGTCCGCCGTGTCCTGGCGAAGATGGGGTTCCGGAACCGACAGCAGGCGGCCGCGTACGCAGCCGCCGAAGGGCTCGTCTCTGCTCCGGAGGCGGACCCGGCCTTCTAGCCCGCTTGGACTACGAGGAATACCCGCATGGGCGATTGGCGCGCGAGCTCGATTGCGGTTACTTCTGATCGCTGTTCGCAGCAAACCATGCGGGCTCGAGCCCGCCCGCCACGAAAGGGGGCACGATGGTAGAGATCAGCGAAGCCGCGAGCACGCTACTCCTCGACCAGCTCGTGGATACCGAAGTACCGCCGGAAGCCGGCTACCGTCTCACAGCATCCGAGGACGGATTCAGGTTGCGGTTGGACCGCCCCTCGGCCGAGGACCGGGTAATCGATCGCGACGGCCACGTTGTGTTCATGATAGAACTCGGGCTCGACGAGGAACTCGGGGGGATCCGTCTGGACGTGAAGGAGGGCGACCAGGACCGCCTCGTGCTGGAACGCGCCTAGACCGCACACGCTAGGGGGCGGGAGTCACGGGCGGCGACCCCGCCTCCTCTACGACCGGGCCGGTCTCCGGACCGCCCGTCTCCTCCTCGGGTGATGGTGTGACCGGCTCCGCGGCCTCATCGGTCGTAGGTGGCTCCGGCCCGAGCGTAGTGTCGGTTCCCGAGCCGTCCCCCGGGGTGGTACCCGGCGAGGATACGTCTGTCTCTTCGCCACCGGGAGCGGGGGCATCCGTGGAGTCCGGGCCGGCCGGCGTGGAGACGCTGGTGCTCGTGCCGGGTCGTTCCGGGGTCTTGGTGCCCGCCTCGGCGCCCGCCGGGTCAGAAGGTTCCGCCTCCGTCGTCACGGTCACCGTCTTCTCGATCACCTGTCGTTGCACGACGACCTTCTCGACTGTCTCGGCGGCCGGCGGTGATGCGACCACGTATACGCTGGTCGCAAGCGCCACGAAGGCCGAGCCGGCCAGCAGCCATTGAGGATTCATGCGGCGGCGCCCCGCCGTGCGGTAGTAGGTGACCGCGCCGCGCTGTTCCTCACCGGCCCCCCTCTCCGGGCCCGAGGGTGGTGCTTCCGAGGACTCATGTGCGAGAGGCGCGCGCTCCCCGCCTGCCCCTGGTGGCTCTCGCTTCCTTCGGTCCCAAACGGGCATCCGGAACTGCAGCCATTCACCCGCGCGGTCGAGGCCGGTGGATGACGCATACGAGACCAGCGTGTAGATAATGGGTACTATCGCTGCGCCGGCCGGCGTCCCCAACAGACTCGATCGACTGACCACGACGAAGGCGGCCGCGGAAGCGGCCGCTCCAGAGACGATCGCAGCTATACGCGGACGGTCCATTTCTCACAAACCTCATGATGTTCCGGGATCCCTACATGGAGTCCGACTGCGCAACTCCGCCCATGGTTCCCAGGCGACCGGCCTCGGGCACGGCGGAGAGGCTTTGACGTGGGCGGTCTCAACCCGTAGCATGGACGACGCCGGACGGGCAACCGGTCCGGCGTCGTCTAGAGCGAGCGAAAGGGGGGTCCCCGTGACCGGCGCAATCATCGGGATCGTGGTTGTCGCAGTCGTACTCTTCTTCCTGGCCGGCGTACGGATCGTGCGGCCGACCACCCGGGGTCTAGTAGAGCGCCTGGGCAAGTACAACCGATATGCCAACCCGGGATTCCATTGGATCATCCCGGTGATCGAGCGGATGTTCAAGGTCGACATCCGCGAGCTCTTGGTCGATGCCCAGCCCCAGATGATCATCACCAACGACAACCTGAACGCCCGGGTCGACGCTCAGGTCTACCTGAAGGTCAAGGCCGACGAGGAGAGTGTCAAAGCCTCCCAGTACAACGTGGCCAACTACGAGCTGCAGATCGTGAACCTGGCCCGCACCACGCTCCGTAACATCATCGGCACCCTGACTCTGAAGTCGGCCAACAGCGAGCGCGGCAGGATCAACGAGGAGCTGCGCAGGACCCTCCTCCAGGAGACCGCCAGCTGGGGCATCGAGATCCTCCGCACCGAGCTCAAGGAGATCGATCCGCCCGAGGACGTCCAGATCACCATGAACAAGGTGGTCAAGGCGGAGAACGAGAAGATCGCGGCCGTCGACTTCGCGACCGCCACGGAGACCCAGGCCGACGGTCAGCGCCGGGCCGAGATCAAGAAGGCCGACGGTAACAAACAGGCTCGGATCCTCGAGGCCGAGGGCCAGGCGGAAGCCATACGACTGGTCAACGAAGCCGCCGACCGGTACTTCATCGGCAACGCCCAGATGCTGAGAAAGCTGGAAGCTACGGAGAGGGCCCTCATCCACAACGCCAAGGTGGTCGTCCCGGCCGATACCCAGCTCATCAACGTGATCGGCGACCTTGCTGGAGTCACCCCTGTCCAGGTCTCACCGAAGCCGGCCGCGCCCGCCCAAGACAAGAGGTAGGACTTGCGCCCTTTGAGGGCGAATCTCTTGCTTAGTAGGTAGTAGACATGACTTGCAGTTTGAACGCTGTGAGAGTACGCTGTCCGCTAGAGGAGGTCGAAGGATGGGCAACGTCATCGTCCTCATCATATTGGCCGCCAGCGCAGTGGGGTGCGAGGTATA
Source organism: uncultured Gaiellales bacterium (assembly GCA_964592075.1). Lineage (GTDB taxonomy): Bacteria > Actinomycetota > Thermoleophilia > RBG-16-64-13 > RBG-16-64-13 > RBG-16-64-13. Next base: position 41,764 of record CAZQDY010000013.1, read on the forward strand.
TCTGCGGCGAATGAACTCGCAGAGCCGTCACCGTAGGTTCGCTAGGCGCTGACCTTCACGCCACTCAGGTGGATCTTCGCGGCCCCGCCCATGGAGGCCGCACATAGGAGTCTGCGCGCCTCGGGGCGATGGACACCTGTCGACCACGGGGTCGCCTGCTGTGAGATCATGGTTCGGGCGGCAGGAACCTCTTCACATCGACGTCGATGAACGGCGAGCGCTCGAATTTGTCCTTCAGATCCCACGGCACCGTGCAGTCGAAGATGGTCTTGCAGCTGATGCTCGAGTAGCGGAGCAGCGGGTTGAACTCCGGTGTGCCCGAGGGGTCGAGGGTGTGGCACTTGACCCCGGGGATGAAGATGGTGCTCACGTCTCCCTGGTAGCGCGTCGTCATGGCCCACATGACGTCGGAGGAATCGTAGATGTCCACGTCTTCGTCGACCAGGATGACGTGCTTGAGCTCCGAGAAGGCGGCGAAAGCGACGAGCGCCGCTTGGCGCTGCCGGCCCTCGTCGGTCCAGGCCCGCTTCTTGATCTGCAGGACGGCCAGGTACTTGCCCCCGCCCCCGGGATGGCAGTACACGTTCTGCAGGAAGCCGGGGATGGCATCCTCGACGAGGCGGTAGATGCTGGCCTCCGTGGGAAGCCCGGAAAGAGTGACGTGCTCCTCCCCCGGCCCCACCAGGATCTGAAGGATGGGTTTGACCCGGTGGGTGATCCCGGTGACCCGGAACACGGCCAGGTCCCGCTGAGCAAGCCCCAGATACCCGGGGAACTCCGGCATGGCCCACCCGGCGTGGTCGGTGTTCTCGTCCTCGTCGGCCCGTTCGCCGGGCCTGAACTCACCCTCGAGCACTATCTCGGCATGCGCCACAGCCTTGGCGCCGGGCTGCGTGACGCACTCCACCAGCTCGACGGGCCGGCCCCGCAGGCCCCCGCCGATGGTGAGCTCGTCCAGGCCAAGCGGAGTGGTGGGCGCTTCGAACGACGTGGCCACGTAGATGGCCGGGTCCACCCCGATGCTCACCGAGACCGGCAGCGGCCTGCCCGCCGCCTCGGCCTTGCGCCGGAACACGTCGATGTGCCGCCCGGGCGTGAAGCTCACGCTCATCCGGTCGGGGCCGAGAACGCACATGCGATGGATGGTGACGTCGGAGACCCCGGTCTCGGGATCCTCGGCGCGCATGAGGCCCATGTTGAAGAAGGCGCCTGCGTCGCGCTCGGTGCTCACGATGGGCGGGATCACCTTGTTGACGTCGAAGGGCGGCTCGATCACGACCTCCTGGCAGGGGGCCTGGTCACGAGCCACGAGGACAGGCGCCACGGGCGCGTTGAGCGCGTCGATCAGATCGAACAGCAGCCGCTCGGGCGTGCTGCCCAGGAGCAGCGCGGTGCGCTTCCGGCTGGCCAGGATGCCGGCAACCACGGACATGTCATGGCCCTTCACGTTCTCGAAGAGCATGGCCGGTCCGATCTTGGTGGGGGGAGCCACCGGGGTGCCCGCGCCCACCTGCCGGTAGACACCGGCGATCTCCAGATAGGGATCGGCCTCCACCTTGGTGGAGACCAGCTGCCCCGGGTGCTGGGCAAGGAAGGCGAGGGCCGTCCTCAGATCGGTTATGTCGGAGGCCTTCAGGGGCCCTGAAACACTCATGGATACTCCTCTCTCGAAGCTACTGGCGACACTGACGCCAGGGCCTAATAACAGACCACGCCCCCGTTGACCACCAGCGTGATCGCGGTCACGAAATCGCTGTCCTCGGAAGCGAGGAAGAGGGCCGGGCCCGCGAGGTCCTCCGGCATCTCGTTGCGCTGCCGCAGCGCCTGCTGGTCGCGCATCACCCTGTCCCAGCCCGGCCTGCCCTCAGCCTGGATGATGCTCTCCTCGGTCATGGTGTAGCCGGGGGCGAGAGCGTTCACACGGATGCCGTGCTCGCCCACTTCCTTCGCAAGACCCCGGGTGAATCCGATCACCGCGCCCTTGCTGGAAATGTAATGGATGAAGCCGGGTACCCCTACCAGGAACGAGTCGGACGTCACGTTGATGATCTTGCCGTAGCCCCGCTCCTTCATGTAGGGGACCACCGCCTTCGCGCAGTTCCACATGCCCCGTACGTTGACGGCCATCATCTTGTCCCACTGTTCCTCGGTCCATTCGTCGAAGGGCCTGAAGCCGCCCATGCCCTTGTACCACGCGGCACAGTTGACGAGGATGTCGACGCGGTCGCCCCAGGCTGCGGCTATGCAGTCGACGGCCGTCCTGACCGCCCCCGCGTCGGTGACGTCGCACCTGCTCGCGGTCGCCACACCTCCGCCCGCTTCGATCTCTGCCACAGCACCCTCGGCTCCGGACAGGTCGATATCCAGAATCCCCACCTTCGCACCTTCTTCGGCGAAACGCAGGCAGATGGCGCGGCCGATACTCGGGTCGCCGCCGCCGCCCGTCACTATCGCCACCCTGCCTTCGAGACGCTGCGCTACTGCCGGTTTGACATTCATCCTGGTTTCCTTCCGCGGTGTCTCCGGTACGCTCCCGGCCGTTCGCAGGTTAGCAGCTTACTTCACGATGTGTAAGGTAGCAAAGCGTGGCAGGCTCGCGGGGATGACTTCTTGACATCACCGGGCCCGGCGTGCTCAATTCCGAGCGCATGGCCGGATTCAGCCGGCGACTCGTGAGTCCCTGGTCCAGTCCAGGGGCAACACCTGGACCCTGTCGCCCTGCTTGACCACGGTGCCCTGCGGGATGATGGTCAGGCTGTTCGCCGCGGCCATGGCCGCCAGGGGCCCGAGACCGTCCGAGGTGTTCAAGACCACTCGATGCGTCCCCCGCGAGGCGTTGAGGCGTGTCCATTTGACGAAGGTCATCGGCTTCTTCGCCCAAGAGGAGTCCTCGGCCACCGCGTCGACCACCGGGTGGCTGAGCGCGTGGCACCCCATCATCTTGAGTAGAGCCGGTCTCACGAGTGTCTCGAAGTTGGTCAGACACCCGACCGGCGGACCGGACAGGGCAAAGAGAGGCACCGGCGGGGCGCCCTCACCGGCCTGGTCCCGCCTGACCAGTCCAAAGGCGAAGGACGCCCCCGGGCCCATGCCTATGCGCGAGAAGACCACCCTTCCCATCTTGCCGAGCACGGACCGCACCAGGTCGTAGTCCCCCTTCGAGACTCCTCCCGACGTGATGATGGCGTCGGCGGTCGCTCCCCTGCCGATCTTGGCCGCCAGGGATGCCTCGCTATCCCGGGCGATCCCCAGCACGCGGGGGATCGCTCCATAGTGAGCGACGAGCGCGGCGATGGCGGCGGCGTTGGAGTCGTAGGACTTGCCGGGCTTCAGTGTGGTCCCAAGGCTGATGAGCTCGTCCCCCGTGGAGACGATCGCCACCGTGGGACGCCGGATCACCTTGATGGTCGCTCTGCCGATGGCGCCGAGCGCCGCGATCTGCGCCGGTCCGACGCAGACGCCCCGAGGCAACACCAGAGAGCCCTTGGTCACGTTGCTCCCCGCGGGCCGGACATTGGCGCCCGGCTCCTCGGCCTGGAACACGCGCACCTGAACGGGCAGGCGGGGATTCGGGCCGTTCTTGTCGGCCGGCTCGTCCGTCTTCTCGAACGGGACTACGCAGTCCGCCCCGGCCGGGAGCGGGGAGCCGGTCATCACCCGTATGGCCGCCCCGGGTCTCAGCCGCCGCCGTGGCAGACAGCCGGCTCGATTCGTCCCCAGGATGTGGAGGGTCACCGGAGAGCCGGGGCCGGCTCCGCGGATGTCCTCAGACCTCACCGCGTAGCCGTCGGGGCCGCACATGTCCAGCATCGGCAGATCGTGTTCGGAGCGAACGTCCTCGGCGATCACCTGCCCGGCGCACTCGATGAGAGGCGCATCCACGGCTTCCAAGGGATCGACGTGTTCGAGGACCTCGCTGAGCGCCTCCTGGTGGGTCATCACGGCAGAGCCTCCTTGTTCGCCATCGTCCGTCCGGCCTCCCATTCCCTCGGCCTCCGGATGATCAGTCTCTCCGCGGACCGCCCGAAGAAGTGGTAGCCGGAGCCGCCTTCACTGATGACGTCCAGGAGCTCATCAGGCTTCGTCGCGAGGATCCCCCCCAGCAGCGTCGTTCCCCGGCCGAAGAACGCGTCGGGCAGCATGCTCGCCGTCGGGCCGGTGACGATGATCTCCGCCCCGGGCTTGGCCATGGCCAGCAGTCCCTGAAGCGTGTCGTTCAGCAAGGTGGTCCCGGTGATGATCAGCCGGTCCGCGAGCGGGACGAATTCCGCGGCCCTGTCGGCGTGGACGTAGTGGGCGAGCTCCCTGGCTTTAAGCGTGGAGGGATCCATCTCCAAGATGTGGAAGTAGGAGGCGGCGGCGATGAGCTTCTTGATGACCGGGACCAGCGCTCCGACGACGATGGTGTATTCATCGGCAGGGCCGGGCTCCACCTCGTCGAACGCGTCCTTGCCCAGCTCGAGCTGGTATTCCTCGCCGGCCTCCCTCTCCCAGCAGGCGGCGCTCAGGGCGTTGACCGTGGCGATCCCCAGGGCTTTCTTGAGGACGTTCCCACTCGAGATATCGTCCAGGTACTCCCGCGCGCTCCTTCCCCTCAACCGGCCGGAGAGCGGCATCGCCCTCGCCGAGCTGGGGCAGCATACGGCGTCCGGGATCTCCTTGACCGGTGTGAAGCACAGGCCGCCATGGCCGTCGCTCAGTTTTACTCCGGAGAAGAACAGGCCCAAGACCGCGCGCTCGACGGTGATCTCGTCGATCTGCTGCCCCAAGACCTCGGTGATGCGGTCGATCGTCTCCTCGATGATGGCGTTGCTCTCGTTCATGAAGTGACCTCCGTGCCGGCGCGCCTGCCCAGCGCGTGCCGTGCCTGTCTCTATCCGATGATCTCGGCGATCTGCTCTTGGCTGAGTTGAGTCCGGAAGAAATGCTCGTAGAAGTGGCTGATCTCGTCGGCCAACATCTCGGTGGTCATGACGTCCGGGTAGAGCTTGTTCATCATCCACATGATGGTGAGCGGTTGCTCGGGGGTGCGGTTTCCCCACACGTGGGCGACGGTCGGTATGGAGTAGATGGCGTTGTCCGCGATGGCGGTGATGTCGGCCAATCGCCCGTCAGCCTTGATCTCGCCGATCATCTTGGTGTTGGAGGCCACCATCACATCCGGATTCCAGAGGAGCACATCCTCCACGGTGTACTCGTAGCTCTCGCCGTCGCTGGGGCGGTCCTTGGTCACACTGATCCCACCGGCCTCCGGGATCCACCACTCGGCGATGTAATGGGGCTGGGCGTAGCTCGTGATGTTGCCGTATAGGACCGTCTTCCTCTCCTCTTGGGGGATATCCGCAACAAGCGCCTCTGCCTTGGAGACGGTCTCCTCGAACCAGCACAGATACTCCGCGGCGACTTCCGGCCGGCCCAGCGCTTCGCCAAGCAGCGTCACGCACGGCTCAACGTCGTCCAGCGTCTTCCACTCCAGATAGACCACGTTCAGGCCCTTCTCCCTCAGGAGCGTCACGGTCTCCTTGCTCATGCACAGGCATAGGTCGGGAGCGGCCTCGAGCACCGCCTCGATCTGGAGCTCTCCGTCCGCGTTCTCGAACAGGGGCCCGTCGGAGATCTGCGGAGCGAAGACGTATTGGTGCTTCCATTGGTCGCCCTTGGTGAACCTCGCCGACATCTGATTCACGATCCTGTCACCCGAGGCCATCGTCTCCACCATGGCGTTCAACACGCCGATGGCCCCGAACGTGGCCACGCTCTTGACCTCGGCCGGCAGCGTGACCTTATCGCCCGCCATGTCGGTGACGGTCTTCTCGTCCGCTGGAGCCTGAGTGGTGACGACGGCCTCGGTGGTGGCGACGGCCTCGGTGGACGCCGTCGACGCCGCGGGGGCCGTGGTCGAGACCGGCTGCCCGGTCGTCCCGGCCGACTCAACCTCTCCGCATCCGACCGCCACCACCGCCATCACAGTGAGAGCGAGCAGCAGCCATATTGCGGCGATCCCTTTTCTCATCCTTGATCCTTTCCGTTGTCTCCGTTCCTGATCAGGGGCACGCACACCTTCGCCTTCATGCCGCAGTCACAGAGTGTCGTCTCCGCCACGGACACGTCCGTCCCGTACAGGCTCGACAGGCTCTCTGAGGTGATGACGGTCTCCGGGCTGCCTCTGGCTTTCACCACCCCGTCCTTCATCAGCGCCACCTGGTTGCAGGCCAGGAATGCATGGTCGGGGAAATGCGTGACCAGGAGGATGGAATAGCCCTGCTCCGACAGGCGATGCACCAACCTGAGGATCTTCACCTGGTTCCCGTAGTCCAGGTTGGCGGTGGGTTCGTCCATGGCAAGAATCTGAGCCTGCTGCGCCATGGCTCGAGCCACCAGGACCATCTGGCGTTCTCCCCCGCTCAAGCGGTTGAACAGCTTACTCCGCAGATGAGATATGCCCAGGGATTCCATCGCTTCCCGGCACGCTCGCCGGTCCGCCTTGCCCGGACTTGCGCCGACCCTCTGGTGCGCGATGCGGCCCATGAGGACGATCTCCTCCGACTCGTACGGAAACGCCATCGATGAGGCCTGAGGCACATAGGCCAGATACTTGGCCCGGGCGCGCAGAGACATGGCGGTCATGTCCCGCCCGTCGAGGAAGATGCGTCCGCCCGAAGGCTTGAGGAGGCCCAGCAGACAGCGAAGAAGCGTGGTCTTGCCGGTCCCGTTGGGACCCAGCAGGCAGAGCACGTCGTGGCACTTGAGGCCCAGGGAGACATCCCTGAGCACGATCTGCTCTCTGACGTATGAGTACTGCAGATTCTCCACCTTCAGCATCAGGTCCACCCTCGCCTGAGCCTGGGGAGGAGCGCGGCGAACACGGGAGTGCCGATGATGGCGGTCAGGACCCCCAGCGGGACTTCCACTTTGGGGACTCCGCGGACGATGTCGTCGACACACAGCAGGAAGAGGCCTCCAAGAAGGAACGAGACCACCATGATCCTCGAGTAGCTGGCCCCGGCGAACATCCTGGCGAGATGCGGGATGACGAGGCCGACCCAACCGACGATGCCGCAGATGCTGACCGCCGACACGGTCATCAGGGTGGAGGCCGCCACTATGACTCCCTTGACCAGCGTGACGTTCACCCCCATGGTCCTGGCCTCGTCTTCGCCTGCCGCCAGCGCGTTGACGTGATGGCGGAAGAGGAACAGCAGCAGCAGGGAGACGGCCAGCGTCGGCAGCATGACGAGGACATCCCTGTTCACTCCCCGGCCCAGGCTCCCCATGAGCCAGAAGGTGATGGAGGGCAGTTGGTTCTCTGTGTCGGCGAGAGTCTTGACTATGGACAGCATGGCCTGGAAGAGGCTGGAGACCACGATGCCGCCGAGTATGAGGACCGTGATGGACCTGCCTCCGAAGAGGTTGGCGATGCCGTATGCGACAAGGACGGCGATCAATCCGAACACGAAGGCCGATCCCTGGACCACCACCCAGTTCGCGTCGTTGATCATCGCCAAGGCGGCGCCAAAGCCGGCGCCCGCGGAGACTCCAAGGATATCCGGGGACACCAGCGGGTTCTTGAACAGGGTCTGATAGGAGGCCCCGGAGACCGACAGAGCGCCGCCAACGAGGATGGCGAGGATGATCCTCGGAAGACGCACCCCGAGGACGACGACGTCCAGTTTACCGTCCCAGTACTCCTCGACCTGAGCGATCTTGGACAGAAAGACATCGGTGACCGTAGAGATGGAGATGTCGTATCTGCCAATCAGGAAGGATGTGATGAACGCGGTGGCCAGCAACACGCCAAGGACGACCACCGTGAGCCGGAAACGCCTGGCCGACGTCGAGATAAGTGCGCGCGCTCCGCTCATGACGCCGGGCCGATCATGACGGCGGACCGATGAGGTCGCCGGCGCGTTTGGCGGCAGGAGCATGCGTTGTCTGTGAGCATTGGATCAAGGAGCCCCCGAAGAGTGACCTTGGCGTTGCGTGATACTATCGCTAGTATCACGCCGCTGTCAAGCCACCCTAGGAACCCGCCGGCTCATACTCGCGCCGGGTCGGAGGGGCCCGCGGTGGACGGGTGTGAGGGACTCAGCGCGGAGGGTCAGCGCGGAGGGTCAGCGCGGAGGGTCAGCGCGGAGGGTCAGCGCGGAGGGTCA
>CAZQDY010000014.1:0-49764 GCA_964592075.1 uncultured Gaiellales bacterium
CGCGTAGCCTCCGCTCACCTTCTGTCGGGTCCCCCGCCGCGATCAAGGCCTGGGCGAGGAACGTCATGTTCTTCGCCCCCGGCTCCAATGCTACTGCCTCCCCCAGCACGCGGGCGGCGTCGCTGGGCCGTCCCTGGTGATTCAGGTAGTTGAAGCCGAGCTCGATGCGAATCTGAGTTTCGTCTGGGTCCAGCGCGACTATGCGCTCCTGCAGTGGCAGCGCCTCGTCGAATCGCCCCAGTAGAAGCAAATCAACCGCGGCAGCCGACAGGGCCGGCAGGTTCTCGGGCTCCTCTTCCAGAAGCTTTTCATAGAGCGCCACTGCGCCACCCAGGTCGCCCTCCTCTTCAAGGGTGCGGGCCTCGGCCATGATGTCGCTGCAAGCCCCCGCGCCCAGACACACCGCTACAATCAGAGCAAGCGCGAACAGCACCCTGTCGGCCAGTCTGCCGCGAACCCTGGCTCGGCTGAACCCATGCCTCATCGCGCTCACGAACCCCACCGCACGACCCCCTGATGATGAAGAGGGACGGCGGCTCTTTTTGCCGCCGCCCCTCTGTTCTAGGAAGCTGGTTGTCTTCGTTTCCCGTCAGTACAGTTGCGTTTCTGCCCTACGAGACCTCAGGCGAACTCCGTCTTCTACCAGTCGTCCACGTCACCATCGATGAAGAAGGTGTTGCCGGGGTCGCCTATCCCATCTATGGCTTTAGCCGTCTTGTTCACAGCGACGCCGAACGTCTTGTCCGACAGCGAAACGCTGCCGACCTGGTACGCGTCGACGGGGTCTTCATGCGTACCCGAGGGTAGGAAGTCCACCTGATCCTCGGAGGCCTCAGCCGACGGAGCTGTCGCCGCGTTGGCCGTACCGACTACGAAATGGATGGACGGCTCGATCTCCAGAAGCAGATCCTCATCAATATCAGCGAAGTTGCGTGTGTCGACATATGCAGATTCGATGGCGGTCATGGCGTTACGGCAGAGGGATTTGGCGGCAGAGTCCTGAGCCTTCTGACGCTGCCCGAGGAAGGTCGGGATGGCGATCGCGGCCAGGATGGCGATGATGATGATCACCACCAAGAGTTCGATGAGGGTGAAGCCCTTGTCTCCCCTCATCCTTTTCCGGAGCAGACTGATCATTACTGTGTTCCTCCTTGCGCTCGGACCTTTTCCCCCAGCGGATCGCTGCAGGGCACCGCATAGGCTATCGGCAACATCCGCCAGAACTTGAGAGATTCTGGCGCTTCTGCCGATACCTCGCCGTGAAACCTTGGACGCAGTCTGGCGGGGCCGGCCGGGAGGGTGCCGAAACACCACTCGACTATAAGTGTGACATGGGCGGGACAAGAAGCCGCCCCGGTGACCTCCCGGTGACCCGCTCGAGGTCGCGAAACCCCGCTCCAAAAGCTAAAGCCAGGGCCCCCCTGTGCCGATAAACCTTGGGATGAAGACCAGGAGACCACACCCGGCCGGCTCGACAGCGTGCTGCGAGGTGGTCGCACGCGTACCGGCGTTGGCGTACGGGGAGGAACGATGAGCGCCCGACCAGGCAGGCCCAGCAGGAGAACAGGCAACGGCTCCAGATGCGACGGCTTCACGCTGATCGAGATCTTGGTCGCGACCCTGTTGCTTCTGATCGCCATGGCCGGCATCGTCCCCTTCTTCCTGGCGGGCTTGTCCCACGCCACCGCGTCCCGCCACCTGAGCGTGGCCACCAACATCGCCCGCGAGAAGATGGAGGAGATCCGCCAGCTGGACTACCGGGAGATCATGGAGGACGAGTCCTCACCTACCGACCCGGCGAATCTCAGCGTGCGCTTCGGCGACTCGGTCTTCGTGGCGGAGCGCAACATGAACTTCACGATCGACTATGAGGTCCTGCCGGTGGACGGCCAGGCCGCGAAGAGCGTCCAGGTCACGGTGTCGTGGACCGCCCCCCCGTCGCCTGTCACCCCGGCCGTCGTAAAGACCGTGATCGCCGAGCAGTACCTGGGCCCGAAGATGGGAGGACTCGAGGTCACTCCGGCCCTCAAAGACACTCTGGCCCCGGGTGGAACCCCGTTCGTCGAGCTGGCTACCGAGCTGGCCGGAGCCAACCAGCAGACGACCCTCACGTGCTACATCGCCGAATCCGACTGGTTCCTCGTCTACGACAACCTCAACCTGCCGCTTCCTTCGCCCAACGACGTCTCCCTGAAGTACCTGTTCCGCGACAACGCGGGAGCCGCCGTGGGGGTGCCCGAGATACGCAAGATCGATAACACCTATCTGCACACCGACATCAGCCCCGGCTACCTGGACAAGGTCTACTTCCAGGACACCTTCGACGCGGACGACATACCCGACGGCTACTGGGACCTGCAGGCCACCATGTACAACAAGTACGACGAGCCGGGCAACACCTGGACGCTCAGAGTGCGCGTTGAGACAGGGCCTCCGGAGGCGCCGATCAAGCCGTCCACCATAACAGAAACCTACGGAGGAGATCCGGGGATCGACGCCATCGCCACATCTGATGAGACGGTCGTCCTCTACTGGACCCCGGGGACAGAAAGGGACCGCGACTCCTATGTAGTGGAGAGACTGGAAGTGGATGCCGACGGCAACACGTTGGAGCCCTGGTCAGAAGTCGCTTACCTCCCGTCGACCGCCAGTGTGTACGTGGACACTGGATACCTCGACCCCGGAGGAGACTCGGCCCTTGATGAGGAACCGTGCGGCCGTCCAGGCGGTCAACGCCACTACCAATACCGCGTGTACGGTGTGGACACTGGCGGCAGGTACGCCCCAGACGATCCGGAGCACTCCGCCTTCAGTGCCGTCGTCACCCTTGGTGGCGTCACCCCCAGCGACAAGGTGACCGTCCCCAACGTCGTCGGCCTGCTCCTCGAGGGCACAGACGGCGCCCAGGAGATCCTTGCCGCAACGAAGAAGGTGGACCCAAGCGACCCAGACTACGCCGACCTCCCGGGGTTGGGCTGGTCAGTCACTGCTGTGGTGGACCCCACCAACGCCGGCAAGGTCCTCGCGCAGGACCCACCCGGGGGCACGCAGGTGGAGCAGGGCTCCGTCGTGGCCCTCACTGTAGCCGTCGCGGAACTCCCTCCGGAGATCGACTATCCGATCACGTTCACCAAGTCGGATAAGCCCGACGTGACCATCTACGTCTTCGATGCGAACAACAACAAGGTGTTCTGGGGCACCGTTGGAAAGAAGAGCAGCCCGACGGCGAATCTGCCGAACGGGTCCTATAACATCAGCCTATCTCCCTCAGGCAACGACCCCATCGCCAGTTTCACCGTCAACGGCGCCAGTCGCGACGTGCCCATCATAATCCCGAAGAACTAGCCATGCACCACCAAGCGGCGCACACATGAGTACACACTCACCACAACGACGCGTGACGGCACTCGCCAGAGTGCTTCGCCTGACGGCACAGGACCGGCTGCCGACGCGACTCTCCGGCCGGGGAGGATTCACCCTGGTGGAGGTACTCGTGGCGTCCCTGCTGCTGCTCGTCGTCATGGCGGCAATCTTCGCAGTCTGGCAGGGATTGACGCGCACGTACGCCTTCACCGAGGACGACATCACCGTCCAGCAGGAGGCTCGATTGGCCATGGCCGAGATGGTCGAGTACATCCGGACGTCGAGACAACCTGATACCGTGGCGCTGCCGGCGCTGGACGCCGTGATCGTGAACGCCGCCCCCTTATCGCTCACCCTGTGGACCGACATAGAGAGGGACGGGACTCACAGCCTGCAGCTCGTGCGCTTCAGGGTATCCCCGGATCCTCTCACCAGCCCCAGCGGCACGGCGTTCGAGCTGCTGAGAGAGGTGGGGAATCCGGCAAGCGGCACTTTTGACGATCCCCCCGCACATCTCGTGTCGTCCAACGTGGCGAACAACAGCGCCTCTTACCCCCTATTCACCTATCTGGACGCTCTCGGCGAAGAGACCACGGACGTCACGCGAGTACGTCGTATCCAGATCAGCCTCCGCGTCGACGTAGACCCGAGTCGAAGCCCCGCCACGAACGTGCTCTCCTCGACAGTGCAACTGCGCAACCTGAAATAGCCGCGGCAGAGGGACGGACAGCCATGAGATCGCCAGTTACACCGGGTAGTCGGAAGAACCAGGAAGGTTCGGTCATCATCATCGTCATGATATTCGCGTTCGTTCTCACCATGATCGGCGTGGGGCTGTTCTTCCTCCTCAACTCTTCCAACGCCAGTGTGGCGTTGGAGCGCAAGGATGTGAAGGCCTTCAACGTGGCCGAGGCCGGCGTCGACTCCGCGATGGTGGAACTCAGGTCCGGTTGGCCGCGCGAGGCGGGCGCAGACCCCACCGTGCCCTTGGTGTACGTGGACCCGACGGAATTCCGAGCCCTCTACGATGAGAAGGAGTTCCCCGATCCGACCCACGATCAGTTCATCCAGGCGATCACCTATGACGACACCGGCGACAACCCTACTTCGGTCCCGGCAAACCGAGTCTACTATGACAGCAACCAGAACAAGATCATGTGGGTCGACAGCGAGGCTCTGGTAGACAACGCCCGGCACAGGATCCTCGTGAAGGTGCAGCGCCTAACCATGCCGGTGCAGATCCCCGACATGGCGCTCGCGGCGAGCTACGCAGGCGGCAACGCTCACGGCCTCAATGTGGAGGTCGACCCGGACTACACGGGCTCGATCCCCGACGGAGGCGCCGAGGTGCGCTACATCGGCAAGGCACCAGACATGAATGCCGGCGTGAACCCCGGGGCGAATATCGATGTGGTGGCCGATGCAGGGTTTGACTTCTCCCAGTACGTTCCGGATTCCTTGATTGGTGTCCTCATGCAACTGGCCAAAGACGCCGGTTCATACTTCGACGATTCGAACACCCACGCTGAGGTCGCTGCTTATCTGTGCAATGAGACTACCGGACCCGGCAGTATGGTCTACTACAAGACCGACGTGGGCGGAGAATTGGAGTTCGCGGGGGCAAAGAGCGACATGGGAACGCCCGAGCTGCCGTTGGTCTTCGTCGTGGACGCTCGGGGCGCCAGCGGCACCACCACCGTCGACCTACGCGGCAACGGAGACTTCCACGGGGTGCTGATCGTGCTCGGCAACGTCGTGCTTCGCGGTACGTCCAGACAGCCCACGGGTTGCGTGCTCTGCGAAGGATCGGTGGAGAACAAGGGCGGACCCTCGGTGCGCTACAACGGCGACTACATCCGCAAGCTGAACGACATGTACACGCTCAGCGTGGCGATGGTCCCCAACAGCTGGGAGGAATACACCATAGCCAAGTAGTGGCTCCCGGCCCGCCGCGCCCCGCCCGCTGCTGCCGTCGCGCTACCGGCCGCTGCTGCCGAAGCCGCCCTGCCCCCTGCGGGTATCCGGCAGCTCCTCCGCCGCGACGAAGGCCGGCTCCTCCACTCTCTGGATCACCAACTGCGCGATCCGCTCCCCTACCGCTACGGCGAAAGGCTCCCGCCCCGAGTTGTAAAGCGACACCCGCACCTCGCCCCGGTAGCCGGCGTCGATGAGGCCCGGGGAATTCACCACCATGATGCCGTGTTTGAAGGCCAGGCCCGAGCGCGGCTGCACGAAGCCTGCGTAGCCCTCAGGGATGGCCAGGGCGAGACCTGTGCCCACATCCCTGCGCTCCCCCGGCGGGATGATGACCTCCTCCACCGAGTGGAGATCGGCGCCGGCATCGCCCGGGTGAGCACGCTGTGGCAGCCGCGCCTGGGGGTGCAGGAGTCTCACCAGCAGCTCCACGCTGGAGGCTCCCGTGCCCGCGCCGCTCACTCCGTGGCTCGTCCCGTCGCTCACGCTACAGCCGCAGCGACCGCTCGATCCGTTCGACGGCCTCGGCGATGCGGTGGTCGGGGGTGGTGAGCGACAGGCGGACGAAGCCCTCGCCGGCCGGGCCGTAGCCCAGACCGGGGGTCACGACGACTCCCGCCTGTTCCAGCACGTGCTCGCTGAAGCTCGCCGAGGTGTACCCGGACGGCACCGGGATCCACATGTAGATGGTGGCTTTGGGCTTCGGCACCTCCATCCCCACCGAGACCAGAGCCTCCGCCAGCAGATCGCGGCGGCGCCGGTAGACCCCGCACATCTCAGCGACGAAGTCCCAGGGACCGTTCAGGATGAAGGCGGAGGTGCGCTGGAGGGCGTCGAACATGCCCGAGTCCATGTTGGTCTTGAGCCGCCAGAGATGCTCCAGGATCTCGTGGTTGCCCACGGCGAAGCCGGTACGCCAGCCGGTCATGTTGAAGGGTTTGGAGAAGCTGAAGAACTCGACCCCGACGTCCTTGGCGCCGGGGACGCTCATGAAGCTGGGCGCCACGTAGCCGTCGTAGGTGATCTCGGAGTAGGGGTTGTCGTGCACCACAGCGATGTCGTGCCTCTTGGCGAAGGCCACCACCCGTTCGAAGAAGCCCTCCTGGACCACGGCAGCCGTGGGGTTGTTGGGGTAGCTGATGAAGAGCACCTTGGCCCGCCGCGCCTCTTCCTCGCTGATCTCATCCAGATCGGGGAGAAAGCCTCTCTCGGGGCGCAGTGTCAGATACCTGACCTCGGCTCCCATCAGTATGGAGCCGCCCGCGTAGACGGGATACCCGGGATCGGGGACCAGCGCCAGGTCGCCGGCGTCCAGCAGAGCCATGCAGATGTGCGCCAGGCCCTCCTTGGCTCCCAGAAGGGCCATGAACTCCCGCTCCGGGTCGATATCCGCGTCGAAACGCCGCTTGTAGAAGGCAGCCGCCGCCTCGGCGTACTCCTTGAGACCCCAGTTGCTCGGATACTGGTGGTTCCTCCCATCAGCCAGCTGGCGCTGCATCTCCTCCACGATGTAGCTCGGCGTGGGGATGTCGGGGTCACCGATGCCCAGGCTGATCACGTCCACCCCGTTCTTGCGCTTCTCGGCGATCTTCTGCTCGATGCCCGCGAAGAGATATGGGGCCAGGTTGTCCATCCTGTGGGAGAACCGCACGTGAGCCTCCTTGCCGGTCGGTCGTCGGGTCGCTGGTCAGTATGGGGATGGCGCCGGCCAGCCCAGCCGGTGTAGTAGTTCAGGCGACAGCTCCGCGGTGAAGACCTCCTCGGCCGCACCGGTCATGAAGACCCTCAGGCCTTCGGAGCCTGCGCCCGCGCCGTTGGCTTCCGAGGCGCGGCCGGCTTGCGGGGCGGGGCGGCCTGCCTCCGAACCGGCGCCGCCGGCCTCGGCCGCAGCGCAGGCGGCTCCCGTCCGGGCGCCCGCACCTATCTCCGCGCCGTCCTCCACCTCGATGGTGAGGTCGCCGCCCAGCAGGTGCACCGGCACCGGGCTCGTCGCGCGGCCCAAGCGCACGCACGCCGCGCCGACCGCACTCGCCCCGGTGCCGCAGGCCTGAGTCTCGCCCACCCCCCGCTCCCACACGCGCATCCGTATGGAACCGTCGACCTCTACGCAGATGAACTCCACGTTCACTCGGTTGGGGAAGAAGGGATGGCGCTCGATGACCGGCCCTACGCCGGCCACGTCGAAGGTGGCCGGATCGTCCACGAAGATGACACAGTGCGGGTTGCCCACGTCGACGAAGGTGAAGCGGTAGTCGACCCCGGCCGCCTGGAGAACGGCGTCCACCACGTCGGCGCCGCCCGGCGCCACCTCCGGCGCGACACTGTCGCTCCGGAACCGGGCCCGGCCCATGTCCACCCTCACGGCGCCGTCGTTCAGCAGCCGGGGTGTGATGGGACCCGCCAGCGTCTCAACCGTGAACTCGCGTCCGACGACGGCCCCTACGCCGGCCAGATACCGGGCGAACATGCGTATGCCGTTGCCGCACATCTCGGGCTCGCCTCCGTCAGGATTGAAGACCCGCATGCGGGCCACCGCGCCCGGAACGGCGCCGGTGGGCTCGGTCTTGAGAAGGATCCCGTCGGAGCCGACGCCCAGGTGCCGGTCACAGAGCAGCCCGATGGTCTCCCGTGTCAGGGGAGCGGGCAGGGCGGCCTCCTCCACGATGAGGTAATCGTTGCCGAGTCCCTGCCATTTGGCCAGCTTCACGCGCGGTCGGGCTCCCTTGTGCTTTCCCCGGACGCAGCGAGTGCTGCGATCTCCTGTACGATGTCGCGGGGACTCCTCTCCCCGACGTCAATGATAACAGCGCCCTCCACCTTGCGCAGCCAGGTGATCTGACGGCGCGCGTACCCCCGCGTCGCCGCCGCGATCGAGGCAGCCGCCGCCTCCGCCGTCAGGTGTCCATCTAGATGAAGACACACCTCGCGATAGCCGATGGCGCTGCGGATGCCGGCCCCGCCGGGCTGCGTCTGCTCCGACCCGTGCTCTCGCCTGAACCGCGTCACCTCTTCGATCGCGCCCTCCTCGAGCATGCAGGCGCTGCGCGCGTCGATGCGCCGGTAGAGCTCGGCCCGCTCCAGCGTCAGCCCGACTATGACGGTCGGGTGAGGGTAGGCAGGCGCCCACAGATCCTCCCGGCCCGACCAGGAGCTTCCGGTCGTCGAGACCGCCTCCAGCGCCCTCACCACTCTGCGGACGTTGCGTGCGTCGATGCGCTCCGCGGCAGCCGGGTCGAGGCGGGTCAACTCGGCGTAGAGCGCCTCGCCTCCCTCCTCGCGGGCCCGCGTCTCCAGAGCGGTGCGCAATCCGGGGTCGGCCGGCGGCCGCGTGTCGAGCGGTGCCAGAGCCGCCCGCATGTACAGACCCGTGCCCCCTGCCACCACAGCCCGGCCTTTCTCCCTCAGGTCCTCCTCTACCAAGGGACGGGCCGCCTCCGCGTAGCGCGCGGCCGAGAACGTCTCGAGAGGCTCAGCGCAGCCGACCAACTCGTGTCGGGCGGCCTCTCTCTCCGCCGGCGAGGGCTGATTGGTCAGCACCGGGAAGCCCCGGTACACCTGCATGGAATCGCACGAGATGACCCGGGTACCGAAGAGCCGGGCGAGTTCCACCGCCACGGCCGTCTTGCCCACCCCAGTGGGGCCCAGGATCCCGACGACCACACCGGGGCCGCGGGCCACCGCCCCCGGATCGCCGGCGGCCGCGCTCCACGCGCCCGCGATGGGACCGGGGCCGCTCACCGCCCTGCCTCGGTCGCTCATGACCGTGCCGGGGTGCCCGTTGGGACTTCGCGCCCACGGAAGCTGGTTGAGGTCGACTCCGTCAACTCCACCATCACCAGCCCTCCGGGTTCCGCCGAGGAGGGGAAGTTCACCGGCTTGTGCGTCCGGGTCCTCCCCATGACCTCTCCCTCCGCGTGGCGGCTCACCCGCTCCACCAGCACCTCGGCGACGGTACCGACCAGGGCCTGGTTCCGTTGCCGCCCGATCCTCTGCACCACGTCCACGAGCCGCTCCATGCGCGCACGCGCCGTTTCGGGATCCAGCCGGCCGGGCAGCCGGGCGGCTTCGGTCTGCCGCCGCGGAGAGTAGATGAACGTGAAGGCGCCGTCGAAGCTGCATTCTTCCACCAAAGACAGAGTGTCCTCGAAGTCGGCCTCGGTCTCGCCCGGGAACCCCACGATGAGGTCGGTGGTGAGCGCCGTTCCCGGCACGGCTTCCCGTAGGCGTCGCGCAAGGTCGAGGTAGTCCCCTCGCGTGTACCCGCGGCGCATGGCCGTCAGGATCCTGTCGCTGCCCGATTGCACGGGCAGATGCACGTGCTCGCAAATCTGGTTCGGCACCGCCAGCAGGCCAATCAACTGCTCGGACATGTCTTTCGGATGGGAGGTCATGAAGCGGATGCGCTCCAGCCCCGCCACGCCGCAGGCGAGAGCCAGTAGGTCCGCGAACCCTTCGGCCCCCCGGAAACCCGGCTCCTTGCCGTAGGCGTTGACGTTCTGGCCCAGGAAGGTGACCTCCTTGGCCCCCGCCCCGACCAGAAGCGCCGTCTCCTCCAGGATCTCGGCCGCCGGCCGTGAAGCCTCCGGCCCCCTCACGTAGGGCACGATGCAGTAGGAGCAGAAGTTGCTGCAGCCGGCAGTGATCTGCACCCAGGCCGACGGCCCCGTCAGCCGCGTGCGCGGCAGGGCGGCGCTGAAGGTGCTGGTCGTCTCCTGGAAGGCTCCGGCGGGCCGCTTCGTGTCACGGCGCTGCTCGAGAAGCCTCGGGAGCTCGTGCAGACTCTGCGGTCCCACCAGGACGTCGACGAATGGGAAGTCGGCCAAAAGTCCCTCGCGGCGGCTCTGAGCGAGGCAGCCGGCCACCACCACCCGGCGCGACGGGTCCTCTCTCTTCAGGCGCGCCGCGGCTCCGAGATGCCCGGCCAGCCGACTGTCGGCCTTCTCGCGGATGGAGCAGGTGTTGTAGACGAGGAGGCCTGCCTCTTCGGGGAGGTCACGCCTCACCCAGCCCGCTTCTTCGAGCAGACCCGCGATCCGCTCGGAGTCGTGGTCGTTCATCTGGCACCCGAAGGAGCGCAGATAGTATGTGCCGGGCTCCATGCGGCTCACCATGCGCGCCGCTCCCTGGCCGGGCTACTTGGCGTACTCGACCGCGCGGCTCTCCCGGATGACCGTGACCCGGATCGTACCGGGATAGTCGAGCTCCTGTTCTATCTCCTTGGCGATCTCGCGGCAGAGGAGGCTTGCAGCGTCGTCGTCGATCTCGTCGGGCTTGACCAGCACCCTGATCTCGCGGCCCGCCTGAATGGCGTAGCACTTGTCCACGCCGGGCTTGCTCTCGGCTATCCGTTCCAGCGACTCCAGCCGCTTGATGTAGGTTTCGAGGGTCTCCCTCCGCGCTCCCGGACGGGCGCCGCTCACGGCGTCGCCGGCGGCCACCAGTACGGCCTCGACCGTGTTCGGCTCGATTTCGTAGTGGTGGGCTTCGACGATGTGCGCCACCGCCTCCGACTCGCCGTAGCGACGGGCCAGGTTCCCTCCGATCATGGCATGCGAGCCCTCGACCTCATGGTCGACGGCCTTGCCCAAGTCATGGAGCAGTCCGGCCCGCTTGGCCAGCTTAGCGTTGACCCCCAGCTCGTTGGCCATGAGGCCGGCCAGGTGCGCCACCTCGAGCGAATGCATGAGCACGTTCTGCCCATAGCTGGTGCGGAACTTGAGCCTGCCCAGCAGGCGCAGGAGCTCCGGCGCCACCCCGTGCACGTTTGCGTCGAGAACAGCCTGCTCGCCGGCGTCCTGGATCTCCTTCTCGACCTCTTCCCGGGCCTTCGAGTACATCTCTTCGATCTTGGCCGGGTGGATACGCCCGTCGGCCACCAGCTTCGAGAGCGTCAAGCGCGCGATCTCGCGGCGCACCGTGTCGAAACCCGAGAGGACCACCGCCTCCGGGGTGTCGTCGATGATGAAGTCGACGCCGGTCAGGTTCTCCAGCGTGCGGACGTTGCGGCCCTCACGCCCGATGATGCGCCCCTTCATGTCGTCCGAAGGCAGCGGCACCACCGACACCGTGGTGTCGGCCACATGGCTGGCAGCGGTACGCTGTATGCACACCGACAGGATGTCGCGGGCCCTGCGCTCGCCTTCGTGCCGAGCCTCCTCCTCGATGGAACGCACCATCTTGGCCATATCGTGCCGCACCTCGTCCTCGGTGCGCTTGAGCAGTATCTCGGCGGCCTGGTCCTTGGTGAGACCGGAGATCTCTTCCAGTTGGCGCTGCTGCTCCGCGCGGGCGCTCTCGACCTCCTCTATGGCCTTGCGGTAGTGGGCCTCGCGGTCGGTCACCGACTGCTCCCGCCGTGTCATGTCCTTCTGCATCTCGTCGAGCGCTTCTTCTCTCGTCAGCAGGCGGTTCTCGAGCTGGCTCAGCTCCTGCCTCCGCTCTTTGATCTCCGCCTCGCTCTGGTTCCGAAGCTGGTGCAGCTCGTCCTTGAGCTCCACCCGGGCCTCGCGCTGGAAGGCCTCGGCCTCGCGCTCGGCGTCTTCCACGATCTTCTTGGCGGCCGCCTCAGCCGAAGCAATCTTCGCTTCCCCCAGGTATTTGCGGGCAAAAAAGCCGGCTACTGCGAAGACGATCGCCACTACCAGCACTATCACGATCCAAACTGCCGTCATCATATGTCCACCACTCCCGTCGCGCGCGTCACCGCCGCTTGGTTGGATAGTCATGCAACGATCGCCCGTCCGCCGGACACGAAAAAGGCCGAGCACAAGCCCGGCCGATGACTACCTGTTCCACACCTTGCCCTAACTCGGGGCAGACCACACCAACGACCTCACCGCTATTCCCCACCGGGTCGCGGCACAGCAGTTTTCCCCAAAACCTAAGTCTTCGGCCCCGCCTCCCGTTGCGGGATACGCCGAGTCAAAGAACAGTCGACAGCTACAAGCAAGGTCGAACAACAACGGTCGTCGACCGATCATCGCACGTGGCTGAGTTTACCCTTGCCGCGAGTAAAGTGTCAAGGAAAAGGCGACTAATCCCGAGGCCTGTTTCGTCTAATCTGAAGCTCTTTCGGCCTCGATCGCCGCCTCTCCCGCGCCCGCTTCCGACGCAAGAGCCCGCGCCACGGAGCGGATGGCGTCCCAGTCATAGCCGCGGCGTGACATGAAGCCCCCCAAGCGACGGGTCGCCGCCTGGGGATCGACCGCGAACTGCCTCCCGAAGCGCCTGCGCGCCATGGCGGTCACGGCCTCGAGACCCTCTCTCGCGCCGTCCTCGGCCTCGGCGCACCCGTCTACCGTCTCGTCCACGACCCGCCGGTCGACCCCCTTTCGTAGGAGCTCTACCCTCACCCTTCTCTCTCCCCACGCTTGAGCGAGCTTTTCCGCCGCGTAGCGCTCCGCGAAGCGCCGGTCATCGACGTAACCCAACCCCTCCAGCCAGGTCACCGTACCGGCCACGACATCAGGCTCGAAGCCCGACTTGAGCAGGCGCGTCTCGATCTCGCGGCGCGCGCGTTCCCGGACGGCCAGGAACCCCAGAGCCTTTTCTCGGGCACGGTAGGGCGCGTCGGCCAGTAGAAGCCGCTCCTGCTCCTCCAGAGCGAGCATGTCGCCCACGTGGAGAGAGGCGCTGTCGGCCACGACAGCGGCTAGGTCGAAGGCCGCCTTGCCTTCTAGATGGACCATCACGCGGTCGGAGCGACCTCTCTTCGCGACCAGCCGGGTGATCACCCCGTCCGCGCGCGGCGCCGGTGCCGTCCGTCTACCCCCGGCCATGACACCGCCGGGCCGGCCAACGAGCCCAGGCCGTCGAACCGTCCCTGGACACTATTCTGCGGCCGCCTCTTCACTCCCCGCGGCGGTTTCACCGTCCGCGGCAGTAGCCGCAGAGGAGCCCTGCGCAGCCGGTGCTCCGGCCTTGTCCTGAGGAGCGGCTTCCGCGACCGCGTCGCCCCACTCCGGCTGCACGGCTTGGATGACCTGCCGGCGCAGCTGCTGCACCAGATCGGGGTTGTCGCGCAGGAACTGCCGCACATTCTCCCGGCCCTGCCCCAAACGCTGGTCGCCGTATGAGAACCACGCGCCGCTCTTCTGCACGATCTTGTTCTCGACCGCCAGGTCGAGCACGTCGCCCTCGGTGGAGATGCCCACCCCGTACATGATGTCGAACTCCGCTTCCTTGAAGGGCGGAGCCACCTTGTTCTTCACCACGCGCACGCGCACTCGGTTGCCGACGGCCTCCGTCCCCTCCTTGAGCGTCTCGATGCGACGTATGTCGAGCCGCACCGACGCATAGAACTTGAGCGCTCTACCGCCCGGGGTCACCTCGGGATTGCCGAACATGACGCCGACCTTCTCTCTGAGCTGGTTGATGAAAACCGCGCTGGTCTGCGTCTTGCTGATGGTGCCCGCCAGCTTCCGCAGGGCCTGACTCATGAGTCGAGCCTGCAACCCCACATGGGAGTCGCCCATCTCGCCTTCGAGCTCAGCCCGAGGGGTGAGCGCCGCCACGGAGTCGATGACCACGATGTCCAGCGCTCCGCTCCTGATGAGCAACTCGGTGATCTCCAGCGCCTGCTCGCCGTTGTCGGGTTGCGACACCAACAACTCGTCGACGTTCACGCCGATCTTCCGCGCGTATGCCGAATCCATGGCATGCTCGGCGTCGATGAAGGCCGCCTTGCCCCCCGCCCGTTGAGCCTCGGCGATCATATGCAGGGCCAGAGTGGTCTTGCCGCTCGACTCGGGACCGAATATCTCGACCACGCGGCCTCTCGGGACCCCGCCCACGCCAAGCGCAAGGTCGAGCGCCAACGATCCCGTGGAGATGGCAGGCACACGCAGAGCCGCCGATTCGTCTCCCAGCCGCATGATGGAGCCCTTGCCGTACTGCCTTTCTATCTGCAAGACGGCCATCTCCAGGGCCTTATCCTTTTCCACCGCTCCTCCTAACCTCTCTCGTATCCATCTCCCGGCGTCAAGACAGTCCGCTCGAGCACTGTGTACACAGCCCCCTCGCGTCGTAGCTCGCTCTCGTAAAGGCACACCGACTCTACCGCAAACCGGGTCTGCCCGCTCTCAGACCTTGGTTGCACCGGCCCCGGGCTTCGCAGTCTGGCTATGGTGAGATGGGGCCGGAACGGCCGCTTCTCTCTCTGCATCACCCCGGCTGCCTCCAGCCCGGTCATCACGTGCTCGTACAGCCCCTCGAGCACTCCGTGCTCGTCGGACATCTCCAGGGCCACCACCCGTGCCTTCCCGGGCGAGGGTAGGAGCAGGAAGCCACAGATGGAAGCCTCTCCTCCCATATCCCCCGGCACGGAGCGCACCACCGCCCGCGCGGCCTGCGCCTTGGAGCCGCCCACCTCCCCGATGAAGGCCAAGGTGACGTGGTACTGCTCCTCCCGCATCAAGCGGAGTCCGGGCGCGCGGGGCAACGATTCCTGCGCCACATGGACGAACTGGAACAACACGCCGGGCAGAGGCACGGCGACGAACAGCCTCTGCCTTCCGCCGCCTTCGTCACCCATCCGTACCCGCCTCCCCCTCTATTCGTCCTCCGCCGGCCGCTCGACGGCACTCGCGTCGTGAGACATCTTCCCGACCAACTGCCTCCGGGCGTGCACGAAGTAGATGACGCCGCTGACCACGGTGAGCACCAGCATGAGCATCACCAGGTACCACGTGACGCTCTGTCCCCACAATGTCCACTCCGGTTTCAGCCACCGAGGCTCGACTATGAGAGCCGCGATTGCCAGCATCTGGCTGGCCGTCTTGATCTTGCCCCATCTGCTCGCCGAGATGACCACGCTCTGTGACGCCGCCACCATGCGCAGGCCCGAGACGGCCAACTCTCGGGCTATCACCACCATAGCAACCCAGGCGGACAGGTCGCCCAACCCCACCAGCGACACCAGGGCGGCTATGACGAGCAACTTGTCGGCCAGGGGGTCTAGAAAGGCCCCCAGCACGGTGGTCTGATGGCTTCTGCGGGCCAGGTACCCGTCGAGGAAGTCGCTCGCGGCCGCCACCAGGAACACGAAAAGGGCCACGATATCGCCGCCCGGGACATCGACCAGCAGGAACACCATCAGAACCGGGACCATCAACACCCGGAACAGGCTTATCGAATTGGGGAGATTAGGACGCATCACCACCAGCCACCAGGTCGTATCCCAGCGCGGCATTCACGGTGACCGTCACGATATCTCCCACCGCCGTCCCCTCGGGCAGGCCTCCCTCGACATAGGTCACCCCATCCACCTCCGGCGCCTGACCCGCCGTGCGGCCCACCGCGATCACGGTCTCACCCACGTCTTCCTCCTCGAACGAATCGATCATGACTTCCACCCGGGATCCGACCATCTGCTGATGCTTCGACTCGGCCCGCTCCGCCAGGAGCGCGCTCAAGCGGCTCAGCCTCCGGCATGCGACCGTCCGTCCGACGCGCGGCCGGAGAGCAGCCGCCTTCGTCCCCTCCTCGGGACTGTATACGAAGCCTCCCGCGTAATCAAACCCCGCGTCATCGACGAAGCGCATCAGGCGCCCGAACTGCGCCTCACTTTCGCCCGGAAAACCCACGATGAAGGTCGAGCGCACCGCCACATCGGGCATCAGCCCGCGGGCCCGCTCCAGGAGCTCGAGATAGGCCTGCCCGTCGCCCCACCGGCCCATCCGCCGCAACACCTCGGGGTCGGAGTGCTGGAAGGGGACGTCGAGGTAGCGGCACAGCCTGGGCTGCTCCGCCATGTACTCCAGGAACCCGCGGGTCACGTGCTCCGGTTGCAGGTACATCACCCTGATCCGGCGCACACGCTCGTCGGCCGCCAGCAGGTCGGTCAGGCCGGTCAGATCGAGACCGTCGCTCCTCCACACCGCCGTGTCCTGCCCCACCAGGACCAGTTCCTTGGCTCCTTCGGCGAGCAAGGCGTCCGCCTCTCGGAGGATCTCATCGCGCCCGAGCGACCTGTAGGCTCCCTTGATGTTGGGGATCGCACAGAAGGTGCACGGTTCGTCGCAACCGTCGGAGATCTTGAGATAAGCGTAGGACGCACTGTGCAGGGGAGCCGGCCCGCCCTGGTGCGCTGTAATCCGCAGTCCGAGTCCACTCAACAGGTCCGCGCCTCCCGGCCCCTCCAAAAGCCCGAACCACCCCGCCACCTCCGGGATGCCGCGCTGCAGCTCCTCCCGATAGCGTTCCACCAGACAACCCGTCACCAGGACGGTCTTCTCCGGATAGCGGGCACATGCATCGAGGATGGCGCCGATGGATTCCTCCTTAGCGTCCTGGATGAACCCGCAGGTGTTGATCACGATGTGTGTGGCCTCGTCGGGGTCCGCGACGACCGCCGCGCCCGCCGCGGCGAGGGACCGGCATACTGTCCGGCTGTCGGCCTCGTTCTTGGGGCAGCCCAAGGTATGAACGTACAGGCTCACTGACGGGGCCGGCCGCGCCCCCATGCTACTGGCTGGACTCGGGCTTCGCGCCGCTCTCAGTGACGACGAAGGCGCCCGGCTCTCCCTCCAGCGCTCTGACGTTGCCGTTGATGGTGAGGCCAAGGACGTCGGGCTTGCCCACGTTCATCCAGTAACGCTTGGCGCTGTCGAACGTCTTCTGGCCCCCGGCGGAGAGCGTGCCTGCGAACAACTCCGCTCCGTTCTGGCTGTCTTCGCGCACCACCAGCCAACAACTGCCCTCGCTGACCGTCAGGACCATCACGACGTTCTCCCCGGTGGTAGCCACAGCCGATGTCGAGGTGGTGGACGACCCGACGGTGCTCGTCGTCTCGGTGGTCCTGCTGGAAACGCTCACTCCCGGCGTCGACTCCGAGCTGCTGAAGCTGCCGCTATCAAGAGTGGCGGGCTCTCCGTCCCCCCGGTTCGTCGAGCCGAACCAGGCGAGCAGACCGATCGCGATGACGGCCAGGACGGCGGCGACGATATAGCCCCTCTGGTTGCGGCGCGTCTTCCGCTTCTTGCGCTCGGCCGCCGCGCGGGAACGGGACTTCTCCACCTCCTGGGTGCGCAGCAATACGGGCTCATCTCGCCGTGGCTCGTGGCCACTCCGGTATTCCTCGACCACATCGTCGGCATCGACCTTGAGAAAGGCGGCGTACGTGCGCAGGAAGGCCTTCACGAACACAGGGCCCGGAAGCACCTCGAAGTCGTCTTCCTCCAGAGCCTCCAGGTACTTGGAGCGGATCTTGGTGGCGTCTTCGACGTCTTTGATGGTGAGGCCCTTGCGGACGCGGGCCTCTCGCAGTCTGTTACCTATCTCGGGCACGGGGATCGGATGACACCTCTCGGATCAGGCGCGCCGCGGAACGGGCGAACCGGCGCGCGTCTTCGACGGGGTCGGGACCGGCGGCGAATGCAAGGACGAAGTTTCTCCCCTCCACGCTCGACCTCTGGTAGAGAGGATCGTAGTACTCAACCAGGAGCCCCTCGACAACGTCGGTAAATCTACCATCATCGAAAGCCGTTTCCAAGGAACGCACGGTCTCGCGCGACAGTCGCGCAGCCACCCTGCGCAGGCCCTGGCGGAACCGTTCCACATCCTCCTCGCCCCAGCCGGAAGGGTCGTACTCCTGCAGGATCCTCTCCACCCGAGCCGGGAGCGGAGCCGTCACCAGCACCGGCGAGCCGCCCCGGATGGCGCAGGCGACCGAACTCGGCAGGAAGACCCTCCCGATCTTGCCCCCTTCCCCCTCGAGGACCAGGTAGTCTCCCCCCGGCCTCCGGAGCTCATCCCACAGCAGGGCATCGAAGTCCTTCTGACGCCGTTCGCCGGGTTGGTTAAGGCCTCCTAACAGGGAACCGCGATGCTGTGCAAGGGCTTCGAGGTCCACAGGCCAAGGCCGCGGACCTCGTATCGTGGGAGCGACGTGCTTGAGCGCCCGCAGGAGAGAGCTCTTGCCCGCGCCGGTCTGCCCATGCAGCGTGAGCACCGGCACAGGAGGGCGCCACTCACTCAGTCCGGCCAGGACCCCGCGCCGGTATGCCTGATAGCCGCCCGTCACGCGCACCGCGTGCACCCCGATCAGCGCAAGGAGGAGCACCACGTTGCGGCTCCGCTCCCCGCCGCGCCAGCACATCACGGCCACACGGCGGCCCCGGGGTTGGGAATGGGCCAGCTCGGCCAGCGCGCGCAGATAGCCGGGCAGACCGGCGGTGACCAACTCCATGGCGAGCAGACGGGCCTGCGGACCTCCCCCTTCCCTGTAGGCGATGCCCACGGCCTCGCGCTGCAGGTCGTCCAGGAAAGGGAGATTGACGGCGCCCGGCATGTGACCGTCGGCGAACTCGCCGGGAGACCGCACGTCCACCACCTGGAACCCCCCTTCCATGACGTCGGCGGCGCCGACCGAGGGTACCTGGAGGTCAGTCACCGTCCCCCTCGTCGGAGAAGGGCTCCGCGGCGCGGAGCCCCGCCAACACGTGTTCCGACTCGTCCGGCTCGACCAGGATCTGCCGCGGCTTGCTCCCCTCCCAGGGGCCGACGATGCCGCGCCGCTCCAGCATGTCTATGAGGCGGCCGGCCCGGGTGTAACCCACCCGCAGCCGCCGTTGAAGCATCGAGACCGAGGCGCTGCCCGTCTCGATGACCAGTTGAGCCGCGTCGGCCAGGAGGTCGTCGGAGTCGGGGTCGAAGAGGTCGTCCTCACCCTTCTTGGGCTCAGCCGGACGCCGCAGCAGCTCCTCCCGGAACTCCGGTTCGGCCTGATGGCGCCAGTGGTTCACCAAAGTAGCGATCTCCTCCTCGGTTATGTAGGCGCCCTGCACGCGTTGCATGTGGCTCGACCCCAGCGGTTTGAAGAGCATGTCGCCCATGCCCAGCAGGGTCTCCGCGCCGTTGACGTCGAGGATGACCCGGGAATCTGTCTGGCTTGAGACCGCGAAGGCTATACGCGAAGGGATGTTGGCCTTGATCATGCCCGTGATGACATCCGCGGACGGACGCTGGGTGGCCACGACCAGATGGATGCCCACGGCGCGTGATTTCTGAGCCAGACGTATGACATGGTCCTCCACCTCCTGGGGGGAGGCCATCATCAGGTCGGCCAGCTCGTCTATCACGAGCAGGATATAGGGCACCGGCCTCTCCCCGCGGCGGGCGCGGGTCTTGTTCATCTCGGCCAGGTTGCGGGCGTGGTCGAGCTCCATCAGCTCGTAGCGGTCTTCCATCTCCTTGACCACGTTGTGAAGAACGCCGGCGGCATCCTTCATGTTGGTGACCACCGGCACCAGCAGATGCGGGATGCGGTCGTAGTGGGACAGCTCCACCTTCTTGGGGTCGATCATGATCATCCGCACCTGCTCCGGAGTGCTCCGGAGCAGCACAGACGAGACGATGCAGTTGACGCACCCGCTCTTCCCAGACCCGGTCGTGCCGGCGATGAGCAGGTGAGGCAGCCGAGTGAGATCGGCGTAGACGGCCTTGCCGGAGATGTCCTTGCCCAACCACACCATGAGCGGCCCCGCCGACTTGGGGAACTCATGGTAGATATCGCCCAGAGTGACCCAGTCGGGCCTCTGGTTGGGGATCTCCACCCCCACGGCGGACTTACCGGGGATAGGCGCCAGGATCCTGATCTCCGTGGTGGCGAGCGCATAAGCCAGGTCGTCCTTCAAAGAGGACACCTTGGCCACCTTGGTGCCGGGCGCGAGTTGCAGCTCGTAGCGCGTGACACGCGGTCCGACGACCATGCCGATGACCCGGGCCTCCACGCCGAACTGCGAGAGCGCCCCCAGCAGCACCGCGGCCGTGTCGCGGTCGCCGCCGGCCCGGCCCGCGGCGACCGGCGCGCTCTTGCGCAGCATGTCGGGCTCGGGAAGTATGTAGGTCGGCTCCTCTACGGCCGGCTCGATCTGGCGGGGTTGCCGCGCCAATCCGGGGAGTGCCTCCTGACGCGGCCCGGCGTCGTCACCGGCCGCGCCGTCGTCGCCGCCCACGGTCTGGTCATCCGACTTGGCGACGCGGGCGCCCGTACCGGCCCCGGCGTCGCCACCCAGGGTCACAGCTGTCTCGGCGGTCCCGTCTTCTCGGCGGATGGTCCTCCCGGTAAGCGATTCCGTGGCGTCGGCCGCGGCCGCGCCGGCCGCCGGGCCGAATATGTCGGCGTAGGCCTGGGCGCCGTCGAGCACCCCCGGCGGACGGTCCACCACGCCCGGGCCCACCGGATCCAGCGGACCGCGTGCGGCCGTCTTGGCGGTCCCCCAATCATCGAACGCCTCGCCGAAGACCTCATGCGTGCCGGTGGAAGCGACCACCGCCCCGCCGTCGAGACCATCCCCGCCGACCAGGTCGATGGGACCCAGACGGGGTGCCGAGGCCGGCGCCGCGCTGCCGGCGCGGCCGGCGCCCTCGGGCCCCTCCTCCGCGAGCGTTGGTGTCTCCCTGCCCCAGCCTCTCTCTTCTTCGGGCCGCCGCCACGTAGCCAGCGTGCTCCGCTCAGCCGTGGTCTTGACCGCCCTCGCGGCCTGCTTGGTACGGCGCCCCAGCATCAGAGCCGTGACGCCCGTCGCCAGGCTGAGACCCACCAGCGCGGTCAGCCACCCGATGATCGCGACTCCCACCACGCCCACCAGGCTGTCGAACGCGGCGTAGAAGGCCTCACCAAGCCCTCCCGCCCGGGTCTCGAACTCCGCCCGCACGAAGACGTCGTTTCCATGACCACCGAAGGGAGGAGCGCCACCCGCCACCAGAAGGAACAGCCCGAAGAGGAAGACCAGCGCCCCGGCGAAACGGTACGAGCGCCACAGCTTCATCTCGAACACCGTCGTCACAGCCACGGCTATCAGCGCGACCGGGAGCAGGAAGGCCAGCCTGCCGAACGCGAAGGACAGGGCGGTGTCGACCGCCCGGCCCACCACGCCGCCTTTCTCGGTGCCGATCAGGGCGAACAGCAAGAACACGGCGATGCCCAGCAAGACCAGGGCGACGATCTCGCGCGTGCGCTGCGACGACTGCCCCGGTTTCTTCGCTTTGTCACGCGCAGGCGGGCTCTTTGCGCCGGCGCGCGTGCGCGGCTTCCCGCTCCCGGCCGCTCCCGCCGACCGGCCTCCACTCTTGGCGGCCACGGAGCTACACCTCCACGATCACCGGCAGGACCATGGGGCGCCTGCCGGTCTCCTTGCGGAGGAACTTCTGAAGGACATCGTGGACCCGGTTCTTGACGAGGCCCACGTCGCTCACCTGCAGCATCTCCTCAGAGCTCAAAGATTCCATGACCAGCTTCCTGGCCGCCTCGCTCAGTTCCTCCATCTCGCCGGCATGCGCGAACCCGCGGAAGACCACCTCCGGCTCGGCCACGATGCTGCCGTCCTGGGCGCTCCTCGCGATCACCACCATCACCAGGCCGTCGCTGGCCAGGTGCTGGCGGTCGCGAAGCACGAGGTCGTGAAGATCTCCCATGGCGAAACCGTCCACCAGGATCATGCCCGCCTGCACCTTGCCCGTGATCTCGGCGCCGTCAGGAGTGAGCTCCAGGACATCCCCGTTCTCCATCAGGAAGATGTGCTCGTCGGGGACGCCGGTGGCGCGGGCCAGCTCGGCGTGGAAGTACAGATGCCGGTGCTCGCCGTGGATGGGCATGAAGTACTTCGGCCCCACGAGGTTGAGCATCACCTTGAGCTCCTCGGTCGCCGCGTGCCCCGAGACGTGGACGCCGGCCGACGATTCGTAGATGACCCTCGCGCCGGCCGCGAACAGCCTGTCGATGGTCCGGTACACGCTCGTCTCGTTGCCCGGCACGGGCCGGGCCGAGATGATGACCGTGTCCCCCTTCATAATCTCCACCGAGGGATGGTCGTGGGCCGCCATCCGGGCCAGAGCCGACAGCGGCTCTCCCTGGCTGCCCGTGGAGAGCACCGCCACGCGATCGGGCGGCAGCGTGGCGATGTCCTGCGGCCGGATCATCAGCCCTTCCGGCACCGTCAGATAACCCAGATTGCAGGCGATGTTGACGTTCTTCACCATGCTCCGGCCGATGATCGCGAGCGACCGGCCGTGATGAGCCGCCGTGTCGATGACCTGCTGGATCCTGTGGATATGGCTGGCGAACGAAGCCACGATGATCCGCCCGGGAGCCAGGGCGAAGATGCTGTCCAGCCTCTGCCCCACGGTGCGCTCCGGGACGGTGAAACCCGGCGTGTCGGCATTGGTGCTGTCGGAGAGCAGGAGCAGGACACCCTTCCGGCCCAGTTCGGCGAACTTCTGCATCGCCGTCGGCCGGTCGTCGATGGGCGTCTGGTCGAGCTTGAAATCACCGGTGTGCACCACCGTGCCCACCGGGGTGTGGATGCCCAGCGCGACCCCGTCGGGGATGCTGTGAGAAACCTCGAGGAACTCGATCCTGAACGGCCCCAAGCGAAGCTCCTTCGCAGGCGAGATCTCATTCAGGGAGGCCTTGCCCTGCAGACCGTGCTCACCGAGCTTGGCGTTCACCAACCCGAGAGTGAGCCGGGTCCCGTACACCGGCGCGTCCGCCTGCTTGAGCAGATAGGGCAGCGCTCCCACGTGGTCCTCGTGCCCGTGCGTGATGACGATGCCGAGCAACCGTTCGCGATTCTGCACCACGTAGGAGAAGTCGGGCAGCACCAGATCGATGCCCAGCATCTCGTCGTCGGGGAACATGAGGCCCGTATCGATGACAATGAGGGCGTCGTCGTACTCCAAGACCATCATGTTCTTGCCGATGGCCCCCAGACCCCCCAGGGGGATGACCTTGAGTGCTTGCGTCGTCACGGGTGGCGTTCAGAACCTCCGTGCTAGATGAGAACCAGCTGGGAGCCCCGCCGCTCCCTCCCAGGGAAGGGAGGATGCCGCACCGGCTCTATAGGATGTTCTCCAAGCCGACAACGAGTCCTTGCAGCGAGCGCACGCGCTTCACGGCCAGCAGGACCCCCGGCATGAACGATTCCCTTGCCAGGGAGTCGTGTCTGATGGTGAGAGTCTCGCCCAGCCCGCCGAAGATGATCTCCTGATGGGCCACGAGCCCCGGCAGGCGGACGCTGTGGATGGGAGGTTCCTTGTCGATGCCCCGGTCGCGCCAGGTCTCCTCGACCCCCAAACGTGTCAGCCGCGAGGTCCCCGAGGGAGCGTCCAACTTGCCGTCGTGGTGCAACTCGACGATCTCACAGGCCTCGAAGTGGGCGGCCGCCAAGCGGGCGAACTGCATCATCAGGACCGCCCCTATCGCGAAGTTGGGGGCCACCAGCACGGGGGTGCCGTGCGTCGCGGTCTCCGCCTCTATCTCAGAAAGAGCCGCGGTGCTGAGGCCCGTCGTACCCACCACCACAGGCACCCGCTTCCGCACGCACGTCAGCACGTTGTCCTTGACCGCGGCCGGAGTGGTGAAGTCGACGACCACCTGGATGTCCACGTTGGATAGCGCCTGCTCCAGACCGGCGAAGCATCGCTCGCTGTCCGGGTAGCCGGGGTCTTCAAAGGTGAACGTGGAATCGATCGCAGCCACGAGCGCCAAGTCCTTGTCGTCCACGATGGCCGCGCTCGTGACGCGCCCCATGCGGCCCCTGGCCCCGGCGACGGCCACTCGTAGAACGGAGTCTTCGCGGGCTCGTATCTTCTGGCTCACTGGTACCCTCCATGTCCTATCGCTCTAGCCCAGCCCTGCCAGGCAGTCCTCGGGCACGGCCTCGGCGAAACGGCCCTCATCGGCCCCGATGCCCACCACCGAGAGCCGCGCGGGGCTGTAGACCTCCGCGGCCAGTTCCCTGACCTGCTCACCGGTCACCGACTCTATCCGCTCGGCCAGTTCGTCCAACGAGAGTATCTCGGTGTCGGTGAGAACACCCTTCCCCAGCCGGCTCATGCGGCTGGACGTGCTCTCCAATCCGAGGATCATCCTCCCCTTGAGGTGTTCCTTGGCCCGCCGCAGCTCCTCCGCCGGCACCGGCTCCGAGACCAGCCGCACCAACTCCCTGCCCACGGTATCCATCACGGCCCCCAGCCGCTCAGGGCGGCAACCGAAATACAGCCCCGTGAGCCCTGTCTCCCAATACATGCCGGAGAAGGAGTAAACGCTGTATACCAGGCCCCGCTTCTCGCGGACCTCCTGGAACAGACGCGAGCTGAGCGAACCGCCGAACAGGCTGTCGAGCACCGAGAGCTGATAGCGACGCGCGTCGTCCCGGGCCAGCCCCACTCCGCCGATGCAGACGTGCATCTGCTCGGTCTCCTTGCTGAGGAAGTGCCGGCGGGGACTGGTATTCGGGACGAAACGGGCACGGGATGGGTCTCCCCGGTTCACCGTCGCGTGACGTTCGAGGAGCAGCCCGCGCAAATGCTCGTGATCGATGTTGCCGGCGGCCGCCACGACCATGTCGCCGAACTGGAAGCGCCTGCCGTGGTACGCCCGAATCTCCTCTTCCGATGCGCCGGAGATGCTCTCCCTCGTGCCCAGGATGGGATGGGCCAGCGGGTGCCCGTCGAGCACCACCTCGGCCAGCACGTCATGGATGAGGTCCTGGGGAGAGTCATCCACCATGGCGATCTCCTCCAGCACCACCTCCCGCTCCCGGTCAAGGTCGCTGAAGGCGGGCGTGAGAAGCATGTCGGTCATCACATCCATGGCCACCGCGAGCTGATCGTCGAGAAAGCGTCCGTAGACGACCACGTACTCCCGGGAGGTGCTGGCGTTCAGCTCCCCGCCAAGAGTGTCGAAGACCTGAGCGATCTCCTCCGCGGTGTACCGGGACGAGCCCTTGAACAGCAGGTGCTCTATGAAGTGTGTGGTGCCGACAAGCTCCGCAGGCTCATCCCGCGAACCGGCCGGGATCCAGAAGCCCAAACACACCGATCTCAGATGGTCGAGCTTCTCGGTTACCAGACGCTGTCCGTTGGGGAGCTGTTCCAGACGATACTCGTCAGTGGGCACTGCCTTCCTTTGCTGAGAGGTTCTCCAGCAAGCGGAGGCTGATCTTCTCCTTGCCGCCTTGCTGCTGCACGTCCAGGACCTCCACGCGCACCAGGTCGCCTCTGTTCACCACTTCTTCCACGTTCGCCACTCTGTGGTCCGCCAGACGGGATATGTGTATCAGGCCGTCCGTCCCAGGCTTGAGCGTCACGAAAGCACCGAAGGAAGTCGTGGAGGCCACCCGCCCTTCGACGATGTCTCCCGGCTCCGTATCACGGGTGAGCAGACCGATGCGCTCGAGGCATGCGTCGCCCAGCTTGCCGTCTGTGGCGAAGACCTTGATGAGCCCGTCCTCTGCCACGTCGATCGTGCACTCGAACTCGGCCTCCATGCCCCGGATGGTCTCGCCGCCCTTGCCTATGACCGCCCCGATCTTGTCCGGGTCGATGCGGATGGTGCCGATGCGGGGAGCGAACTCGGAGAGCTCAGTCCGTGGGGCGCTGATGGCGGCCGTGATCCTCTCCAGGATGAACATCCGAGCTTTGAGAGCCCTCTCCAGGGCATCCTTCATGATGTCGAAGGTCACGCCTTTGATCTTGATGTCCATCTGCAGAGCCGTGATGCCACGCTCAGTACCCGCCACCTTGAAGTCCATGTCACCGAGGTGGTCCTCCACGCCGGCTATGTCCGTCAGGACCACGTAGTCGTCGCCCTCCTTGATCAAGCCCATGGCGATGCCCGCCACCGGGCGGGTGATGGGCACGCCGGCGTCCATGAGCGCCAGGGTCGACGCGCAGACGCTGGCCATCGAGCTCGAGCCGTTCGACTCGAGAGTCTCGGAGACCAGGCGGATGGTGTACGGGAAGGTCTCTTCGTCAGGTATCAGCGGGAACAGCGCCCTCTCGGCAAGGGCCCCGTGCCCAATCTCACGTCGGCCGGGACCGCGCATGAAGCCCGTCTCGCCGACGCTGAACGGCGGGAACTTGTAGTGGTGCATGAACCGCTTCGACTCCTCGATATCGAGGCCGTCGATACGTTGCTCGTCGCGGGCGGCGCCCAGGGTGAGCAGCGTGAGCACCTGGGTCTGACCCCGCGTGAAAAGCCCTGAGCCGTGCGTGCGCGGCGCGACCCTCACGTCGCAGTCGATGTGCCGTATCTCGTCCACGCCGCGGCCGTCGGGCCGTTTCTTGTCGACCGCTATGACCCTGCGCACGGTCTCCTTCTCCACGGCGTCGAACGCCTTTGCGAGCGCCGCCGTTTCGGCCGCCGGGTCATCAGAACCTTCTGCGGGCGGGTACGCCGCCAGCACTTCCTGCTTGACCGCCGCCACCGCGTTCGCGCGTTCGTGCTTGTCCAGCACGTTACTGGCCCGCTCGATCTCGCCCCCGAACCGGGCCTTGATCTTGTCCATGAGCAGCCGGTCGGGCAGCTTCTCGACGAACTCCATCTTGGGCGCGCCCACCTCGGCAGCCCACGCGCTGACGGCCTGGCACTGCATCTTGATGGCCTCGTGGGCCACCTCGAGCCCCGACAGGATGTCGGCCTCGCCGATCTCTTCACAGCCCGCCTCGACCATGCCGATGGCCTCACTGGTGCCGGCGACCACCAGGTTGACCGGGCTCTGGTCGATCTCCTCGTAGGTGGGGTTGACGACCCAGGCGCCGTCGACCTTGGCTACGCGCACGGCGCCCACCGGTCCCATGAACGGGGCCTCCGAAAGGCACAACGCCGCCGACGCGCCGGCTAGGGCCAACACGTCGTAGGGGTTCTTCTTGTCCACGGACAGCACCGTGGCGACGATATGAGTCTCTTTGTTGAAGCCCTTGGGCCACAAAGGCCGGATGGGCCGGTCGATGAGCCGGGCGTTCAGGATGGCCTGGTCGCTGGGACGGCCCTCCTTCTTGATGAATCCGCCCGGGATCTTGCCCGCGGCGTACATCCCTGCCTCCACGTCCACCGTGAGGGGGAAGAAGTCCACGTTGCGCTCCGTGCTCGCCACCACCGCGGTGACCAGCACCATGGTGTCGCCGGAGCGTACCACCACCGCCCCGCTCGCCTGTTTCGCCAACCTTCCTGTCTCGAAGGTGATCTTCTTGTCACCGAGGGTTACCTCTGTGCTGCTTACTCCGCTGGCCACTTTCTGTTCTCCCGTCTGAGGACCGCTCCTTGGTCCTCCGCCGCCGTAAACGACCTACTCCGCCGTCTACTTCTTGAATGCTTCTCCGCTCCGCCTACCTGCGCAGTCCCAGTTCCCTGACCACGGTCCGGTACCGTTCCACATCCTGACTCTGCAGGTAGTTGAGGAGACGGCGCCGATGCCCGACCATCTTGAGCAGGCCCCGGCGGGAGTGGTGGTCTTTAGAGTGGGTCTTGAGATGCTCCGTCAGCACGTTGATCCGCTCGGTGAGGATGCCTATCTGCACCTCCGGCGAACCCGTGTCGACCTCGTGCTTCTTGAACTGGTCGATGATCTCAGTCTTGCGATCTTTGCTCAGCATGCATGGCCTCCCAGGGCTCCTCGCTCCCAGCGGGGACGCTGCGGTCCGGGCCGAGATGCAGGTTTCAATGCCGGCGCGCCCTCGGGCGCACCCCGTCCGAGCTTGCTCGCCCGAAGCGGTGATGTAGGTTACCACAGGCAGGGCGGCGGCACCCCCGCTCCCGGCCCCGTAGAATGGCCTTGCGGTCAAAGTACGACGACGCGGATGGCGGCGGCTGTGAAACGGGCCACTCTGATGCCCCTCGCGAGGAGCGTGACCCTCATGGCGGGGAGCGTGATACTCACCGCGGGGAGCGTGATACTCACCGCGGCGGGCCTGACACTCCTTGGGGGGAGCATGACGCTCCTCGCCGGGTGTTCGGACGCTACTCTGGACCCGGGCCCGAGCTTTCTGGAGCCCACGCCGGCAGCGCAGGCCCGCGGCGGTACCACAGACCCGGCGGTCACCGCCGCCGCTCCCGAGGACATGGACGGCCTGAGCAGGTATACCGACCGCCGCAACCGTTTCGTCATCCACTACCCCGACTGGTGGCGGGAGACGAGTCTGAGACAACTGGGCGACGCCGACGTGTACGGGATCGAGGCGGTGGGCTTCGCCGACCACCATGGCCCTGTGGCGGACGGCTGCTACTCCAACATGCTCCAGGTCAACATCCTTGACGACATGCCCTACGACGAGTCGGTCCTCTCCCGGTTGCCCGGCGCCCTGCCGGAGACCCTGGAGAGGCTGAGGGCGAAGAACGACGCCGTGCAGGTGCTGGAGCCCTGGAGGGAGACACGGATAGCAGGCGTCCCGGCCATGGTCATGAGACTCAGCCTCCTGGACGACGGCCTGGCCTTCTCGGGGTTGGATTGCGTGCTCGTCGCCGAGAGGCGGGTATACGAGCTGGAGTTCTTCACCATCGAGGCCGACTGGGAGAGATACGAACCGCTCTTCCTCCGGATACTCGCGGGCTTCGAGGTGGGGGCAGGCTGAGCCGCCGGGCCCTCAAGAAGCACCGTCCGGGTGCCGAAGTAACCTTGTGGGGTCCAGATGCATCGCCGGAGGGCGATATGCGGGTATCATCCTTCATACTCGGTATCCTTGGCGGACTTGCGGGGATAGGCGCGCACGCCGTCCTCCTCGTCCGCTTCTTCATGCAGACACACGGGCTGTTCCAGGTCTTCCTGCAGCTGGCGCTGGCAGTCGCCCTGGGCCTGGCGGCACTCGTGGTCGCCGCCGTATGTCGCAAATCACAACGAACGCTCGCGTTGTTTCTACCCGTCCTCGGAGTCCTCGGTTTCTTCCCTCGCCCCGTCAGTTGGGCCCCCGCGGGAGCCCTCCTTGTCGCGGGCGGCGTGGCGGCGCTGCTCTCGCTGCGACGCGAGTCCCAGGAGGAGGCGGCCGGCGCCGGCTGCGCCGCCGTGGATCCCCACGGGAGACCGCTGCACTGGTCGGAGGCCGCGAGACTGGGGCTGCCGGCCTCCTCGGCCAAGACCCCCGGCCGGCGGGACCAGGGCTGGGGCCCGGGTAAGAGAGCCGGAGCGGCCGCCGTTGCGCTGGTCGCGGCCGCGGTCGTCGTGACTCTGTCTCTGTGGTCCCCCTGGGACCGGGCCGCCCCTCGCACGCAGGCCGCCCAAGCGGCGCTCGAGACCGCCACCTCGCTCGCCCCGGTCTCGCCTTCGATGACTGCCGCCACCGCCAAACCCACGACCACCGCCCCTCCCACGACCACCACCACCGCCCCTCCCACGACCACCACCATCTCTCCCGGGTCGGACATCTTCAACAACTTCAGTGACAGTCTGCGCGGCATCTCCATCGACTACCCGAGAGACTGGAGGAACACCGACCCCTCGAACGTGGGCGACCGGGTGTTCTGGGACGAGGACAGGATCATGAGGGATGAATGGCAGGACGCGTATGTCGCGGCCGCCTTCGCCGACTGGCAGGGACCCACCCTCGACGGCTGCTACCTCGACTACATCTGGGTCGAGGTGCACGATGATGTCACCGTTGACGCGTCGATGATCCCAGAGTTCCAGACCTGGCTGGAGGACTGGGTCATAGATCTGGGCCAGTACTACCCGGACGTCCGGGTGCTTGAGCCCGTCAGGCAAGTGGTCGTGTCGGGCCTGCCCGGCCTCGTGCACACCTGGACGGTCTTCCTGAACGGCTA
The DNA here is from genome assembly GCA_964592075.1 of uncultured Gaiellales bacterium. Classification (GTDB taxonomy): domain Bacteria; phylum Actinomycetota; class Thermoleophilia; order RBG-16-64-13; family RBG-16-64-13; genus RBG-16-64-13. The sequence continues at coordinate 29,873 of CAZQDY010000014.1, forward strand.
CACGCTCATAACCAGGGAATGCGTCCTCATCGCCAACGACTGCTACTACTTCCTCGAATTCACCGCGGCGGAGGACGACTGGGACGACTACGAGCCCCTCTTCCGCCGCATACTCGAGAACTTCCGGGCGATCGGGGCCTCACACATCATCTGACCAGTCTTGCGAAGGTGTCGATGGGCAGGAACGGCTGGACCCTGAGCCGGGTGATCTCGAAAGGCGCCTCCGGTGAGACCTCCACCCCATGGTCGGTGGCCACCGCCATCACGTAGCCCGCGGATTTCGCCGCCTCGATCACTCTCTCGTCGTAGGCGCCGCTCGGATAGCTGAGCACATAGCCCGGCTCGCCGACCCCCTCCGCGATGACGGCACGCGACTCGACCAGCTCTGACTGGAGGCGCGCATCGGAGACTCCCGGCAGACCCGGATGGGACACGGTGTGCGACTGCACCGACATGCCCGCCGCCACCATCTCCCGCAGGTGGTCCCAATCCATCTGTCCCTCCGTCCCGATACGTTCGGTGATGACGAAGAACGTGGCCCTGAACCCGTACTCCTCGAGCAGCGGGAAGGCCACCTCGTAGTTGTCCAGACCTCCGTCATCGAAGGTCAGGGCGACCGGCTTGGCGGGGAGTTCCCTCACTCCGGCCATGGCCAGGTAGACCTCGGCCAGCGTGACCGTGTGATGACCCTTCGCGGCCAGGTAGTCGAGTTCCTTGATGAAGTCCGGCGTCCGGACCGTCAGACCGTCGGCGTATGGACCGGCGGGCGGCGGCTCCTCGTCCACGTAGTGATACATCAGCACCGGAACGTGCACATCGACGGCGTCCTCGGGAAGCGGGACCGCGAGCGCCGCCGACTCGGCCTTCGAGTACCCGCCTCCATCGGCGCTCTCCACGAACGCCGCCGCCTTCAACCCGAGCGAGATCCCCTGGGCGAGTCCACGGTCCGGGGAGCAGGACAGCAAGTAGCCCACGCCGGCGACGACCACCGCGACAAGCAGGAGGATGGTCACGGCCGGAACCCGCGAGTTCCGCCGCGGATCGGGGTGACGCGCTGCGCCTGACCCCGCCGTCACGAAGCCTCCCTCGAGATAGACGCGTCCGCGTGCAGGCGGCGAGCCGCCGCCACGTCGTCCTTGATCTGCCGGGCCAACGAATCCGCGTCGGGGAACGCGCGCTGTCCGCGGATGCGGTCCACGAAGTCCACCGCCAGATGGCGCCCATACAGGTCTCCGGAGTAGTCCAGGAGGAGAGTCTCTATCCTGATCTTCCGGCCGGACTCGAAGGTGGGATTGGTCCCCACACTGGTGACCGACGGCTGCGGCTCGGAGCCGTCGACCGTGGACAAGGTGGCATAGACGCCCGACCGTGGAAGGGCCATGTCTCTATCGGCGGGCAGATTGGCAGTCGGAGCATCGAGCCCCCTGCCGCGACCCGCGCCGCTTGCCACCGTGCCTTCCACGCGATGAGGGCGGCCCAGGAGGCGGGCCGCTTCCATCACCTGCCCGGCCTGCAGCAACGCCCTGATGCGCGTGCTCGATATGACCTCTCCACCCTCTTCGACCAGGGACACGGCGCGAACCTCGAAGCCGTGCGTCGAACCGTACTCGGCCAGGTCGGCGGCCGCGCCCGCTCCATGATGGCCGAACCGGAAGTTCTCGCCCACGAAGACCTCCCGAGCCCCAAGATGGGCCGAAAGGACCGCCCGGCAGAAAGATTCCGGAGACAGCCGGGCAAAGCCTTCGTCGAACCGCACCACGACGACCTCATCCAGGCCCAGCTCTTCGAGCAGCGCCGCCTTCCGCTCCAACGAGGTCAGCATCCTCGGCGCGCAGCGGGGCCGTAGAACGGCCTCCGGGTGGGGGTAGAAGGTGACCGCCGTAGACACAGCGCCCACGGCCGCGGCTCGATCGACGGCCTGCCCCAGGATGCGCTGATGACCCCGGTGGACCCCATCGAACACGCCAATGGCCACCGCCCGCCCCGAGGGCGGCGCCGTTTCCACCTGGTCCAGAGAGAGATAGAGATGCATGATCACGCCGCTCCGGGGAAGATCACCAGCGGCCGCGAGACATCGCCTTGGCGCTCGTAGACGCCCAGCATGCGCCCGCCTCCGTACACGCGGGCGCGACCGGGGAGGCCACCGATCAGTTCGTTGCCGTTCGCAGCCCTGCGGGCGTCCGCCTCGTCAAGGTCGACGCGGGAGAGGAAGCCGAGCGCCTCGTCCAGACTCAGCACTCCCGGCCCACCTGCCTCATATCGCTCGGGAGCGAGCTCGTCGAGCCCCAGCGCGTTCTCCACCTTGAACGTCCCGATGCGGGTCCGCCTCAGGGTCGATGCGTAGCTCCCCGCTCCGATGGCCTCTCCGATGTCCTCCGCCAGGACGCGCACATACACCCCGCTCGCGGTACGCACGATGAGAGTGGCTCTCTGCGCTTCCACGTCGAAGGAGGTCATGGTGAGATCGTGGACGGTCACCTCGCGCTCGGGCGTGTCGGCCGCCTCGCCGCGATGCGCCTTCTTGTAGAGACGCTCCCCGTCCACCTTGACGGCCGAGGTCAGCGGCACCCGCTGACGGACGCTCCCCCTGAAACGGTCCAAGACCTCCACCACCTGCCGCGCCGACGCCCGGCCTCCCGTTGGCGTGATGTCCCCGGTGGGGTCCGCCGTGGTGGACACGGCTCCGAACTGTACGGTCACCTCATACTCCTTGGGGAGCCCCATCAGCAGTGAGGAGACCCGCGTCGCCTGACCGATCATGACGAGCAGCAGACCGCTCGCGAAAGGATCGAGCGTGCCCGCGTGGCCGACTCGAGCCTTGAGCCCGCGGCGGGCGGCGCGGACCACGTCGAAACTGGTGGGCCCCACGGGTTTGTCCACCAGCACCACCCGCGAGGCCGGGCTCAAGGGCAGGCCCATCTCAGAGACTCGCCTCCACCCTTCGTTCTATCCAAGCCAGCACCGTAGGGATGTCCTCGGCCGTGGTGAATCCGGCGGCCCGCACATGACCTCCTCCACCCTTCTCGTGAGCCAGAGCCGCCACATCGAGGGCGCCGTCGGTGGAGCGCAGACTCGCCTTGGTCTCGACCACCTCACCGCGCCGCCGCTCGCGGAGCAGAACGGCCACCCGCACTCCATGGATGCGGCGCAGCGTATCGATGAGCCCTTCAGCGTGGCTTTCGTCGGCCCCGGCCTTCTCGAAGTCGTCGTTGCGGAGCCAGGAGACCACCAGCGACCCTCCCAGACGCACGTCCAGGTTGCCGAGCGCCCGCTTGAGCAGAAGCAGTTTGGGCAGAGGGGTGCTCTCGTACACAAGCCTGTACACGGAGACCACGTCCACGCCTGCTTCCTGCAGCTCCGCAGCCATGCGGTGGGCGCCGGGACTGGTGTTCGAGTACTGGAAGCGTCCGGTGTCGGTCACCAACCCGACATAGAGGGCCGTCGCCACCTGCGCGTCGATCGGGATATCGCCCGCCCGCAGGACCTCATGCAGGATCGCGGTCGTCGACGGGGCTCCTGGGTCCACCAGATTGACCTCCCCATAACCTGGGTTGTCCTGGTGGTGATCGATGTTGACCCGCGTCACGCCGGCCGGGAGCCCGCCCGAGTTCGACCGGAGGAGCGATGCGCAGTCGAAAAAGTACACTGTGGTGCCTGGTTCCACAGGCGGCACCTCACCCCTGACGACGTCATCCAGTCCGGGTAGGAAGAGGTACTCGGGCGGAAAGCGGCTCTCGCCCGGGATGCACGCGGTGCAGGCTATCCCCAACTGGTCGCACACCAGCATGAAAGCCGAAAGGCAGCCCAGCGCATCACCGTCGGGCGCCTCGTGCGAGATGGCAAGGACTCGCTTCTCCACCTGCAGCCGTTCGGCCACTTCGGCGACCGCGTCCCAGTGACGGTCGGGTACGGGGGTCAAGAATCCTCCTCCTCGTTCGGCCCGTTCCCGGGGTCGTCCTCGGGCCGGTCCCCCGGGTCGTCCCCAGGGCCCAGCTCATCCACGCCGCTGGCCTTCAAGAGGGCCTGGATGCGCATCCCCTGGTCGACGCTCGCGTCGTAGACGAACTCCAGAGTGGGGGTCCGCTTCAAAGTCAGCTCCTCGTTGATGAGCCGCTGTAGGTAAGGTCGCGCCGCGCGGAGCCCCTCGAGGGTCGCGTCCTTCTGGGCCTGCTTCCCGTAGACGGAGACGAAGACCTTGGCATGCGACAGGTCGGGAGCCGCGTCGACGCCGGTGAGGGTCACGAAGCCGATTCGAGGGTCCTTCACTTCCTGAGTCAGCGCCGTGCCGATGATCTCCTTCAACGCCTCGTTGATCCGGCGCATCCGGTATGAAGCCACGTTACGCATCTACATCCACCACCTCGGTCACGCAAGAGGTGAGCGTCCATTCCTGTGAGTCTAGATACGTTCTCACCCGGCCCAAGACCTCCTCCAGGACCTTCAGGTCCGACGCGGCCACGGCCACTATCACCCTGGACCGCTGCCAGAGGTCCTGATGGCCGACCTCCGCGAAAGACGCCCCGTGACGGCGCGTGACCTGGTCCCTTACGCGCCGGAGGTACATGCGCTTGCCCTTGAGGGAGCCGTTCTCGGGGAAGTACAGCTCGGCCGTGAGGATGCCGACAAAACCCTTGCTGCTCTTATTGAGTACGGGCAACTTCCTTGATCTCGTACGCTTCGATGATGTCGCCTTCGTGGACATCGTCGTACCCGTCGAGGTGGAGACCGCATTCATAGCCGGCCGACACCTCTCGGGCATCGTCCGCGAAACGCTTGAGTGAGTCGATCGTGCCCTCGTGGATGATGCTGCCGTCGCGCACGAGCCGAATCCTCGCCGAGCGGACGATCTTCCCCGCCTGCACGCAGCAGCCCGCGATGGTCCCGATACGGGACGCATGGAAGACCTGCCGCACCTCGGCCGTCCCCAGCTCTTCCTCCACTTCCTCCGGTTCCAGCATCCCGACCAGGGCGGCCTCGACGTCTTCGATGGCCTTGTAAATGACCCGGTAGGTGCGCACATCTACCTGTTCCTGTTCGGCCAACGCCTTGGCCGCCGTCGACGGCCGCACGTTGAAGCCGATCACCACAGCCTTAGAGGCCGAGGCCAGCATGATGTCCGACTCGTTGATGCCTCCCACGCCCGCGAACACGATCTCCACTTTCACCTCAGGGTGAGTGATGCCACGCAGAGCCTCTTCCAGAGCCTCCACCGACCCGGCCACGTCTCCCTTCACGACCAGCGGGAGCTCCTTGACCCGGCCCTCCTTGAGGCGACGATAGAACTCGTCCAAGCTGCTGGCGCCGCCGCGGCTCTTGGCCAACTGCTCCTGCCGGAGCCGCGCAGTGCGCTGTTCGGCCTTCTGCCGGGCCTCGCGCTCGTCCTTGGCCACGGTGACGAAATCACCCGCCGACGGCAGCGTGTTGAACCCCAGGATCTGAGCCGGTACTGAGGGACCGGCCTTGCTGATGGAGCGGCCTATGAAATCGAACATGGCCTTGACCTTGCCGTACGCCTCGCCGCTGACCAGGGCGTCACCCACTCGCAGGGTCCCCCGCTGGACGAGAACGGTGGCCACCGGTCCGCGGCCCACGTCCAGCTGAGCCTCGATGACGACCCCGGACGCCGACGCTGTGGCGTTGGCCTTGAGCTCCTGCACCTCAGCTACCAGAAGGATCATATCCATGAGCTCTTCGAGGTTCAGCCGTTGCTTGGCCGAGACCTCGACCATGACGGTGTCGCCCCCGTAAGACTCGGGGACCAAGCCCTCTTCCGACAACTGGGCCTTGACCCGGTCGGGATTGGCGTCGACCAGGTCCATCTTGTTGATGGCCACCACGATGGGCACCTCGGCCGCCTTGGCATGGCTGATGGCCTCCAAGGTCTGAGGCATGACGCCATCGTTGGCGGCTACGACGATGACCGCGATGTCTGTCGACTTGGCTCCTCGGGCGCGCATGGCGGTGAAGGCTTCGTGTCCGGGAGTGTCCAGGAAGGTGACCTTCTTGTCGTTGTGGGTCACCTGATACGCGCCGATATGCTGCGTGATGCCGCCCGCTTCGCTCTTGACGACCTCCGTCTCGCGGATGGCGTCGAGCAGTGACGTCTTGCCGTGGTCGACGTGGCCCATGATGGTGACCACCGGCGCGCGCGGGATCAGATCGGCCGGGTCATCGACGAAGACCTCGGGGCCCTCCTTCTCCTCTTCGGCGTGCTCGATCTCGACCTGGCGCTCGAACTCCTCCGCCAGGATCAGGACGGCGTCGTCGGACAGAGACTGTGTGATCGTGACCATCTCGCCCAGCTTGAGCAGCGTCTTGATCAGCTCTCCGGCGCTCAGCTCGAGCGCTTCGCTCAGATCTTTGACGCTCGCCCCGCTCTTGACCTTGACCGGGGACTCGGTGCCGGGCACGACCTTCTTCTTCGGGATCGGCTTCTCGGCCTCACCGACCGCTCCGCCCCGTCGGTCGCGCATGCCGCCCCGGCCGCCTTTCCGTCCGGCTTGTGAATCGATGATCACCCGCCGCTTCGCGGGCTTGTCATCGCCTCGACGTACGCGCGACGCCGCAGGCCGCGTCGGACCCACGAGGCCGGTAGCCTCAGCTGCCTCAGCCCAGATGTCCGGAATGGGGATCGACGCCGTGCGAGAAGCGCGCTCTCGCCGCTCGCCGGCATCCTTCGCGGGCCCGCCTGGTCGAGGCCGTCCGCCGCCCGGCGGAGCCGGGCGCGGCGCCGGGCCGCGGGCGGAAGCCTCCCCGGCATCCGGAGCAGTCGGTTTCGGCGGCGCGGCGGCTGCCGCCTTGCGCGCCGCCTCGGCCTGGGCAGCCTTCTCGGCCTGTATCCGTGCCAGTTCCTCTTTGCTGAGGACGTTCCCTGAAGGCTTGACGCCTTTGCGGAGCGGCACCCCCGGCCCAACCACCGTGGGCATGTCCTCGAGCCGCGGTCCGCGGCCCCTGGGTCGCGGCGGTGGCTTCCGCACTCCGGCGCGTGCTCCTTCCGGGCGTGCTCCTTCGGGGCGAGGCCCTTCCGGACGTGCCGTTCCCGACCGGGGGGTCTCCGGTCCTGAGGGTCTCGGCTCCTCTCGGCGCCGAGGCGTCGCGTCAGGCGGTGGACCGGCGGCCGCCCTTTCCGCCTGCCCTGCCGACGTCGGCGGCATCGAGGTCGCGGCCTTCTGTGCACCTGCGGGGGCGGCCGTGGCGACCGGCCCTTCCGCCGAAGATTCCCTGGTGTCGGCCGGCTTCGTGTCGACCGGCTTCGTGTCGACCGCTTTCTTGGCCGAAGTCTCGACAGAAGCCTCGCCGCTCTTCTCCGGCGCGGTCTTGGTGACCTCGCGTGGCGGAGCCTTGGCGGCGGCCTTGGTTTCGGGACTCTTGGCCGCGGCGGTCTTCGCGGTGCTGGTCTTCTCTCCAGCCGCCTTCGCCGTGGCAGCCTTTGGGGCGGCCGTCTTGGCGGCGCCTTTCGCAGGGGCCGGTTCGGCGGCGGCCGCTTTGCCAGCCGAGGGTTTCGTCGCCGACGGCTTGGGCGCGGCCGGTTTGACGGCGGTCTTCGCCGGCGCGGACTTGGGCCCGGCGGGTTTGGCCCCCGACGGCTTGGGCGCGGCCGGTTTGGCCTTCGCGACCAGCACGCGCTCGACATCCGCTTCTTCCACCGTGGAGACACTGCTCTTGACCTCGAGCCCTGCCGCATTGAGACGTTCCAGGAGCTCCTGGTTCGTCAGGCCGTTCTCCTTAGCGATGTCGTAAACCCGTCTCTTCGCCACTGCTCACCCGTCCTGCTCGCCTCGCGGCCCTTCGGCCCCGTCCACAAGAGCCGCCAGTATCTCGTCTTCGTCAATCATCACCGGAGCTCGGAAGGCCCTCTGGAGGGCTTTTCTATGCAAAGCCCGGTCCAAGCACGACCTTCTCCTACATAAATACGCCCCTCGGCCCTTTCTTTCCCCCTTCACCGTCACCACCACGCGCGGCGGGACCGACTCTCTATCGATCTCCAAGCGTACGAACCCACCCTGGGGCCCGCGCAGCCCGCAACCGACACACTGCCGCTCAGGTTCGCTCGCCATCGGCCGACTGATGCGACGGTATGCCGCAGTATAGACTGCCTGACAGCGCTGCGTTAGGACAGCGCTTGCCGCCTGTGGTCAGATAGTGGCATCGACCGTCCACGACCTGGGGTTCGTCTTCGGCCGCGGCGTAGACCGTCTCGTCCTCGGTCATCTCCGTCTCGGACTTGATATCAATCTTCCAACCGGTCAGCCGGTTCGCGAGACGGGCGTTCTGTCCATCCTTCCCTATGGCCAGAGACAGCTGATCATCGGGGACGACCACAGTCGCCTCCCGCTGCGCGTCATCAAGGAGCACTTCGCGCACCCGGGCCGGTGAGAGCGACTTGGCCACGAACCGAGCCGGCTCCTCATCGAAGGGGATGATGTCGATCTTCTCGCCACGCAGCTCGGAGACGACCATGCGCACGCGCGAGCCCCTGGGCCCCACGCAGGCGCCCACAGGATCGACCCCGTCGCTGTGAGAGACCACAGATATCTTCGAGCGGTAGCCCGGCTCCCGCGCCACTCCTACTATCTCCACCAGCCCGTCGTAGATCTCCGGGACCTCGAGCTCGAACAACCGGCGCACCAGCTCCTCGCTGCGCCGTGACAGGATGATGGGCGGTTCCTTGGGGTTCTGCGAGACCTCCTTGATGACCGCTTTCAGCCGCATCCCGTGCTCGTAGCGCTCGGTCGGCACCTGCTCGTTCTTGGGTAGACGAGCCTCGACCCGGCCGAGGTCGACCAACGTGTACCGGCTGTCCGATTGCTGGACGATGCCGGTGACGATCTCCCCGATGCGTGTGGAGTACTCTTGGTAGACGATGCCCTGCTCGGCCTCTCGTATACGCTGGTAGATGACCTGCTTGGCGGTCTGGGCCGCGATGCGCCCGAAATCGTCCGGAGTGATCTCTTCGCGTGTAGCCATGGACGTGTCGATCTCGGTCTCTTCGTCCTCGATCTGAGGCTCTTGACCGGGAGGGAATATGAGTTCGAACACCCGTATCTCGCCGGTCTCATGATCGATCCTCACCTCGGAGAAGGGGACCGCATGGGGAGTCTTCTGGTATGCGGAGTGTAGAGCATCCTCCAGAGCCTCGATGAGCAGGTCGAAGGGAATGCCCTTTTCTTTCTCAATCTGGCGGAGAGCTTCTATCGTCTCCTTGTTCATCCCTTCCCCCTATTTGAACTCGTAGATCAAATGGGCACTACCGACCTCGGTCAACGGGATCCGGACCGTGCGTCCCGCGTCCTGCAAAACGATCTCCTCCGCTCCAACCTCCAGCAGGACCCCCTGCCGGACTTTGGCCCCTTCGACGGGCGCCTTGGTCTTGACGTAGACCTTCTTGCCCACCTGCGCCTCGAAGTGGCTCCGCTTCCGCAAGGGCCGCTCGATGCCCGGAGAACTCACCTCCAGAGTGTACGCGCCCTCCATCACGTCGACCTCGTCGAGAGCCCGCCCCACCGCACTCGAAACCCTGCTGCATAGTTCGTGCGTCACACCGGCCGGGTGGTCGACGTACAGACGGAGAACCTTGTACCGTCTTCCACCGAGCTCCTCCAGGAGCACCAGTTCCACGTCCTCGACCTCCTGGTCGATGATCTGCTGGAACCACTCCTCCGACAGTCCCACGGCCACTTCCTCGAGTAAAACAAAAGTGGGCCCGTCTGCACCCACTTTGGTGAACCAGCTTGGATTTCGTTTGCCGCGGGATTATACCACGATACGGCCGGACCTAACTCACTCGCATGCCTCCCACACCCGGCGGACCAGCCCGCCGCACTCATCCACGGGCACTTCAAGGCGCTCACCCCCGCTCCGGGCCTCCACCTCCACTATCCCCAGAGAGGCCTTCTTGCCGACCGTCACCCTCACCGGGCAACCGATAAGCTCCGCGTCGGCGAACTTGAAGCCGGGGCGCTCGTCGCGATCGTCCCAGAGCACCTCCCATCCCTCGGCGGTCAGAGAGTCGTGGAGCGAGGCGGCCGCCTCGCTCTGCGCCTGGTCTTTCACCTGGACCTGGACGATGTGGACGTCGAAGGGAGCGATGGCCTTCGGCCACACGATGCCCCGGTCGTCGCTGCGTTGCTCCACCGCGGCCGCGGCGATGCGGGCCGGCCCGATGCCGTACGAACCCATGATGATGGTGCGCTCCTGACCCGTCTCATCGAGGACAGCGGCCCCCAGCGGCATGGAGTACTTGGTGCCCAGCTTGAAGATGTTGCCCACTTCGATGCCTTGCTTGACGAGCAGAGCCTGCCCGCACTCCGGGCACCCGTCGCCCTCCTGAGCTTCGCGCAGATCGGCGTACTCCGGCTGGAAGTCGCGCCCCACGACGACTCCCATGAGATGCGTGTCCGACTTGTTGGCGCCTGCCGCGTACTCGCGAAGGCCCACTGGATGGGGCCCGGCGCCGGCCTCGACGGGTCTCAGACTCTCGTCGGCCACTACCCGCAGTCCGGCCCCCGCAGGGAGGCCGACAGGCCCCACAAACCCCACCTCAGCGCCGGTGGCGGCGCGCACCTCCTCCGGTTGCGCCGCCCGCACCTCGGCCTTCAGATGCCGCGCCAGCTTGCTCTCGTGCAGGCTGTGGTCGCCTCGGACCAGAGCCATCACCGGTCTGTCGCCTGCGACGTACACCAGAGCCTTGATGAGCGAGGACGCCGCGATCCCCAGGAAGGTCGAGACTTCCTCGATGGTGCGCTGTCCGGGCGTGTCCACCTCGCGGGGCGCGTCCGCTGCTCCACTCGTCAAGGCAGGTCCGGCTCCCTCCGCCGGCTGCAGCGCCGCCGACCGCGCCAATTCCACGTTCGCCGCGTATCCGCAGGCCGGGCACAGGGCGATGCGGTCCTCACCCGCGGCCGAGGGGGCGATGTACTCATGAGCCTGCGCCCCGCCCATGAAGCCGCTGTCGCTCTCGACCCGGTAGATATCCACGCCGCAACGCGCGAAGATGCGGTCGTACGCCCCTATGTGCTTCTCGTAGCTCTTGTCGAGCCCCGCCTCGTCCAGATCGAACGAATAGGAGTCCTTCATCAGGAACTCTCGTACCCGCAGGACACCGCCCTTGGGCCGGGGTTCGTCGCGGAATTTCAGCTGCAGCTGATACCAGATCTGAGGCAGGTCGCGGTACGATCTCAGCTCCCGTGAGGCCAGCCAGGCGAAGACCTCCTCGTGGGTCATCGCCAGCACCATGTCGCGCCCGCCCCGGTCCTGGAGGCGGAACATCTCCTGCCCGATGGACCCGTAGCGACCGGTTGCCTGCCATACGTCGGCCGGGTGCATGGTGGGCATAGACAGCTCCACAGCACCGATGCCGTCCATCTCTTCGCGGATGATCCGGCATATGCGCTGCATGACCCGCCACCCAAGCGGCAGCATGATGTAGATGCCGGAAGCAAACTGGCGCACGAAACCGCCCCGGACCATCAGCTTGTGGCTGACGGCCTCGGCATCGGCGGGGTCCTCCTTGACCGTGGGCATGAAGAGAGCGGTCGCCCGCATCGGCTCCTCCTAGGACAGACGCTTGACGGGGCGCGGCGTGCAACCCGCGCGCGGACAGTCTAGCAGTCTACCAGCCCTTGCCGCCGCAGAGCGATCTCGTCGAACAACGCGTCGACCAGGTCCGCCTGGGCCACCTTCCTGACCGGCCTGCCCTGACTGAAGACCACTCCTTCCCCGTCGCCCCCGGCTATCCCGAAATCGGCCTTGCGCGCCTCACCCGGCCCGTTGACCACACAACCCATGACGGCCACCTCGAGATCCAACCCCAGCTCCTCCAGGCGTCTCTCGACCTCCAGGGCCAGCGGTTCCAGGTCGATCCGCGTCCGCCCGCAGGTGGGACAGGAGATGACCCTCGGCCCCCGAGGAGCCAGACCGAGCGTCCTCAGTATCTCGAGCGCCACCCGCACCTCTTCCACCGGGTCGCCCGTGAGAGACACCCGGATCGTGTCGCCGGCGCCCTCCTCCAAGAGCACCCCCAGCGCCACGGCGCTCCGTATGGACCCGGCCCAGCGGGTCCCCGCCTCGGTGAGCCCCAAGTGAAGTGGATAGGGCACTCTATCCCGCAACCGCCGGTTCGCGGCGATGGTGATCAGCGGGGAGGACGACTTGGCCGAGACCTTGATGCGGCTGAACCCCATGTCCTCCAACAGGGCGCAGTAGCGCACGGCGGACTCCACCAGCGCCCCGGCAGGATCCCGCTCCTCGACCCCGCGGAGATCACGCTGCAGAGAGCCGCTGTTCACCCCCACCCGGATCACCGCCCCCTGCTCCCGCGCAGCGGCCACCACGGCGCGCAACTCCTCGCGCCCTCCGATGTTGCCCGGATTGATCCGCACGCCCGCCGCTCCGGCCTGCACAGCCGCCACGGCCAGAGAGTGATCGAAATGGACGTCGGCGATCAACGGCACCGGCGACTGGGACACCAAGGCGGGAACGGCCTCGGCGGCGGCCCGGTCGGGCACGGCTATGCGCACGATCCTCGCCCCCGCCGTGGCCAGCGCCCGTATCTGACCCAGGGTGGCTTCGACATCGTGGGTCAGGGTGTTGGTCATCGATTGGACCACCACCGGCGCGCCGCCGCCCACAGGTACGCCGCCCACATCGACCTGCAGCCGGCCGGCCACTCTCGCCACCCTACCAGCCGGTGAAGATGCGGCCGACGTCGTTGTACATCGCCACGAAGAAAAGCATGACGAACAGGGCCAACCCCACCATCGACACTCGTTCGAACACCCGCAGCGAGATGCTACGCCCCCGAATCCGTTCGATGATGCTAAGCAGAACATGGCCCCCGTCCAGAGGCAGCAAAGGCAGCATGTTGAGGAGCGCCAGGTTGATGCTGATCAGCGCCAGGAACCATGCGTACGACGCCCATCCGCCCGCCAACGCGTCCGCCGAGATCTGGACGATGCCCACCGGTCCGGCAAGGCCCTGCGAGCCCGTGACGGGCACGTCTCCAGAGAACATCCACCCTATACCCCTGAAGATGACCACCACGGCATCCAGCGTCTCTCGGCCCGCGTAGGCGAACCCCTCCCCCGGCCCGATGTCTCGATGCTCGACGTCCATGGTCGACGTGACTCCGAGATAAGCGGTGCCCTGCTCGTTGATCCCAAGTTCCGCCTGCAACCCTTCGAGCGCGCCCCCCCGGTCGACGACGATCTCGACCGTCTCGCCCTTATTGGCGATGATCTCCATGGTCAGCTCGTTCCACGTGTCCACCTCCACGCCCGCGAAGCGCACGATGCGGTCTCCCGGTCGGATCCCAGCCGTCTCGGCAGCCGATCCTTCGGCCACCTCCGCGATCACCGTCCCCCTCCAGTTCTCGCCTTGCGTGACCCCGACTGCGTAGAGGAGCAGGTACGCGATGATGGCGTTCATGGCCACACCGGCGACGATGAAGAGCAGCTTGTGCCAGAACGGATGTGTGTAGTAGCGGCGCTTCTCGGGGGTGGAAGCTACCTCTTCCGCGCTCAGCGCCCTCTTCCCGGCCAGACGGTCTTCGGGGTCCTGGGGGCGCCGTTGCTCAGGATCGCGATCCTCGCCCGCCTCCTGCGCCCGCAGGTCGGCGACCCTCTGCTCGAACTCCTCTTTGTGCATGCCGGTGACCCGCACGTACCCGCCCAGCGGCACCGCCGATATGCCGTAGACGGTCTCGCCCCACCGGCGACTCACGAGGAAACGGCCGAAACCGAGACTGAACTCCTCCACCCGCATGCCGGTGGCCTTTGCCACGATGAAGTGACCGAATTCGTGGACCAGGATGAGAAAACCCAGCCCGATGATCCCTACGATGATCCCGAGGAACGTGTTCACTTAAGCGACTTCCTCTCGCTCTGCTCTCATCCGGAGTGCCGCGCGCAGGCCTGTTCCGCCGCCCGCCTGGCCCATTCATCGACGACCGCCACATCCTCGTAGGTTCCGAGTGGGCCGCCGTCGCTCGCAAGCACAACCTGCTCGATCACGGAGTTTATACCCAAGAAAGGCAACTCCCCCCTCAGGAAGGCCCCGACGGCCACCTCGTTGGCCGCATTGAGGGCGCAGGTGGCCGTGTCTCCCCTGGCCCCCGCCTCCCGCGCCAGGCGGATGGCGGGAAACGTCTCCTCGTCGGGGGCGCTGAAATCGAGCGTCAGGCCGCCGGAGAGGTCCAGCCGCGCGGAGCCGACAGGGCTCCGGTCCGGGTGATGAAGGGCGTACGAGATGGGGACCCTCATATCAGGCGACCCCAGATGCGCCAGCAGCGCCCCGTCGTTCATCCGCACCAGAGCGTGCACGATGGATTGCGGATGCACCACCACCTCGATCTTCTCATAGGGCAGCCCGAACAGATGGTGGGCCTCGATCACCTCCAGGCCCTTGTTCATCAGTGTGGCCGAGTCGACCGTGATCTTTTCGCCCATCGACCATGTGGGGTGAGCCAAGGCCTGCTCTCTCGTGACCCCGGCCAGTCCGGCCCGGTCCCTGCCCCGGAAGGGGCCCCCCGACGCGGTGATCACCACCGAGTCCACCGCCTCGCACCCGGCCGCCGCCACCAGCTGATAGAGCGCAGAATGCTCCGAATCCACCGGGAGGATCGCCACTCCCCGGTCGGCCGCCAGTCCGGTGACCAGCGAGCCCGCGCAGACCAGGCTCTCCTTGTTGGCCAGGGCAAGCGTCCGCCCGCTCTCCAGCGCCGCCAACGTCGCTTCCAGGCCTGCGAAGCCCACAATGCCGTTCAGCACCAGATCGGCCCCCACCTCCCTCACCAGTCGCGCGGCTCCGCCGCGGCCGGCCCGCACCTCCAGTTCCGGGTAGAGCGCGGCGGGCACGGTGGCCGCCGCGCGCTCGTCGGCGATGGCGAGGTCGGTCACGCCCATGGAGGTAGCCTGCTCCAGGAGCAGGGAGACGTTGCGGTCGCAGGACAACCCGCTCACGCACAGATCGCCGCCCGCCGCGATAACCTGCAGAGCCTGCACACCGATGGAGCCAGTGGACCCGAGGACGACCACCCGTTTCATCGCACCACGTCACCCATCAGCGCCAGGATGGTCCAGTACGCGACGAACCCGGCCAGCAGCACGGAATCGAAGCGGTCGAGGATCCCGCCGTGCCCGGGCAACAGCCGCCCGGAGTCCTTCACGCGGAAGTCCCGTTTGAAGGCCGACTCGAACAGGTCCCCCCACTGCCCGACCATCCCTATGACGAGACCCAGGACGATGGCGTCCTTCGTGGACAACCACGGCGAGTAGATCCTGACTATGAGAGCCGCCACCACGGCCCCGATCAGCCCACCGATCGCTCCTTCGATGGTCTTCTTGGGTGAGATGTGGGGAGCCATCTGATGGCGACCGATAGCCCTACCCACGAAATAGGCGAAGGTGTCGCTGACTATCGTGCAGGCGAACAGCAGGATGGCAAGAGCCATGCCGTGCTCCAAAGCCCTGATGAGCAGGATGTATGCGAACCCCATGGGGATCCACAGGACCCCGAACGCCGTCATCGCCAGTCTGCCCACCAGATGTGCGCCCAACTCACCGAAGAGCGACCAGAAGAAGGTCAGGATCACGAGAGCGGCCAGCCCCACCAGCACGCCTTCCAGCCCCAGGAAGAACGCTCCCGCCACCACGCCCAGGCCCGAGAGATACCCGACCAGCAGATTCGGACGATAGGGTCTGAGTATCGTGTAGTACTCGTGGAGGCCGAGAGCCGTGACCACAATCGCCAGCCCGAAGAGGTAGTAGCCTCCGAAGACGATCGCCGCCATCCCGACCGGCAGAGCGATGACGGCGACAAGGAGACGCTGCCTAAGCATCCAGGTCCCCGCCGCGACGAGCTCCGTAGCGCCGTTCGCGGTTCGCGTAGTCGGCAAGCGCCCGCCGGAACTCCGCCTCGTCGAAGTCGGGCCACAGGCAATCTGAGAAGTAGAGCTCCGAATACGCCGACTGCCAGAGCAGGAAGTTCGACATGCGCCTCTCACCCGAGGTCCGGATGCACAGGTCCGGGTCGCGCATCAGGGGCGAATAGAGGTGGCCCGCGATGTCGCCCTCCGTGATGCATGCCGGGTCGACACCTGAGGCCGCGGCGCACCTCACGGCTTCCACCACCTCCTGCCGGCCCCCGTAGTTGAAGGCGATGAAGAGGATCATCCGCGTGTTGCCGGCCGTGAGTGACTCCGCCCACTCCATCTTGCTGAGCAGGTCGGAGCTCAACCCCTGGCGGCTGCCGATGAACGCCACCCGGCAGCTGTTCTCGTGCAGCTCGGGCACCTCCGATTCGATCATCTCCGCGTGCAGCCGCATGAGCCCCTCCACCTCTTCGGTCGGCCGGCTCCAGTTCTCGGTAGAGAAGGAATAGAGCGTCAGTTGCCCGATGCCCAGGTCGCGAGCGGCAGTGATCGCCCGCCGCACCGCCTGCACTCCCGCCCGGTGGCCGGCGCCGACGGGAAGACCGCGGCGACGGGCCCAACGTCCGTTGCCGTCCATTATGATGGCCACGTGGAAGGGTAGCGCACCCCCTGGCCCCCCGTTCATCTGCTCAGGGGCGCCTTTTCCTCCACGGCTCCAGAGAGCCCTCAACCAAGCGGGTAGGCCCACGTCAAATCTCGAGGATCTCCTCTTCTTTGTGGTGAAGTATGTCGTTGATCTTCTCGACAAAGCCGTCGGTGAGCTTCTGGACCTCTTCCTCCGCGCGGTGCTCGTCGTCTTCGGAGATCTCTCCCTCTTTCTTGAGATCCTTGAGATTCTGGATCACGTCCCTGCGGACATTACGGACCGCCACCCTGCTGTCCTCGGCCATGTTCTTCACCAGCCTGACCAGGTCCTTGCGTCTCTCGGCGGTCAGCGCGGGGATGTTCAGCCGGACGACCGTGCCGTCCACGTTGGGCTGGAGGGCCAGATCCGATTCCTGGATGGCCCTGACGACGGCGCTCACCGCGCTCTTGTCGTACACGGTGATGGAGATCGTCCGGGGATCCGGCGTGGCCAGGTTGGCCAGTTGCTTGAGCGGGGTCTTCGTCCCGTAGTAGTCCACCTGGATGCGGTCCAACAGTCCTGTCGACGCACGACCCGTCCTCACCGTGTTGTACTCGCTTCGCAACGACTCCAGCGCGCCCTCCATGCGCCGTTTCCCGTCGGCCACCACTTCGCGGATCATCATTCCTCCCTCTCGTCCGCCTCGGGCGTCACCCTGGTGCCGATCCGTTCGCCTCTAAGGACGCGCCGGATGTTCTCGGGGACGCTCATGTTGAACACCATGATGGGCAGACCGTTGTCCATGCACAGCGACAAAGCGGTCGAGTCCATGACACGCAACCCCCGCTCCAAAGCCTCCCTGTGGGTGATCTCTTCGATCATCTTGGCGTCGGGGTTGGTCTCGGGGTCGTCATCATACACGCCGTCGTATTTCTTCTTGGCCATGAGCAGGACCTCGGCGCCGATCTCCAGGGCCCGGAGCGCCGAGGCCGTATCGGTGCTGAAGAACGGGTTCCCGGTGCCACCCGCGAAGATGACGACGCGCCCCTTCTCGAGATGGCGGATGGCCCGCCCGCGGATGTACGGCTCGCAGATCTGCTGCATGGCGATGGCGGACTGCACCCGGCAGTCCACGGCCACCTTTCGCAGCGCGTCCTGCAGGGCCATGGAGTTCATAACCGTGGCGAGCATGCCCATGTAGTCGGCCGTAGCCCGGTCGATGCCCTGAGAAGCCCCGGAGATGCCTCGAAAGATGTTGCCGCCCCCGACCACGATGGCGAGTTCGCTGCCACCGTCCACCACATGGCTGATCTCGGCGGCGACCGCCCGCAGGCGGTCTTGATCGATGCCGTAGGTCAGATCCCCCATGAGGGCCTCGCCGCTAAGCTTGAGCAGAACCCTCTTCCACACAGGTTGCTGGGTCATGTCACCTCGCTTCGGCCATCCCTCGTGGCTCGAACCCCGCCCCGAGGTCCGCTTGACGGAGAGAGCGCGCCCCTAGGCCACCTCGTCGCCCACGCGGAAACGCGCGAACCGCCTGATCTCTATGTTCTCACCGATCTTGCCGATGAGCTCACGACGCAGGTCGTCGATGGTTTTCTCCGGGTCCTTGACGAACTCCTGCTCCAGCAGGACCACCGTCGAATACCACTTTGCCAGCTTGCCCTCTGAGATCTTCTGGATGACCGCGTCGGGTTTGCCCGACTGCTTGGCCTGCGCGGCATAGATCTCCAACTCGGCCGCCTTGATCTCCTCCGGGATGTCCTCGCGCGATACCCAGGCAGGGCTCGCCGCGGCGATATGCATGGCCACGTCGTGCACGAAGGTCTTGAAGTCGTCGTTGCGGGCCACGAAATCGGTCTCGCAGTTGACCTCGACCAGGACGCCCACCTTCGCCCCCGGGTGGATGTAGTAGTCGATGATACCCTCGTTGGCGGCTCGGGAGGACTTCTTGTCGGCCGTGGCCATCCCTTTCTTGCGCAGGATCTTGATGGCCTCGTCCACGTCGCCCTGAGCTTCGTTCAGGGCCATCTTGCAGTCCATCACGCCTGCCCCACAGGCTTCCCTGAGCTTCTTGACCAGTCCAGCATCGATTTCCATCACAAGCCTCCATCGAGACGTCGATCATCCTTCAACAGCATTCCATGACAGCCCGGCGCCCCCAGCGCGCCGACCCGTGGGAGAGTGACCAGCCCCTGGTCAGGCCTCGGCGTCGGTCGCGGCGTCGGCCGCTTCAGCCGCCTCTGCCGCGTCGGCCACGGCAGCCTTCTCGGGGGTCTCGGGGGCCGTCTCGTCGACTGCGGGCGCCGCCCCGTCGACAGCGGTCTCCGCTGCGGCCACCTCGCCTGTAGCCTCGGTTGCCGCTTCCGCTGCGACCGCTTCTTCCTTGCCTGCCGTTTCTGCGGCCGGCCTTCCAACGAGCGGGGCCTCTGCGACCGGGGCCTCTGCGACCGGGGCCTCTGCGACCGGGGCCTCTGCGACCGGGGCCTCTGCGACCGGGGTTCTCTCTACGGCAGCCTCAGCCTCGGGGACCGCCTCCTTCTTCGGGGGAGCCGCCTTGGTAGCCAAACGGCGCGCCGGCGCCGGCCGCGGCGCACCCGCATCCCTGCCGGATTCCCGCGAGCCGGATCGTCCACCCGCCGGCGGACGTCCACCGGCGCCTGTACGCCCACCCGCACCCGGCCGGCCCGTGCCCCTGCCCTGGGCGCCGCCTGCGGCGTTCCTGCCGCCCCTGGCGCCGCGAGCCTGACGGCCCTCCGATCTATCCGAACCTACGTCATCAGACGAGTAGGGAGCCGAATCGCTCTGTACGACCGTCTTCGCCGCTTCAGCCGCGAGGAACTCGGACACCTGTATCCGCTGGCGACCCTCTTCGACCGCCCGGGCCAGTGTTTTCACGATGAGACTGCAGGACCGGATGGCGTCATCGTTGCCGGGGATCAGGAAGTCGACCTCATCGGGGTCGCAGTTGGTGTCGCAGAGCCCGATGAGAGGCACACCCAGTTTGTTCACTTCCTTCGTGGCGATGGCTTCCCTTTTGGGATCGGCCACAAAGACCGCGTCGGGCAACCGGGTCATGATGCTGACCCCGCCCAGATTGACCTCGAGTTTCTCCAGCTCCCGTTCCATGGACATGCGTTCCTTGGTGGGAAGCAGGCTGAGCTGACCCTCTTCCTTGAGCTTACGGAGTTCGTGCAGACGCTTGATGCGGTTCTCGATGGTGGCGAAGTTGGTCAAGAGCCCACCCAGCCACCTGTGCGATACGTACGGCATCCCAACGCGCTCGGCTTCCTCGCGGACGATATCCTGGCACTGCTTCTTGGTCCCGACGAAGAGGACCGTCCCTCCACGGCTGGTGATGTTGCGCACGAAATCGTACGCTCGGTCGAGAAGGACGGT
>CAZQDY010000015.1:0-6735 GCA_964592075.1 uncultured Gaiellales bacterium
TGCCGGCGCCGCCCGGTTGTGTCTACGGCAGCTGCTTATCTCTCCTAAGCGCCTCGAGTATCTCAGGGGCGGCCCTGGGGTCTTCGCCCGTGTAGACTCCGGCGTCCGGGTAGCCCAATTCCAGAGTGATGACGTATCGGTCGAGGGAGTCGTGAGAGTGGGCGGGCTGTCGGATCACCACGGCGTCGACCGATATCGAGGATATCGGGATGACGAAAGCCCCGGCATAGATGGTTTTCCGGTCGACGCAGACGGCGAAGGAACGGCCCGCCAGGGGCAGCCCCAGGTGCATGATGCGGGAGTACGCTTCCGGAGTGAGGTGCATCTCGTGGGTGTCGGACTGGTAGGAGACCAGATCGTCGGCGGAGATGACCGGAGCATCCTCGATTTCGAGATGACTGAGCAGGGAGAGCCTGGCCGGCGGCGTCTCTTGGGTAAGCAGGTAGATGGCGAAGCCCTCTCCGTCGGAACGCGGGCAACCGCTCAGGAGGACCATAAGTGCCAGTGCGAGGAGAACGAGCTCGAAGAGGACTACCGGTCGAGGCCGGATCGTCGCGGTCGCAATGGCTGCGATGGGGGCCGTGTGAGCGCTGTTCCGTTCGATGCCCGTCTTGTTCTGCACGCCGCCTCCCCCAACCGTGATGCGAAAACGCTCCGGGGCAGATCTGACCTGACTGGTGCTACCCACGACTCCGGGAAGGACAAACTCCGACCGCCGGGGCGCGCACACACTTCATTTACACGCGTAAAGGTAGTAGCGTAGTCAGTGTTGGGCCGTCCGCAGCAATTGCCGGACGGTTCCCGCGGGGTGGTCATCTCATGGAAAGGAGCGGTCCATGGATAACAGTGCGGAGGGCAAGCGCGTGCATGTCCACGGCGGCAAGAGACTGCAGCTCAGAATCGCGGGCCGCGCGATCGGCACGCACCGGCGCGCCATCGGCCGCGAGGCCAGGCACTTCACGTGGTGGCTCCTGGCGCTCGCAGTCGCCCTCATGCTTCTTGGGGTGAGCGTGGGTATCGCCTTCTGGGTCCAGGCGGTGGTGGTCATGATCGGCTGCCTCGGTGGTTCGGTGATGGCGCTCATCGGCTACAGGGTGATACGGCGCGAGGTAGAGGTCCTCAACGAGTCGTACGAGATCTACGACCGTCTCGCCCAGGCCATGGATCTGGAGGGCGGCTCGCTTGCGGCTGAAGGCCGGCCGAACAAGAAGCTGGGCAGGCTGTTTGGCGGCGCCTTCGGGTCGAAAGAGACCAAGATGGAGACGTGGGACTGGTACCAGTTCGCCCTCATGGTGGCCGCGGTGGTCTACTTCGTGGCGTTCATCGGGGCGCTGCTCTACGCGGTGCTGAAGTAGTCCCAGGACGGAGCAGGTCTACGCGGCGTGACGTGACGGCGTCCGGCGCAGAGGGGGTGGTCTCATGGACTACGAGGTGTTCATCAAGGAGGCCCCTCGGGAGCATCTGGCAAGCGTGCGCGGTGTGTATCCGATCGCCAAGCTCCCGGAGGTCATGCCCCGCGAGTTCGGCCGGATCATGGCCGCGCTCAAGGCGGAAGGGGTCCAGCCGGCCGGAGGAGCCTTGGCCATATATCACAGTTGGAGCGAAGAGACGGTCGACGTGGAGATCGGCTTCACCATCAAGGGGGTGTTCTTTCCCCAAGACGTGCGGAGCGGGGCGGAGCTCCACGCGGAAGGCGGGGTGCGGGCCGGCATGGTGCCCGGCGGGAAGGTGGTCTTCACCAGGCACGTGGGCCGCTACGACGAGATCGCCGCGGCCTACGAGGCCATCCAGTCCTATGCCAAGGCGAAAGGCCTCGGGCTGGCCGACATCATGTGGGAGAAGTACCTGACCTCTATGGAAGACGAGCCGGACCTGGGCAGGCATGTGACCGAGGTCTACTGGCCGCTGGCTGGATGAGCACGGAGGGGGCCGGCGCCCCACTGCCGGCCGACGCGATGCTGCTGGGGGCGTTCAAGCAGGCCCTCGCCGGTCTGGACGCGGAGAGGATCCTGCCCCCGGCACTGCCCGAGCTTCCCCGAGGCCGCACTGTCGTCGTGGGCGCCGGCAAGGCCTCAGCCTCCATGGCCCGGGCGCTGGAAAGGCATTGGCGCGGTGACCTGTCCGGTCTCGTCGCCGTCCCTTACGGCTATGCTCTTCCATGCGAGCGGATCCGTGTGGTGGAGGCCGCCCACCCCGTGCCCGACGATGTGGGGCTGGCCGCGGCCCGCGACATGATGACCCTGGTGCGAGGCCTCACCCGGGATGACCTGGTGGTGGCTCTGTTCTCCGGCGGCGGGTCCGCTCTCCTGCCGTTGCCGGCCGGCGGCGTGACCCTGGAGGACAAGAAGTCGCTCATCTCCCAACTTCTCGTGGTGGGCGCGACCATCAGGGAGATCAACTGCGTGCGGAAGCATCTTTCGGCCATCAAGGGCGGCCGGCTGGCATGCGCATGCGGACCGGCACGACTGGTGAACCTGCTTGTCTCCGACGTTGCCGGCGATGACCCCTCTGCGATAGCCTCCGGACCCGGGATCCCCGACCCGACGACGCTCGCCGAGGCGAGGCAGGTCGTGGAGAAGTACGGCCTGCGGGCGTCCGACGCCGTGCACGGGCATCTTTCGGACGAGGCGAACGAGACTCCCAAACCCGGCGCCTCGTGCTTCGCACGCTCCTCCACCGTGGTGCTGGCTTCGGCGCAGGACTTCCTTGAGTCGGCCGCGCGGTTCTTTGAGGCAGAGGGCGTGCCCGCGGTGATCCTGAGCGCTTCGGTGGAAGGCGAGTCCGCCGATGTCGCGCTCGTCCACGCGGCCATAGCCAGGCAGGTCGCCGCCCACGGTCAGCCGGCGCCGCCGCCCTGCGTCCTCCTGAGCGGCGGGGAGACCACTGTCACCCAGCGGGGCTCGGGTCGGGGTGGACCGAGCAGCGAGTTTCTCTTGGCTCTGGCCGTTGCTCTGGGTGGAGAGGTGGAGTATGCGGCGCTCGCCTGCGACACGGACGGCGTGGACGGTGGGAGTGGGGTGGCCGGGGCCATTGCGCGATCCGACACGCTGGAGAGGGCGCGTGCCCAGGGGTTGGAAGCCTCGCGGATGCTGCGCGCCAACGATTCCCATGCCTTCTTCGAAGCGCTGGGCGACGCGGTCGTCACGGGGCCGACCTTCACCAACGTCAACGACTTCCGCGCGATAATGGTGTTCCAAAGCCGTCAAGGACCACATATAATAAAAGCCTATTAACCAATGTCTGCGAAGGAGGCTCTCGTGTCTGAGCTGGTCCCCCCCGGTTGGTACGACATCACGCTGGTCATGAAGCAAGGTATGCACAACCTGATCCTGGATCCTCAGAAGCCGAAGATCTATCGCCTGCACCAGGCGGAGCTCGGCTCGCCGGTGACGATCACCATGCTGGAGATACTCACGCACACCGGCACGCACATCGATTGCCCACTTCACTTCATCCAGGGCGGCTCCACGGTCACAGATATGCCGCTCGACGCCACGTTGGGGCCGGCTAGGGTGATCGAGATCGAGGACCCGAAGAAGATCACCCCCGAGGAACTGGCGAAGCACGACATCAAGAAGGGTGAGCGGATCCTCTGCAAGACCCTCAACTCGCCCACGGTCTACGAATCCAAGGAGTGGATCGAAGACTACGTCTATCTCGGCTACGAAGCCGCGGCGTACCTTGCCGAGAAGGAGATCCTTCTCTTCGGGATGGACGCGATCACAGTCGGCGACTGGAGGGACGACGCGAGCATCCATGCGACGCACCGGGCGCTCCTCGAGGCGGGCATCTACATCATGGAAGGTTGCGCGCTCGCAGATGTTCCGGCCGGCGAGTACGAGCTGATCGCCATGCCTCTGCGCATCCTTGCCGCCGACGCCAGCCCGGTGCGCGCGATTCTGCGGCCGCTGAAATAGGGTAGGGGGGTCGTAGGCTCCAGACCCGGTTTCTATCGAGCGCACGGGCGGTTCGGCACCACCGGGTGTCACTGCCCCCTGCGGTAGCGCGCGTACGCTCCGATGCCCAGGATCACTCCGGCAATGGCTATGACAATGCCACTGGAGTCGCCTCGGGAGTATTCGACGATACCCATGGCGAGCATGACGACGGCGATGGCCGCCATCATGTACGTGCGGTTCCTCGATGTCGCGGCGCCGGCGGGGCGTGACTCCTGAGCCGGCGGGGCGGCAGGGCCGGTGCGCGCGCCCGGCTTGACGGCCGGCGCCGCTGCTCCAGAGGCGGGCGCCAAGGCAGTCCGCAGTCGGAGCATGTTCCTCAGGCGCTCCCAGGTGAGCGCGCGAGCCGACAGCAGGTGGTCGGGCCGGAACATTCGTCCGGCCATGAGGATGCACAGATAAGCGGCTCCGGCCAGCAGCAGGGCGCCTCCCGCCAGCTGCCACCAGAGGACGGGTGCCGCTCCCAGCCTGGCCGCCATCGCCACCGGAGAGGTCAACGGGAACAGGCTGAGTACCGTGGACGCCACGCCGTTCGGCGCGTCGCTGAATACGCTCAGAAGCATCAGCGGCACGACGAGGGGGATGATGGCCACGATCCCGAACTGACTGGCATCGCGGGCGGTGGGGGTCAGCACGCCAAGGACGGCGTACACCGACGCATACAGCATGTAGCCGAGCAGGAAATAGACGATCGTCCAAGGGATCACACGGGCCGCGAACCCTCCCCCCACGGAGAGGTCGATGCCGGCGATGGTCCCCTTGGTGAGTAGCAGACCGAAGACCACGGCGAGCCATATGGCCACCTGGAGCAAGCCCACGGCCGACAGGCCGGCGATCTTGCCCAGCATCAGGTGTCGCGGCTTCAGACTGACCAGGAGCACCTCGGCGGTGCGGTTCTCCTTCTCTGAGGAGACGCTCTGCAGCATGAAGCCGCCGGTCATGGCGAGCGCCATGTAGAGGACGAACATCAAGAGGTAGGGAAGGAAGTGGGCCGACTGCGGGTCGCCGGCGGTCTCGGGGGTCACGGGCGCGAGGGAGCGTGACCGGCCGCCGGGTGTGGGGTCGAGTAGGAGGCCGGCCGCCGTCTCGTTCCCCGTGATGCCGGTGTTCATGACGTAGGTGATGAGGTCCTTCCCCTCGAGGGCTTTGAGGGGCTGGTAGCGGGTCTGGACGACGGTGAGACGGCCTGAGAACAGGTAGTCCTCGGAGACGAGGTAGTAGCGGTCGATATCGGCGGCGGCGAGCGCGGCCTGCGCCTGGGCTTCGCTGTCGTACTCTCTCACCAGTCCCGCCGGAAGACGGGCCGGACGGGTGTCGAGCACTCCTCCGGGGTCGACGTAGCCGATCGCCCGCGAGTCGGAGCCTGCCGCGGGTACGAGGCCGTCGTTCCCACTGGTGTCCGTCAGCAATTGCGGTAGGAACACGAGAACGATGACCAAGGCGGGCAGTAGGAAGGTCGTGAACCAGAAGGCCTTACGGGACAGCGTGGTTCGTATCTCGTGGCGGGCCGTCAGCCAGACATGGCGCATGCGGCTGTCACCCCCGCACCCTGACGGCCGCGATGACGCCTCGCAGGCTCATGCGTTTGCCGTACCGCAGCATCCCCTGGCGGAACACCCGGGGAGCGATCCAGAATCCGAACCCGGCACACGCCACGAGGATCACCCAGCTCACAACGATCTGCCACAAGGGGATGATCGTCGCACCCCAGCGGACGGCGATGGTGAGCAGTGACGTGGTGGGAAACAACGTGAGGAAGACCATCAGCGGCCCGTCGGGGTCGCTGCCGAGCAGCGGCGAGAAGAACAGCGGCAGCAAGAAGAGGACGTTGACGGCGCCCACCAGCTGCTGGCCCTGCCGGGCGTCGGCCACCACCACACCAAGGATGACCACCAGAGCGACGGCCAGGACGAAGAGGGGCACGAAGAAGGCCGCCAAGACCCCGATCAGGCCCCAAGAGACGGCGATACCGCCCAAAGCGTCTGTGAAGAGCGACACCACGGCAAGCCCCGCGACGATGACCACGGCCCACAAGACCACCTGGGTCAGAGCCACACCCACCAAGCCGGCCGCCTTCCCGGCGATGAACTCCTTGGGGGAGACCGACGTGGTCACGATCTCGATGGTGCGGTTCTCCTTTTCGTCGGTGACCGCCCGCAGCAGGTAGCTGGCCGAGCTCATGAGCGCGAACGAGATGAAGAGCCCGAGGGCGAAGGGGAGCACGAGGCCGAGGAGGCCGGCCGAATCGCTCTCTCTGCTGCCGTCGGCGGTGCGGACCACCAGGTCCTCGGGGCCGGCCAGGGCGCGGGCCGCCACGTCGGGCGCGAGCGACCCCACGATGTTGGCCTTGAGAAAGGCATCGAACCGTTCCTGGAGGCCGGCGCCGGGTTGGCGATCCCAGTACACGAGCTCCACCTCACCGGTTCCGGCATAGCCGGGAGAGATGACGTAGAAGCCCCGGACCTGCTCAGCCTCCAGAGCGGCCGTCGCCTCCTCAGTATTGGCGAAGGCCCGGAACCCAGGGTCGTCCACCTTGGCGAAGAGCGTCCCGCTCTGGTCCACGTAGCCCAAGGTGGAGGCATCGCTCGTGCCGGTGGAGGAGAGGACGCTGATGGCCATCAGCACGAGCATCAGGACGGGGAGGCCGAACGTGACCAGCAGGAAGCTGCGTCTGCGGACGTTCTTGAGGTACTCCTGACGGGCTATGAGCCAGGTCTTATTCATCGTCGTCCCGGGCTCTGCCGGCCTGCGCGGCGCCATTGCCGGCCTGCGCGGCGCC
>CAZQDY010000015.1:6835-24755 GCA_964592075.1 uncultured Gaiellales bacterium
TGCCGGCCTGCGCGGCGCCATTGCCGGCCTGCGCGGCGCCGGCGCGCCCGCCGTCGGTGACTACCGTGACGAAGATGTCGTCCAGCGAGGGCTCGGCCCGTTCGAAGCGCTCCAGCTTGACTCCGGGACGGGCCGCCAGCACCCGCAGCACCTCCTGTGGATCGGCGTCCGCCTCCAGGGAGAGATGCCAGCCGCCGTCCTCCTGGCGGGCCTCGAGCACCTGGGGCAGCCCGGAGAAGTCTCCTTCGCCCTCCAAGACCACCGCGTTCGCCGCGAAGTCACGGCGGATCTCATCAACGCGGCCGTAGAGGACGCTCTGGCCGTGATCGATGAGCACGATCCGGTCGCAGAGCGCCTGCACCTGATACATCTGGTGAGTAGACATGATCACGGAACGTCCGGCGGCCACCTGCTCCTGGATGATCTCCTTGACCAGCCTGGTGTTGACGGGGTCGAGTCCCGCGAAGGGCTCGTCGACGACTATGAGGTCGGGCTCGTGCAGCAGAGTGGCGATGACCTGGGCCTTCTGTTGCATGCCCTTGC
Source organism: uncultured Gaiellales bacterium (assembly GCA_964592075.1). Taxonomy (GTDB): domain Bacteria; phylum Actinomycetota; class Thermoleophilia; order RBG-16-64-13; family RBG-16-64-13; genus RBG-16-64-13. Next base: position 7,379 of record CAZQDY010000015.1, read on the forward strand.
TGAGCTCCTGCACCTTCTTGCGCCGGTGCTCATAGAGGTCCACGCGTTCGAGCCAGGGGACCAGCCTGCTCTTCGCTTCACCGTCGCCGAGGCCCTTGAGCGTGGCGAGGAAGATCAGCACCTGCTCGAGAGGGATGTCCTTGTAGAGGCCGCGGTCCTCGGGCAGATAACCGATGCGGTCCTTGGAGACCTTGGCGGGATCCGAGCCCAGTATCTCCACGCGTCCGGAATCGGGCTTGAAGATGTCGAGCATCATGCGGATGGTGGTGGTCTTGCCGGCGCCGTTGGGACCGAGGAGGCCGAACACCTCGCCCGGCTGAACCTCGAACGATACGTCCTCCACGGCCCGGGTCTCACCGAAGGATTTGCTCAGATGTTCGACCACCACTGACGGCGTAGACATGCTTCGAAGCCCCCCCGGATCAGTTCGGATACGGCCGCCGTGCAGATGGCGGCATCTGTGGGACGGCTCCCAGTATAGCTGAGCCCGGCTTGCCGTCCAGCCTGCCGGGTTGGCCCGCCGCCGGGCGGACCGCCGGGTCTTACTGCCGGCCGGCCGGGTTCAGTAGCGGACGATGCTCTGCGTCAGGTCGGTCCGCGGTGTGCCCAGAGATTCCGCCAAGTCCGAAGGAAGGGAGATCGTGTCCGGGTCGCCGTCGGAGACGTAGCGGAGGCCGGGGTGGCTTTCGAAGAACTGGATGAGGTTCGGCACCGTGTTCTTCGGGTAGGCGGTTATGCGTGGGATTCGTATGGGGTCGAACCTGCTCGAGAATGGCGACGGGCCGCTCTCGCCTCCGGCCAGGACCACCGCCGAGTACCGGTAGGTCACTCCTTCGTGTTCTCCCGAAAGGAGGACGGAGACATCGTCCGGATACTCGCCGTACGGGGGAGAGAGGGTGAAGACCTCGTACCCACCGCCGATCCTTGCCTCCAACCTGGCCTGGGACTGGGCCAGTTCCTTGGCGACGGTGGCCGGGGACGCTACCGACAGGTCAGGATGGGTGAGCGTGTGGCTGCCGATCTCGCAGCCCCACTCCACCATGTTGCGCAGCTTCTCGTCGGCGTACTCGGGCTGTCCGAACAGGGTGTTGGCGGCGTTGACCTCGATCAGGGGGAAGAAGGTGGCCTTCACCGCCCAGTCACCCGTCTTTGCGGCGTTCCTGATTATCCCCATGGCGGAGTCGGAGTCTATGCTGCCGTCTTCGAGGATGCGGTAATGAGTGGGACTGGAATCGTCGAACGTGAAGACCACGGGGCTCTTGCCCGCCGGGATCTCGGCCAGCCCTTCCACCAATTCGCGGATGGTGGCGGGCCAGAACCCGGCTTCCTTGAGTTGCTGGATGTCCTGCCACAGCCGCGGCGGGGGGACGATGTCGTAGCCGATCTTGTGGTACATGAGCACCGGGATCAGGCCCATCTCATTGGCCCCAAGATCCCGGGCGCGGGCCGGGGTGACCGGGCTGTCGGCCGGGCCGCCGTCGGTGACGTCGGTGGCGCTGGGAGTGACGCCGGCACCCGCATTGGCCGGGGAGCCGGAGGTGTCGACGGAAGCCGACGACGGCGGGGCGGAGCCGCTCACCTCGGGTGAGCCGGTCACGGAAGGCGAGGAGGCGGTGGTTGGCTCCCCCCGGGTCGCTTGGGTGACGCCCACCACGACGGCGGCGATCACGACCAGCGCGAGAAGGGGGAGGAGGAGCCTGCGCACGAGGCGGGCCCGGCGCCGGGCCCGCCGCTCCCGGGCTCGGTCGCGCCGCGGGTCTGTCTGTGCTGACGCGCCCATGGGACTAGAGGGTCAGTTCCTCGTAGGCGCGCTGCAGCACCGCGGTGCCGTACTTCTTCTCCAGCCGTTTGATGATGAAATGCCCTTTTGCCACGTCCTGGAAGTGGTCGATGAAGAGGTAGTTGATGGCGCCGCCGGTGACCGCCCCGACGACCGGGACGGCCGTCGCCGCGGCCTGCTCGGACACCACTATCCCGAAGCGGGCGGCGATCTGGGCGATCAGCCGCACCAGCGCGGGCGCGCTCCTGTCGGTCAGGCCCTTCTTGGCGATATGGGCGGCCGCATCCGAGACGTATTTGGAGAGGAAGCCCCGGACCACCCAATAGCCGCTCTCGGCGGCGTCGTCGGCTGTGCTGCCTCCACCGAGAGCGAACACCTCAAGACACGCCAGCCTGGTCTCGATCGACGAGACATCGTGGCCCTCGGCGCGGGCTATGTCGGCTATGGAACGGAGCATCACGCAGGTGGAGATGGGGAGCTCCATGGGCAAGGCGGCCACCCCTGCCGCTCCGCCGAGGGCCCCGGTGCCCGCGGCCAGGGCTTTGTGGAGCATGTCACGAGACCTGCTCGGTCGCTCGTGCCCCATGGTCTTGATGGAGAACTCGAGCCCCTTGAGAAGAGCCGTCTCCGTGGCGACGGTTATGGTTTCGTGCCAGCGGGCCGGCAGCCTTCGGAACCCGCTCTCGAGGGGTCTGCCCACCATGTCGGACAGCCTCGCCGTCAGACTGGGGTGCTCCAGCCTGCGCTTCGCTTCGCGCAGGACGTCCAGGTCCCCCGCGGATAACGCAGGCTCCTCGTCGTCGGGGACGATCTCTATGACGTCTATGATCTCGTCTTGCTCCATACGAGTCACTCCATCTGTTCGGTATGGCGACGCTTCAGCCGCTCGCGCCGCCACAACCACCACATTCCGAAGAGGATCACGGCCACGACGAACACCACCAGGATCGGTATGGCGATGGCAATGGCCGAGATGGCCACGGCGCTGGTGTCTTCGACCGTGCTGGCGACCGGGGCCCCCACACCCCCTGTGGTCGCGTTGACCACCGTCCGCGTGGTGGCCTTGGCGGCGTGGATCCCACCGGCGAAGATCACGCCCATCAGCACCAGCACCCAGGGGCTGATCTGTGACGCGCTCCCCGAGCCGGCCACCGCGACGATGCCGCCGGCGGCGGGGCGGATGACAGATTGCACGATGTCGTTGACGTGGTCGACGGCCGGGATCTTGTCGGCCACGATCTCGACCACGAGGAGCACCCCGATGATGGCTATCATCCACCACGAGCCGAGAACGTCGAGAGGCTCGCGCAGTTGGAGCCAGTCGAACCGCTCCGCCAAGGCCACCGCAAGCAGCGGGATGTAGGCGTTCAGTCCTGCCGGGATGGAAAGCCCCAGCGCAGTCAGTATGTCCACGGGCACCTCCCCGCTCGCCTCGACGCCCGCAGCATAGCACGCGGCATCGGCGCGGCGCGGCCGAGCCTCAGGGCACGGCCGAGGCGCGCGGCGCGGCGGGGGCGCGCGCGCGGGCCGGTCGGCGTTGGGGCGGGTGTCACTAGTACTCTATGCCCTTGCGGGCGGTCACTCCGCTCTGGTAGGGGTGCTTGATCTCCTTCATCTCGGTGACGAGGTCCGCGTACTCCACCATCTTGGAGTGCGCGCCTCTCCCCGTGATGACCACGTGGACTTTGGGCGGACGCTCTTTCAGCACGGCGATCACCTCATCCACGGGGAGGAGACCGTACGAGATGGTGGTGTTGAGCTCATCGAAGATGACCATGTCGTAGTCTCCGGAGAACAGTGTCTCTTTGCACACCTCCCAGGCCCGCTCCGCGCAGGCCACATCCTTGGAGTCGGGGCTCTCGGGATTCACGTGGACGAAGCCTTCTCCGAGGGGCCGGATGGTGAAGTCCGGCGCCAGGCGCTTGGCCGTCTCGAGTTCGCCGTAGGTCCAGGTGCCTTTGAGAAACTGCAGCATCATCACCCTCAGTCCTCGGCCGACCGCCCGAACGGCCATCCCCAGCGCGGAGGTGGTCTTGCCCTTGCCGTCGCCCGTGAGGACGACGACGTAGCCCGCGCGGCGGGTCGTGTTCATGACTTCGCTGCCTGGGGTGGCTTCCGGGGTGCTCAAGATGGGTTCTCCTTATTGCTTCGTTGGACTGAGATGTTCGTCAAGGAAGCCGGCCAGCAGGTCCCACACCTGGTCGGCAGCGTCTCCCTCCAGGAGTTCGGTCCCGTGGTCGTCACCGGGCACGATGTGCAGATCGCCTTTGCCGGCGGACAGTTCCTGCAGCTGTCCCGCGCCCGCGGTGTCGTCCTCTGCGGCGATGAAGCGCAGGGGGATCTGGAGCCCGGGAACGGCGTCCTCGGCCGATAGACCTCTGAACTCCACCGGGGCCGACAGCGTGACTACTCCGGTGATGCGTATGCCGGGCGCTGGAAACTGTGACGAGACCGCCCGCCGGAGGTTGTTGTTCGCGGCGGCGATCAAGCAGGCGGTGCCGCCCATCGAGGCGCCGACCAGGACCGCTTCCGTCGCGCCGGCGGATTCGATCGCGCCGACCGCCGCGGAGATGTCTTTGTCGAGCTGGTCTATGTCCTTGCCGCCCTCGGATTCCCCGTAGCCGCGGAAGTCGAAGGTGAGCACCAAGTATCCTGCCTGGGCCAGTCTCTCGGCCGTCGTGAACCAACTGGTCTGGTCGGCCGGGTACATGTGGGCGAGGACGACCCCCGCCGTTCCGGAGCCGGACAGGTGGCCCTCAAGGGTAACGCCGTCCTCGGTCGTGAAGGTCACGGCCCGGGAGCCCTTGCCGCCTGATGGCGCGAGGCTCGTGGAGGCGGTCGTGCCATTCTCGCAACCGGCTCCAAGCACGGTCGTGAACGCGAAGAGGCACGCGAGCGCGCATACGGCCACGCGTACGGCATGCCGGCCGGTGATCATCTTGAGCGGGCGCATGTCGACTCCCCTCGCTTGCTTTTGCCGGCTTCGATGGTACACCGAAGGCTGGTTCCACGGCGCCGACGCTGCCTGAGGGCATCCAGCCCCGGCCCGCGCCGTCCGCGCCCGAGGGGGCCGGCTTCCCCTGGGGGCGCCCCAGGCTGTAATATGTCGCGGTCGACTGCCAGCCATGGTCGAGGAGAACGTGACCGACAGTAGAGGGGGCGAGGTGCTACCCGAATGAGCGCCGATGAGAGCCTGGAGCGCCTGCGCAGGCTGAAGATGGAGGCCCACCACAGCGGAGGGCCGGAACGTATCGACGCTCGTCGCCGGAGCGGCTCGGCGTCGGCTCGGGAACGGGTGTTGCGCCTGCTGGACGTGGATACGTTCGTCGAACTCGACGTGTTCGTACGCGGCGCGGTCACCGGCCACGGGAAGATCGAGGGCCGTGACGTTTATGTCTTCTCCCAGGATGCGGAAGCGGGTCCGCAGGCCTGGCCGGACGCTTTCGCACGCAAAGCCGCCAAGGTTGTTGACCTGGCCATGAGGAACGGGGCGCCTCTCGTGGGCCTGTACGACTCCGGTGTGCTAGGTCCCGCCGCCGATGCCCCGCTGGGCGGATGCGCCGGACTCCACTTCCGCAAGGTCATGGCCTCGGGGCTGGTGCCCCAGATGGCCGCGGTGATGGGGCCTTGCGCCGGTTCCACGGCCTTCTCGCCGGCCCTGGCGGACTTCGTGATCATGGTCAAGGGCTCGAGCAGGGTGTATGTGGCCGACCCGGCTGCCGCGGGAGCGTACGCGGCCTCGGGTGTGGGCGCGGGTGACGGCCAGGTAGCCTACGAGGAGCTCGGCGGGGCAAGGACGCATAGCGAGAAGAGCGGTCTGGCCCATCTCGCCGCCGATGACGAGGAGGAGTGCCTCGAGAAGATACGGGGCCTGCTCTCTTACCTACCGCAGAACAACCTGGAAGAGCCGCCTCGCTCAGATCTCTTCGACCCTGCCGGCCGGATGGACTCCGAGCTCGACACCTTGGCGGTCTGCGATCCCGGCGTTCCTTGTGACATGAGGGACATCGCCGTTCACGTCGTGGATGAGGGCGAGTTCTTGGAAGTGACTCCCGGCTGGGCTGAGAACCTCATCACCGGGTTCGCCCGGTTGGGAGGGAGGCCGGTGGGAATCGTGGGCAACCAGCCCGCGCGCCTCGACGCACGTTTGGACATCGACGCGGCGGCCAAGGCGGCCCGCTTCGTGCGCTTCTGCGACGCGTTCAACCTGCCGCTGGTCACCCTCGTGGACACGCCGGGCTTCACGGCTGGGAAGGAGCAGGAGCACGGCGGCGTTGTCCGCGCCGCGGCCAAGCTCATGTACGCCTACTGCGAAGCGACGGTCCCCAAGCTGACCGTGGTGACTCGGAGGGCTTTCGGCGAAGGCTACGAGGTGATGGGCTCCAAGGAGACGCGGGCCGACTTCAACTTCGCGTGGCCGGCTGCCGGAATCGGAAGGGAGCTTCCCGCCGGGGCTCTCGACCGGCAGGACTCCGCTTCGCCGTACGCAGCCGCCGTCGGGGGGCATCTCGACGACGTGATCGAGCCGCTCGAGACCAGACCTCGTCTGATCGCGGCGCTGGAGGCGTGCGCCTCCAAACGCGAAGGCCGTCCGCCCAAGAAGCACGGCAACATACCGCTGTAGTCACTGCGAGAACCAGGAGGCCAGTGCGCGCATGCCGACCTCTGCGAGTCCTGTCCACATAACCGACCTTGTGTTGCGCGATGCGCATCAGTCGCTGCTGGCGACGCGCATGCGCACCGAGGACATGCTGCCCATAGCCGAGAAGCTGAACCGGGCGGGCTACTGGTCCCTCGAGATGTGGGGCGGGGCCACCTTCGACTCCATGATGAGGTTCTTGAACGAGGACCCCTGGGACAGGGTCCGCGCTCTCAAGGCCGCCATGCCCGACACCAGGCTGCAGATGCTGTTGCGCGGCCAGAACGTGGTGGGCTACCGCAACTACGCTGATGACGTGCTGCGGGAATTCGTGAGGCTGGCCGCGCGGGCCGGCATCCACGTCTTCCGAGTGTTCGACGCCCTTAACGACCCGCGCAATCTGGAAGTGGCCATAGCCGCGGTCAAGGAGAACGGGAAGTGGGTGGAAGGCACCATCAGCTACACCAAGAGCCCCGTGCATAACGTGCCTGCTTTCATCGACTACGCGGGGCAACTGGTGGGGATGGGCGCGGAGAGCATCTGCATCAAGGACATGGCCGGGCTGCTCGATCCCAACGACGCCTACGAGCTGGTGAGCGCGCTCAAGAGCGCCTACCCTGATGTGCTCGTGCACATGCACTCCCACTACACGTCGGGCATGGCCTCCATGGCCTACCTGAAGGCGGTGGAGGCGGGGGCCGACATCCTCGACTGCGCGATCTCGTCGATGTCCATGGGGACGTCGCATCCACCCACGGAATCCATGGTGGCGGCGCTGGCAGGGACCGACCGGGCGACGGGCATGGACATCGGGGTGCTTGAGGACATCTCGGAGTACTTCCGCGAGGTGCGGAAGAAGTACGTGAGCTACGAGAGCGCTTTCACCGCCGTCGACCCGGCCGTGCTCCTCTGGCAGATCCCGGGCGGCATGATCTCGAACCTCTCGTCCCAGCTCAAGGAGCAGGGCCACCTGGAGCTCATGCCGGAGGTGCTGCAGGAGGTGCCGCGGGTGCGGCGGGAGCTGGGCTACCCACCGCTGGTCACTCCCACCTCGCAGATCGTGGGCACGCAGGCCACGTTGAACGTGGTCATGGGCCGGTACAAGATGATCACGAAGGAGACGAAGGCGTACGTGCAGGGGCTATACGGCCGGCCTCCGGCGCCCATCGACCCTGAGGTGCAGAAGCTGTGCATCGGGGACGGGACGCCCATCACCACGCGTCCCGCCGACTCGCTCGAGCCCGAGCTACCGAAGCGGCGGGCTGAGTTGGAGGAGCTGGGGATCAAGTTCAGCGAAGAAGACGTCGTCTCATACGCTCTCTTCCCGCAGGTGGCTCTGGAGTTCTTCGCCCGTCGAGACCGGGCGGAGCGTCCTCGCGAGGAACTCGCCGCCCTGGCGGCCGCCGTGGCCGACCTCCTCGGCGTGGGTGAGGAGGCCTGCAGGGTGCAGGAAGTGCCGGCGCCGGCACTGCATGGTCCGGCGCCGGCGCCGGAGGTGACATGCCCGCTGGGGGCGCCCGCCTCGGCCTGGGCCGCAGCCGGGCGCGCCGACCAGATGGCTGCCCGCTCACGCTCGTGGAGGTACTAGCGTGAGGTTCAAGATGCAGATCGACGGGGTGGAGCACGAGGTCGAGGCCGGCGCCGACGGCCGGATCGTCCTTGGCGGACAGGCCTACGAGGCGATGGTGACCGCTTCCTCCGAGAATCGGCGGGTGGTCCAGTCGGGCGACAAGACCTACGAGGTGCGGGTGGTCGAGGACTGCGCGGACAGCGGCATCTTTGTGCTGGAACTCGCGGGCGAACGTATCCCGGTGACCGCCAGCGAGGTGGCCAAGGGCTCGGCCACGGGAGCCGCGACGCAGCCGGTAGGCGGGCTGCCGCCGGGTGTGGCGGCTGCAGCCGGGACCGGACCTGCGGCGGGTGGCGCCGGAGCAGCCGGCGCGCCGTCCGCGGCCGCGGAGGAGGTCAAGGAGGGCGTCTGGGCCCCGGTGCCGGGCAAGATCGTGGACGTGTTCGTCAAGGTGGGCGACACGGTCAAGGAGGGCGACGCTGTACTGGTTCTCGAGGCCATGAAGATGGAGAACGAGCTCCGTACGCCCGCGACCGGCACCGTGACCGCGGTGACGGTCAAGAAGGGCGATCAGGCCGAGCGGGGGCAGCTACTGGTAGCTCTGGAGTAGTCGCGGGCCCTCCGCGGGGGGCCTCCGGCGCGGGCGCCCCGAGAGCGGTCGCTGCGGAGCGGCCGGCTGGACGGCGGATCGAGGCCGCGGCTGGAGCGGTCAGCGCTCAGCCAGCCGGAGAGCGCGGGCCCTCTCCTCGAAGGCATCGGCTTCTTCCGACCGGTCAGACTCCCTGTAGAGCGTGGCGAGGTTCTCGAGGCTCGCGACCAGCTCGGGGCTGCCGGATCCCACCGTCTGCTCCTCGATGACAAGAGCCCGCTCGTAGAGGGCCAGGGCCTCCGCAATGCGTCCCTGAGCACGATAGGCTTCCGCCAGGTTCTCCAGACTGGTGCCCACGTAGGCGTGGTCGGGGCCCAGCGTGAGTTCCCGGATGGCCAATGCTCGCCGGTGGAGTGGCTCCGCCTGCGCGTACCGACCTTGAGAGTCATACATCACGGCCAGGTTCCCGAGAGTGGTCGCCACGTCGGGATGGTCTTCGCCCAGCACGGACTGCTGGATGGAGAGCGCGCGCTCATACAGGGGTTCAGCCTCGTCGTATCGGCCCTGCACGGAAAGAAGCACGGCGAGCCCATTCAAGGTCAGAGCCACGCGCGGATCGTCCGGCGCAGCCGACCGCTCCCGCACCGAGAGCGAGCGCCGGTAAAGGGCCTCGGCCTCGTCGCGCAGGTCCCGGAGGTAGTACAGGTCGGCCAGCCCGGCCAAGAGCGGAGCCAGGCCAGGATGATCCGGTCCCAGAGCGGTCTCGCGGATGGAGAGCGCGCGCTCGTAGAGCGGTTCCGCCAGCAGATACTCCCCTTCAGCGCGATGAAGGTCGGCCGACTCGGCGAGGGTGGCGGCCAGCTCCGGGTGATGCGGTCCGAGTGCGTTCTCCTGGATAGCCAGCGCACGCTCGTACAGCGGTCTGGCCGCCTCCCGGTCCCCCTGCGCCACGAGCGACCGTGCCAGGTCCCTGAGGCCGGATGCCACGTCCGGATGGTCCGGCCCAAGCGTCTGTTCGCGGATGGAGAGCGCCCGCCGGTGGAGCGACCCGGAGGCAGCGTAGTCCGCCTCGGAATCGTGCCACACGGCCAATCTGCTGAGGGTGAAGGCCACGTCCGGATGGTCCGGCCCGAGGGTCTGCTCCCGGACTCCGAGGGCCTGTTCGTGGAGCGCCCGGGCCTCGGCACGGTCGCCGCGGGCCGCTGCGAGGTCGGCGAGGCGGTCAAGGCCGAGCGTGACCCGGGGATGCTCCGGTCCGAGGGCTTCCTCGCGGTTCTGTTGAGCACGCCGGTACAGCGACTCCGCCTCATCATACCCACCCCGGGCGGAGCACTCGCCGGCCAGTTGATCGAGGGCGGCCGCGACCTCCAGGCTGTCGGGGCCGGCTGCCTTGGCGAGGAGGACCAACTGGCTCCGAAGGAGCGACTCGGCCTCGGCGTGTCTTCCAAGGGCGCCTTCGACGCGGGCAAGGCTGCCGAGGTTGAGCGCGATGTCAAGATGGCCGGAAGGGAGGGCCTTCTCTCGAATGGCGAGAGAGCGCCGGTAGAGCGGAGCTGCCATGGCGTAGACGCCCCGAGCCTCGTGCAGGGCGGCAAGATCGGCGAGCGCGCCCGCCGCGTGCAGACTGTCAGACCCGGCAGCCTGTTCAGTGGCCTCGAGGGTCTTCTCAGCCACTGTGACGGCGCGTTCGTAGTCCCCTGCCTCGTAGAGAGAGGAGACCTCGACGGCCAAGGCCGTCGGCTCGACTATCTGAGCGAGGTCGTCCATAGGCAGGCAACTCTATAGGGTGTCATTCGCCTCGTCAACCTTGACAGGAATATAGTTCAGTGCGAAACTGTTTCGCGCAAAACTGTTGGAACCTCCGGCTGATTCGGGGCCTCCGAAGCTCTCGAGAAAGAACCCAGCGCCAAGGATGACTGAGTTACACAAGCATGCTCATATCGCGGAGCCTTACGGCCCCGAACTGGAGAACCTAGACCCGCAGACGGCACGGGTGTTCCATGCCATGGGTAGGGTCATGCATCTTCATCGCCTCGCGACGGGGAAGATGCTGTCGGGGCATGACGTGCAACATGCGGAGGCCTTCGCGTTGCCGCTGCTCGTGATGCGAGAGGGCATCAACCAGAGGGAGTTGGGTGATGTTCTCCACCTGTCGCCTCCCCGGGTCAGCATGATCCTCCGGGAGTTGGAGTCGAGCGGACTGGTGGTGAGGCGCCCGGATGAGAGCGATCGGCGCGTGACCAGGGTGTTCGTCACGCCTAAGGGGCGGCGCCGGGAGGGCGAGCAGAGGGCTCTTCTCAGAAACTACGTCGACCGCACCCTCGGAGCGCTTTCCGTGGCGGATCAGCTCGAGTTGGAGCGACTGCTGGGAGAACTGGCCGATCGCACCATGGAGGTGTTGCAGGAAGCGCCGGAGGGGGAGGACAAGGCGGTTCGATGAGACTCGTCACCACTTTCCTCAGGCCCTACTGGAAGCTGATCGCAGTGGTCTTCTTCCTGGTGCTCGTCCGCGCCGTCACCAACCTCTATCTGCCCACGCTCAACGCCGACATCATCAACGACGGTGTGGCCAAGGGCGACACCGGCTATATCTGGCGGGTGGGCGGCTACATGCTGGGGGTGACCGTGCTGCAGATCGTCTCCACCATCATCGCGTCGTATCTGGGCGCCAAGGTGGCGATGTCATTCGGCCGTGACGCGCGGAGCTCCCTCTTCCGCAGGGTGGAGAGCTTCTCCCAGGGCGAGATCAACCGCTTCGGCACGCCGTCTCTCATCACGCGCGGCACTAACGACGTGCAGCAGGTCCAGATGGTTGTCGCGATCGGCCTGTCGATGATGCTATTCGCGCCCCTGACTCTGATCGGCGGGCTCATCATGGCGCTGCGCCAGGACATGCCTCTGTCCGTGACCCTGGCCGTCATCCTGCCGGTGATGCTCCTGGCTCTAGGGGCCGTCCTGTGGCGGGCGCTGCCGCTGTTCCGCTCCATGCAGAAGAAGATCGACCGCCTCAACCAGGTCATGCGCGAAAGCTTGAGCGGAGTGCGCGTGATACGGGCCTTCGCCCGGACTCAGTATGAGGCGCGCCGGTTCGAGGAGGCCAACGAGGACCTGACTAACGTCGGCCTGAGAGTCATGCGGCTCTTCGCGATCATGTTCCCGACGCTCTTCTGGATCATGAACATCTCCACAGTCGCGATCATGTGGTACGGGGCGGTGCGGGTGGACAGCCTGGAGATGCCCATCGGTAACCTTACCGCCTTCATCATGTACGTGATGCAGATCCTCTTCTCCATCATGATGGCCTCCATGCTGGCCTCCTTCGTCCCCAGGGCGGCCGCTTCGGCTTCGCGCATACAAGAGGTGCTCGACGTGGAGCCGGCCATCGCCGATCCGGCGAGCCCTGTCGCCATCCCCAGCCTCGACGGCGGGCGGAAGGGCGTGGTGGAGTTCAATGACGTCGAATTCCGCTATCCCGGCGCCGAGCAGCCGGTGCTCACGAGGATCTCCTTCACGTCGAAACCGGGGGAGACCACGGCCATCGTGGGGAGCACGGGGAGCGGGAAGTCCACCCTCATCAGCCTTATCCCGCGCCTGTACGATGTCACCTCGGGCTCCGTCACCATCGACGGGGTCGATGTCCGAGACATGGACCGTTCGGCCTTATGGGAGCAGATCGGTTTCGTGCCCCAGAAGGCATTTCTGTTCTCGGGCACGGTCGCCAGCAACCTGCGCTACGGCGACGAGGCCGCTACCGATGAGGACCTCTGGCGGGCGCTCGAGATCGCGCAGGGTAGGGAGTTCGTCGAAGCTATGCCCGGCGGTCTGGAAGAGCCCATAACGCAGGGAGGCACCAACGTCTCCGGCGGGCAGCGGCAACGGCTCGCCATAGCCCGGGCCCTTGTGAAGCAGGCGAAGGTGTACGTGTTCGACGACAGCCTTTCCGCCCTCGACTTCAAGACCGACTCGCAGCTCCGCTCGGCTCTCAAGCGGGAGATAACCGACGCGACGATGTTCGTGGTGGCCCAGCGGGTCAGCAGCATCATGCACGCCGAGCAGATTATCGTGCTCGACGAGGGCACCATCGTGGGGCTGGGCACCCATGACGAGCTCATGAGGACGTGCCAGACCTATCAGGAGATCGTGTACTCGCAGCTGTCGGCGGAGGAAGCGGCGTGAGCGGGCCCGGAGAAGGTCAGAGCGGGGAGGGCGGCGGCCGGTCCAGGCGTGCGCTCGGCGGTCCGCGCGGAGGGCACAACCGTCCGGGCCCACCGGGGCTGATCGGCTCGGGAGAGAAGGCCAAGGACTTCAAGGGGGCCTTCAAGCGGCTCGTACGGACGCTGAGGCCGGAGAGCGCGCTCATCATGATCGTGGTCGCGCTGACGGTGGTCAGCGTCGCCTGCCAGATAGCGGCCCCGAAAGTCATGGCGCGTGCGACCGACGACATCTTCGCGGGGGCTATGAGCCGGGAGATCGACAGGCAGATCGAAGCGCTCGGCTTCTCGCCCGATAGCTGGACTCCCGAGCAGGTGGTCGCGCAACTGGAGGCGGCCGGCGAGACCGACAGAGCGAAGATGCTCGCCCGCATGGAGCTGCGTCCCGGGAAGGGCGTCGACTTCGCCGCCGTGAACAGGGTGCTTCTGATCGTAGTCGCGATCTACCTGCTGAGCGCGCTGCTCGGTTGGCTGCAGGGCTTTCTCATGGCCGGCATCGTGCAACGCACCGTCTACAAGCTGAGACGCGACGTCGACCGGAAGATCGCGCGCCTGCCTCTCAAGTACTTCGACAACCATTCCCGGGGCGACATCCTCAGCCGGCTGACGAACGATATCGACAACATCCAGCAGACGATGCAGCAGGTGCTCATGGAGGTCGTGAGGTCGATCCTCACCCTGGTCGGGACGCTGGGGATGATGTTCTGGATCAGCCCTCTGCTGGCGGCCATCTCTCTGGTGGTCGTGCCGGTATCGGCAGTCCTGGCGATGGTCATCGCAAAACGAGCACAGAAGCATTTTTCCCGGCAATGGGATCGCATGGGTGATCTGAACGGCCACGTGGAGGAGATGTTCACGGGGCACAACATCGTGAAGATCTTCGGCCGTCAGAAAGAGGCGACGGCGGTCTTCGACGGGCACAACGCGGGTCTCTACGAGGCGAGCTTCAAGGCTCAGTTCATCTCGGGCATCATCATGCCGGCGACCATGTTCGTGTCCAACCTCAACTATGTGGCGGTCTGCGTTCTCGGAGGGCTGCGGGTTGCCAACAGCACCATGTCTCTGGGCGATGTGACGGCGTTCATCCAGTACGTGCAGCAGTTCGGCATGCCCATCTCCCAGGTGGCGAGCGTGGCGAACGTCATGCAGTCGGCCGTGGCCTCCGCGGAACGGGTGTTCGAGGTGCTCGACGAGGAGGAGGAGTCGGCCGACCCGGCTCAGCCGACTGATCTGGTCGAGTCGGACGGCCACATCGTGCTGAAGGACGTTTCGTTCCGCTATGTGCCCGATAGCCCGCTGATCGAAGGGCTCGATCTGGAGGTGCTGCCCGGCCAGACTGTCGCTATCGTGGGACCGACCGGAGCGGGCAAGACCACCTTGGTCAACCTGCTCATGCGCTTTTACGAGATCGACGCCGGCAGCATCACCATCGACGGGGTCGACACCAGAGCCATGAGCCGCGACGGTCTCCGCCGGCTGTTCGGCATGGTCCTACAGGACACCTGGCTCTTCTCGGGCACCATCCGGGAGAACATCGCCTACGGACGGGAGGACGCCACCGAGGAGGAGATCCGAGCGGCGGCCGAGGCGGCTCACGCGGATCACTTCGTGCGGGTGCTGCCCGACGGATACGATACCAAGGTGGAGGACGACTCCACGAGCATCTCGCAGGGAGAGCGCCAGCTGCTCACTATCGCGCGGGCCTTCTTGGCCGATCCGCAGATACTGATCCTGGACGAAGCAACGAGCTCCGTCGACACCCGGACCGAGGTCCTCATCCAGCGGGCCATGGCCCGGCTGCTGACGGGTCGAACAAGCTTCGTCATCGCCCACCGCCTGTCGACCATCCGTGACGCCGACGTCATCCTCGTGATGAACGAGGGCGCCATCGTGGAGCAGGGCACGCACCAGGAGTTGCTCTGCAAGGGCGGCTTCTACTACGACCTCTACAACGCGCAGTTCGCGGAGGCGCTTCAGGAGGCGTGCTGACGCGTCACACTTGACGTCTGTTGGCGTGCGCGGACAATGAGGGTTAGCAGACCGCTCATGCTAGGTGAAGGAGGCTGGTCATGGGCAAATTCCTGGTCGTTCATCCCATCGGCGCCAACATGGATATGGATGCGGCTACGCCCGTGGGGAAGGCGGTGAAAGCTGTGTGCAGCGCCGACGCCTACTGGGTCCGTAGCTGGTACGTCCCTGAAGAAGGCAGGTTCTACTGCGAGTGGGACGCGAAGGACGCCGACGCCGTCCGTGGCGCCATGGCCAAGGCTTTTGCGACCGTACCGCCGATGCCGGTAGAGGGCGTATACCCGATAGTCGCGAGCGTCGTCGGGGAGGATTTCCGGTAGGCCGCTAAGGCGCCTCGAATGCCGCGCGCGGTCGGAGATCCGCGTTGAGGCAAGAAGGAGAGAACCCGGCAGGCCGTTTGGCCTGCCGGGTTCTCCGGTGATTTGCTCACTGCTCGGCGTAGGTCGGCCCGGTGGCCGAACGACAGCGCCGGCCCCCTTCTTAGTCTCGTTCGAAAGTGACGTTGACCGCCTTGTTGGCGTTCATGGTGAATGAGCAGGGGTTGGAGGGTCCGGCGATGCTCCCCCACCAGCGGACGAAATGCCAGCCGGGGTCCGGGTGGGCGGTCAGTGTCACCGTCTCACCGTCGTATAGGGTGATCCTCGCGGGCACTCGTGTGACGTAGCCCTCACCGTAGATGTTGATGGTCAGGGTGCGGACGGCGAGCGCCTTGAAATGCGCATAGACCGACTTGTCGGAATCCATCGCCAGGGTCTTGGGGCTGGAGATGCCGATGAGGTCCCCGCTCCAGTAGGAGAACGCGTAGCCGAGGGCGGGGTTCGCGGTGAGGGTCACTGTCTCGCCCTCATAGTACCTGGTCTTCTGTGGGCTGCGGTCGACGCTGCTGCCGCCCCCATCAACGCAGTAGATCGAAAGAGAGTAGGTGGGAAGCGCCACGAAGTGCGCATAGACGGTCTTGTTGGAGTCCATCACCAGCGTCCTAGGGCTAGAGACACCGATGAGGGCCCCGCTCCAGTAGGAGAACTTGTAGCCGGCAGCCGGGTTGGCGGTGAGGGTCACTGTCTCTCCGGAGGTATACGAGGTCTTGTTGGGGCTGCGCGAGACGGTGCTGCCGCCGCCACCCGACGTGTTGACCGTGAGCGTGTAGGTGGGTGCGGGGACGAAGAAGGCGGTGACCGTCTTGTTGGCGTTCATCGTTACTGTGGCCGGGTTGGCCGTGCCGGTGACACCTCCGTCCCAGTGGTGAAAGACGTAGCCGCTGGCCGGGGTCGCAGTGAGTGTCACAGTCTCACCCGCGGCGTAGGAGGCCTTGCTGGGGCTCTTGGCGACGGTGCCGGTCCCGGAAGGGGTGACCGACACCGAGAGGGTGTAGGCGGCAGCGAAATGAGCCGCGATGTTCTTGTTGGAGTTCATGACCACGGTGAGTGGGTTGGCGGTGCCACTTGCGTCGCCGCTCCAGCCGGTGAAGACTCGGCCGCCAGCAGGCGCCGCGGTCAGAACCACGGAACTCCCGGAGGGATGCAACGCCTGATCGGGGCTCTTGGTGACGGAGCCGCCCCCGTCCGGGACCGACGTGTTGAGGGAGTACAGCACGGTGCCGGCGTTGAACGTGGCCACGATAGTCTTGTTCGAGTTCATGGTCACGGTGAGCGGGTTTGTGTCCCCGGTCCCATCGCCGCTCCAGCCCATGAAGACTGAGCCGGTGGCTGCGGTGGCCGTCAGTACCACCGTCGAACCCGCGGCGAAGGTCGTCTGATCGGGGATCTTGGCGACGGTGCCACTCCCCGTCCCGGCGACCGAGACGGTCAGGGTGTAGGTGGCGCCGGGGCTGGTACCGAGCTTGACCAGGAGGTTGTGGAGCACCTGGGCCACCTCGCCCCGGGTCATGTTGACCAAGGGGCTGAGCGACGCCAGGTCAAGCCCCGCCAGCAGGCCGTTATGTTCGGCCCTGGCGGCGTTGGCCCCGTGGGTGGGATCGCCCGCCCAGGCACCGAACCCAGCGGGTGGAGCGGCCAGAAGCCCGGGCTGTAGGTTGTCGGCTGTGCGCACCACCATGCTTATCACTTGGTAGCGGGTGATGTTGCCCGTCGGGTCGAAGGTGGTCTCGGTCTTGCCCAGGGTGATGCCGTTGGCCGCGCAGACGGCCACGAAGTTGTCGGGATAGAGAGAAGTGGGCCCGCTGACCTCAACGTCGAGGAAGGGGCAGACGTTGGCTTCTGAGACCGGGTACCCGCCCGCTCCCACGATCATCTTGGCGAACTGCTGGCGGGTCACCGGCTCACTGGGATGGAATTTGCCGTCGGTCTTGCCGCTGATGATGCCGCGGTCGGCTAGGTCGGTGACGGCGGCGTAGTAGGGATTACTTGAAGGCACGTCGGGATAACTGGAAGCGGCCAGAGCCAGCGACCCGAGCGAGGCCGTCAGAGCCACCACAATGATGGCCGCTACGCTCAGGTTCACCAGCAGCCGTTTGCGCTTTCCTACCTGCATCGAAGTGGACAGGACGGACTTGAGACTCATGCCGAACCTCCCCGTTGCGGTCTATCGCACAAGACAAGCT
>CAZQDY010000015.1:24855-47085 GCA_964592075.1 uncultured Gaiellales bacterium
TCCAGTGTAGGACTAACCTTTCTGGTTGGCAAGTAATGGGTGCGGGGCTTACTGGCGGGGCAAGGCGGTGGGGCGAAACCCCGGCGGGCCGATGGCGCCATACTCGGCCTCCTCGTAGGGTATCCGCTTGTAGGCCTCGGCCATCCCGGGGTAGCCCTCGCTATCGGCGGCTCTCGACATGGCGAGATACATGCCGACCGCGGTGCACACGCCGGTGAGGTTCATCTTCAAGCCCTCGATCACGCGGGGGTCGGCGTTCCTGGCCACGCCCAAGGTCAGGACGGCGAAACCTCCGGGGGCGCCTGCACCTCGATGAAGATGCGGGTGACTTCTGGGAAGGGGGCACAGATGTGCTCCTCGATGCGGCGGATGGCCGTCTGTACGTCCTCGGTCCTGGAGCCCGGCGCGAACTGCACCTCGATGTTGAGGAGCACCTCGTCGGGTCCCAGATGCATGGTGAGCACAGAGCCGAGTCCCACCACCGCCGGGTCGGCCAGGGAGATCTCGCGGATGGCGGCCACCAGTTCGGGGTCGGCCGCTTCACCCACCAGCAGGCTGCGGCTCTCGTACGCCAGCCAGAGGGCTGCGAATACCAGGATCGCCCCGATCACGACGGAGGCCGTGCCGTCCAGCACCGGTGCGTCGAGCTGATGACTGAGGAACACGCCCAGGAAGGCCACTACCAGTCCCAGCAGAGCCGCGGTGTCCTCGAAGAGGACCGTGAACAGGCTGGGATCCTTGCCGTGATGGATGGCGGCAATGGTGCGCCGCCCTTTCTTGTGCTTGCGGAAAGCGCTCCAGGCCACGCTGAATGAGAATGCCTCGAACAGCATGGCCACGGCGAGAACGATGTAGTTGATCATGGGGTTCTCGAGTGGGGCGGGATGCTGGATGTGGGTGATGCCCTCGTAGATGGACATGCCCCCGCCGATGCCGAAGATGCTGACGGCCACGATGAGGCTCCAGAAATAGACCTCCATGCCGTGGCCGAACGGGTGGGCGACATCGGGCGGCCGGGCGCCGCGGCGCAGGCCGTGCCAGAGGAGTCCGCCGTTGCCGGTGTCGACCACGGAATGGATACCCTCGGAGATCATGGCGGAGCTGCCGGTCATCGCGCCGGCCACGAACTTGATTGAAGCAATAGCCGCATTCCCGACTATTGCGGCGATGACGGCCTTCTTGGACTCCGCGGCCATGCTCCTGGTGACCCCCCTTGGTTCGTGTCTGGCTGAGTGCTGCATCCGCGACTTTACCAGAGCGAGGTCACCGTCCGGGCCGTGGGTGTCCGCCTCGCTACTGCGCGTGACGGAGGGAGCTTGACAAGAAGCTCGTGGTGAGTGAACCTTGCGCGTGATTTTCCGGCGGCCCGGCCGGCGGAGCCGGGTTCGTGGAACCGCGTGCCAAGGAGCAGAGATGGATCTCAAACCCCGGGGCTACGACAAGGTCGTGGAGTTGATCGAAAAGGGGGCGACGGTTCCGAATCCCTTCAGCCTGGACATCGGCGACGAGGTCGATGTGGCCCGCATCGCGGGCAGAGGCGTCACCCTATGTCCGGGTTGCCGGATCTACGGCGCCGGAACGGTCATATCACCCGGCGTCAAGCTCGGTGCGGAATCCCCTGTGACCCTCGACGATTGCCGGCTTGGGCACGGAGTGGAGCTCAAAGGGGGCTACTTCAAGAAGTCCGTCCTGCTCGACAAGGCCAACATGGGATCGGGGGCCCAGGTGCGGGAGGGGTGCCTGCTAGAGGAAGAGGCGAACGGCGCTCACTGCGTGGGCCTCAAGCAGACCATCCTGTTCCCGTTCGTCACTCTGGGCAGCCTCATCAACTTCTGCGACTGCTTCATGGCCGGCGGCACCAGCCGCAAGGACCACAGTGAGGTGGGAAGCTCGTACATCCACTTCAACTTCACTCCCGATGGAGACAAGACCACCGCCTCGCTCTTCGGAGACGTCGCTCGGGGGGTCATGCTGAACCAGCCGCCCATCTTCCTCGGCGGGCAGGGGGGAGCGGTGGGCCCCGTCCGGGTGGGTTTCGGTACCGTGATAGCGGCGGGGTCCATCTTGAGGCGCGACGTGCCGGAAGACGGCAAGCTGGTGGCGGCCGACCTGCCGCCCGACTTCGTGCGCGACCGCCATCCCTTCAGGTACAGGGGTCTGACCCGCATCGTCCGGAACAACGTGGTCTACCTCGCCAACCTGGTTGCGCTCGAAGAATGGTACAAGAGGGTCAGACGGCCGTTCTTCGCGCGGCAGGAGATGGGGGAGCTTGTCTATGAGGGGGCGCTCGAGGTGCTGGCCCAGGCGAAAGAGGAGCGCATCAAGCGGCTCCAGGTCATGGCTGAGAAGGTGCCCGGCGCCGACCCCGGCAGCCGGGAGTTTCATGAGAGGGGAGTCGAGCTACGGGAGCTGTTCACCACTGTCCCCGAGCCGCCCGGCGAGCAGCGGTTCCTCACAGTCTTCCAAGCAGCCGCCGCCGAGGCGGGCCGGAGCTACACGGAGACCATCCAAGGCCTTACGCCGGACACATCGGCCCTGGGAGTACAGTGGCTCGAGCAGATCGTCGAGGCTCTCTGCGCAAGAGCCGACGAGCTACTGCCGACCATGGACCTTTTCCGAGACAAACACTAGGCATTCGTAGGAAGGGAGCGGCAGATGGGCAAGTTGTTCGGGACGGACGGTATCCGGGGGGAAGCGAACCGCTATCCCATGGATGCAAATACCGCCTTCGCAGTGGGTCAGGCCATGACGCTCGCGCTGAAGAAGACGCATCACACCACCCGGGTGATCATCGGCAAGGACACCCGTCTCTCGGGCTACATGCTGGAAAGCGCGCTGGAATCGGGCGTCACCTCCATGGGCGGTGTGCCCTACTTGGTGGGGGTGCTGCCCACGCCGGGGATCGCCTTCATCACAGAGAGCATGCGGGCCGACGCCGGAGCGGTCATCTCCGCCTCCCACAACCCGTTTCAGGACAACGGCATCAAGGTCTTCTCGGGGGCAGGGTTCAAGCTCTCCGACGAGCAGGAGGAGCAGATCGAGGAGCTCATCCTGGGCGGCAAGCTGCCGGAGATGGTGCCCCCGCCGCAGGAGATGGGCCGTGCCTACCGGCTGGACGACGCCGCCGGGCGTTACATCGTGTTCCTCAAGAACACCTTCCCCCGCAGCCTGTCCATGGAGGGTCTGAAGATCGTCCTCGACACGGCCAACGGAGCCACCTACAAGGTCGCTCCCGCCGCCTTCACCGAACTGGGTGCTGAGGTGACGGTCATACACAACGCGCCTAACGGCCTCAATATCAACGATAAGTGTGGCTCGCAGCACACCGAGGACCTCAGGAAGGCCGTGGTGGAGAACGGGGCCGCCATCGGTCTGGCCTTCGACGGCGACGGCGACCGTCTGATAGCGGTGGACGAGAAGGGTAACGAGATCACCGGCGACCAGATCATGATCATCTGCGCTCTGATGCTCAAGGAAGAGGGCCGGCTTAAGAACGACCTGCTGGTCTCGACCATCATGAGTAACATGGGGCTGAGCGTGGCCTGCAAGAGGTACGGTTTCAAGAACCACGCCTCCAAAGTTGGCGACCGGTATGTCCTTGAGGACATGCAGCGCCTGGGCGGGGTGCTGGGCGGCGAGGAGTCCGGCCACGTGATCTTCCTCGACCACCACACCACCGGCGACGGGATACTCACCGCCATGCAGTTGCTCGCGGCGATGCTCAAGGCGGGCAAGCCGCTCTCGGAGATGGCGAAGCTCATGGACGTCTTCCCACAGAAGCTCATCAACGTCGACGTCCAGAGCAAGCCGGACATCCAGTCGGTGCCCGCGGTGGTGGAGGCCATCAAGCAGGTGGAGTCAGAGCTAAAGGACGAAGGCCGGGTGTTGGTCCGCTACTCAGGCACCCAGAACATGTGCCGGGTGATGGTGGAGGGTCCCAGCACCGAGATCACCGAGCGGTACGCGTCGCAACTCGCAGAGGTGGTGAAGGCCGCCATCGGATAAGACCTGCGACAGGAGACCACCATGTCATTCAGGATCTTCGTCACCCGGGACTTCGACCAGATGAGCCGGGTCGCCGCGGGTATCGTGGAGGCCGACATCAGGGAGAAGCAGGCGGTCAAGGGGCGGTACGTGCTGGGGTTGGCCACGGGCAACTCGCCCACCGGCCTCTACAAGCACCTCGCCCGGGCCTTCAACGAGAGGAGGGTCGACCCCTCCCTCGTCCGCACCTTCAACCTGGACGAGTACGTCGGCCTGCCGGGAGAGAACGCCCAGCAACGTTGCCTGCACTGCGAGTCGTACAGCTACTTCATGGTGCAGGAGCTCTTCGGCCTCTTGGAGCGCAAGTTCGCCGAGACCAACGTCCCCTGGGGGACCCTCGTGGAGCAGGGCGAGTTGATCGCGGCGCTTGAACAGCGACCAGAGCTGTACGAGATGCAGGGGACCGACCAGGGCAAGGCCATCGTCATCAAAGAGGGCGCCGACGGAGTGCTGGGAACCATCAAGAGGGACGTGCTCGACGCCTACGAGCGCAAGATCAAGGATTCTGGCGGCATCGACCTGCACATCGTGGGCGTGGGAGGGCGTGGCCACGTGGCCTTCCACGAGAGCGGCATACCGTTCGAAGGCAACCGGGTCCTCCTGGTGAAGCTCGATGACAGCACCGTCGGCAACGCCGTGCGTGACGGCCACTTCCCCAGTGTCGAGGACAGCCCTCGGTACGCGGTCTCCATGGGAGCAGAGTTGGTCTACGAGGCGCCGACGATCGTCCTTCTGGCCAATGGGACACGCAAGACCGGACCGGTGGCGGAATCCGTGCTCGGCGAGGTGACGTGCGAGGTGCCCATCAGTTATGGGCAGATACACGCGGCCGCCGGCGGCAACCTTATCTACGTGCTCGACGAGGCGGCCGCGGCCGAGCTCCTCGCGCGGAGCGCTGAGGTGGAGGCCAAAGGCTGCGAGATCGTCGACCTGCGCGACGAGCCGTAGAGTGGCGGCGGCGGGCGCAGTGACGACGGGGCGTGGGGCACGCTAGTGGAGGCAAGGCTCACCCGGCTGCTGGAAGGACGTGGTCCTCAGACGGGGGCCGGGCTCCGCGAAGCGTTGGGGGACGACGGCTTCGGCCAGTGGAAGGCCTGCATGCTATCGGAACGCATCAAGGTGCGACGGGTGGGCCGGCGGTACCTGAGGCTCGACCAGCGGGTGGAGGGTTACGCTCGGTTGTCGCCCTCGATCCTGCGCGAGTTCCTGACCTACACGATGGTGGGGCTGATGAGCGACCAGGCCGGGCTGGAGGCCGCCGCCGAGGGACTCGCCTCCCGCATCAGGGCTATCAGCGCGGCCAAGCTGAAGCTGGCCGAGAGATTCGTCTCGGACATCTCTCTGCGTCTCCTGGAGGACGGCAGCCGGGAAGAAGAACGCTTCTGCGTGCTCCTGGCCGGAGACATCGTCTACGAGATGGGCCACGACGCGCCGCGGCCGGAGCGCAGCACCGGCCGGATGGTTCGGGGCTCCGACCTGGATCTGGTGGTCATCATGGACGACGAGGCGCCGGAGCAGCTCGCGAAGGAGCTCGACGACGCTATCTACCAGCAGAAGTACCGTTACCTGATCAACCCGTCCATCCGCGAGGAGATCGACTACACGATCAAACCACTCGCCCGGCTGGGTGAACAGGCCCGGTTCGACACCTTCAAGAACATGGTGCCCTGCAAGATCCTGGATGAGGCGGTGCTGCTCTACGGGAGCCGCGAACTGTACGCTGCCGCGAAGGGGCTACTGGTAGAACAGGATGTTCCGGCACGGCTGGCGGAGATGGAGAGGACCGCCGCCGCGGCCAGGGAGCGGGCGGAGAAGCACCTGTTGGACAGGGCTGAGGCCAACCTGAGCGGCGACGACCTCTATCTCTTCTACACGTCGGAGGAGTCGGAGGAGTTCGAGTAGAGAGGGACGGCTGGGGTGGTCCCCGCGTCGCCAATGCTCTTTGCCCGAGTACGGGTCGCAACGCTCCACGGGCACCACCCCAGCCGTCCGTGTTCGGGGTAGGGATCCATGTGCGGAGTTCCTTGACTGGCCGGTGGGCGACTCGAGATGCTCTGCGTCTGCAGTAGTGCTTGTGGCCGTCTGCTGCATCGGCGTCTGGTGGATCAGCCGCATTCTGCCCTGGTAGGGCAGCTGTCTTCCGGAAGGGCCTTTCTGCCATGGGAACGCCCGTTCCACCTCTGATTGCCGAAAAGACCTGACCGTGCAGAACGGTCAATCGTCAGATGCTTTGAACCCATCCATGCTGCTGGTGAACCCGGTCTTGGTGAGGATGGCGTCCTGGAGGGCGACCGGCAGCAGCTTGATGGCGGGGATCATCTTGGCGACGAGCGGAATCTCCAAGTGCGACTTGCCGTTCTTCGCGGCCTTCAGCGCCTCCCGAGCCACCAGCTCGGGCTTCAAGAGCGGCGTCAGACGAGGAGCTCTGTAGCCGGGGAACAGGCCGGTGTCCACGCCCGTGGTACACACGCAGAGTGTCTTGATCCCCGTGTAGCCCGACTTCTTGAGCTCCATCCGGATGGTCTCGGTGAAGCCGACGATGGCGAATTTCGACGCAACATACTCTCCCATGCGCGGCATGGCCACGAGCCCGATGACCGAAGCCATGTTCACGATGTGACCCTCGTTACGGCTCATCATGGTGGGCAGGACGAGCCTGGTGAGGTAGGCGCCGCCGACGTAGTTCACGAGCATGGTCTGCTTGAGGTCGTCGTAGTCGTACTGGTGAACGTACTTGCCCACCACGGTCCCGGCGTTGTTGATGAGCATGTCCACGCGGCCGAGATCGGCCGACACCTGCGCGTGCATGCTGTCGATGTCGGCCTTCAGCCCCATGTCGCAGTGGTAGACCGCGGCCCCGGCTCCCCGCGCCCGGCACGCGGACAGGGTTTCGCCCACCGCATCGGAATCGATGTCCACGAGCGCCAGGTGGGCCTTCTCGTCGGCGAGCACCAGCGCCATCGCTCTGCCGAGCCCGCCTCCGGCCCCTGTCAGGAGGACGGTCTTCCCGTTGAACGTGTCTGTGGGGCGCCTGCGCCAGGGCATGTGCCGGTCCAGACCTCAGCGTCTCTAGATCCCGCAGTCCCAGGTCTGAGAGCGGAGCTCCTTGCGGCTGCTGAAGCGATAGACGGTGTCTTCGACCTCCGTCTGGGCGCGCGCATACCCGGGCGCGCCAGCCACGGGGCCGGCGGCCGTGCCGCCCGTCGCCGCACCGCGTGCCGCGGCAGCGCCGCCCCCGACGCGCAAGGTCGCCGAATCCGGCGTGACGTCGATGGTCATGGGCGCTCCGGGATGGCGGGCCCGCAGCACGTTGGCCAGCAGGAGGGCCTTCTCAGCGCCGTCCCCGCGCCGGTAGTTCCACACCTCGTCGGGCTGCGCGAGGCGTCCGGTTTCGTCGTAGATGGATTCGTCATCCAGGGCTTCAACCGCCGCAGCCACGGCTTCGTCCGCCATCCCTTCGCACGCCGCCACAGAGACCGGGCAGCGCTCCAGGGCCGCCTTGACGAACGGCTCCGCCTCCACGCGGTTGAGGTCGCGGTAGGCGTAGAAGGCCAGCGCGGCCAGCTCGTTGGAGTCACGCAGCGACTCGAGGCGCGCGACCACGTCCGCGCGCTCCATGCTCACCTCCAGACCCAGGGGAGGCTGGTCTCGGTGGAAGGACTTGGCCGCCGGATCGGGGAGGCGCGGGTCCGTCCAGCAGAAGTCGCGTAGCTTCTCGATGGCGTCCTGGGCTCTGACACACGACGAGCCGACGCGCTCCACCATGAGGGCGAACCCCTCGGGTGTGCGGATGTCCACTCGCTCCTCCTTCACCAGCGCTTCGAGATCGTCGAGCACTATGCGCTCTTCAATGGGGCGCATCTCGAAGTCCTCTCCCGCGACCTCCATCATCAGCCGTTCGCGGGTGTCGTCGTTGAAGCGGAACGGGAAACTCTGCTCGTAGGCGAGCAGCTTCTCCATGGTTATGTAGTGGTCGACACCGAAGTGCTGCCAGCGCACCTGGAAACACTTCTGTATTTCGGCGTTGTGACGCACGAAGTTGCCAAGGAGCTCCGGCGTGAGCGGCGCCTGCAGGAAGCGGCGCAGCCTGCCGGCGAAGTGGTCGTAGGCCCGCGGATCGATGGTGGCCCGGTCGAAGAGGATGTGGACGTATCCCGTCTCGTGGGCCACGACGGTCACGCGTTCGTTCTCGAGCGCCCGGCGCGCCTGGGCGGAGAGGGCGCTGCCGTTGAACCACATGTTCTTGGTCACCAGCCGCCGGTTGTTGGTGAGGACGCCTTGTCCCGTGTCGATGAAGTTCTGGGAGTGAAGAGGCGTCGCCATGAGGTAGATGTCGCTGAGGGGGATGTGCGCGACCACGAAGAGGGCGGCGGCGTAGAGAGCGGCAAGCGACACGCATTCTCCGGCGCCCGAATCGTACGCGGGTTTGTGGCGGAAGGCGTCCATGGCCTCCACCGTCTCGGTCTTCCAGTAGGGGATGATGTCGCCTTCGTACTTGTCGAGGCCGAAGTGGGTGCGGATGTCGATGTCGAAGTAGTACTTGTCGCCCTCGTAGCCGAAGAGTGCGTTGGACTGGGCCAGACCCTCAGGGCTGACGTAGTCTTTGAACCGCTCGATCTCGCGCTGCTTGTCGGTCAGCCCCCAGGTGTCGAGGTCCAGGTTGAAGGCGTAGTGGTCCATGATGAACTGCTTGAGCCGGGTGATGCGCCGGTAGGGTGTCATGCTCTCGAAGCCGGCGAACCAGGGGTCGTTGCGCCATTCCCAGATGCGGGGCGACATGATGTTGGCGAGCACCAGCGCGTACATCAGCTCGGGGAAGATGAACACCTCCATGTCGGAGAGGGTCACCGCCGAGGACTTCCGCTCCAGATCGCGCCGGACCTCGGGCGAGGCCGCCGGTCGGGTCTCTCTTGGTCTATCGGTCATGGGAACACCCCCGTTAGGACGAGGTCACTTGGGCGAGCGTCTCCTCCATGATGTCGAGGCCGCGCTCCAGCGTCTCCCATTCGATCGTCAGTGGCATGAGCGTCCGGACCACGTTGTCGTACGTGCCGGCTATGACGTTGATGAGGCCGTTCTCGAAGAGCTTGGCCCGGTAGGCTTTGGTGAGCGCCGTGGCCGGCTTCTTAGCGTCGCGGTCCTCGACCAGTTCCATGCCTACCATGGCGCCCAGGCCGCGCACATCGCCTATGACGGCGAAGCGCTGCTGCATCGCGGTGAAGCGCTCCGTCACCCGGCGGCCGATCTCCACAGCCCGCTCGGGCAGCCGCTCCTCCTCCATGATGTCGAGCACCGCCAGGCCCACCTCACAACCCAGCGGGTTGCCTCCGTAGGTGCCCCCGAGCCCGCCGGGGTGGGGGATGTCCATGACTTCAGCTTTGCCGGTGACGCCCGAGATCGGGTATCCGGCGCCCAAGGACTTGGCGGTGGTCATGATGTCGGCTTCCACGCCGAAGTGCTCCATGGCGAAGAGCTTGCCCGTGCGGCCGAACCCGGTCTGCACCTCGTCGGCGATGTACACGATGTCATACTCCTCGCAGATGGCCTTCAGCCGTGCGTGATACTCAGGCGGCGGCACGACGAAACCGCCTTCACCCTGCACGGGCTCCACGATGACGCAGGCGATCCGTTCGGGCTGGAACCGGTTCTCGAACCCCTCGCGAAGGAGTTCGGCACAGGCCACTCCGCAGCCCGGGTGGTTGAGATTGAGGGGGCACCGGTAGCAGTAGGCGTAGGGGATGCGGTAGATCTCGGGCGTGAAGGGGCCGAAATCCCTCTTGTAGGGGACGATCTTTGACGTCAGCCCCATGGTCAGGTTGGTCCGCCCGTGGAAGGCGTTCTCGAACGCCACGATGCCGGGACGGCCTGTCGCGCAGCGAGCGACCTTGACTGCGTTCTCAACGGCCTCGGCGCCGGAGTTGACGAAGTAGCTCCGTTTTGGGGACGGCCCGGGGGCCTTCTCGTTCATCTTCGCTGCCAGCCGTATATAGGCTTCATACCCGAACACGTGGATGCACGTGTGAGCGAAACGGTCGAGTTGCGCGTGCGCCGCGGCCAGCACCTTGGGGTGCGAATGGCCGACGTTCATCACCCCGATCCCGCCGGCGAAGTCGATGTACTCGCGGCCCTCGGTGTCGATGACGGTGGCGTTCTTCGCATTCGCCACCAGGGCGGTCGTGGCCGTGGCGACTCCGCGCGGCAACGAGTCGGCACGCAGCTTGATCAAGTCGGTCATGCGTCCTCCTTCGCTTCGTCCGCGAGCGGTCCGTCCGCATCTGTGGCCGGCGGCTCCGCTGATTGGGTATCGGGTGACGCGGCCACACCGGCAGCCTCCGGCTCCACCGTGGCGTGACGGCCGATGGTCTCCTTGAGCGCGTCGTGTTTGCGCCTGAGACGCGCGGGCTGTACGAAGAACAGATCGAACAGGAGCTCATGGACGTCGAGGAGCCACTCGGCCTCGCCCGGTTCCGCCGGGGCGAGGGCCTCCGGGTGCAGGTTCTTGTCGTTACCGACGCCTATCTTGGCAAGGTCGGCATAGGTCTGGAAGGCCTCCTTGATGTATGGGGGCAGCGCGGGGGAGAGGAGGGCCCGCTTGATCTGGTCGGCCAGACCGCCTCCTCCGACGCCGGCCTGGTCGGTCAGGACCCTCTGCAACAGACGGCGGCTGACGGCCGCCGATGCTTCCGGGCTGTAGACGATGACCTGCGAGGCCGTGAGGAACTCATCCGCCAGGCCGGCGGGCACCTCAGCGCCGGGCCGGGCCCGTGTGGTTCCCGCGGGCCATGCGGGGTAGGTGCAGGCATCGTTGAGGCAGAGGTCGACGATCAGGCGGTCGCAGGCGGGACACCTGGCGCTGGACACCTGCCAGGTACCGTCCGGATCCTCCCCCAACGCGAAGGAATGAGCCTTGACCTCCACCTCCGAGCGGCAGTGCGGGCATTGCATTGTCGGGAACCCTCCTTGGCCGCTTGTGGGCGGCCCCAGCTATGCGAGACGTGAACAGAGAGCATACTTGTCCGACACACATCACGACAACTACCGGGCCTCTCCGTCGGTCCCGGGTCCACAACGACCCAGATGCTTTCGGGAAAGTCCGATTTCGCCGATGATTATACGGGGGAGTGATCGAACCCGAGGGAGTCAGGTAGCCGGAGATGCATACCGGAGAGAACGCGGCGCAGAGTCTGCGGCTGGGCGACATCCTCGTGGAACGAGGGCTGGTCACCGAGAAGCAGCTTCACAACAGCCTCGACTATCAGCGTGAGACCGGCGCCAGGCTTGGCGAAGCTCTTATCCACCTGGGCTACGTCACGCCGGAGCGCTTGGAGCGCGCGCTCTCATGGCAGCATTCCTACGGCCTCACCGCGCTCACTGAGCTCATCCCCAACCCGAGCGCAGTGGGCCTGCTGACGGAGAAGTTCTGTCGCGCCCGTCGTGTTCTACCGCTCGATTTCGACCGCCACGGCACTCTGATCCTGGCCATGGCCGACCCTGCCGATGTGGTCACCATCGATGATGTGCGGCTCATCACGGGCTTCGCGGTCATGGCCGTCACGGCTATCGCCGGAGCCCTGGAGGATGTGTGGGACGAGGTCTTCGCCAACAAGGGGAAGCTCGAGCGCGAGACCATTGAGGTGGAGCAGACGGGCTCCCGCCTGCTCGTCCTCGCCGAGTACGACAAGGTGGTCTCGCTCGTCGAAGAGATACTGGCCGCGGGGGTACGCCAGGGAGCCTCGGATATCCACTTCGAGCCCCAGGCCGACCGCATGGTCGTCCGGGTCAGGGTCGACGGCATGCTCCACCGTCTGACGGACATCCAGGACGAGATGAAGGAAGGAGTGGTCTCCCGGATCAAGATCCTGGGGGACATGGACATCGCCGAGAGGCGCCTCTGCCAGGACGGCCGGGCCACCTTCCGTTTCGACGACCGGGCGGTGGACCTGCGCATAGCCAGCATCCCCACCGTCTTCGGCGAGAACGTGACCATACGCCTGCTGGACGGCGCCTTGGCCAACATCACCCTCGAAGACCTGGGCATGGGCGAAGAGGATCTGGTCGTGTTTCGGAGAGCCCTCAAGCGTCCCTGGGGAGGGATCCTCGTCACGGGTCCCACCGGTTCGGGGAAGTCGACAACTCTCTACGCGGCTCTGGAGGAGCTGAACATACCAAGTGTGAAGATCTACACCGTTGAGGATCCCGTTGAGCGGAGGATCCCCGGCATCCTGCAGTCGCAGATCCGGTCGAACATCGGACTGACCTTCTCCACGATGCTGCGCTCGTTGGTCCGGAGCGACCCGGACGTCATCATGGTGGGGGAGATACGTGACCAGGAGACCGCTCTGATAGCGACCGAGGCCTCCCTCACCGGGCATCTGGTCCTTTCCACCCTGCACACCAACGACTCGGCCTCGGCCATCACCAGGCTGATGGAGATGGGCCTGCCGTCGTACCTCATCGCCTCGTCTCTGGAGTGCGTAGTCGCGCAACGGTTGGCCCGGCGCGTATGCCCCAACTGCGCTCATTCGGTCACCCTCACACCGTCCAAGATGACTGCGGAAGAGCACGACTTCCTCCAAGTGACGAAAGCGACTATTGCAAAACCTGTAGGATGCAAGTCTTGTTTCAACTCGGGATACAGTGGCCGCATCGGTCTGTTCGAGGTCTTGCCGGTGAGTCGCGAGATACGAGCGTTGGTGTTGGAGCACGCTTCGGCGGACGAGTTGCGTGATCAGGGAGCGGCCTCGGGCACGAGGCCGCTGCGGGAGGACGGACGCCTGAAGGTGCTTGCGGGACTCACCACCATCGAGGAGGTCGAGCGGGTCACCGCCTGAGCGAAGAGCCCCTCCCGGGGGCGCATGGAAGCGTCCGCCGGCGGGTATGGAAGCGACAGGCCGGGCTGTCCGGCCTGTCGCAAGGACCCGAACGGAGGTTGGGGCGATGGACTACGACGTATCCGTGATCAGGCCCGAGATGCGGGCCGAGCAGGTCAAGGCCAGGGGCGGCGCCTTCACCGCCCAGCGGAAGGCGGCCGTCAGGAAGGGGCTCCACGCCCTGCACACCCTGGAGATCATGGCCACCAAGATCTACCAGTGCCAGATGACCTCCAAGCCCAGCGCTCTCAACACTCAGCTGGCCGCCGCCATGTGCAACGAGATGACCCACATGCAGGACTTCCAGACGAAGCTCTACGAGCACGGGTTCAAGCCGAGCAAGCTCCGCTGGGCGTACTGGATGGTCGGCTATGTGTTCGGGCTGGGCTCGCGCATGCTGGGGACCCGGCAGGTGCTGAAGACAGGCGTGTGGGTGGAGACCAAGGCCGTCCGCCACTACTCTCAGTTGCTTGCCGACATCGAGTGGGACGACGAGACGCGGGCTTTCATCGAAAAGGATCAGGCCGATGAGCACGGCCATATCGCGCGCTGGAAGCATCTGCTTGAACACTCGGAGGAACTTGTCTGAACGACATGGGCCGCGGCGTGTCGACCGCCCCATCATAGGGTGGTATGTTGGAGCTGGGACGCTGCTCGGTGGTCGGTTCATGTGGGGGAAGGACGGTCAGCGAGATGAGGGTGCTGCTCATACAGCCCCGGCAGAGACGCCGGGCAGGATTCAGATCAGGATTCCGGACGATGGCCGTGGTCGAGCCCTTAGGCTTGGAGATGGTGGCCGCGGCCCTGGAAGGCGAGCACGAGGTCCGAGTGGTGGATCTGCTCCCCGGGGTGGACCTGGATGGAACGGCCCGGCGCTTCCGGCCGGAAGTGTGCGGGATAAGCTGCTCTTTCACGGTGGACGTCGGCGAGACGCTGCAGATCGCGAAAGCGCTCAAGGAGGTCTCGCCGGGGATGTTCGTGTTCGTGGGCGGGCACCACGCCTCCCTGAACCCCGCCGACTTCGAGGTGCCGTGGATCGATGTGATCGCGGTGGGGGAAGGCGAGTGCTCGGCGCCGGCCCTGCTGGGGGCTCTCGCCGCCGGCAACGACCTCCGTTCCGTGCCCGGCCTGGTGGTGAACACCACCCAGGGGCAGGTGGCGACCGGCCTCAGGCCTCTCATCACCGACCTCGATCAGTTACCTTTGCCCGCGCGGTCGGACACGGAAGAACGACGGCGCGCCTACCATCTGGGGATGCGGGGGTATCTCACCAGCATCGAGACTTCTCGAGGTTGCCCCTACAAGTGCACGTTCTGTAGCGTCTGGCGTTTCCATCAGGGCAAGGTGCGCTTCAAGAGCCCGGAGCGGGTGATCGAGGAGTTGGAGGCCGTCGAGCGCAAGAACATCTTCATAACCGACGACAACTTCCTGTCCAGCGTCCCACGGGCTGAGGCCATCGCCGATCTGTTGTTGCGGAAGGGCCTCGAGAAACGCTTCATATTCCAAGCCCGCACCGACTCCATCGCGCGCCATCCGGAGACCGTCGCGAAGTTGAGGGAGGCCGGGTTCGCCACCGTGTTCCTGGGCCTGGAGAAGATCGACGCCGAAGGGATGGAGAGCGTCCACAAGGGCAACACGGTGGAGTGCAACGAGACGGCCATCGCCGTGCTGAAGAAGGCGGGCGTCAACATCTTCGGCACGCTGATCGTCGACCCCGACTACGACGAGACGGACTTCACGCGCCTGCGGGACTACGTGACCCGCCACGCCATTCCCAACGCTTGGTTCACCGTGCTCACCCCGCTCCCGGGCACCGCGCTGTTCGACCAGGTGCAGGAGGCCCTCACCACTCGCGACTGGGAGATGTTCGACCTGGCGCACGCCGTGCTGCCGACCAAGCTCGGCCTGGAGCGCTTCTACCGCGAGTATGCCGGCCTCTATACGGCCGTCTACTCTCCGAAGGTCATCGCGCAGCGCATATGGAACGCGATGTTCAACCGTCAGGGGCGCAACTTGGGTGAGTTCCCCAGACTAAGCCTGGTCTGGCGGAGCCTGGAGTCCCTCAGGTGCATGGCCGACCCCCGCGAGTACCTTCTCGGGCACTCGGAAGACTCGCGTGTCCCCGGGAGCTGACTTTGACCGGATGATCGACGGTGGCAAGGAGGAGACATGGCACGCTGCGATGAGATGCGCGAAGGCGAAGTCTACTACTGCGAACACTGCGGGCTGGAGATCGAGGTGATCGAGGAGTGCAGCCACGAGGAGGGTGAGGAGGCGGAGGAGACCTGCCGCATCGAGGGTTTCGTGTGCTGCGGTGAGCCCTTGACTCTCAGGGAGGACTGAGGTTGGCGAAGCACACGATCGGCTGGCTGCCGGGAGACGGCATCGGCATAGAGGTGCTGGCGGCCGCCCGAGTGGTCCTGGACCGGTTGGGCCTGGACGCGGAGTATCACGAGGGTGACATAGGCTGGGAATGCTGGAGGCAGGAAGGCGATGCGTTCCCGCAGAGGACCGTGGACCTGCTGGGGAGCGTGGACGCGGCCATGTTCGGGGCCATCACCTCGAAACCCGTCAAGACCGCCGAGGGCGAGTTGGTCCCGGCGCTGCAGGGCAAGGGGTTGGCGTACCGGTCGCCCATCGTGCGGATGCGCCAGCTCTTCGATCTCTACGTGTGCCTTAGGCCCTGCAAGGCCTATCCGGGCAACCCGCTCAACTACAAGGAAGGCATAGACGTCGTCGTCTTTAGGGAGAACACCGAGGATCTCTACGCGGGGGTGGAGTTCAGCCCCGTGCCGGACGAGTTGGCCTCGACTCTTTCCCGTCTCTCGAGCAACTATGCTCCCTTCAAGGAGCTGCCGGGTGACGAGTATGCCGTGTCGTGCAAGGTGAACACACGGCCCGGCTCGGAGCGCATCGTGCGCGAGGCCTTCGAGTTCGCCCGCCGGTCGGGGCGCAAGAAGGTCACGGTGGTGCACAAAGCCAATGTGGTGCGGGCCACCGACGGGCTGTTCCTGGAATGCGCACGCGAAGTGGCCAAGGAGTACCCGGAGATCGCCGTGGGCGACGCGAACATCGACGCCGTGTGCATGTGGCTGCTCAAGAACCCGTTCGACTACGACGTGCTGGTTGCCCCCAATCTGTACGGGGACATCATCTCCGATCTCTGCGCCCAGATGGTGGGAGGCTTGGGGTTCGGGTGCTCGGCGAACCTCGGCAAGGACCTCGCGGTATTCGAACCCACGCACGGCTCCGCGCCGAAGTACGCCGGGACGAACAAGGTGAACCCCCTGGCGACCGTCCTGGCGGCAAAGATGATGCTCGACTGGTTGGGCGAGGCGGAGATGGCGGTCCGGCTGGAGACGGCGGTGGCCGCTGTGATAGCGGAAGGAGCGGTCCGGACGTACGACATGGGGGGTGGCAACACGACCATGGAGATGGCGGAGGCCGTGGCGGCGAACCTTTGATAGGCCGGTGGATCACGCGACGGGAGCCCGGGGATCCCGGACACCGGGGAGGAGGCGAGGCAGTGAAGAAGACGACCGTGCTGCGCAAGGCCATCATGGAGCGCCGGGCGGTGACGGTTCCCGGGGCTCACGACGCTCTCAGCGCCAAGGTGATCGAGCAGTGTGGGTTCGAAGCCATCCAGGTCTCGGGCTACGGGGTGGCCGGCTCCTTCATGGGGAAGCCGGACGTCGGTCTGGTGCAGATGAAGGACGTGCTCGACATCACCTGGAACATCGTGCAGGCCGTGGGTATCCCGGTGATGGCCGATGTCGACACCGGGGGCGGCAACGCGGTGAACGCCGCCTGGATAACCGAGCGCCTCATCCGCATGGGCGTGGCGGGCATGAACATCGAAGACCAGGTGTTTCCCAAGCGTTGCGGCCACATGGCGGGCAAGGAGGTCATCGACACCGAGGAGATGGCCGGCAAGGTGCGGGCCTGCGTGGCGGTGCGGGAACGTCTGGACCCCGACTTCATCATCAACGCCCGCACCGACGTCTTCGCTTCGCAGGGGATAGATGAAGCCGTCCGGCGCTGCAACCTCTACCTGGAGGCGGGCGCCGATCTGGCCTTCATCGACGGCATCAAGACCCGGGCCGACGTGGAGCGGGCGGCGAGTGAGGTCCGCGGCCCGCTCTCGATCAACCTGATGGACGCCATCAGCGGCATGAGGACTGAGTTGATCCCCATCCCCGACCTGGCGGCCATGCGCATCGGGCGCGTCTCGATCCCGGTGGCCTCCGTCATGGTGATGCACAAAGCCCTCATGGAGTTCTTCACCGCTCTCAAGGCGTCGCCCACGGGCACCATGCCCGGTCAGACCCAGTGGGTCAGCTCCTTCGAGGAATACACCGACTTCGTCGGCCTCAAGGACTACAAGGCCATGGAGGATCGGTATCTCCCTGAACAGCGACTGGAGAGCAAATACGGCGGCGTCGACAGGATAGTCGGCTAGGGGGAACGCCGTGGGGATGACCGTCGCGGAGAAGATCCTCGCTCGGGCCTCCGGTTTGTCGAGGCTCTCGGCGGGTGCTGTGGTGGAGCCGGCCGTCGATCTGGCCATGTCGCACGAGAATTCGGCCCTGGTGATGAACCAGTTCGCCGAGATCTTCGAGGGGACCGGACTGGACGCCCGGGTCTGGGACCCGGCCAGGATAGCGATCATTTTCGACCATCGGGTTCCCGCGGAGACGTCGAAGACGGCTACGAACCAGAAGAAGGTGCGGGAGTTCGCGGCCGCTCAGGGCATCACCAAGTTCCACGACGTGAGCGCCGACGGGGGCGGCATCTGCCACCAGATACTTCCGGAGAGCGGCTACGTGCGCCCGGGGATGGTGGTGGCTGGAGCAGACAGCCACACGAGCAGTCACGGAGCTCTGGGGGCCATGGCGATAGGCGTAGGGGCCACAGACATGGCGGCCGTGTGGGCGCTGGGGCGGATGGTCAACGTGGAGGTGCCCGCGACGATCAAGGTGGTTGTCGATGGCGAGTTCCGGCCATCGGGGGGAGACGGCGCTTCCACACCGGCGGTGGGGCCGAAGGACCTCATCCTGTATCTGATCGGCATGCTCTCGGCCGAGGGGGCCAATTTCCGCGTCATCGAGTTCCACGGCCGGGCGGTGAAGAGCATGCCGGTGTCCGGACGGCTGACGATCTGCAACATGTCGGTGGAGGCCGGCGCGACCTGCGGCATCGTGCCCGCCGACCAGGAGACCGCGCGTTACCTTCGGGAGGAGGCGGGGGTGGTCGAGCCGGTGGAGCCCGTTCTGCCCGACCCCGACGCCGTGTATGAAGAGATCATCGAGGTCGACGTCTCCCGACTCGAGCCGCAGGTAGCGAAGCCGCACACGGTGGACAATGTGGTGCCCGTGGGGGAGGTGGAAGGCGTCAAGGTCGACCAGGTGGTGATCGGCTCCTGCACGAACGGGAGGCTGGACGACCTGGAGACGGCGGCCGCCGCGCTGCGGGGCAGGAAGGTGGCCACGGGCACGCGCATGCTGGTGTTCCCGGCCTCCTGGCGCATCTACAAGGAGGCCATGAGGAGGGGCGTGTTGAGCGACTTGGTCGAGGCGGGGGCGGTGATCATGAACCCGGGCTGCGGCTGCTGCCTGGGAGTGCACCAGGGGGCGCTCGGGGACGGCGAGGTGGCTCTGGCGACCACCAACCGCAACTTCAAGGGCCGGATGGGCAATCCCAGCGCATCCATCTATCTGGCCTCGCCGCTCACCGCGGCCGTGAGCGCCATCCATGGAGCCATTACCGACCCTCGCCGGGGAGGGGTTTGAGATGACCGCTAGTGATACGACAAAGGTGGTGCTACGCCTGGGCGACGATGTCTCCACCGACGCCATCTACCCGGGGCGCTTCATGGCCACGGTCCTCCCGAGCGAGACGCCCCAGTACTGCTTCGCCGATCTCGCCGAGTTCAACAAGAAGCTGCGCGACGGGGCGGTGCCGCCGGGTAGCGCTGTCGTGGCCGACCGCAACTTCGGCACCGGCTCCTCCAGAGAACAGGCTGCGTCGTGTCTCAAAGGTTGGGATCTCGTCGTGATTGCCGGCAACTTCTCGCGCATCTTCTTCCAGAACGCCGTGAACCTGGGGTTGCGGCTGGTGATTTGCCCGGGGATCGAGGCCGGCGAAGGCGACGAGTTGCGGCTGTCGCCTCGATTGGTCGCGAATCTGGCAACGGGCAGGAGCTTTCCCGTCGAACCCTTGCCGCCCGCCCGCCAGGCCATCGTCGATGCGGGAGGGTTGATCCCCTACGTGCGCGTGCGGGTCGTGGAGGAGCGAGCCGCCGCCGGCTGATCCGCCGGCGCGGACCCTACCTGGACACCGGTTGTTTCGATGATCCGTTCCGCGTGGGCCTGCCGACCGGGAGGCGCCTCCACCAAGGCCTCTGCACGGCCTCCATGACGTCGACGCCCGGCCTGTCCAGCTTGAAGTAGGGCAGCAGCAGGTCTTCCATGTTGTAGAAGCCGATCGGCTTGTCCTCCAGGTTACGGATGGCGAACAGGATACCGTTGCCGAAGGCCTCGCGGGAGATGGATTCGTGTCTCAGGCGGACGGTCTGGTGGGGGAAGCCGAACAGGATCTCGTGCACCCCGATGATCCCTCCGGCCCGCACTGTCTTGATGCTCTCTTCCGGAATATCCAGGGTGCTCGCTATGAGCCTGGCCGTGCCGGATACCTCGGCCTTCTCCTTGAAATGCTCCTCGATGATCTCGATATCCGTAAAAGGCGCGATCTTCTTCAGTATCTGGGCCGCGATGATCAGGAAATTGATGCCGACCGTTATGTTGGGCGAGTGCATGACCTTGGTTATCTGCGAGAAGTGGCGCAGCAGGTCGAGCTGTTCGGGCGAGTACTGGGAGACGGCGCTGACGATGGAGATACCGCGTCGCGCTGCCGCCTTACCGTAGTAGTCCAAGCCCGTCTCCGAGGAGAAATCCACCACGGCGTCCACGGGGTGCCTCTCGAACAGTTCTTCTGCCGTGAACTCGTCGCTCTTGTAGATGAGACCGGGCTCGTCGGAGACAACACCCAGGAACTCCGGCACGGAGCGGTGCAGGAGCACACTGGAGCGCCTGACGACCCACTGGAGATTGGTCTCCTTGGATTCGAGCAGCACGCGGGCCACCGATCTTCCTGTTCGCCCGAAGCCCACGAGGCCGACCTTCATATCTTCCTCCCTAGGTGTGTGTGCAGAAAGCTCTTGCGACAAACCTCGACGCGGATGCCTGATGTGAGATCGGTGCCAGATGCCAGATGCTCGTCGAGGTCGTGTGTTCGTACCAGCCGGAGGGTGTCTCCCACCGGCGTCCCTCCGTGTCGACAAACCTTCGGCGGCGTCGACGTCCCGGAGGATGCACACAACTATGGTGCGCGATCCGTGGACATGAATAGCGCAGAGCGCAATTGCATGTATATCATAGGCCGGGCGGGTGACGCGAGCCCCGCGTCAAGAGGCGGGACGGCCGGGGGGGCCGGGCGGCGAGGGGCTCGGCGGCGGAGCGGTCGGTCGGAGGCGGGGCGAGTCAGGCTATAATGCCGGGGCGCCTTCCTCAGAAAGAGAGTCAGCAATGATCCTTAAACTCGGCATCCCCAAGGGCAGCTTGGAGAACGCCACCATCGACCTGTTCAAGCGGGCCGGCTACAACATGACCACCAGCAGCCGCTCGTATTTCCCGGTGGTCGACGATCCCGAGATCGAATGCCTGCTCATCCGCGCCCAAGAGATGGCACGCTATGTGGAGAACGGCATACTGGACGCGGGTGTCACCGGTCTCGATTGGGTCCGCGAGAACGATGCCGTCGTGCATACTGTCTGCGACCTCGTCTATGCGAAGCAGAGCTTCGGCAAGGTGCTGCGGTGGGTGCTGGCCGTTCCCGAGTCTTCTGCTGTGCAGAGCGTGAAAGATCTCGAAGGCAAGATCATCGCGACTGAGCTGGTGGCCACCACCAAGCGCTATCTGGCCGAGAAGGGTGTGAAGGCCAAGGTGGAGTTCAGCTGGGGGGCGACTGAGGTCAAGCCGCCCGAACTGGCCGACGCCATCGTGGAGGTCACCGAGACCGGCAGTTCCCTGCGGGCGAACAAGCTGCGCATCGTGGAGACGGTGCTCGAGTCTAATACGCAGCTCATCGCCAACGTTCAATCATGGGAGGACCTGGAGAAGCGGCGCAAGCTGGAAGACATCAGCATGCTGCTGCAGGGCGCCATCGCCGCGCTGGGTAAGGTCGCGGTGATGCTTAATGTGCGGCGTGCCGACCTGGACGCGGTGTTACAGGTACTGCCGGCGTTGCGCAGGCCCACCATATCTTCCCTCAGCGACGAAGAATGGCTGGCCATCAATACCATCGTCGATGAGTCGGTGGTGCGAACCATCATCCCGCGCCTCAAGGAGGCCGGCGCCGAGGGGATAGTGGAGTACCCGCTCAACAAGATCGTCATGTAGGTAGCTCAATCTCCAGCCACGGATCGGCCGCCTTCCTGCGTTCGAGCGGCAAGCGACTTGCGGAGCCTGATGGTCCGCGCCAACAGATCTCCGGCTTCTTCGGCGGCCCGTAGGGCCTCTGGATCCCTGTCGGCATCGCCTACCGACCAGAGCCCGCATGCCTTGACCTTCGCCACCACACGGTACCCGAGGTCGGCGAGAGGCAGGGACATCGCCTCGAGCGTGTGTCCCAGATACTGCTCCTCCGCCTGCTCCCCGACGGCTACGACGACCGCGCAGGCGCCCCCGAGCGCCTCGGGGATCCCCACCCAGCATGCGCGGTTCTCGGGGTCGAAGGCCTCCAGGCAGTAGCAGCGCTCAAGGAAGCTCTTGACCGGAGAGGACACGTTGTAGAAGTAGACCGGGGATGCCAAAACCAGACCATCCGCCTCCAGTATGAGGGGGTAGAGGTTCTGCATGTCGTCCTGAATCACACACCTGTGATCTGTCGCGCAGCCCTCGCACCCTCTGCAGCCCTCGATGTGGAAATCACGCAGCATCACCAGACGCGTATCGGCGCCGGCTCTTCCGGCGGCCTCCAGAGCTGCTGCGACGAGAGTGTGAGTGTTTCCGACCTTACGCGGGCTTCCGACCACGCCCAGTATCTTCATGCCGGCCTCGCTGTTCATCACGGCCCCCGTCAGACGTCTACCAGGGCTGGTGCGGCGCGCACGTGGAGCAGCCGCATCCTCATCAGTCTCCCACATGCGGGGCCCACTTGCTGGACCAAGGGGCTAAAGAGAAGACCCCCTCCGGCGCCCCAGGGATGGGGGCGCCGGAGGGGGTCGTTCGGCCGGATGGCGACCGTGGTCGAGGGGGTT